>NZ_JAHWXM010000001.1:0-600000 GCF_023091225.1 Microbacterium galbinum | reverse complement strand
CCGGTGAGCGTGCCCACGAGCGGGATGAGCGAGAAGAAGAACGCGATGACCGCGAGCACGGCAGGGAAGGGCGCCTGGATGATTGAGAGGAAGATCGCGCTCAGCACGCCGTTGATCACGCCGAGCGAGACCTGGCCCATCACGTAGTACCCGACCGAGTCGGTGATCTGGTCGGCCAGGTCGATGAAGCGCTCCCGCTTCGAGGCCGGCGCGAGCTGGTAGACGGCGCGCTTGAGTGAGGGAGTGGATGCCGTGAGGTACACCGTGAGGATCAGCACGATGAAAGCGCCGAACAGGCCGGTGATGATCGAGGTGCCGACCACGATCACGCTCTCGGTTATCGTTCCCCAGTTCTCGAGCAGCCAGTCGGTCGCACGCGTGAACGTGTCGTCGATGAATGAGGGCTGCAGGCCCGGGAAGACATCGCTGATCCAGTCCTTCACGTCGCCGATGTAGGTGCTCTGCAGGAACAGCGTGATGCGCCGGACGAGCTGGCTGATCTGATCGACCAGGATGGGGAGCACCATCAGGACGATGCCCGCGAAGACGCCCAGCACTCCGAGGATGGTGACGAGCACCGCGAGCCAGCGGGGGAGCTTGCGGCGTTCGAGGAATGCGACCACCGGGTCGAGTCCGAGGCTGAGGAACAGCGCGGTGCCGACGTACAGCAGGACGGTGGAGAGGTTCTGCAGGCTTCCGATCAGGAGGATGCCGAGGCCCACTCCGAGCGTCGCCACCAGGGCGGTGCGGAAGGGGTTGTGGATCTTCATCTCGACTCCTCGTGTCGGGGTGCTGCCAGGCTACCGATCGTGCCACGCGCAGCCCGCGCGACGTGCCGTTCCACACCGGGGGAATCACCCTTGTGGGCAACACACAGGTGGTTTCGCTAGTCTGAAATGTCGAGTGTTGCGTCCCGGCCGATCGTGCGGGATGCGTGAGGAGACTATTCGTGCGTTTCGTATGGGCCGTCGTGGCCTTCGTCCTGGCCGCGGCCCTGATCGGTGCCGGCATCGCTCAGCGCACCATCTTCATGGGGCCGGATTCGGTGCAGGAGAAGGTGCAGATCGAAGAGCCTGCGCCGTTCATCCTGCTCGACGGGGATGTGCTGCGTGCCCACCCCGGCGCGCAGACGCTGCTGATCAGCGGCGACGGCGACATCTTCTCCGCTTACGGACGCACGGCCGACATGGAGGCGTGGCTCGCCGACTCCGACTACAACCAGGTGACCGTCGACGACGACGGATCCTTCCAGGTCGAACACATCGCCGCGCCTGCGGCCGAGGATGACGCAGTCGACTCGGGAGACGCCGCGACGGAGGAGCCGACCGCCGAGGACGACCCCGCTGCAGACAGCGGACGCAACCCCGTCGGATCCGACCTGTGGCTGAACTCCTTCAGCGACACCGACTCGCTGTCGCTCGACAATCTCCGTCTCCCCGAGGGAGTCAGCGTGCTCGTCGCCTACGACGGGACCGAGAACGCGCCCGACGACATCGTGGCGTCCTGGCCGCTCGACACGTCCACCCCGGCCGCAGGTCCGCTCATGGCAGGCGGGGGTGTGCTGTTGCTGGTGGGACTGATCCTCTACGTGCTCGGCATCCGTCATCAGCGTCGCGGTCGCGGTCCGCGTCGCAAGGGCCCGGGTCCGCTCCCGGTGACCGAGCCCATCGACCTCGCCTCCCTGCCCGCGGGCGAACGCGCAGCGATAGAGAGCGGAGCGACCCCGGCGAAGCCGCAGGCCACCGACGACGACGTCCAGGACGCCGAGATCGTCGACGAGCCCGCTGCGCCCGCAGACGAGAAGACCGGCGGGAAGACGGACGAGAAGACCGAGGGGAAGTCGACGATGAAGGCCGCAGATCCCGCTCGCCGGCGTCGCCGTCTCCTCGTCGTACCGATCCTCGGGCTCACCGCGGTGCTCGCGGCTGGTTGCTCGTCCGATTCGTGGCCGCAACTGGGCGCTCCCGAGGCGACACCGTCGCCCACTCCGACGGTGATCGCCCCCGAGAACCAGAAGCCGCCGGCCGTCACCGAGGGTCAGGCCGAACGCATCCTCGGCGAGATCTCCACCACACTCGTCGAAGCCGACACGAACCGCGATCTCGATCTCGCCAAGACGCGGCTCGACGGACCGGCGCTGACGGCTCGCACGACGGATTACGCCCTGCGCACCGCGATCGCCGATTCTCCCGTTCCCGCCGCGATCCCCACCGACGACGTGGAGGTCGTGCTCCCCGAGGCGACCGATCGTTGGCCCCGTACGACGCTCCTGCTCTCCAAGAGCGCGGACGACGAGACCGTCCCGCCCGTGCTGCTCACCATGACGCAGCAGGATCCGTGGTCGAACTACAAGGTGACGAACATCGCGGAGATGTCGGCGGACGCGGTGTTCCCGGACGTCGCCGCCGCCTGGCTCGGCACCGCGCTGGTCCCGGATGACTCCGCCTTCCTCAGCATCGCTCCCGGCGAACTCGCCGCCGCGTTCGCGGACGTCGTCGACACGGGGGAGAAGAGCGCCTCCAACGGGCTCTTCGACGATCTCTCGCAGAAGCTCGCGACCTCGATCCGCGACAGTCGGCAGACGGTGGTCCAGAACCTCATCGACAACGGTGCGGCCGAGACGTCCGAGGTCAGTTTCGACATGGCGCCGACCGACACCCCCGCCGTCTCGATGACGACCCTCGACAGCGGAGCGATCGTCGGCATCACGCTGACCGACGCCGAGACCGTGAAGCCGACGTCCGCCGACGCCGTCATCCGCTTCGGGGACAACGCGAAGGCCAATGCTCTCACCGGCGTCTCGGAGTCCGCGAAGGGCGTCGTGACGACCTATGAGTTCCAGCTCTTCTTCTCGGTCCCCGCGCAGGGATCCACCGAGCAGATCAAACTCCTGGCATCGCGTCAGGATCTCGTCTCCGTAGAGGTGATCAAGTGACCGAGTTGTCTCCTGCGGCGCTGCGTGGTGCCGTCGACCTGTCGAGCCTGCGCAACCGGCCGGCCGCTCCCGCGCCCGGCGCCCCGGCGGCGCCCGCCGCGGGCACACCTTTCGCCGATCTCGTGATCGATGCGACCGACGAGACGTTCGGGCAGGTGCTCGAGCTGTCGCGCACGGTGCCCGTCGTCGTCGACCTCTGGGCGGAGTGGTGCGGGCCGTGCAAGCAGCTCAGCCCCATCATCGAGAAGGTCACCCGCGAGCTGGGCGGGCGTGTGCTGCTGGCGAAGGTCGACGTCGATGCGAATCCGCAGCTGGCGCAGAGCTTCCGCGCGCAGTCCATCCCGATGGTCGTCGCCCTGATCGCCGGACAGCCCGTGCCGATGTTCAACGGCGCCGTTCCCGAGGAGCAGGTGCGCGCGGTCTTCGCGCAGCTGCTGCAGCTCGCCGCGCAGAACGGCGTGACCGGTTCGCTGGCGGTCGACGGCGCGCCGGTCGGCGAGGAGGCTGCGGCTCCCGAGGAGCCCGCGCTGCCGCCGCTTCATGCCGAGGCCTTCGCTGCGATCGAGGCGGGCGACTACGCCGCCGCCATTGTCGCGTACGAGAAGGCGCTCGTGGAGAACCCCCGCGACGAGGACGCTATCGCCGGGCTCGGACAGGTGCGGTTGCTCGATCGCGTGCAGTCGCTCGATCTGCAGACCGCTCGTGCCGCCGCCGCGGCGGCACCGCTCGACATCGCGGCACAGTTCGACGTCGCCGACCTCGATCTCGCGGGTGGGCACGTCGACGATGCCTTCGGACGTCTCCTCGATCTGTTCGCACAGCTCCCGT
This sequence comes from Microbacterium galbinum, assembly GCF_023091225.1. Lineage (NCBI taxonomy): Bacteria > Bacillati > Actinomycetota > Actinomycetes > Micrococcales > Microbacteriaceae > Microbacterium > Microbacterium galbinum. The sequence goes on along the minus strand of NZ_JAHWXM010000001.1, from coordinate 596,237 downwards.
CGGATGAGCGCACACCGGTTCGCGAGCGTCTCGTCGAGCTGTTCGGACTCATCGGTGCCGGCGACCCTCGCGTCGTCTCGGCGCGGAACCGCCTGACCTCGCTCCTCTTCTGATCACCGCTTCCGGCTCGGGTCGCCCTAGCCGCGGGTGACGCTCGGAACGTGGGGGTCGGTCTGGTACCGGAGCCACAGCGTCGACAGCGCCGGGAGGGTGATCGTCGCCGTCGCCGGACCGCCGTCCTCCACGTGCGCGACGACGACACCGAGATTGCCCGATCCGCGGCCTCCGAACGCCGAGGCATCCGTGTTGAGGATCTCCTCCCACACGCCTTCACGGGGGAGTTCGAGGCGGTAGCCGACGTGCTCGATGCCGGAGAAGTTGCTGATCACGACGACGCGTCCGCCGTGACCGTCGCGGCGCTCGAACGCGATCACGGTCGGATCCCAGCTCGGTGCTCCCAGACGTGAGAACGACGAGGCATCGCTGTCGCGGGCCCACAGCGGCGCCTGCACGCGATACGCCGCGTTGAGAGACGCGACGAAGTCCTGCAGCTGGGCGTGGGACGGCTGGTCGAGCAGCCACCAGTCCAACTCACGTGACTCCGACCATTCGGCGAGCTGACCGAACTCCTGGCCCATGAAGAGCAGCTTCTTGCCGGGGTGGCCCCACATGTAGCCGAGGTAGGCGCGCACGTTGGCGAGCTTGTGCCAGTGGTCGCCGGGCATCTTGGTCACGAGGCTGCCCTTGCCGTGGACGACCTCGTCATGGCTGATGGGCAGCAGGTAGTTCTCGCCGAAGGCGTATACGAACGAGAACGTCATCTCGCCTTCGTGGTGCGCGCGGTACATCGGATCGCGGGCGATGTACTGGAGCGAGTCGTTCATCCAGCCCATGTTCCACTTGAAGCCGAATCCGAGACCGGCATGGTCGGTCGGTGCGGTCACTCCGGGGAAACTCGTCGACTCCTCGGCGATCATCATGATCCCGGGGTGCAGCCGGTACGACGTCGCGTTGACCTCCTGCAGGAACCGGATGGCCTCGAGGTTCTCGCGACCTCCGTGGATGTTCGGCTCCCACTCGCCCTCGTTGCGCGAGTAGTCGAGGTAGAGCATCGATGCGACGGCGTCGACGCGGAGACCGTCTACGTGGAACTCGTCGAGCCAATACAGCGCGTTGGCCACGAGGAATCCTCGCACCTCGGGGCGGCCGTAGTCGAAGATGAGGGTTCCCCAGTCCTGGTGCTCGCCACGACGCGGGTCCGGGTGCTCGTACAGGGGCTGGCCGTCGAAGCGGGCCAGCGCGAACGCGTCCTTCGGGAAGTGCCCCGGAACCCAGTCCATGATCACGCCGATGCCCGCCTGGTGCAGACGATCGATGAGGTACCGCAGATCGTCGGGCGTCCCGAACCGGCTGGTGGGCGCGTAGTAGCCGCTCACCTGATAGCCCCAGGACCCGCCGAACGGATGCTCGGCCACCGGCATGAACTCGACGTGGGTGAACCCCGTCGTCGTCACGTGCTCGATCAACGGCTCGGCGAGGTCCCGATACCCGAGACCGCCCCGCCAGGAGCCGATGTGGACCTCGTAGACGGAGAGAGGCTGCGCGACGGCATGCGTGGCGGCGCGTCGGGTCATCCATGCACCGTCGCTCCAGACATACGACGATGCCGTGACGACCGACGCCGTGTCCGGCGGTACCTCGGCCCACTGCGCCATCGGGTCGGCCTTGAGGATCCACTCCCCGGAGCGCGTACGGATCTGATACTTGTAGCGGGTGCCGACCGCGAGATCGGGCACGAACAGCTCCCAGACGCCGCTGGCGCCCATGGAGCGCATGACGTGGGACTCTCCGCTCCATCCGTTGTGGTCGCCGATCACGCGCACGGCCGTGGCGTTGGGCGCCCACACGGCGAACGCGACCCCCGTCTCTCCGTCGACGTCGCCGGGATGCGCCCCGAGCACGTGCCAGAGGCGTTCGTGCCGGCCCTCGGCGATCAGATGGATGTCGACGTCGCCGAGGGTGGGCGCATGGCGATAGGGGTCGCCGACGACGGTCTCCTCGTCGTCTCCATAGGCCGTCGCGAGACGGTAGGGCACGGGCGGGCCGTCGTGCTGCGCCTCCCAGATCCCCTGAGCGACGTGGGCGAGGTCGAGTCGCTGGCCGTTGCCGAAGACGGCGGCGACCGACGAGGCGAGCGGTCGGCGCGCACGGATCACCGTGACGGTGCGGTCGGCGCCATCCTTGTGCGGGTGGGCGCCGAGGACGGCGTGCGGGTCGTGGTGGGTGCCCGAGGACACCGCCTGCCACTCGGCGGATGCCGTCAGGTCGTCGATGGAAGTCATGGGCGGTGCCTCACCTTCAGGATGTGCACGGGCTCGGCGAAGGCGTCGAGGCGCACGTAGTTGTGATCCGACCAGGTCCACACCGCTCCCGTGAGCAGATCCTCGACCTCGAACTGCTCACCGAGGGGGACCCCCCAGCGCGAGGTGTCGAGGTGCACGGTGGTCTCGCGGACGGAATGCGGGTCGACGTTGGCGACGACGATCAGCGTGTCGGGGGAGCCGGTTCCGGTGAAAGCAGCATCCAGGTGCTTGCTGTAGACCAGCACGTGGTCGTCGTCGCTCCAGTGCACGTCGAAGTTGCGGAGCTGACGCAGCGCGGGATGCTGTCGGCGGATCTCGTTCAGTCGGCGCAACAGCGGAGCCAGGGACTCGCCGCGGGCCTCGGCGCCCTCCCAATCGCGGAACTTGAACTCGTACTTCTCGTTGTCGATGTTCTCCTCGGACCCGGGACGGGCGACGTTCTCGAGGAGCTCGTAACCGGCGTACACGCCCCACAGCGGTGCGGCGGTCGCGGCGATGCAGGCTCGTACCCGGTATGCCGCGCGCCCGCCGAACTGCAGGTACTCGGTGAGGATGTCGTGCGTGTTCACGAAGAGGTTGGGGCGCATGTAGTCGCTGGTCTCGTGCGACACCGAGGTCAGGAACTCCTCGAGCTCGGCCTTGGTGTTGCGCCACGTGAAGTAGCTGTAGCTCTGCTGGAAGCCCGCGGCGGCGAGCGCGCGCATGACGGCGGGGCGGGTGAAAGCCTCGGCCAAGAAGATGACGTCGGGGTCCTGGGCGTTCACGGTCGCGATGAGCCACTCCCAGAACTGCAGGGGCTTGGTGTGCGGATTGTCGACCCGGAAGATCTTCACGCCCTGCGCGACCCAGTGCTGCACGATCCGGAGCATCTCGGCGTAGATGCCCGCCGGGTCGTTGTCGAAGTTCAGCGGGTAGATGTCCTGGTACTTCTTCGGCGGGTTCTCGGCGTACGCGATCGTGCCGTCGGGCAGCGTGGTGAACCATTCGGGGTGCGCGGAGACCCACGGGTGATCGGGAGACGCCTGGAGGGCGAGATCGAGCGCGACCTCGAGCCCCTCCTTCTTCGCCGCGCGGACGAATGCACGGAAGTCGGCGGCGGTGCCGAGCTCGGGGTGGATGGCGTCGTGCCCTCCCTCGGCCGCGCCGATCGCGTAGGGCGACCCCGGGTCGCCGGGCTCGGTGGTCAGCGTGTTGTTGCGTCCCTTGCGATTCGTCGTACCGATGGGATGGATCGGCACGAGGTAGAGCACATCGAAGCCCATGGCCGCGACACCGGGCAGTCGCTTCGTCGCGCTGCGGAACGTGCCGCTCTTCACCGTTCCGTCCTTGAGGCGCTTGGCGCCTTCGGAGCGGGGGAAGAACTCGTACCAGGACGCGACGCCGGCGGCGGTGCGGTCGACCACGAGCCGATGGTCCGGCGTCGCGGAACGGAGGGCGGTGACGGGGCGATCGGCGAACGCGCGCGCGAGGTCGGCATCCGTCGACAGCGCCGAGGTCGTTGCGGCGTCCCCGGTGGCGAGGGAGGCCGCCGCGGCGGTCAGCCGCTTGCGCTCTGCGGCCGGACGATCGCGCTCCGTCGCTGCGCGCTGGAGTATCTCGGCTCCGAGCGCCGCCATCACCGGGACGTCGACCCCGGCGGCGACCTTGAGCTCCGCGGCGTGCGCCCACGTCGCGAAATCGTCGGAGAACGCCTCGAAACGGTACGTCCACGATCCCTGGGCATCGAGCGCGATCTCCGCCGCCCAGGTGTCGGTGCCGTCCTCACGGGGAGCGAGTCGGTGCAGGCTCTCGGCGCCGTCCGGTGCGGTGAGCCGGAGATGGACCCCGATGATGTCGTGACCCTCACGGAACGAGACCACGCTGAACGGGACGACCTCGCCGACGAACGCCTTGGGCGGGAACCCACCGGGAACGGAGGGCTGCACGTTCGTGAGCGGGAGTCTGCCGGTGGTCACCCCTTCGGTGATCGGTTCGTCCGCGCGGGGACGCAGGGGGATCTGGGCGGGGCTCCGAAGAGCCGAGGGAGAACTTCCGACGCGTGCAGCCACATCCCGAATGTACCGCTCCGGTCAGACCTCCGATACCGGGTGGACAAGCGCGTCGCGACCCGACATCATTCGACCAGGAAAAGTCGCATCGACGTGCCGGCGACGGGGAGGACGTCACCGGGCGCGAACACCTCACGGTCGTCCGACGGACGCTCGTCCGCGCTGGACCAGAGCGACACGAAGCGGGTGGCGCCCTCGATCTCCTCGGGCAGCCGTACGTCGATCGGGGACTCGGTGCCGTGCACGATCAGGAGGATGCGATTCGCGTCCTCGGCATCCGGAGTGGATGCCGCGACGTACTGGAGCGTGCGGTTGCCCGGATCCGTCCATTGATCGCTCTCCATCGTCTCGCCGTTCTGGTCGAACCAGTCCATCACCGAGGCGTTCGGGATGTGCTCGCCGAGGCGCGCGTACCGGCTCGGGCGCAGTGCGGGGTTCTGCGAGCGCAGCTCGATCAGGCGTGCGACGTGCGCCTGCAGGTCGAGCTGCCACGGTTCGTAGTCCCAGGCCAGCCACGTGAGTGCGGAGTCCTGTGCGTAGGCATTGTTGTTGCCCCGCTGCGTGCGACCGACCTCATCGCCCGCGGTGAGCATGGGGATACCGGCCGAGAGCAGCAGCGTGCCGAGGAGATTGCGCATCGCCTTGCGGCGGGCGGAGAGGATCGCGGCGTCGTCGGTCGGTCCCTCGACACCGTGGTTGAAGGCGCGGTTCGTGTCCGCGCCGTCGCGATTGTGCTCGCCGTTGGCCTCGTTGTGCTTGACGTCGTACGAGACGAGGTCGTGCAGGGTGAAGCCGTCGTGGGCGGTCACGAAGTTGACGCTCGCGAGCGGCCCGCGCTTCTCCTCGAACGTGTTCGACGATCCGGCGAGTCGCGTCGCGAATCCGCCGATGCCGACCGGCGCCGACGCCCGACGCGCGTAGTCGATGTCGCTCAGCCAGAAGTTGCGCACGCGGTCGCGGTAGCGGTCGTTCCACTCGTGCCACCCGGCCGGGAAGTTGCCGGTCTGCCATCCGCCGAGCCCCACGTCCCACGGCTCGGCGATCAGTTTGGTGTCGCGCAGCACCGGATCGTTCGCGATCGCCGTCAGGAGCGGATGCTCGGGAGAGTAGGTGTGGTCCGCGTCGCGGGCGATCGACGTCGCGAGGTCGAAGCGGAACCCGTCGATCTGCATCTCCTGCGCCCAGTAGCGCAGGGAGTCGAGCACGAGGCGTGCACCGGCATCCGTCGACGTGTTCAGGGTGTTGCCGCAACCGGTCGTGTCGATGTACGCGCCGCTCGCGTCCTGGCGGTAGTAGTTCGCGTTGTCGAGACCGCGCAGGCTGGAGCGGGGCCCGCCGATGCCCTCCTCGGAGGTGTGGTTGTAGACGACGTCGAGGATGACTTCGAGCCCGGCTTCGTGGAGCAGACGCACCATCCCCTTGAACTCCGCGAGGACCGCTTCGGGTCCCTCCTTGCGTGCATCCTCCGAGGCGTAGGCGGTGTGCGGGGTGAAGAAGTTCAGCGTGTTGTAGCCCCAGTAGTTCGTGAGCCCGCGCTCGAGCAGGCGCGGCTCCGGGACGAACGCGTGCACGGGGAGGAGTTCGATCGAGGTGATCCCGAGCGTGTGGAAGTACTCGATCATCGCCGGGTGGGCGAGCCCGGCGTAGGTGCCGTGGAGGGCGGGCGGCACATCGGGCTGTCGCTTGGTGAGGCCCTTGAGGTGGCCCTCGTAGATGATCGTGCGGTCGAGCGGGACACGCGGCTTGCGGGAGTCCCCCCAGTCGAAACCGTCGACGATCACGACCGACCGCCACTCCTCGTACCCGCCGCCCTGGGCGAGGCCGCGGGAGTAGGGATCGAGGAGCAGCGTCTCGGGGTTGAACGTATTGCCCGGTCCGTGCGGGCCACCGACGCGGATCGCGTACCGGGTTCCGGGCTGGAGGAGCGGTGTCGTGACCTCCCACACACCGCCCGGGAGGCGCTCGAGGGAGACCTGGTCGGTCGCCCAGTCGAGATCGGTGGCGTCGAACACCACGAGTTCGACGGAGGACGCATTCTGCGACCAGACGCGCAGCGTGCCGACCCCGTCGTGCAAACGCACGCCGAGATCGTCGAGGGTGGTGCCGCCGGGCGCGGCGAAGACTCGGGTCTCGGGCATGAATACACCCTAGAGTGCTGTGCTCGGGTGTCGGACCAGTGGGAACCGGGTTCCGCGCGCCGATGCACGTCGGAATGGGGGAGAGTGGAGAGATGCACTATCTCGACCACGCCGCGACGACTCCGCTGCGCCCGGAGGCGCGCGATGCCTGGCTCGCCGCGAGCGAGACGATCGGCAATGCATCGTCGACGCACGGCGCCGGACAGGATGCCCGTCGGCTCCTCGAGGAGTCGCGTGAACGGGTGGCCGAGGTGCTCGACGCCGACCCGATCGAGATCGTCTTCACCTCGGGCGGGACCGAGTCGATCAATCTCGCGCTCCAGGGGAGCTGGCGCGCCCGCGCTCAGGGACGCGACGCGATCGTCCTGCCCGACGGTGAGCATCACGCGACCATGGACACCGTGGAATCCCTCCAGAGTGAGGGGGCGGTCGTGCGCCCCGTCGCCCTGACCTCGGCGGCGCTCATCGATCCGGGGCGTTTCGCCGCGGCACTCCCCGGAGCCGCCCTCGCCACCGCGCTGGTCGCGAACAACGAAGCGGGCACGGTGAACCCCGCCGCAGAGCTGGCCTCCTCTGCGGCGGAGGCCGGCGTGCCCCTGCACCTGGATGCCGTCGCCGCGCTCGGCCATCTGCCGCTGTCGTTCCGGCGACTCCGCGGTGACGCCGGAACGGGAGTCGGGCTCGTGGCCCTCAGCCTCGCCGGGCACAAGATCGGAGCGCCGGTCGGCGTCGGTGCTCTGATCGTCGCCCGGACCGCGCGCATGGCTCCGTTGCTCCGGGGCGGGGCGCAGCAGCGCGGCCTCCGCGCCGGTACCCAGGACGTCCCGGGCGCCGCCGCCTTCGCCACGGCTCTCGAGCTCGCCGAGCGTGAGCGTCCTGCCGAAGCGATCCGACTCGGCGCGCTGCGGGACCGGTTGGTCGCCGGCATCCGAGCGCGGGTGCCCGAGGCCGTGCTGCTCGGCGACCCGGTCGATCGGCTCCCGGGCAACGCGCACATCCTCTTTCCCGGGGCGGTGGGGGAGAGTCTGCTCTTCCTGCTCGACACCGCGGGCGTCGCCGCCTCGACCGGGTCCGCGTGTCAGGCGGGGGTCGCGGAGCCCTCGCACGTGGTGCGGGCGATGGGGCGGAGCGAGCAGGATGCGCGGAGCGTCCTGCGGTTCAGCCTGGGACGAACGTCGACGGACGACGACGTCACCGCCGTCGTGGAGGTGATCGGAGACGCCTATCTCCGCGCATCCGGCGCCGGCACAGCCGCACGCTCGTAGACTGGATCCATGCGAATCCTGGCGGCGATGAGTGGCGGAGTGGACTCCGCCGTTGCCGCGGCGCGCGCGGTCGAGGCCGGCCACGAGGTCGTGGGGGTGCATCTCGCGCTCTCGCGTGCCGGTGGCACTCTCCGCACCGGCAGCCGCGGATGTTGCACGATCGAGGACGCCATGGATGCGCGCCGCGCGGCGGACCGGCTCGGCATCCCCTTCTACGTGTGGGACTTCTCGGAGCGGTTCCGCGACGACGTGATCGATGACTTCATCTCGGAGTACCAGGCGGGTCGCACCCCCAACCCGTGCATGCGCTGCAACGAGAAGATCAAGTTCGCGGCACTGTTGGAGCGGGCGATCGAACTGGGCTTCGATGCGGTCTGCACGGGGCACTACGCCACACTCGTGGACGGCGAGGGCGGGCTCGAGCTGCATCGCGCATCCGACAACGCGAAGGATCAGTCCTATGTGCTGGGAGTGCTCACGGCCGAGCAGCTCGCGCACACGTACTTCCCGCTGGGGACGACGCCGTCCAAGGCTCTGGTGCGCGCGGAGGCCGCGGAGCGCGGCCTGAGCGTCGCGCAGAAGCCCGATAGCCATGACATCTGCTTCATCCCCGACGGCGACACGCGCGGCTGGCTGGCCGAGAAGGTCGGCACCGCGACCGGCGAGATCGTCGACCGCAGCGGCGCCGTCGTCGGGTCGCACGAGGGGGCGCACGGCTACACGGTCGGACAGCGCAGAGGCCTGAAGCTCGGCATCCCGGCCGCCGACGGCAAGCCGCGCTTCGTGCTCGAGGTCCGTCCCGTGTCGAACACGGTCGTCGTCGGCCCCAAGGAGGCGCTCGCGATCCGCGAGATCTCGGGCGCGAGATTCAGCTGGGCGGGGGCAGCGCCGACGGCATCCGACTTCGACTGCCACGTGCAGATCCGCGCCCATGCCGAGCCGGTCGAGGCGACCGCTTCCGTCGATGCAGACGGCGTGCGGGTGGTGCCGGTCGTGCCGCTCGACGGCGTCGCCCCCGGACAGACCGCGGTGCTCTACGTCGGTACGCGCGTGCTCGGCCAGTTCACCATCGACCGGACGGTCTCGGCGGTTCCGGTCGACGCCTGAGCGGCGCCCCTCCGAATGTCGGTGCCCGCTCGTAGACTTGCCGGGTGCCCGACATCATCTCGCTCGAAGACGCCCGCACCGAGGCCGAGGAGCTGACCACTCGCATCCTCGAAGCGAAGGATGCCTACTACGGTCGCGATACCTCGCTGGTCGACGACGCGACCTACGACGGGTGGATGCGTCGGCTCGAAGAACTCGAGCGTCTGCATCCCGAGCTGCAGGGTCAGGATTCGCCCACGCAGATGGTCGGCGCGGCCGAGACGACAGGGCTCGCGACGATCGAGCACGCCGAGCGCATGCTCAGCCTCGACAACGTTTTCTCCCTCGACGAGCTCCGGGAGTGGGCGGCGAAGACCCGCGCCTCCGCCGGTCGTGACGTCGCGTGGCTCACCGAGCTGAAGATCGACGGTCTTGCGATCAATCTCCGCTACGAGAACGGCGTCCTCACCTCCGCGGCCACGCGCGGCGACGGACGGGTCGGCGAGATCGTGACCGAGAACGCGCTGCGGCTGCCGGAGATCCCCGAGCGCCTGGACGGCGAAGGGCATCCCGCGATCGTCGAGGTGCGCGGCGAGGTCTTCATCCCGGTGGCCGCGTTCGAGCGACTCAACGCGGCGCAGGCGTCCTTCCGGGAACGCGCCTACTCCGATGCGCTCGCGCGCTGGGAGGCCCGCACCGGTGCGAAGCGCCCGTTCGACGAGGAGAAGGCGCGTACGGCGGCCGCTCGTCGGTTCCCGTCGTTCGCCAACCCCCGCAACGCCGCCAGTGGCGGGCTGCGCCAGCAGATCGACAAGAAGGACGGCCTCGAGCTCGAGGCGGGACTGCTGCGCATCGAATCCCTCGCTCTCTACGTGCACGGCATCGGCGCCTGGCAGAACCCGCCGGTCGCGGCTCAGAGCGAGGTGTATGAGCTCCTCTCGACCTGGGGCCTCCCGACGAGCCCGCACACGAAGGTCTGCGCGAGCATCGACGAGGTCACCGGCTTCGTGGAGTACTTCGGCGAGCATCGTCACGACATCGAACACGAGCTCGACGGCATCGTGGTCAAGGTCGACGAACTCGAACTCCACGACGAGCTCGGCGCGACGAGCCGGGCGCCCCGGTGGGCGATCGCCTACAAGTACCCGCCCGAAGAGGTGCAGACGAAGCTGCTCGACATCGTCGTCTCGGTCGGGCGTACCGGGCGCGCCACACCCTTCGCGGTGATGGCCCCGGCGCAGGTGGCGGGTTCCGTCGTGCGCCAGGCCACGCTGCACAACAAGGACGTGGTCAAGGCGAAGGGCGTGCTGATTGGAGACACGGTCGTGCTCCGCAAGGCCGGCGACGTGATCCCCGAGGTGCTGGGACCGGTCGTCGAGCGTCGCGACGGGTCGGAGCGCGAGTTCGTGATGCCGGAGGTCTGCCCCGAGTGCGGCACGGAGTTGCGGGCGATGAAGGAGGGCGACATCGATCTGCGTTGCCCCAACGCCCGCTCGTGCCCCGCCCAGGTGCGCGGTCGTGTCGAGCACATCGGTTCGCGTGGTGCGCTCGATGTCGAGGCGCTCGGTGAGGTGACGGCGGCCGCGCTCACTCAGCCGACCTCACCGGCGGAGCCGCCGCTCGTGACCGAGGCCGGCCTGTTCGACCTGTCGTTGGAGCAGCTGGTCCCGATCGAGCTGTTCGTGCGCGACGCCGAGACCGGCCTGCCCAAGCAGGACGACGACGGCATCGTCAAGACCCGTGCGCCGTTCCGTCGCAACCCGACGGCAGCCGAGAAGAAGTCGGGTGTCGAAGGTCCTCAACCGTCGTCCCAAGCCGTGACGCTGCTGGCGGAGCTGGAGAAGGCGAAGACCAAGGAACTCTGGCGCCTGCTCGTCTCGCTCAACATCCGTCACGTCGGACCGGTCGCGGCGCGCGCACTGGCCCAGTGGTTCGGCTCGCTCGATGCGATCCGTGGGGCGTCTCGCGAGGAGCTGGCGGCCGTCGAAGGAGTGGGCGGGATCATCGCCGACTCCCTTCTGGCATGGTTCGACGTGGATTGGCACGTCGCGATCGTTGATCAGTGGGCGGCGGCGGGAGTGCAATGGGCGACTCCCGGACACCCCGGCCCCGGAGCCGCCGTCTCGGCCGGAGGCGTGCTCGAGGGGCTGACGATCGTGGCCACGGGTTCGCTCGACGGGTACACGCGTGAAGGCGCCCAGGAGGCGATCATCCAGGCCGGCGGAAAAGCGGCCTCGAGCGTCTCGAAGAAGACCGACTTCGTCGCCGCAGGACCGGGGGCCGGATCCAAGCTTGGCAAGGCCGAGGAACTCGGCATCCGCATCCTCGACGCCGCGCAGTTCCACCTGCTGGTGACGGAGGGACCCGAGGCGCTCGGCGAGGTGTCTTCGGCGGAATGAGGCGTTACGGTCCGCTCATCGTCGCTGAGGGCGCGCTCGTCGTGGGTGACCCGGGGCGCGGCCACCTCCGCCTCACGGAAGACGTCGTCGTGCACCGGCACGGGGCCGGAGCAGGCCGGGTGTTCGCGTGGGAGCACCTCTCGTCGGTGCGGCTCGACGTTCCGACGACGGGATTCCGTTACCCGGGGCTGGCAAGCACGATCGGGCTGGGAATTCTCGCTGCGGCGGCGCAGGAGGATGTCGGTATCGGACCGGATGACGGCTCGGTGGAGCTCATCGTCCGCGGAGAGGCGCAGCGCCTCGATCTCGGACGCCACCACGTCGGAGGGTACTGGCGCCCGACGGTCGTCGGCGCTCAACTGCTGCTCGACCAGTTGATCGGTCACCCTGAGCAGCGCCTTCTGCTGGCGCGACCCGAGGTGCTGGTCGATCTCGCGGCGAAGCTCGCGCGGCGCGAGGCCGGCTAGCTCCGCCGCGAGCGCTCAGTTCTTGTGCCGCGGCTTGCGGAACGGCTTCTCCTCGCGGTCGCCACGCGGCGGACGGCTGTCGTCGTTGCGGCGCGGACGATCGTCACGGTCGCGCCGGTCGAAGCGAGCGCCGCCCTCACGCGGCCCGCCGCGTCGCGCACCCGGTCCACGATCCGGCTTGATCTCGATGAGCTGGCCCGAGATGCGTGTGCTGCTCAGCTTCTCGAGAACGGCCGGGTCGAGGTTCGCGGGAAGCTCGACGATCGAGAAGTCGGGGCGGATGTTGATCGCCCCGAAGTCGTCGCGTCCGAGGCCGCCCTCGTTCGCCAGCGCGCCGACGATCTGTCGCGGCTCGACACGGTGGCGCCGGCCGACCTCGATGCGGTAGGCGGCGTAGTCACCACGCCCGCGGCGCTCGGTGCGGGGCTCGCGGGTGTCGCGCGCGTTGCGTTCGCGGGGCGGGCGGTTGTCGGCGGCGACGGCCTTCGCGAGAGGGTCGTCCGCCGGGTCGAGCAGCAGGGGAGTGTCCCCCTGGGCGACGATCGCGAGGGCCGCGGCGACATCGCCCTCGGGGACGTCGTGGTTGCGGACGTAGTGGGCGACCACATCGCGGAACGACTCGATCCGGGCGGCGTCTCCGAGAGCGGCGGTGATCGCGTCGTCGAACCGGGTGAGGCGCGTGGTGTTGACGTCTTCCGTGGTCGGGAGCTGCATCTGCGTCGGTTCCTGACGCGTCGCCTTCTCGATGTGCTTGAGGAGGTAGCGCTCACGCGGAGTGATGAAGCTGATCGCGTCACCGGTGCGACCGGCACGGCCGGTGCGACCGATGCGGTGCACGTACGATTCCGTGTCGGTCGGGATGTCGAAGTTGATGACGTGGCTGATGCGCTCGACGTCGAGGCCGCGGGCGGCGACATCGGTGGCGACGAGGATGTCGAGCTTGCCGTCCTTGAGCTGGTTGACGCTGCGCTCGCGCTGCACCTGCGGCACGTCGCCGTTGATCGCCGCGGCCGAGTACCCGCGCGCACGCAGCTTCTCGGCGAGCGTCTCGGTCTCGTTCTTGGTGCGGACGAAGACGATCATGCCGTCGAAGTTCTCGACCTCGAGGATGCGGGTCAAAGCATCGACCTTCTGCGCATAGGACACCACCAGGTATCGCTGGGTGATGTTCGTGCCGGTCGCGGTCTTCGACTTGATGCTGATCTCTTCGGGATCGCGCAGGTACTTCTGCGCCAGACGGCGGATCTGCGGCGGCATCGTGGCGGAGAAGAGGGCGACCTGCTTCTCCTCGGGCGTCTGCGCGAGGATCTGCTCGACGTCTTCCGCGAAGCCCATCTTGAGCATCTCATCGGCCTCGTCGAGCACGAGGTACTGCAGCTCGGAGAGGTCGAGCGTGCCCTTGGCGAGGTGGTCCATGATGCGGCCGGGGGTGCCGACCACCACGTGCACGCCGCGGCGGAGAGCCGACAACTGGACGCCGTAGCCCTGGCCGCCGTAGACGGGCAGCACGTGGACGCCCTTCATCTTCGAGGCGTACGACTCGAACGCCTCGCACACCTGGAGCGCGAGTTCGCGGGTCGGGGCGAGCACGAGGGCCTGCGGCGTCTTCTGCGAAACGTCGAGACGCTCGAGGACGGGCAGCGCGAAGGCCGCGGTCTTTCCCGTGCCGGTCTGCGCCATGCCGACGACGTCGCGACCCGCGAGGAGCGTCGGGATGGTGGCCGCCTGGATGGGCGACGGGGTCTCGTAGCCGAGGTCACGGATGGCTTTGAGGACGGGCCCGGTGATGCCGAGATCCTCGAATCCGGGGGTCGCGGGGGAGTCCTCGGGGGCGTCGGTCAGCACTGCATCTTCAGGGGTCACTTCCCAAGGGTAGCGCCCCGAGGGTGCTGCGCGCCTGTGAGGGCGTCCTCAGGAACCGCTGGTGAGTGCGAGAAGACGCTCCTTGACCTGCCGCCGGAGCACCTTTCCGATGAGGGATTTCGGCAGTTCGTCGACCACGAACAGCCGGCGCGGAACCTTATAAGGGGTGAGGATCCCCCGCACGAACTCGCGGATCGCTTCGACGTCGACATCGACACCGCCGTCGACGACGATCGCTGCGGCGACCTCTTCGCCGGAGTGCGCGCTCGGAAGGCCGACGACCGCGGCATCGACGATCTGCGGATGCTGGCGCAGCGCGTTCTCGACCTCGGTGGGGGCGACGTTGAACCCGCCGGTGATGATGAGTTCCTTGATCCGGTCGACGATCCGCACGAAGCCCGCCTCATCGATCGTGACGATGTCACCCGTGCGATACCAGCCGTCGGCGAAGACGGCATCCGTCTCCTCCGGCTTGCCGTAATAGCCCGAGAAGACCTGCGGACCGCGCACGACGAGCTCGCCCGCCGATCCGGCCGGGACATCGACCGTCGGATTCTCGGGATCGACCACGCGGCACTCGGTACCGGGCAGCGGGAGACCGACGGTGCCGGGCACGCGGTTGTCGGCGACGGGGTTGGCCATGAGCACGGGGGAGCACTCGCTGAGTCCGTATCCCTCGACGAGGAAACCGTGCGTCGCCGCCTCGAAGGGTACGACGAGTTCGTGGGGCAGCGCCATGGCGCCGGAGATCGCGACCTCGATGCCGTCGAGCGAGACGCCCTTCTGGTTCGCCGCCGCGAGCAGGCGATCGGCGATCGGCGGCACGAGGGGCAGGAACGTGGCGGGGTGTTTCTTCATCGCGTCGAGCACAAGATCGGGATCGAACTTGGGGAAGAGCACGAGGCGCGCACCCATCGACATCGCGAACGTGAGGCACAGCGTGAGGCCGTAGGCGTGGAACATCGGGAGGACGGCGTAGACGACGCATCCCTTGCCGCGCTGGATCGACGGGACCCACGCCTTGGCCTGCGCGGCATTGGCCAGGAGGTTGCGATGGGTCAGCGAGGCGCCCTTGGGGGTGCCGGTCGTGCCCGACGTGTACTGGATGATGGCGAGGTCGTCCGTCGAGGGGCGCGGATGCGACTCGGGGATCGGGTCGTGGGAGACGAGCGACTCCCAGGTCACCGTTCCACGGACGCGAGTGGTGAGCGCCGCGCGGGATTCCCGAGCCTTCGCCACGGGAAGGCGAAGCGCGACTCGGGTGAGGAACGGCATCGCCGTGGTCACGTCGACCGAGACGAGGGTCGACACCGCGAGATCGGACGGGAACTCCTGCACGGTCGAGACGACCTTGTTCCAGACGATCGCATGCTTCGCGCCGTGGTCCTCGAACTGCTTCCGCAGCTCGCGGGGCGTGTACAGCGGATTGTGCTCGACGACGACCGCTCCGAGCCGCAGGACGGCATAGAACGCGACGATGTGCTGAGGGCAGTTCGGCAGCACGATCGCGACGGGGTCGCCCGCGCGCACGCCGAGATCGCGGAGTCCGCCGGCGACACGGTCGATCGCGTCCTGCAACTCGGCGTACGAGGTCTCGCGGCCGAAGAACTGCAGAGCCGGTGCATCGGGATAGTCCCGCACCGACTCGGCGACGATGTCGATCAGGGATCCCGAGACGGGAGCGAGGTCTTCCGGGACGCCGTCTGCGTAGCTGGCGACCCACGGGCGAGGAGGCTGGAACGTACTCACGCGCCCCAGCATAGGGGGAGGGATCGAACGCGCGGAGGCGGCTGTGGAGGAAGCCGCTGACTAGACTTGCAGGCGTGTCTGAAATCACCCCCGAACTCGTGCGCCATCTCGGTGTGCTCGCACGCATCCAGCTGAACGACGACGAGGTGTCGCGGCTCACGGGCCAGCTCGACGCGATCGTCGACAACATCGCGAAGGTGTCGGAGGTCGCGACCGCCGACGTCGTCGCGACGAGCCACCCGATCCCGCTGAGCAACGTCTTCCGTCCCGACGTCGTCGGGCAGACGCTGACGCACGAGCAGGTGCTGCAGAACGCTCCGGATGCCGCCGACGGCCGCTTCCGCGTCACCGCGATCCTGGGAGAAGAGCAGTGAGCGACATCATCCGCCTGGACGCCTCCGACCTCGCGGCGAAGCTCGCCGCCGGGGAGGTGTCGAGCGTCGAAGCGACGCAGGCGCACCTCGACCGCATCGCCGCCGTGGACGGCGACGTCCACGCCTTCCTGCACGTGAACGCGGGGGCGCTCGAGGCCGCTGCGGCCATCGACGCGCGCCGCGCCGCGGGGGAGGAACTGGGTCCGCTCGCCGGTGTACCGCTCGCGATCAAGGACGTGCTGGTCACGACCGATCAGCCCACCACCAGCGGCTCGCGCATCCTCGAGGGATACCGCTCGCCGTACGACGCGACGGTCGTCGCGCGCTCGCGCGCCGCGGGTCTCGTGCCCCTCGGCAAGACCAACATGGACGAGTTCGCGATGGGCTCGTCGACCGAGCACTCGGCTTACGGACCCACCCACAACCCGTGGGACCTGGAGCGCATCCCGGGCGGTTCCGGCGGTGGGTCGGCTGCAGCCGTCGCCGCCTTCGAGGCCCCGATCGCCCTCGGCTCGGACACCGGCGGATCGATCCGCCAGCCCGCGCACGTGACCGGCACGGTCGGCGTGAAGCCGACCTATGGCGGGGTCAGCCGGTACGGGGCGATCGCTCTGGCGTCCAGCCTCGACCAGGTCGGTCCCGTCTCGCGCACCGTCCTCGACTCCGGACTCCTGCACGATGTCATCGCCGGTCACGACCCGAGGGACTCGACGTCGCTGAAGGACGCCTGGCCGTCGTTCGCCGACGCCGCCCGCGAGGGCGCGCGCGGCGACGTGCTCAAGGGCCTCAAGGTCGGTGTCATCCGCGAACTGCCCGACAGCGGCTTCCAGCCGGGTGTCGCGGCATCCTTCCGCGCCTCGCTCGCGCTCATGGAGGCGCAGGGAGCCGAGATCGTCGAGATCGGCGCACCGCACTTCGAATACGGTGTGGCGGCGTACTACCTGATCCTCCCCGCGGAGGCGTCGAGCAACCTCGCGAAGTTCGACTCGGTGCGCTTCGGCCTGCGGGTCACTCCGGACGGGAACCCGACCGTCGAAGACGTCATGTCCGCGACGCGCGACGCCGGTTTCGGCGACGAGGTCAAGCGCCGCATCATCCTCGGCACCTACGCGCTGTCGGCGGGATACTACGACGCGTACTACGGCAGTGCCCAGAAGGTGCGTACGCTCATCCAGCAGGACTTCGCCGCCGCCTTCGCGGAGGTCGACGTGATCGTGACGCCGTCGGCGCCGACGACCGCGTTCAAACTCGGCGAGAAGATCGACGACCCGCTGCAGATGTATCTCAACGACATCACGACGATTCCCGTGAACCTCGCGGGTGTGCCGGGGATCTCGATCCCGAGCGGCCTGGCGGACGACGACGGTCTCCCCGTCGGCATCCAGTTCATCGCTCCGGCGCGTGAGGACGCCCGCCTCTACCGTGTGGGAGCCGCACTCGAGACGCTCCTCGTCGATTCGTGGGGCGCCCCGCTGCTCACCCGCGCACCCCAGCTCGCAGGAGGGAACCGCTGATGGCCGCCGCCAAGCTCATGGACTTCGACAAGGCCCTCGAACTGTTCGAGCCCGTGCTCGGATTCGAGGTGCACGTCGAGCTGAACACGAACACGAAGATGTTCTCGGACGCGCCGAACCCGGCGAACGAGGCGTATCACGCCGCGGAGCCGAACACGCTGATCGCGCCGGTCGACCTCGGTCTCCCCGGCTCACTGCCCGTCGTGAACGAGACGGCGATCCGGTCGTCGATCAGCCTCGGGCTCGCCCTGGGCTGCTCGATCGCGGAGTCGAGCCGTTTCGCGCGCAAGAACTACTTCTACCCCGACCTCGGGAAGAACTATCAGATCTCGCAGTACGACGAGCCGATCGCGTACGAGGGGTCGGTCGAGGTCGAGCTCGAGGACGGCACGCTCATCACGATCCCGATCGAGCGCGCGCACATGGAGGAGGACGCCGGCAAGCTGACCCACATGGGCGGCGCGACCGGTCGTATCCAGGGTGCGGAGTACTCGCTGGTCGACTACAACCGCGCGGGCGTGCCGCTGGTCGAGATCGTGACGAAGGTCATCACCGGCACGGAGCACCGCGCTCCCGAGGTCGCCAAGGCCTACGTCGCTGCGATCCGCGACATCGTGCGTGGACTCGGCATCTCCGAGGCCCGTCTCGAGCGGGGCAACCTGCGCTGCGACGCGAACGTCTCCCTGCGACGCCGGGGCGAGGAGAAGCTCGGCACCCGCACGGAGACCAAGAACGTCAACTCCATGCGCTCGGTCGAGCGTGCGGTGCGGTACGAGATCCAGCGCCAGGCGCAGATCCTCGCTGACGGCGGCTCCATCACGCAGGAGACGCGCCACTGGCACGAGGACACCGGAACCACGTCTCCGGGTCGTCCGAAGTCGGATGCCGATGACTACCGCTACTTCCCGGAGCCGGATCTCCTCCCCGTCGAGCCGGCCGCTGCACTGATCGAGGAGCTGCGGGCGGCACTGCCCGAGCAGCCCGTCGCGCGGCGTCGTCGTCTGATGACCGAGTGGGGCTTCACCGATCTCGAGTTCCAGGACGTGCGCAACGGCGGCATCCTCGATGAGGTCGAGGCGACGATCGCGGCCGGGGCCGCGCCCGCGGCCGCTCGTAAGTGGTGGACCGGCGAGATCGCCCGTCTCGCCAACGCCCAGGAGAAGGATGCCGCTGCCCTGGTGAGCCCGCAGAACGTCGCCGCCCTGCAGAAGCTGGTCGACGCGGGAACGCTGACGGACAAGCTCGCCCGTCAGGTGCTCGAGGGCGTCATCGCCGGCGAGGGAACGCCGCAGGAGGTCGTCGACGCCCGTGGACTCGCGGTCGTCTCGGACGACGGCGCGCTGATCGCGGCGATCGACGATGCGTTCGCCGCACAGCCGGACGTGCTGGCGAAGATCAAGGATGGCAAGGTGCAGGCCGCCGGTGCCGTGATCGGTGCGGTCATGAAGGCGATGAAGGGTCAGGCGGACGCCGCGCGCGTGCGCGAACTGATCCTCGAGCGCGCCGCGCAGTAGGTCCTGTTCTCCCTCGGGCCGGTGTCGGTGGTCCGAGGGAGAATGTTCTCATGGGGCACGGAGACGGCAGAGGGCGCATGGTGTCGTCGGCGGGAGCCGACGACGCTGGAACGCGCATCCTGCACGTCGACATGGATGCCTTCTACGCGGCGGTCGAGGTGCTCGACGATCCGGGTCTTCGTGGACTCCCGATCATCATCGGAGCGCCCGATGGGCGGTCGGTCGTCTCGAGCGCGTCGTACGAGGCGCGTCGCTACGGGGTGCGCTCGGCCATGCCGGTCTCCCAGGCGATCAGGCTCTGCCCCTCGGCGCGGATCGTGATGCCGCACTTCCACCGGTATCAAGAGGTCTCCCGACAGGTGATGGCGATCTTCGAGTCGTTCACGCCGCTGGTCGAGCCGCTGTCCGTCGACGAGGCATTCCTCGATGTGCAGGGCGTGCGCCGGTTGTGGGGGAGCCCGGGGGTTATCGCCCGGCTCGTGCGCGAGCGCGTGGCGGACGAGGTCGGTATCACGTGCAGCGTCGGCGTCGCGGCGACCAAGCACGTCGCGAAGATGGCATCGACGATCGCGAAACCCGACGGAATGCTCGTCGTCCCGGCGGCACGCACGCTCGAGTTCCTCTCGCCGCGGCCGGTCCGCGCGATGTGGGGTGTCGGCCCGAAGGCTGCGGAGGCACTCGAGGCGCGCGGCATCCGGACCATCGGCGACATCCGTGAGTCCTCTCCGGAGATGCTCGACCGCGCCGTCGGCTCGGCGCTGAGCGCCCGTCTGGCGCAGCTCGCCCGCGGAGAAGACGCCCGAGCCGTCGACACCGAGCGTGTGGAGAAGAGCATCGGACACGAGGAGACGTTCGAGCACGACATCCTCGATCGTCCGTTCCTGCGAGCGGAACTGTTGCGGCTCGCGGACCGCGTCGCCGCCCGTCTTCGTCGTGCGCAGTGGGAGGCGGCGACGGTCTCGATCAAGATCCGCTTCGACGACTTCCGCACCGTGAACCGCTCTCAGACGCTGTCGGAACCCACCGCGGTCGGGCAGCGCATCGGCGAGGCCGCCCAGGCGCTGTTCGAGCAGATCGACCGTCGTGACCCGATCAGGCTCGTCGGAGTGCGTGCCGAGAAGCTGCAGCCGGCGGGCGGCGGTGGGATGGGGCTGTGGGACGACGACGAGGACTGGAGGCGGGTCGAGGGAGCGGTCGACGATGCCGTGGCTCGCTTCGGGACTGCGACCATCACGCGCGCGCGACACATTGGACGCGGCGAAGGGCGCGGTGCTGCACAGCATCCTCGGGCGCACGGCGTGGATTGACGCTCCGCAATCCCTTGCGGTCGACTAGCGTGGTCCCATGCCGAACATTGCACTGGAACTCGGAAAGCAGGCCGCGTCCATCGGGGTCAAGAGCGCATACGGAGAGCCGCAGGACGTCGACGGCGTCAGCATCACTCCCGTCGCCTTCACCTACTCGGGCTTCGGCGGGGGAAGCGGCGACGGCGCGGAAGGCGGTGGCGGCGGCGGAGTCTCCGTTCCCGTCGGCGTCTACGTGCGTCGCGAGGAGGGGCTGCGTTTCGAGCCCAACATCGTCACGCTGCTGGTCGTGGCGGTGCCGTTCGTCTGGGTCGCCGGCCGAGCTCTCTCACGCATCATCCGTGCCCTCAAGAAGTGATGATCCTGTCGCTGCGGCGCTCGCCCGCGCGGCGGGGCTGATCTGCGACGATCTCCGCGCGTTGGCCGCGTCGAACCCGGTCGTCCTCATCGACGGCTGCAGCGGCGCGGGGAAGTCCACTCTCGCGGCGCGGGTCGCGGAGGAGTGGCCGCTCGTCGGTCGTGTGCAGGTCATCGCCCTCGATTCGCTCTATCCCGGATGGGACGGCCTCGATGGGGGAGTCGAGCGGGCGCTGGAGGGAATCCTCCGACCGCACGGGCGCGGGAAACTCGGTGCATGGCAGCGTTGGGATTGGGAACGCGCTACCGAGGCGGAGACGCATGCGGTCGATCCTGCGCTCGGAGTGATCGTCGAGGGCAGCGGACTGTTGACACCGGCCACGGCAGCCCTGGGCGATGTGCGGGTGTGGCTCGAGGCTGCGGAGCCGGTGCGCAAGCGCAGGGCGCTGACGCGCGACGGCGAGACCTACCGTCCGCATTGGGATCGTTGGGCGGCGCAGGAGCGCGCGCACATCGCGCGTGACGACCCCCGGTCGTTGGCGACGCGGATCATCGACATTCCCTGACCCGCGGGCGCGTCAGTCGCCCATCTCCGCATCGATGAGGAGCTCGAGGCGGTATCCGATCCAGTCGTAGATCCCGAAACGCGGATCCTCGGGGTCGTGGTCGTCGTCCTCGATGATCCCGAGGCGGGTGGCGAGGACCAGGCGGATCGCGTTCAGGGTGCGCAACCACGCATCGACCGCGCCGCGCGGGACCTCGAGGGTGTGGGAGCGGAGCATGTCGTCGTCGGTCATCGACGCACGGAAGGACTGGAACGGGGCGAGTGCGCGGCGGACCACGTCGGCATCTGCGAGTCGGCGCTCGAGCAGATCGTCTCGGGTGGCCTCGGCGAAATCGCGTGACGCGTGCTCATCGTCGGGATAGGGGTTCGGTGCGAGACGATCGAGGGCCTCGTCGTTCGCATCCGCGGACGACAGCAGCGTCGTGTACTCGTCGACGACCTCGTCCAGTCGCACGCCCTCGAGGGTGACGAGGGTGATCTCGACGGCAGCGGCGCTCACTGCGGGGCCTTCCGCACGGTCGCCCAGAGGCCGTACTCGTGCATGGCCTGAGCGTGGACCTCCATGGTCTCGCGGGGCCCCGTGGCGACGATCGCGTGCCCGTCGTGGTGCACGGCGAGCATCAGCGACGTCGCGCGATCGTTCGAGTAGCCGAAGTACGTGCGGAACACCCGTACGACGTAGCTCATGAGGTTGACCGGATCGTTCCAGACGACGACCTGCCAGGGCTCGAGCGGCGCGGCGCGGAGATCGATGTCCTCCACGACGTCCGGGACCACCGCAGGCGTGCTCATGCCCACCCCAGATCGTGGAGCTGGGCGTCATCCAGGCCGTAGAAATGCGCGATCTCGTGCACGAGCGTGGTGTGGAGCTCGTCGCGGAGCTCCTCCTCGTCCTCGCACACGGCGAGGTGGGGTTCGCGGTAGACGACGATCCGGTCGGGGAGCTCGCCCATCCCGTACTGGGTGCGCTCGGTCAGGGCGAGACCGTCGTACAGGCCGAGGAGGTCGAGGCTGCCGTCCTCCGGGCGGTCCTCGACGACGAACACGACGTTGTCGAGTCCGTCGACCATGTCGTCGGGCAGCCGATCGAGCTCGTCGACGACGAGGGTCTCGAAGGTCGCGGCATCCATTTCCATCGTGTTCAGCCTAGGGGCCGCGCAGGATCAATGCAGGAAGACGAGGAGCCCGGCGACCGCGATGAAGAGGATGCCGAAGACGGTGTTGAGGGTGCGCTGGCCCTTCGCCGTGCGCGTGAAGCGTCGGAACGGCCGGGCGGCTGCGGCGAAGAAGCCCCACATCACGAGGACGTCCACGACGATGACCGTGGCCAGGAGGATCAGGTATTGAGGCAGTTGGGGTTCGTCGAGGCGGATGAACTGGGGGATGAAGGCGAGGAAGAACACGATCGCCTTGGGGTTGAGCAGGTTGACCCAGAAACCCCGACGGATCATGGACCAGTGGCCCTCGTGCGCATCGACCAGGTCGAGTGCGTCGTCGGCGACGGCGACGGGAGCCGTGGGCTTCGCCAGGATCAGGCGCAGGCCGAGGTAGACGAGGTAGGCAGCACCCGCGTAACGGATGCCGTTGAACAGCAGTTCGGACCGCGAGACCAGCAGCCCGACTCCCGCCGCCACCACGACCACGTGCACCACGAGGGCGAGCTGCTGCCCGATGATGCCCCAGATCGATCGACGCCAGCCCTGGGAGAGGGCGTTCGACATCGTATTGATGGCGCCGGCGCCCGGGGTGAAGCTGATCACCACGGATGCCGTCAGAAGCGAGAACCAGACCGCGAGTGACACCTCGTCAGTCTAGGGGCGCGACTCGGAGCGAGATCCCGCAAAGCGAAAGGCCCGAGTCCGGGGACTCGGGCCTTTCGTATGGGGTGAGTAACGGGACTCGAACCCGCGACATCCGGCACCACAAGCCAGCGCTCTACCAGCTGAGCTATACCCACCATGTGCCTACCGGAGCAGGCAACCAGACGAGTCTATTACATGTTTGGGGTGAACTCCGACACGGTGCGCTGAGCGATGGTCTTCGCGTCGTCGCTCGAGGGGCCGGGCTCGTCGACGAACACCGCCTCCCGGTAGTAGCGGAGCTCACGGATGGACTCGAGGATGTCTGCGAGCGCGCGGTGCCCGCCGTCTTTGGACGGAGCCTGGAAGAAGACTCGCGGGTACCACCGGCGCGAGAGCTCCTTGATGCTGGATACATCGACGTTGCGGTAGTGCAGCCACTGATCGATTGTCGGCATGTACTTCGCGAGGAACATGCGATCGGTGCCGATCGTGTTGCCGGCGAGGGGCGCCTTGCGCTCGACGGGGACGAAGCGACGGATGTAGGCGAGGGTCTGCGCCTCGGCCTCTTCGAGCGTCACTCCGAGGGGGATCTCCTCGATCAGGCCCGACTTCTCGTGCATCTTGGTCACGAAGTCGTTCATGTTCTCGAGCGAGGCGGCGCTCGGGCGGATCACGATCTGGAATCCGGGATCGACGGGTTGGAGTTCGAAGTCCGTGATGACGACGGCGATCTCGACGAGTTCATCGATCGAGAGATCGAGCCCCGTCATCTCACAGTCGATCCATACGAGACGATCGTTCTCCGACGCAGATACCATGCCGTCATACTATCGACGGCTCCGACATCGGAGCGCGAGCACGGTACGGTAGTGCTATTCGCCTCCGTAGCTCAGCGGAAGAGCAGCGGCCTTCTAATCCGCCGGTCGCAGGTTCGAATCCTGCCGGGGGCACGACTGCGTCATCGGTTCACGAGTAACGCAGCGCGGATACCGCGTCGTCGACCCGCCAGAACTCGCCGATCAGTCGGAACGCACCGGTCTCGAGGTGGAGACGCTCGGCGCGATAGCGCAGACCGAGCGGATCGGTGGCGACGCGAAGGTGGCCGAGGACTCGGCCGGACGCGTTGTCCTGCACACGCCACAACTGATCGGCGGCGCGGATCAGGTGTTCACGCGTCGAGGCGATGCGGGGCGTCGTCCAGGGCTGTGCGGTGGTGGGTGCGATCAGTGTGTCGTTCATGAGTTCTCCTCTCACCTCGAACGTATGACCGACCACCGACATTCGGATTGACGGCCTGGGGCACTCTTCCTGCACGCTGACCGGGGATTCCCGTTCGTCCACCAACCGCGTGATACTCGTCCCGCAGTGCCATTTGCCTGCCGCAGTCTGGAGCGAGCCGAGCGGAAGACTCGGGAGCGAAGGAGAACGAGATGATGGATACCGTGACGATCGTCGGCAAGGTGGCGACCGACCCCAACCAGGCGCAGACGGGCGGAGGCGTCGCCGTGACGAACTTCCGTCTCGCGAGCACCCATCGCCGATTCGATCAGTCGGCCCAGGCCTGGGTCGATTCCGGAACGAACTGGTACTCCGTCGCCGCGTATCGGCAGCTCGGCGAGCATGCGAAGGCCTCGCTGCGCTCCGGCGACAGCGTGATCGTCACCGGGCGTCTGCGGATCCGCAATTGGGAGAGCAACGGCAAGAGCGGCACGAGCGTCGACATCGACGCCGATGCGATCGGGCACGACCTCCGGTGGGGGACGACGGCCTACCTCCGTTCGAGCCGCACGACGCCGGCCGCCGAGGTGCCGACCCCGGCTCGCGACACCGACGGGGAGGATCGCGGCGACGAGGAGTCCGCGCCGCTCGCGCTCGACACGGCATGGGCCGAGACGGACACCCCCGCGGTGGACGAGGAAGCGACGGCGCCGGCACTCTACTGAGCCCGCGCGCGGCAGCGACTCCCGCCGTGTCGTGTGACGGCGATCGTCGGCACGTCCCCGTAGACTCGGGGCGTGCTTCGACGATCGGTCCTCCCCGTCATACGCGCGGTCGTCGGTGCGTCCGTCGCTGCGGCCGCTGTTCTCGTGCTCGCGGGCTGCGTGGGCGACCCCGATCCCGCGCCCACGTCTTCGGCTCCGTCGCCCTCGGCGACCGACGCCCCCGTGGCGGTCGCCTTCGTGCCCGACGGCTCCGCCGACGACAACCTCCCGATCTTCACTCAGACCGCACAGGGCGTGTGGGATTCCGAGCAGCGCGGCGAGGGGCGAGCGTACATCGACGCGCTGGTGGGCGTCGGCTTCGACAAAGCGGCGATGCAGGTCACCAACGACCAGTCGACCGTGGGGAACGCGGCCGAGAGTCTGCAGTTCTCGGTGCGCTGGGGCGACACCGAGTGCCTCATCGGCCAGGTCGGTCCGTCGACGGGCCAGCTGGTGACGCGGGTGATGCCGCAACTCGCCGAGGGGCGATGCCTCATCGGCACCACGCGCGCGATCGACTGGTGACCCGCACTCCAGCCGGTAGGCTGGAGTGTCGATCAGACGCCGACAGAAGGAGCGATTCCCGGTGGCAGAGTACATCTACTCGATGGTCCGTGCGCGCAAGGCGGTGGGCGAGAAGCTCATCCTCGATGACGTCACGATGGCCTTCCTCCCCGGAGCGAAGATCGGCATGGTCGGCCCGAACGGTGCCGGTAAGTCGACGATCCTCAAGATCATGGCCGGCCTCGACACGCCCTCCAACGGCGAGGCGAAGCTCTCGCCGGGGTTCAGCGTCGGCATCCTGATGCAGGAGCCGGAGCTCGACGAATCCAAGACGGTGATCGAGAACATCCAGGACGGCATCGCCATCAAGGCGAAGGTCGACCGTTTCAACGAGATCTCGGCGCTGATGGCCGATCCCGACGCCGACTTCGACGCCCTCCTCGCCGAGATGGGCACCCTGCAGGAGGAGATCGACGCAGCCGACGGATGGGACCTCGACTCCCAGCTCGACCAGGCGATGGATGCGCTCCGCACCCCGCCGGCCGATGCGGCGATCGCTCCGCTCTCCGGTGGTGAGAAGCGCCGCGTGGCTCTCGCCAAGCTGCTGCTGCAGAAGCCGGATCTGCTGCTGCTCGACGAGCCCACCAACCACCTCGATGCCGAGAGTGTGCTCTGGCTCGAGCAGCACCTGCAGGCGTACAAGGGCGCGGTCATCGCGATCACCCACGACCGGTACTTCCTCGACCACGTCGCCGAGTGGATCGCAGAGGTCGACCGTGGTCGCCTGATCGGCTACGAGGGCAACTACTCGACCTACCTCGAGAAGAAGGGCGAGCGCCTCGAGATCCAGGGCAAGAAGGACGCCAAGCTCGCGAAGCGCCTCAAGGAGGAGCTCGAGTGGGTCCGCTCCAGCGCGAAGGGACGTCAGACCAAGTCGAAGGCGCGTCTCGCCCGCTACGAGGAGATGGCATCCGAGGCGGAGCGCACCCGCAAGCTCGACTTCGAGGAGATCACGATCCCCGCCGGTCCTCGACTCGGCAGCATCGTCATCGACGCGAAGAACCTGCAGAAGGGCTTCGACGGTCGCTCTCTCATCGATGGACTCAGCTTCAACCTGCCGCCCAACGGCATCGTCGGCGTGATCGGCCCGAACGGCGTCGGAAAGACGACGCTGTTCAAGACGATCGTGGGCCTGGAGCCGCTCGACGGCGGCACCCTGAAGATCGGTGAGACGGTCAAGATCAGCTACGTCGACCAGTCTCGGGCGAACATCGACCCCGACAAGACGCTGTGGGAGGTCGTCTCCGACGGACTCGACTTCATCACCGTCGGCAAGACCGAGATCCCGTCGCGCGCCTATGTGTCGAAGTTCGGTTTCAAGGGGCCGGACCAGCAGAAGAAGGCCGGTGTGCTCTCCGGTGGTGAGCGCAACCGTCTGAACCTCGCCCTCACGCTCAAGGAGGGCGGCAACCTGCTCCTCCTCGACGAGCCCACCAACGACCTCGACGTCGAGACGCTGAGCTCGCTCGAGAACGCGCTGCTCGAGTTCCCCGGCTGCGCCGTGGTCATCACGCACGACCGGTGGTTCCTCGACCGCATCGCCACGCACATCCTGGCGTACGAAGGCACCGACGAGAAGCCCGACCAGTGGTACTGGTTCGAGGGCAACTTCGAGGCCTACGAGGAGAACAAGATCGAGCGCCTCGGGCCGGACGCGGCGAAGCCGCACCGGTCGACGCACCGCAAGCTCACGCGCGACTGAGCGCCGATGTCCGATTCGAGCACAGCGGCAGGTCCCCGTCTGCACATTCCCATCCACCTGCGGTGGGGAGATCTGGACGCATTCAACCACGTCAACAACACCTCTATGCTCAAGCTCCTCGAAGAGGCGCGCGTGCGGGCGTTCTGGCGTGCGGGACCGGGGGAGGAAGCCCCCTCGACCGCTGTGCTCGATTCGGGGATCGATGAGGGCGTGCTCACGCTCATCGCCCGCCAGGAGATCGAGTACCTCGCGCCGGTGCCGTACCAGCGCCGGCCGCTCGAGGTGCAGATGTGGTTCGGAAAGCTCGGCGGATCGAGCGTCGAGGTCTGCTACGAGGTGCACAACGACCCCGCGTCCGAGCCGCGCACCATCTACGCCCGCTCGACCGCGATCATCGTGCTCGTCGACGCCCGCACCGGGCGGCCGACCCGCCTCACCGGAGAGATGCGCGAGGCGTGGGAACCCTACGTCGGCGCGTCGATCGAGTACGCGCACCGCTGAGCGGGTCGAGCCCTGGATCGTGGCTCAGGCGCCTTCGGGCACGCGGATCATGATCTCCTGCGCGACGCTCGCGACCAGAGCTCCGTCGCGCGTGTAGATGCGTCCCGTCGCGAGTCCGCGACCCCCGCGGGCATTCGGCGACTCCTGCACGTAGAGCAACCACTCGTCGACCCGCGCCGGACGATGCCACCACATGGCGTGGTCGAGACTCGCCACCTTCAGCCCGGGAAGCGCCCAGTAGACGCCGTGCGCCCGCAGGATCGACTCCTGGATCGTCATGTCGCTGAGGTACGCGAGAGCCGCGCGGTGCAGTCGCGGATCGTCGGGAAGCGGTGCGCGCATCCGCATCCACACCGCCTGACGGGGTGCCCGCTCGTCACGGCTCGGCAGGTAGAGCGGGTGGCCGACGTGACGGATGTCGGCAGCGCGGTCGGTCAGCATCCGCACCGTCCCGCCGGGTAGGCCCTCGACCGTCGCCTCATCCGGGGCGAGTGTCTCCGGATCGGGGATTCCCTCGGGTAGCGGCTCGGCATGCTCGACGCCGGGATCCTCGTCCTGGAACGAGGCGATCATCGAGAAGATCGGCACCCCGTTCTGGTACGCCTGCGACCGCCGGGTGGAGAACGACCGCCCGTCGTGGATGCGATCGACCGCGATCGTTATCCCCTGTGCGGAATCGCCCGGGCGCAGGAAGTAGCCGTGCATCGAATGCACCGGTCGGTCTTCGGGGAGCGTGCGCTCGGCGGCGATGAGGCTCTGGGCGAGCACCTGGCCGCCGTAGATACGGCCGGTGGGCATCGGGTGCGACGCGCCGGTGAAGATGTCCTCCGTCGTACGCGCCTGCGTCGAATCGAGATCGAGCACCTCGAGCAACTGCTCGACGGTGCGGACGGCGTGGCTCTCCGCGCTCATATCTCCCTCTCCGCGGCCGGACCACCGCTCCGTTGATAGTTTAGAACCCGTGCCCCACGACCTCCTGCTCGCCGACCGCGAGACCGCGAAAGACGTCCTCACCTTCCTGGGACGGGCGGCGCGGATCACCGACGAGGGGGTGCGTCTGCAGGCGGCGAACGGAGTTCTCGCGTTGACCACCGCGGCGCTCGCTCCGCAGGGGCTGTTCGACCAGACCCCCACCGTGCTGGCGATGCGCATCGTCCATGCCGATCCCGAGCTGCAGTGCGACATCGTGGTCGACCGACTCACAGCCGGTGACGACGACGTGCGACTCGCACTACCCGAGACGGGTCTCTCCCCGGCGTGGGCGGGTGTCGCGCCGCCGCGAAGCGGATGGGAGCAGATCGCCGCGCTTCCGGCATCCGTCATCGCGAATCGTGCCCAGTGGGGGATCTCCGCCGTCGCGCGCGGTGCGACTCCCGGCGCCGGAGAGGAAGCCGTCCGCGCGTTGCGTGCGGCAATCTGGGGCGAACCGGACGAGGAGGTGGCGGGCCTGCCGCGCGGGATCGCCTTCGCGGCCGACGCGCTGGGATTCATCTCGGGTGAGGAGCAGGTGCCGGTGACGCGCTCGGGGCGATGGTCTCGCCTCGCATTCCGTCGCGGGCATGTGCTCGCGCGCGGTCCCGTCGCGACCGGACTCACCGCCGTGCGGGGTACGGGACTCCAGGGCTCGATCTAGCCGCCGGCTGCCGGCTCATCGCGCCGCGGCGCGTCCTGCCTGCCGTCCGGAGAACAGGCAGCCGCCCAGGAACGTCCCTTCGAGCGCGCGATAGCCGTGCACGCCACCGCCGCCGAAGCCGCTCGCCTCGCCTGCCGCGAAGAGACCGGGGATGGCAGAGCCCTGGCCGTCGAGCGCACGCCCGTCGAGATCGGTCTGGATGCCTCCGAGCGACTTGCGGGTGAGCACATGGAGCTTCACGGCGACCATGGGGCCGGCGGACGGGTCCTGCAGACGATGCGGTGCGGCTGTGCGGATGAGCTTGTCGCCGCGGTAGCTGCGCATCGAGCGGAGCATGCCGATCTGGGCATCCTTGGTGAACTCGTTCTCGATCTCCCGATCACGCGCCTGCACCTCGCGCCGCACGGTGTCGATGTCGAGGTGTTCTCCGCCCGGATGCGCCTGCATCTGCTCGAGCAACGACTCGAGATCGTTCTCGACGATGAAGTCAGCGCCCTCATCGAGGAACGACTGGACGGGGCCCGTCGGTCCCTTGGCGAGACGCGACTTCAGCAGCAGCCCGACGTCCTTACCGGTGAGGTCCGGGTTCTGCTCGCTCCCGGAGAGCGCGAACTCCTTCTCGATGATCTGACGGGAGGTCACGAACCACGAGTGGTCATGGCCCGTCGTGCGCAGGTGAGCCAGGGTGCCGAGCGTGTCGAAGCCCGGATACAGCGGTACGGGAAGGCGCGATCCGGTCGCATCGAGCCAGAGCGATGAGGGACCGGGGAGGATGCGGATGCCGTGCGACGGCCAGACCGGATCCCAGTTCGTGATGCCCTCGACGTAGTGCCACATGCGGTCGCCGTTGATCAGCCGGGCGCCGGCCTCGGCGGAGACGCGCTGCATCGAACCGTCGACGTAGGCGGGCACCCCGGTGAGCATGTGGGCCGGGGGAGTGCCGAGCCGCTCGGGCCAGGCCGCACGCACCAGATCGTGGTTGCCGCCGATGCCGCCCGAGGCCACGATCGTCGCGCCCGCACGGATCTCGAAGTCGCCGACGATCTCTCGGGAGGAGGGGATGCCGCGCTCTTCGCCGTTCGAGGCGAGGATGTCGCCGCGTGCACCCGATACGGCGCCGTCGGCCGTGAAGAGTGCGGTGACGCGATGGCGGGGCAAGACGGTGAGCCGCCCCTCGCGCTCGCCCTGTTCGACCCGGGCCGCGAAGGGAGCGACCACTCCGGGGCCCGTGCCCCAGGTGATGTGGAAACGCGGCACGGAGTTTCCGGGGCCGATCGCTCCATACCCTCCGCGTTCCGCCCATCCCACGACGGGGAAGAAGCCGACGCCCCGTTCGCGCAGCCAGGCGCGCTTCTCCCCGGCAGCGAACTGCAGGTAGGCCTCCGCCCATCGGCGCGGCCACTCGTCCTCCGGGCGGTCGAAACCGGCGGAGCCGAACCAGTCCTGCGTCGCGAGCTCGATCGAGTCGCGGATGCCGAGGCGTCGCTGCTCGGGGGAATCGATGAAGAACAGTCCGCCGAACGACCACCACGCCTGTCCGCCGAGGTTCGTGCGCGGCTCCTGATCGATGAGCACGACGCGGCGACCGGCGTCGAGCGCCTCGGAAGCGGCGACGAGTCCGGCCAACCCCCATCCGATCACCAGGACATCCGTGGACAGGGGTGAGTTCGTCATGGTGTCTCCGTTGATTCCTGACGTGAGCGGGTCTCGAGCGTGGGGCGTCCGTCGGCGCCGGCACCGATTCCCGACGGCTCGAACGTGTTCACCATGGCATATGCGGCGCGCTCGAGGTAGTCCCAGAGCGTGGATTCGTGCAGAGGCGACAACTCCGCCTCGTCGACGGCGGTGCGCATGCAGCGGAGCCAACGATCGCGGGCGTCGGGGTCGACGTGGAACGGCATGTGGCGCATGCGCAGCCGCGGGTGCCCACGGGTCTCCCCGTACGTGGTGGGCCCTCCCCAGTACTGCTCGAGGAACAGCAGCAGCCGCTCTTCCGCGGGACCGAGATCCTCCTCGGGGTACATGGGCTTCAGCACCGGATCGATCGCGACCTCGCGGTAGAAGACCGAGACGATCTTCGCGAACGTCTCGCGGCCGCCGACCTCGTCGTAGAACGTCACTTGTCCGTGCTCCCGTCGCCCGTGGTGGGCTTCTTGCGCCGCCAGATCCCGCGGTCGGGGATCACCGGAACGCCGGTCACGGCGTTCGGACGCGTCTTGGGGGGATTCGCTCCGCGTACGCGTCGCGCTCCGTCGAGGCCGGTGGGGATCACGGCGTGCATGCGGGGGATCGCGATCTCCTTCTCGGCCAGTGCCGAGCGCAGACGCTTGCGCAGCTCCTGAGCGACGTCGTCCTTCGCGTTCGCGCGGGCCTTGATCACGATGCGCACGACGAGGGCGTCGCCCTCGATCGATTCCAGGCCCCACAGCTCGGGC
This sequence comes from Microbacterium galbinum, assembly GCF_023091225.1. Lineage (NCBI taxonomy): Bacteria > Bacillati > Actinomycetota > Actinomycetes > Micrococcales > Microbacteriaceae > Microbacterium > Microbacterium galbinum. The sequence goes on along the minus strand of NZ_JAHWXM010000001.1, from coordinate 564,612 downwards.
TTCTCGACGATCCGGGTGCGCCACTTCGGGTCCTTCGCGAGGGCGAGGGCGGTGTCGAGCATCGTTTGCTCGACCACTTCGAGATCGGAGTCGACGGGCACGCCGATGTCGATGATCGCGCGGGCCCAGCCCTGCGACATGTTGCCGATGCGCAGGACCTCGCCGTTGCGCACGTACCAGAGGGTGCCGTTGACATCGCGCACCTGCGTGATGCGCACGCTCACGTACTCGACCACGCCGGTCGCGAGACCGAGGTCGACGACGTCGCCGATGCCGATCTGATCCTCGGCGACGAGGAAGATGCCGTTCAGCACGTCCTTGACGATGTTCTGGGCGCCGAAACCGAGGCCGGCACCGACCGCGGCGGTCAGCAACGTCAGGGAGCCGAGCAGGCTGTTGTCGATCGCGTTCACGATGAGCACGAGCGCGATGATCACCAGCATCACGTTCACGATGTTCTGGAGGATCGACCCCAGGGTGCGTGTGCGCTGCACGAGGCGCATGTCGGCGAGCGGTGAGCGTTCCAGGGCCTGCGTGTCGTCTACGGATGCCTTGTTCTTCGCGCTGTCGACGATGCGGTGCACGACCCGACGGATGACCACGCGCAGCACGAGGGCGATGAGCACGCAGCTCACGATGATGATCGCGACCAGGAGTGCTTTGCCTCCGACGATCCCCAACACGCGGAGCGTCTCCTCCCAGATCGCGGGGACGTCGGTCGGCTCGACGGGATCGGTGTTCTCGAACGGAATGATCATCGCCACCGATTCTAGCGATCGGGTCTCGGTGCGGGCTGGGTACGAGAAGGGGCCCGGGGCGACGTCGTCAGACGCACCCCGGGCCCCGTCCCGCAGACGCTCAGTCGTCGCTGTCGCGGGACTGCGCGGTGAGCGCGCGCTCGACGTCGGCGAGGTTCTCGAGCACGAGGCGGCGCAGCGCCGGCGCCGCATCCTGATGCTCGGACAGCCACGCGCGCGTCGCGTCGCGAAGAGCGACATCGGCCAGTGCCGTCGGGAACAGACCCGTCACGAGGTACTGCGCGATCTGATAGGTGCGCGACTCCCACACGGGGAGGAGCATCTCGAAGTACGGCCCGACGAACTCGCGGAGAGCTTCGGCACCCGCGGGGTGCACGAAGCCGAGAGCCGCGGAGCGGACGATCGTGTTCGGGGCATCGTCACGGTCGACGAGAGAGGCCCACGCCGCCTTCTTGGATGCGACGTCGGGGAGAGCCGCACGTGCCTGCGCGGCGAACTCGCCACCCTTGGAGGTGTTGTCCGCGGCGAGAGCGGCGTCGATCGTCGCGGCATCCGTGGCCCCGATGGTCGCGAGGCCCACCAGCAGCTGCCAGCTCAGGTCGGCATCGATCTCGAGACCGGGCAGCGTCTCCTCGCCCGAGCGCAGGCGACCGACGATGCCCGCGTGCTCCGGCGTCACGAGAGAGGTGGCGAAGGCGGTGACGAACTGCAGTTGGCTGTCGCTGCCGGACTCGGCCGACTCGGCGAGTGCCCAGAGGCCGTCGGCGACCTTGAGTCGCGCCGCGTCGCGCTCCTCGGGCGCGACGTAGAGCGTCGCCGCCGTGCGCAGCTGCGCGAGCGTCGTGCGCACGGTCGTCGACTCGCTCTCCCGGCCGATGTTGCCGAGCACGAGATCGATGTAGTCGGATGCCGCGCTCTCGGCGTCGCGGGTCTGATCCCACGCCGCACCCCAGACGAGCGAGCGCGCGAGCGGATCGTGGATGTCGGCGAGGTGCGCGATCGCCGTGGCGAGCGAGCGCTCGTCGAGGCGGATCTTCGCGTAGGCGAGGTCCTGGTCGTTCAGCAGCACGAGGTCGGGCTGGGCCAGGCCCTGCAGCTCCGGCACCTCGGTGCGATCGCCGTCGACGTCGACCTCGACGTAGTGCGTGCGGCTGAGTGCACCGTCGGTCAGGTTGTAGAACCCGATGCCCAGACGGTGCGGGCGGATCGTCGGGTAGTCGGCCGGGGCGGTCTGCGTCACGGCGAAGCGCGAGATCGTGCCGTTGCCGTCCTCCGCGATGACGGGCTCGAGGGTGTTGACCCCCGCGGTCTCGAGCCATTTCTTCGACCACGTGCTCAGGTCGCGTCCGCTGGTGGCCTCGAGCTCGACGAGCAGATCGCTCAGCTCGGTGTTGCCCCACGAGTGCTTCTGGAAGTACTGCGAGACACCGGCGAAGAAGGCCTCGATGCCCACCCACGCGGCGAGCTGCTTGAGCACGGAGCCGCCCTTGGCGTACGTGATGCCGTCGAAGTTGACCTGTACGTCCTCGAGGTCGTTGATCTCGGCGACGATCGGGTGCGTCGACGGGAGCTGGTCCTGGCGGTACGCCCAGGTCTTCTCCATCGCGTTGAAGGTCGTCCATGCCTCGGTCCACTCCGTGGCTTCGGCGGTCGCGATGGTTGACGCCCACTCGGCGAACGACTCGTTCAGCCAGAGGTCGTTCCACCACTTCATGGTCACCAGATCGCCGAACCACATGTGTGCGAGCTCGTGGAGGATCGTGACGACACGACGCTCCTTCACGGCATCCGTCACCTTGCTGCGGAAGACGTAGGTCTCGGTGAAGGTGACAGCGCCGGCGTTCTCCATGGCTCCGGCGTTGAACTCCGGCACGAAGAGCTGGTCGTACTTGGCGAACGGGTAGGGAACGCCGAACTTGGACTCGTAATAGGCGAAGCCCTCACGGGTCTTGTCGAAGATGTAGTCGGCGTCGAGGTGCTGCCAGAGGCTCTTGCGTCCGTAGACACCGAGGGGGATGACGCGGCCGGATGCGCTCGTGAGCTCGGAGAAGGTCGACTCGTACGGGCCGGCGATCAGGGCCGTGATGTACGAGGAGATGCGGGGGGTCGGCTCGAAGCCCCAGGTCGCGGTGACGTCGTCGTCGTGCACGATGGGCTCGGGCGTGGGGGAGTTCGAGATCACCTTCCAGGCGGCGGGCGCCGTGATCGTGAACTGGAACGTGGCCTTCAGATCGGGCTGCTCGAACACCGCGAACACGCGACGGGAGTCGGGCACCTCGAACTGGGAGTAGAGGTAGACCTCGCCGTCGACGGGATCGACGAAGCGGTGCAGGCCCTCGCCCGTGTTCGTGTAGAGGCAGTCGGCGTCGACGACCAGCACGTTCTCGGCCTGCAGGCCCGTGAGGGTGATGCGCGAGTCCGCAAAGACCTCGTTCGGGTCGAGCTGCTCGCCGTTGAGCGAGATCTCGCGCACATCGCGCGCGATCAGGTCGATGAACGTGAAGCTGTCGGGCGTCGCGGTGAAGCGGACGACGCTCCGGGATCCGAAGATCTCGGCGCCCTTCGTCAGGTCGAGTGCGATGTCGTACGACTCGGTGCCGACGACGTCGCGACGCTCCTGCGCTTCGATACGGGTGAGGTTCTCTCCAGGCACAGCTTTACTCCCAGGGGTGAGGGGTCGTCGCCGGGGAATGGCGCAGTTGGCGCCGACGGCAACCATGACAGACTACGCCAGCGCGCGACCCTCGCCACTCCGTCGAGGTGAAAGGATAGGAGGGTGAGCGCGATCGAACCCGTAGTCGTCCCCTTTGCCTCTGCTGCCGCGGCCGGAGGTGCAGCCATCGTCACGACCCCCGTCGCCTACGACGGGATCCTCCTCGCCGGCTTCGGCGGACCGGAGGGGCAGGAGGACGTGATCCCCTTCCTGCGCAATGTGACGCGAGGGCGCGGCATCCCCGACGAGCGGCTCGAAGAGGTCGCACATCACTACCGTCACTTCGGCGGCGTGAGTCCGATCAACGGCCAGAACCGCGCGCTCAAGGCGGCGCTCGAAGCCGAACTCGCCGCGCGGGGCATCGATCTGCCCGTGTACTGGGGCAACCGCAACTGGACGCCGTATCTCGCGGACGCGGTGACGACGGCATCCGACAACGGTCACTCGACGCTGCTCGCCTTCGCGACGAGCGCGTACAGCTCGTTCTCGAGCTGCCGGCAGTACCGCGAGGACTTCGCGGGCGTTCTGCAGGAGACCGGCCTCGGTGACAGCGTCACGATCGACAAGATCCGCCCGTTCTACGACCACCCCGGATTCGTCGACGCCTTCGAGACCGGCGTCCGCGAAGCGATCGAGGGCTTCCTCGCCGACGGGATCGCGGCATCCGACATCCAGATCCTGTTCTCCACGCACAGCATCCCGACGGAGGACGCGCAGCGCTCCGGCGCGCGCGACATCGACTGGGGTGAGGGCGGCGCGTACGCGGCGCAGCACGAGGCCGTCGCGGCCTGGGTGATGGACCGCGTGCTGCAGACGCTGCCGACCGGTGCCGGTGTGTCGTGGGAGCTCGTCTACCAGTCGCGCTCGGGCCCCCCATCGCAGCCGTGGCTCGACCCCGACGTGTGCGACGTCATCGCCGAGCTGCCCGGGCGCGGACGCCGGGCCGTCGCCGTCGTTCCGCTGGGCTTCATGAGCGACCACATGGAGGTGCTCTGGGACCTCGACACCGAGGCCAAGGAAGCGGCGGAGGAAGCGGGACTCGCCTTCACCCGCACGCCCACCCCGGGTGTGTCGCCCACGTTCGTCGCCGGGATCGTCGACCTGATCCAGGAGCGTCTCGAGGGGCGTCCGCGGAGTGAGCGCCAGCACCTGACCGACCTTCCGGGCGGTTTCGACGTCTGCCGTCCCGGCTGCTGCGAGAACGTGCGCGCCGGCTTCAAGCCGGCGGCCGCGGGCATCGCCCCGTAGTCCGACACGATGTCGGTGGCGTCAATAGAATGAAGGCCATGCGCATCCACATCGCCACCGATCACGCCGGTCTCGAGTTCTCGACCCAGTTGCAGGAGCATCTGCGCGCGGCGGGCCACGATGTCACCGATCATGGGCCGATCGCGTACGACGCGCTCGACGACTACCCGGCGTTCTGCATCCGTGCCGCACAGGCCGTCGTCGCGGACCAGGCCGCGGGGATCGAAGCCGCCGGCATCGTCTTCGGCGGGTCGGGCAACGGCGAGCAGATCGCGGCGAACAAGGTGCAGGGCATCCGCGCCGCGCTCGTCTGGAACCTGTCGACCGCCGAGCTCGCCCGCGAGCACAACGACGCGAACGTGATCTCGATCGGCGCCCGTCAGCACACGTACGACGAGGTCACGTCGTTCATCGATCTCTTCCTCGCCACGCCCTTCTCGGGCGAGGAGCGCCACGTTCGTCGGATCGGGCAGATCGCCGACTTCGAGCGCGACGGCTCCCTGCTGCCGGACCCGCGGGCCTGACATGCCCGAGGGTCATTCCGTCCACCGGATCGCGCGCCAGTTCGACCGCAACTTCATCGGGAAGACGCTCTCCGCCGCCAGCCCGCAGGGCCGATTCGCCGAGGGCGCCGCGGTTCTCGACGGCCGATCCGCCGTGAGCGTGCAGGCCGTCGGCAAGCAGATGTTCCTCGAGGCCGAGGGCGACGTGTGGCTGCGCGTGCACCTCGGCCTCTACGGCGCCTGGGACTTCGCGGGAGAGATCCTCGTCGACCCGACGATCGCCTCGGCGAACGGTCGGATGGGGCAGACCAACCAGCGCGGCACGGTCATCGACGAGGAGATCCTCGACGACGCCGGAGAGAACTCGCTCGCATCGATCGGCGCCCCGCGGCGCACGCGCGTGCACGTGCGCATGTCGGAGCAGACCAAGGGCCTCGCCGACGAGGGCGTGGAGTGGCCGCCGCCCGTGGTCGGGCAGGTACGTCTGCGTCTGATGACCGACATCACCGCCGCCGATCTCCGCGGCCCCACCGCGTGCGTCCTGCAGACCCCCGACGAGATGCTCGCGACCATCGCGAAGCTCGGACCGGACCCGCTCGTCGGAGACCCGGTCGAGAACGAGGAGCGCTTCGTCCGCGCAGTGCGGAAGAAGCAGACGGTCATCGCCCTCCTGCTGATGGACCAGTCGGTCGTGAGCGGCATCGGAAACGTGTACCGCGCCGAGATGCTCTATCGGCAGCGGCTCAACCCGCACACCCCGGGACGTGACGTTCCCGAGGACGTCGTGCGTGCCCTCTGGCACGATTGGGTGCGGCTGCTGGCGATCGGCGTCGAGACCGGCCAGATGATGACGATGGACGACCTGTCGCCCGAGCGGTATCGAGCAGCCATGGCGAGCCGTGACGACAGGCACTGGGTCTACCACCGCGCGGGTCTGCCGTGTCGCGTGTGCGGTACCGAGATCGCCCTCGAGGAGATCGGCGCGCGCAAGCTCTACTGGTGCCCGCGCTGCCAGGCGTGAGAGCCCGGGATCGAGTCGAGTCCTAGGCTGGGAGGATGCGTCAGAATCCCAGCTTCACTCTCGCCGATCGGGCGGAGATCCGTCGCGTGATCGGGGCGAATCCCTGGGCCACGATCACGAGCAGCACCGCCGATGGACTCGTCGCCTCGCACTACGCCGTACTGCTGGACGACGCGAGCGACGACCTGACGGTGGTGGGTCACGTCGGCCGGCCCGATGACCTCATCCACGGACTCGGCGACGGTGAGATCCTCATCGTCTTCCAGGGGCCGCACGGTTACATCTCGCCGGGTTGGTACGGCGATGTGGCCGCTGTGCCGACGTGGAACTACACCGCGGTGCACCTGTCGGGCGTGCCCGAGATCCTGAGCGCCGACGAGAACCTCGCGGTGCTGGACCGTCTCGTCGACCGTTTCGAGAGCGAGCTTCCCGACCCGCGACGGATGTGGGAGCGGCCGAACGATGCGGCCTTCATCGAGCGTCTTGCGGCCGGCACCGTCGGCTTCCGGTTGACCCCGACGCGCGTGGTCGCGAAGCGCAAGCTCAGCCAGAACAAGCCCGCGGAGACGATCGAAACGGTCATCGGCGAACTGATCGGCGAGGGGCCGTACGCCAACCCGGCGTTGGCATCGGAGATGCGTCGGGCGCAGGACGCACGGAAGGAGAAGCGGGCATGAGCGTCGTCGGTGACGAGGTCGGGATGATCCGCGGGGTTCGCATCGCCGGACCCGGCCGCGAGTTCCTGATCGACGAGGAGCCGGTGGACATCGTGATCGCGGACGGACGGATTGCCGACATCGCGCCCGCCGGCGCCCTGCGCCCGAACGGTGCGGTGCTCGATGCCGAGGGGGCGTGGGCGGTGCCGGGGCTCTGGGACAACCACGTGCACACGGTGCAGTGGGCGTTGGCGGCCGAGCGCGAGCCGCTGGGTGACGCGCCCTCGGCCGCCGAGGCGGCGTCCCGGATGGGGGCGGTCGCGCCTCTGTCGGACGGGCGGCGCGTGGGAACGGGGTATCGCGACGCGCTCTGGGACGACCGCCCGACGCTCGCCGTGTTGGACGCGGCGACCGGTGACGTGCCGACGTACCTCATCAACGCCGACGTGCACAGCGTGTGGCTGAACTCCGCGGCGCTGCGGCGCGAGGGCATGTCGACCACCGACGGGGTGCTGCGCGAGGAGGGGGCATTCGAGATCTCGCGTCGTCTGAACGCGGTCGACCCCGAGCATGCGGACCGCGCAGTGCAGCGAGCGGGGGAGGAGGCCGCGGCTCGCGGGGTGACCGGGATCGTCGACTTCGACATGGCCTGGAACGCGGATGCCTGGCCGCGCCGTGTCGCGAGCGGGTTCGCCGCGCACCGGGTCGAGTTCGCGGTGTACCCGTTCGACCTGGCTCGGGCGGTGGCGGAGGGTCTTCGTACCGGTGAGCTCGTCGACGATGCGGACCTTCCGCAGGCGCGACGAGGCCTCATCCGGGTGGGACCGTTGAAGATCATCAGCGACGGCTCGCTCGGCACGCGGACCGCGGCGTGCACGCACGCGTACCCGGGCGATCCCTACAACTTCGGGGTGATGACGGTTCCCCGCGAGGAGCTGATCGGACTGCTGACCACCGCGACCGGCGCGGGCCTCGCCGTCGCCGTGCACGCGATCGGCGATCGCGCGGCCTCCACCGCGCTGGACGCCTTCGCCATGACCGGGGCCGTGGGCTCCATCGAGCACGCGCAGCTCGTCCGGCACGCCGATCTCGCGCGATTCGCCCGACTCGGCGTCACCGCGAGTGTGCAGCCGCAGCACGCGATCGACGACCGCGATCTCGCGGAGCGGCTGTGGGCGACGCAGGATTCCCTGGGGTACCCGCTCGCATCGCTGTTCGCCGCGGGGGCCGATGTGAGGTTCGGTTCCGATGCGCCGGTGGCTGCCCTCGACCCCTGGCAGGCGATGGCCGCCGCCGTCACACGCACCGAGAACGCGCGCGACGCCTGGCATCCCGAGGAAGCGGTGACCTTCGATCAGGCGCTGCAGGCCAGCATCCGGTCGACGAGCGTTCCCGGAGCTCCCGCAGACCTGGCGTTGTGCGCCGCGGATCCGCGGCGAGCGACGGGGACGCACCTGCGCGACATGTCGGTGGTCGCGACACTGCTCGCCGGTCGCGTCACCCACCGGGCCTGAACAGCACGAAGGGCCCCGGGATCGAATCCCGGGGCCCTTCTCTCGTTCTCGTGCGACGAGATTACGCGGCGATGTGCGAGACGAGGAACCAACGGTCCTTCTCGAGGCCGCGCATGATCTCGATCGCGACGTCCTGGCTCGTGAGGTCGACCTCGTCGAGGCCGTCGATCGCGGCCTTGGTGTCGACCAGGATCGCGTCGATGTCGGCGATCACGGCGCGGACGAGTTCGTCCGACTGCGTGAAGCCGGCGGGGACGCCGGTCTCGCCGGCCTTCGCGGCGACCGCGCTCACGCGGGCGTCGATCGGGAGACCGAGGGCGACGATGCGCTCCGCCGCGGTGTCGGCGAAGTCGCCGGCGTGGGCGACGATCGTGTCGAGGAGTTCGTGGACGCCGACGAAGTTGGCGCCGCGCACGTGCCAGTGCGCCTGCTTGCCGTTGATCGTGAGCGCCTGCAGGCCCAGGACGACGGGCGAGAGGAACTGTGCGGCGGCAGCAGCCACGGTGGGGTCGCTGGCGGTGGTGGAAACGGTCTGTACCTTGCTCATCTTGTGCTCCTCCGAGGTGCCTTTTCGTACCTGATGAAGACAACGCTACTCAGGTTGAAACATTCCGCAAGCAAGCTGAGGCTCCGCTAACCGTCCCGAAAATCCGCGGAATCACGCGGAAGTGAGGATAGTCTCGCCTCATGAGCATCGCATCCGGAGCATCCGTCCTCGCCCTCCCCGATCGGGAGCCGTCGATCGATCCCGAGGCGTTCGTCGCCGAGGGTGCTCGCATCGTCGGCGACGTCACTCTCGCGGCGTCGTCGAGCGTCTGGTACAACGCGGTTCTCCGGGCCGATTCGGCCTCCATCGTGATCGGAGCGGGCAGCAACGTGCAGGACAACGTCTCGGTGCACGTGGACGCCGGACACCCGGTGCTGATCGGGCGCCATGTGTCGATCGGGCACAACGCCGTCGTGCACGGATGCTCGATCGGCGACGGTTCGTTGATCGGCATGGGGGCGGTGATCCTCAGCGGCGCGGTGATCGGGAGCGGGTGTCTGATCGCGGGTGGTGCCGTCGTGCTGGGAGGCACCGAGGTGCCGGACGGATCTCTCGTCGCGGGCGTTCCTGCGAAGGTGCGTCGCGCCCTGACCGAGGAGGAGCGTGCCGGACTGCTCGCGAACGCCGACATCTATCTCGCGCACAAGCAGGTGCACGCGCGCGCGACGGAGGTATGACCCGGGGCACCGCTAGGCTGGACGTACACGGGGCGGTGGCCAAGCTGGTCAAGGCAGCGGGCTCATAACCCGACGATCGTGGGTTCAAGTCCCACCCGCCCTACCGTGCCGTGACAGTGGATTAGGCTTGCCTTAGTAAAGATGAGAATCACGGCTTCCGACGACAGCAGAACACCGGGCGAATCCTTCGCCGCTCCGCAGAGGGGCGCGCACGACAGCGACCCGGTGATCGGCGTAGGGACCGCGTCGGGCAAGGCGATCCTCTTCGGGGAGCACGCCGTCGTCTACGGGCACCCCGCGATCGCCCTTCCGCTGCGCGATCTTCGCGTTCGTGCCGAGGCGGAGCCGCTGCCTGAGCGCCGTCTTCTGCACAGCGCGCTCTACACCGGTGACCTCGGTCGGGTTCCCGACCGCCTCGCCTCCACCGCTCGCGCGGTCGAGGCGACGATGAGCGCGGTCGGCGCCGACCGCTCCGGGGTACGGGTGCACGTCGAGAGCGACCTGCCCGCGGAACGCGGTGTGGGATCGAGCGCCGCAGTGTCGGCGGCCATCGTGCAGGCCGTCGCCGCCGCCTTCGGTCACGAACTCGATCCCACCGAACGTCATCATCTGATCCAGATCGCGGAACGCGCCGCGCACACGTCGCCCAGCGGGCTCGACGCACGCACGGTCGTCTCCGACCGGCCGGTGTGGTTCCAGGACAGCAGCGCGCACGATCTCGAGGTCGCGGGTCCCCTGTCGTTCGTGATCGCAGACTCCGGAGTGCGGGGACGCACGCGCGAGGCCGTCGCCGCCGTCCGCGCGCTGCGCGACGCCGATCCGATCGCCGTGGAGCGGCGGCTCGATCGGCTCGGAGCGCTCGCCCGCGAGGGTCGGGCGGCGCTGGCATCCCCGAGGCCGGAGGAGATCGGCGTCCGAATGGACGAGGCGCATGCGCTGCTCGGGGAGCTGGGAGTCGGAGATCCCGCGCTCGACCGGCTCGCCGGCATCGCCCGCACGGGCGGCGCGCTCGGAGCCAAGCTCACCGGAGGCGGTCGGGGAGGATGCGTGCTCGTGCTGGCGCGTGATCCCGATCATGCGACGGAGCTCGCGCACGACCTTCGCGGACGAGGCGCCGCCGCCACCTGGACCACCGAACTGAGAGGAACGCGATGACCGCCGTCACGGCCCGCGCCCACCCGAACATCGCCCTCGTCAAGTACTGGGGAAAAGCGGACACGGCGTTGAACCTGCCCGCGACGGGCAGCCTCTCGATGACGCTGGACGTGTTCCCCACGACCACGACCGTGACGCTCGCGCCGGATGCCGCGCACGACGAGGTCGTGCTCAACGGAGCGGTCCGTGAGGGAGTGGTCCGTGATCGTGTCGTGCGCTTCCTCGACATCGTGCGGGAGATGGCCGGGTCCCGGACCGCGGCCGTGGTCGATTCCGTGAATACGGTGCCCTCCGCCGCTGGTCTCGCCTCCTCCGCGTCGGGGTTCGCCGCCCTCGCCGCGGCGGCGTCGCGTGCGTACGGCCTCGACCTCGACCGAACGGCGCTCAGCCGTCTCGCCCGCCGCGGGTCCGGATCTGCGGCGCGATCGGTGATCCCGGGGTTCGCGGTGTGGCACGCAGGCAGTGATGAGGAGTCCTTCGCCGAGCCGCTCGACGCCCCCGATCTCGCGATGGTGATCGCGATCGTGAATTCCGAGGAGAAAGCCGTCTCGAGCCGCGACGCCATGAAGCGGACGGCGCTCACGTCGCCGTTCTACCCCGCGTGGGTCTCGTCGACGACGGAGACGCTGTCGGCCGCGGTGCAGGCCAGCCGTGACGGCGACGTCGAGCGCCTCGGGCGGATCACCGAGACGAACGCGCTCCGCATGCACGCGGTCATCCAGTCGTGCGATCCGCCCGTGCGGTACCTGTCGCCGGTGAGCGTCGCCCTCTTCGACCTCGCGGAGTCGCTCCGAGCCGACGGTCTTCCGGTCTACGCGACCGCCGATGCAGGGCCCAACGTCGTGTTCCTGTGCCGGCCGCAGGACGCGGATGCCGTGGCCGCGGCGGTCCGTCCGCTCGCGGAGACCATGATCGCGCGTCCGGGGCCCGGAGTGGAGGTGCTCGCATGAGTCCGGTCATCACGGTCCGCGCACCGGGCAAGCTGTTCATCGCGGGGGAGTACGCGGTCGTCTCCCCGGGCGAGCCCTCCGTGCTCGTCGCCGTCGACCGGTACGTGTCGGTCTCGGTGTCGGAGAGCGTCGGAGCCGGGAGCATCCACTCGCCCGAGTACGGGCGTTCGCCGCTGCTGTGGACCCGCAGTGCCGACGGACTGCGCATCGATCCGGAGCACCACCCCTACGACTACGTGCTGGCGGCGATCACGATCGTCGAGAGGCTCCGCGCCGACCTGCGGGTCGCCCCGCGCTTCTTCGATCTGCGGATCGAGAGCGGTCTCGACGACGTCAGCGGACGCAAGTTCGGCCTGGGCTCCTCGGCGGCGGTCACGGTGGCGACCGTGCGCGCACTCGACGAGTTCTACGGGCTGGGCCTGGATCGCCTGACGGCGTTCAAGCTGTCGATGCTCGCGACGATCCGGGTCAACCCCAGCGCATCGGGGGGCGACCTGGCAGCGAGCGCCTTCGGCGGATGGATCGGCTATCGCGCGCCCGACCGGGATCTCCTCGGAGAGAGATCCGAGAACGGACCGATCGCACCGCTGCTCGCGGACGAGAACCTCTGGGCGGGCCTCCAGATCGTGCGTCTGCATCCGCCGGAGCAGCTGCGGTTCGTCGTGGGCTGGACCGGTGAACCCGCGTCGACGGCGCGACTCGTCGACGAACTCGGCCGCCGAACGCTGGCGGGAGCGGTCGATCACCCCGCATTCCTGCTCGACTCGCGCGCGTGCGTGTCGGCCCTGTGGGAGTCGCTCTCGCGCGGCGACGACGCGGCGACCCTCGACGGCATCCGGGAAGCCCGACGACTGTTGCAGCGCCTCGGCGCCCAGGCCGGTCTGCCGATCGAGACCGCGCAGCTCGCAGTGCTGTGCGATATCGCCGAGGCGGCGGGGGCGGCCGCGAAGCCCTCCGGCGCGGGCGGCGGCGACTGCGGCATCGTGCTCGCTCCCGTGCACACCGATCTCGCCGACATCTTCCGCGAGTGGGAGCACCACGACGTGCGTCACCTCACGATCGGCGTGCACCCGCCCGAGGGGGTGCTCGATGTCCTCTGAGCGCAAGGACGATCACGTGCGGCTCGCCGCAGCCCAGCAGGGCGAAGCGCGCATCGCATCGAACGGCTTCGACGACGTCGCGTTCGTGCATCACGCCCTCGCGGGGATCGACGCCGAGCGCGTCAGCCTCGCGGGTGACCTGCTGGGAGCACGCTGGAGCGTGCCTCTCTACGTCAACGCGATGACCGGCGGAAGCGAGAGCACCGGACGCATCAACCGCGACCTCGCGATCGCCGCGCGGGAGGCGGGAGTGCCGCTGGCTTCGGGATCGATGAGCGTCGCGCTGGAGAATCCCTCTCTCGCTTCCACGTTCCGTGTGCTCCGCGAAGAGCATCCCGACGGGTTCCTCTTCGCCAATCTGGGTGTCGAACGCACGCCGGACGACGCGCGCCGAGCCATCGATCTGATCGAGGCGAACGCGTTGCAGGTGCACGTCAACAGCGTGCAGGAGACGGTCATGCCCGAGGGACGCCGCGCGTTCTCGTCGTGGCAGCGGTCGCTCGAGTCGCTGGTGGCGGCCGTCGACGTGCCGGTGGTCGTGAAGGAGGTCGGTTTCGGGCTGAGCGCCCGCACGCTCGCCCTCCTCGCCGATCTCGGCGTCGCCGCCGCAGACGTGTCCGGTCGCGGAGGAACGGACTTCGTCCGTGTCGAGAACGCCCGCCGCGGGGGAGAGGGCTACGCCTACCTGGCGGGATGGGGGCAGTCGGCCGTCGAGTGCCTGATCGACGCCCCGGCATCCGCCCCGGTCCTCCTCGCCTCCGGCGGCGTGCGCACTCCGCTCGATGCCGTGCGCGCCCTGGCGCTCGGCGCACGGGCGGTGGGCGTCTCCGGCCCGTTCCTCAAGACGGTGCTCGACGGCGGTCCCGAGGCGCTCGCCTCGCGCCTCGTGGAATGGACCACGCATCTCACAGCGCTCTCGGCGCTCCTCGGCGCCGCAGCGACCTCCGACCTGGTGTGCACCGATCTCGTCGTCACCGGCGACACCGCAGACTTCTGCCGCGCGCGGGGCATCGACCTCGCGGCCCTCTCGCGGCGCTCCGACGCACGATGACCGAAAGGCTCCCCATGTCCGACGCCCTGTTCACCCCCATCCCCACGCGCTGGGTCGGTCCGCTGCTGCTCAGCGGCGAGGTCGAGGGCGAGCAGTCCGTGCCGCTCGCGACCTACGAGTCGCCGCTGTGGCCGTCGGTGGGGCGGGGTGCCCGGGTATCGCGGCTCGTCGCCGGCGGCATCCGCGCCACCGTGGTGGACGAGCGGATGACGCGATCCTCGCTGTTCGTCGCGCCATCGGCGGCCGATGCGGTCGCTGCAGCCCGCAGCATCGAGGCGCGCCGAGACGAGCTCGGAGCGGTCGTCTCGGAGCGCAGCCGTCATGCGCGGCTCATCGACCTCGACACCGAGATCGTCGGACACCTGCTGTTCGTGCGGTTCGCGCTGACGACCGGAGACGCGTCCGGCCACAACATGGTGACTCTGGCAGCCGAGGGGCTCATGGAACGGGTTCTCGCCTGGCACCCCGAGTTGGAGTACGGCTCGATCTCGGGCAACTACTGCTCCGACAAGAAGGCCACCGCGGTGAACGGCATCCTCGGTCGGGGGCGCAGCGTGATCGCCGAGATCCTCATCCCCGCCGACATCGTCGAGCAGCAGCTGCGTTCGACGGCCCGTCGCATCGTCGAACTGAACGTGCGCAAGAACCTCGTGGGTTCCACGATCGCCGGGGCGCTGCGTTCCGCGAACGCGCACTACGCGAACATGCTCCTCGCGTTCTACCTCGCCACGGGGCAGGACGCGGCGAACATCGTCGAGGGCTCGCAGGGCATCACCTATGCGGAGGAGCGCGGAGACGGCGACCTGCTCTTCTCCTGCACGCTGCCGAACCTCATCGTCGGCACCGTCGGCAACGGCAAGGACCTCCCGGCCGTGGAGGACGCGCTCGAGCGTCTCGGCTGCCGCGAGGAGCGCGCGCCGGGAGGCAACGCCCGCCGCCTCGCCTCGCTCATCGCCGCGACGGTGCTGTGCGGCGAGCTGTCGTTGCTCGCGGCCCAGACCAACCAGGGAGAACTCATGGCCTCGCATCTGTTGCTCGAGCGTCGTCAGGGAGGTGCGAAGTGACCGTCGTCGGCATCCACGACCTGTCCATCGCCACCGCGAGCCGCGTTCTCGATCTCGCCCTCCTCGCGGAGCGCGCCGGCATCGATCCCGACAAGTATCGGATCGGCCTCGGTCAGGATCAGATGAGCGTCCCCGCCCCCGATGAGGACATCGTCACGATGGCGGCCGCGGCCGCGCTGCCCATCGTCGAGCGCCACGGAGCCACCGGCATCCGCACCGTGCTCTTCGCGACCGAGTCGGGCGTCGATCAGTCGAAGTCGGCGGCGGTGTTCGTGCACGAACTCCTCGGGCTGGATCCCGCGACCCGCGTCGTCGAGCTCAAGCAGGCCTGCTACTCCGCCACGGCCGCTCTGCAGTTCGCCCTCGGGATCGTCGCGCGCCAACCGAAGGAGTCGGTGCTCGTGATCGCGGCGGACGTCGCCCGATACGCGGTCGACACCGCCGCGGAGCCCACGCAGGGCGCCGGTGCAGTTGCGATGCTCGTCACGCAGGATCCCGCGATCGCCGAGGTCGAGCCGGCCACCGGCATCCACACCGCCGATGTCGACGACTTCTGGCGACCGAACGACAGTGACACGGCCGTCGTGAACGGCAAGCTCTCGATCGACGCCTATCTCGACGCCTTCGTCGGGGCATGGGACGACTATCGGGCGCGCGGGGGCGCGGCGATCGAGTCGATCGACTACTTCTGCCACCACCAGCCGTTCACGCGGATGGCGGTGAAGGCGCACCAGCGCCTGGCGGTGCACACCGGCGCCGCGCTGACGCCCGCTCAGATGGAGTCGACCACTCGGTACAACCGTCGGTTGGGCAACTCGTACACGGCATCCCTCTACTTCGCTCTCGCCGCCCTTCTCGACGGTGAAGACGACCTGACCGATCGGCGCGTCGGGATGTACAGCTACGGCTCGGGCAGCATCGGCGAGTTCTTCTCGCTGCGAATTCGTCCCGGCTACCGCACGGCACTCCGTACCGAGGCGACGAAGCGCATCCTCGATTCCCGGGAGCCGCTCGACGTCGATGCGTATCGGGCGCTGCACGCCGCGCACTCGGCGTCGAGCGAGGTCGACCGTGAGATCGCGCCGACATCGCCGGCGCCGTTCCACTTCATCGGGGTTCAGGGGCGCGCGCGCCGGTACGCCCGCACTGACGAATGAGGTAGCGTTCGGAGCATGACGGCCGGCGACGAGCTGACGACGATCGCGACCGAGCTGTACGTGCGTCCACTCGGCGAGTTCGTGAGCGCCCGTCGTGCGAGCGCGAAACAGGCCTCCGACCGCGGGCTCGCGGCGGAGATCGCGACGCTGCGCAAGCCGTCGATCGCCGCCTGGGTGGTGAACGTCTTCGCGCAGGAACGCGCTGCGGAGCTGGGTGAGGCGCTGCGACTCGCTCGCGAGCTCCGTGAAGCTCAGGACGATCTCGATGCGCCGGCACTGGCTCGGCTCGGTCGCGAGCGCCGGGCGCTGACACGCAGGCTCGCTGAACAGGCCCGCGACCTCGCGATCGCCCGCGGCGAGAAGGTCACTCCGGGCACGTTTGATGCCGTGCAGCAGACGATCGGCGCGGCGTTCTTCGACGAGGCGGCATCGATCGCCGTCGCATCCGGACGCCTCATCCGGGAGATCGACCCCTCCGAGAGCGTGGCGCTCGGCGACGTCGTGGCCGGGGGACCGGTTCGCGGAGAAGAGGCCGCTCCCCAGCACCGGGTGGACGAGCTGGCGGAGCGGCGTCGCAAACGTCAGGCCGAGCGTGCCGTGCGCGATGCCGAGGATGCCGTCGCGTCCGCCGAACGCGCGCGGGCCGCGGCGGAGAGCGCGGGCCGCGACGCCGACCGTCGCATCGACGAGGCGAGCGCCCACGTCGTCGCTCTCGAGCGGGAGCTGGCGCGCACCCGCGTCGAGTTGGACGGTGCGCGGCAGGACGCCGACGCGGCGAGATCGCGCGTGGCCACGGCGACGGAGGCCGTCCAGGTCGCCTCCGATGCCCTCGATCGGGCGCGCGCGAACCTGGACTCCGTATGAACAGATGACTGTATGCGAAGGAATTGAGTCTGATATCAGTATTCCGGTGGCGCTGAACCGTTCCGTTCCCAGCTCCTGCCCCTCGGCACACCGCTGCAGGTGCGCTGAGTCCGATGTCACCGCAGACGGAAGGCCCCGGGCGCGCATGCGCCGGGGCCTTCCGTCTGATCACCGGGAGGAACGCCTCGTCTCGGCATCCGATCCGGACGGGGCGTCCGGGGCATCGCCGTGGGCGCCCGGCGTCGGCCGCGCACGCAGCTCGGCCTCGAGCTTCTCGGCTTCCTCGCCCGTGATGGCCTCTCCCCGCGCGACGAGTCCTGCCTGATCCGACAGGGGGATCTGCTTGAGGAACAGCGAGAGCACGAGCGCGAGCACGATGAACGGCACGAGGTACCAGAACACCGGAGCGAGGGCGTCGGCGTACGCGGTGACGATTCCGTCGCGCACCTCGTCGGGCAGTGAGTTGAGGGTGGCCGGGTCGATCGTCGCGGCGGATTGCGCGGCGTCGGAGGACGACGCTCCGGCATCCGTGAACACGCCGAGCAGGTTCTCGGTGAGACGGGTGGTGAAGATCGTGCCGAACACCGCCGTCCCGAGAGAAGCCCCCACCTCGCGGAAGTAGTTGTTCGTGCTCGTCGCGGTACCGATCTCACCAGCCGGAACGGCGTTCTGCACGACCAGCACGACGACCTGCATGATGAGGCCGAGTCCGGCGCCGAAGACGAACAGGAACACGCAGATGAGCCAGATGGGCGTCTCGGCCGACAGTGTGGTCATGGCGACCATCGCGATGCCGGTGAGGACCGTTCCCACGATCGGATAGGCCTTGTAGCGACCGGTCTTCGAGATCGCGATGCCCGAGAAGATCGAGGTTCCGATCAGTCCCACCATCATCGGGATCATCAGCAGTCCGGATGCCGCGGCGGAGGTGCCGGAGGACATCTGCAGGAAGGTCGGCACGAAGCCGATCGCGGCGAACATCCCGATGCCGAGAACCAGCCCGATCGCGGTGGCGTTCACGAAGATCGGATTGCGGAACAGGCTCAGCGGGATGATCGGGTCCTGCACGCGGGACTCGGTGATCACGAACGCGGTCGCCGCGACGATCAGTCCCGCGCCCCAGGCCCACGTGGCCATCGAGGACCAGCCGAAGTCCTTGTCGCCACCGAAGTCGGTGAAGAAGATGAGGCAGGTCGTGGCGATCGAGAGGAAGATGACCCCGAACACGTCGATCGGCTTCTCGGCCTTCTTGCTGGGGAGCTTGAGGGCGACGAGGGCGATGATGAACGCGGCGATGCCGACGGGGATGTTGATGTAGAACGCCCACTGCCAGGTCATGTGATCGACGAAGAAGCCGCCGAGCAGCGGCCCGGCCACAGCGGAGAGGCCGAAGACCGCACCCAGGGGGCCCATGTACTTGCCGCGCTCGTTTGCCGGAACGATGTCGGCGATGATCGCCTGCGAGAGGATCATCAATCCGCCGCCGCCGAGGCCCTGCAGCGCGCGGAAGACGACGAACATCCAGAAGTCCGTCGCGAACGCGCAGCCGACCGAGGCGAGGGTGAAGAGCGCGATCGCCACGAGGAACAGGCTCCGTCTGCCGAGCACGTCGCCGAACTTGCCGTAGATCGGCATGACGATGGTGGTCGCGAGGAGATAGGCCGTGGTGATCCACACCTGATGGTCGACGCCGCCGAGTTCGCCGACGATCGTCGGCATCGCGGTCGAGACGATGGTCTGATCGAGGCTGGAGAGCAGCATCCCGGCGATCAGGGCGCTGAAGATGATCCAGATGCGGCGCTTGGTGAGCAGGAAGGGCGCATCTGCCGTGGCGGTGGTGGACATTCAGTGGTCTTTCTGTGCGGAGGTGAAGAGGTCGCGGGCGATGTCGAGGCGTTCGGCGACGAGTCGGCCGAACGGGATGGGGGACTGGTGATCCAGGATCTGAGCGACGGCCAGGCGGATGCAGGCGCCGACGGTGTGGACGACGACCTCGGCGCGCATCGTCTGATCGGCGCCTTCGCGGCGCACGATGAGGGCGACGTCGCGGCGCTCGTTCTCGGCCAATCGCTCGAACGCGCCCTTCAGCAGTCGCGGTTCGTGCTCGATCACCTGGAGGAGGGCGGGGGCGTCGGACAGCGGGTCGAGCATCTCCCAGCGACGGACCACGACGTCGACGAAGTCGTCGAGCAGGTCACCGCTCTTCGCCACGAACTCGTCGTCGAGCTCGACGAGGCGCGGATCGATTTCGGTGTATCCGAAGACCGCGTTGTCCTTGCTCTCGAAGTAGTTGAAGAACGTGCGGCGGGAGACCCCCGCCTCGGCGCAGACCTCTTCGACGGTGAACCCGGCGAAGCCGCGCTCGATCGTCAGGCGTCGAGCCGTGTCGGTGAGTGCGCGGATGGTCTCGCGCTTGCGAACATCGCGGAGCGAAGGTGCATTGTTCTCCATAGAGTGCAAGTTTGCACTTCAAACCTTGGAGTGCACTGAATGGAGGGGCGGGTCAGCCGCGCGAGGCCTCCAGAGGCGCATCGGAACTGATCTGCTCATCGATCAGAGCGATCCCGCCGGTCGAGTTCGCAGAATGGGCGAGCGCCTCGATCCACTGGCGGCTCAGTTCCGGCGGCTCCGCCTCATCGAAGACGAAGCGGAGGGGAATGGAGGGGTGCAACCAGATCGTCGATCGGCCAACGGCATCCGTCTCCGGGTGCTTCCACGACAGCGTGAAGCTCTCGTTGCGCCGGAGCTTGGTCGAGATCACGACCTTCAGGTGCGCGAGTGCGCGATCCTCGATGCCGATCGGTTCGGCGCTATCGCCGTAGTAGAGACTGCCCACAATCGGACTCTACGGTGCCCCGCGACGCTCGGTCTCCCGCACGGAACGACGCGCCGCTGACGCGAAACGTCCGTGCGCCCGATGTCATCTGCGCGCCTGCGCCGCGGTGGCCGACGGCGCCACCCCGTACTCCGAACGGTATGACGCGGCGAAGCGCGACGGGTGGCTGAAACCCCAGCGTCGTGCGACCACCGCGATCGAACCATGGCCCCCGTCGGAGAGGTCGCGATGCGCGCCCGCCAGACGCGCGCGGCGCAGGTACTCGGCCGGAGTCGAGTCCAGCGCCCGGCGGAAGGCGTACTGCAGGCCGCGTGTCGAGATGAACGCGGCAGCGGCGACGTCGTCGATCGTGATCGGGCGGTGCGCGTTCTCGTCGATGAACACGAGTGCTCGTCGCACGGCGATCGGAGCGGCCCCGCGCTGAGCCGCGCGCGACATCGAATCGTGGATGCTGGTGGGGAAGACCGACAACGTGACCGCCAGCGCATGGCGCTCGAGCTCGGCGCGCAGGATGCCGTCGGCGGCGGTCTCGGCGACCGCATCCTCGAGATACGCGACCGTGCGCTCCCAGTGGCGTCCGGATTCCTCGTCGCGCGGGGCGAGGCCGGACGATCGGAGTGTGAGTCTGTCGTCTCCGGTGATCTGGCGTACGCGTGCCTGCGCCGCCGCCCGGTCGATCACCAGGGCGCGCACGCGCGCGGTGTGCTCCCAGCGCGCATGCACCTGCGCGCCGTCGGTCAACCACGGCTGGCCGGCGTCGATGGACTCCCTCCCGGAGCCGACCTCGGCGTTGGGCGCGGCGACCCGGCAGACCAGGAGCTCGTTCTCCGGTTGCGCGACGGACTGCACCTCCGCCGCGAGGTCGTACCGCACGAGCGTCAGACTTCCGAGTTCGGCCGACGTCCAGTCGAACATGAAGCGATTCGGATCCACGCGCTGCAAGGAGGCAGAGGGAACGTATTGCCGCCAGGTCTCCTCGACCCGCTCGACCTCGTATGATCTGAACCTCACCGCGTCCCCCTCGTGGCGCCACCGATATATTCCAGTGCGTTCGGATGGTACCGGACGGTGATGCTGCTCATATTCACGGATAGCGGCGGGCGTCACACAGCGTCAACCCCCTTGTTCCCGGGCGCCGTCGTGTGCAAAGTTCGGCACCGACTCTCAGGAGGATGATGGCGACTCAACAGTCGGACGGCCCGCCGGCACCGCACGATCTCGGCGCCAGGTCCTGGCGTTTCGTGGCGCGCGGAACCGCGCGCAAGTTCGCCGACGACGGCGCTGCCGACATCGCGGCGGCGCTGACCTTCCACTCCGTGCTGGCCCTCGTGCCGGCCATGCTCGTCGGCGTCTCGGTCGTCAGCCTCCTCGGAAGCGATTCCACGGCGGTGACGTTCGTTCTCGAGGTCGTGCGCGCCGTCGCGCCCGAGGAGACGGCGATGACGATCGCAGTCGCCGTCGACGGCCTCGCGGACTCCGCTCTCGCGGGCCCCGCGCTGATCATCGGTATGGGACTCACGATCTGGGCCGTCGCCCGATACATCGCCGTCCTCGGCCGCGGGATGAATCGCGTCTACGACGTCGACGAGGGACGCTCGCCATGGGCTCTCAAGTCCATGCAGGTGGCGGTGGCGCTCGTCGTGCTCCTCGCCACGGCGGCTGCGGTGGCCGTCGGCGCCGCGAGTTCGTCCGTCGCCGCGGCCATCGGCGAGCAGCTCGGCGGCGGAGAGGCCGCACTCCTGGTCTGGCGGATCGCGCGCTGGCCGATACTGGTCGTGATCGTGGTCGCCACCGTCGCCTTCCTGTACGACCGTGCGCCGAACATCCGTCATCCGCGATTCCGTTGGCTCAGTTGGGGTGCGGCGCTGGCGATCGTCGTTCTCGCCATCGCCTCTCTCGCGTTCGGTCTGTACGTCTCGAGCATCGTCGACTACGAGCGCGTCTACGGGCAGCTCGCCGGCATCATCGTGCTTCTGCTCTGGCTGTGGATCGCGAACCTCGCTCTCGTTCTCGGAGTGGAGTTCGATGCGTCCCTGGAGCGTGCGCGGGAGCTGAGCGCGGGGATCCCGGCAGAGGCGAGTCCGCGCCTCCCGCTGCGGGATCGATCACGGGTGGTCCGCAAGCAGGCGCGACGGAGCGCCGAGATCGCCGAGGCGCGTCGGCTCCGCGATCGGCCGTGATCGCGCGATCGTCAGAGGAGCGGGTTGGCCGCGTCGACGGCGTGCGGACGCACCGGCCACGTACCGTCGACCGCGTCTTCCGGATCGAGGCGGCCGATGCTGATGAAGTACTCGGTCAGGCTCTCCGCCTGAGCCCGTGCCCACCCGATCTGCCGCGTGTGCAGATCGTCGAGAGTGTCGGGCAGCGAGAACTGTCGCGCGATCGCCTGGGCGACCCGGCCCGCGGCGATGGCGTCGGCCGCGGCCTCGTGTGCGCCGTCGAGGGCCACCGCGTAATGGGCGGCGACGAGGCTGAGAGTGCGCTTGCCCCTGCGGTAGCGATCGACGGCCTTGTCGATCACGAAGGGATCGATGATGGGCGCGGGATCGGACAGCGGGGCCAGTCCGTGTCGGACGGCCTCGTGCGCGAGGAGTGAGAAGTCGTAGGAGGCGTTGTACGCGACGACGGGGATGCCCTGATCGAGGAGCGAACGCAGGGCGATCAGCACCTGGGCGACGACTTCGCGTGCGGGGCGCCCCTCCGCCCGTGCCCGAGCGGTCGTGACGCCATGCACCGCGGTCGCTCCCTCCGGGATATCGACACCGGGGTCGGCGAGCCAGGTACGGGCCACGATCTGGTGGCCCTCGGCGTCGAGCACGCCGACATGCGCGGTGACGATGCGATCGGATGTGACGTCGATCCCCGTCGTCTCCAGGTCGAACACGCCGACACGGCGCAGCCAGGGCGGGAGCGGGAGATCGTCGGCCATGGGCCCACGCTAGATCCGGGCTCGGACATTCGGAGGGAGGCGCTCGGGAATCCGTAGACTCGTGACATGACCGTGCCCTCTCCGTACACTGACCGCCTGGCTCGACTCCCCGTCGAGCGACGGGAGGCAGAAGTGCGCGGTGGCACGACGGCGTACTGGGTGTACGGCCCCGAGGATGCCGAGACCACGATCGTGGCCGTGCACGGCTTCCGCGGAGAGCATCACGGGCTGGAGCCCGTTCTCGCCTTCCTCCCGGAGGCACGCGTGATCGCGCCCGATCTGCCCGGCTTCGGTGAGACGGCTCCGCTTCCCGGACGCACGCACGACCTCGACGAGTACGCGGCGTGGCTCGGCGATTTCGTGGCCGAGGTCGCCCCCGGCGCCGTCATCCTCGGCCATTCGTTCGGGTCGATCGTCACGTCCGCGGCCGTGGCGCGCGGGCTCGTGACGCCCCGCCTGATCCTCCTCAATCCCATCGGGGCGCCGGCGCTGGAAGGCCCCAAGGGTGTGATGACACGGCTCGCCGTGCTGTACTACGCCCTGGGAGCGCGTCTGCCCGAACGCCTCGGAACCGCGCTTCTGCGCAACCGCCTCATCGTGCGGGTGATGAGCATCACGATGGCCAAGACCTCCGACCCCGCTCTGCGCCGATTCATCCACGATCAGCACGACACGTACTTCTCGCGCTTCTCGGATCGCGACGTGCTCCGCGACGCCTTCGTGGCGAGCGTCTCGCACGACGTGCGCGGGTTCGCTCCCGACATCCACGTCCCGACGCTGCTGGTGGCCGCGCAGCGCGACGACATCACGCCGATCGAGGCCGAGCGCACGCTCGCGACGCTCTTCGACGACGCGTCGCTCGTCGAGATCGCCGAGGTCGGTCACCTGATCCACTACGAGACGCCGGCCGAGGCCGCCGGTGCGATCAGACGCTTCCTCCGGATTCCCGTCGCGCGAGGCCGATGAGTCCGGCGACGCGGAACGGGATGACCTCGCCCATCGCGAGAGACGTCTCGGTGCGCTCCACGCCCTCGATCGACAGGATCCGCGCGTCGGTGTCGAAGAGGTGACGCGCGTCGCGGCAGGCGACCCGTGCGAGCAGGTCGATCGAGCCGCTGAGCCCGTGCGCCTGCACGACCTCCGGGATGCGGGCGAGCTCGTTGATGATGCGCGGGAGCTCGGTCTGCCGCACTCCGATGCTGACGAACGCCTGCAGCGGGAAACCCAGCACGTCGGGGGAGAAGGCGCGTTCGTAGGAGAGGAAGATCCCGGTCTGCTCGAGCCGGGTCATGCGCGCCTGGATCGTGTTGCGCGACAGCCGCAGGGTCTCTGCGAGCGCGACGATCGTGACGCGCGGGTCGTCGGCGAGAGCGGCGAGGATCTCGAGGTCGGTGCGGTCCAGTCCTGGCATAGTGCCAAACGATAGCAGGACGGATTCCTCGGATGCTTGGCAACATGCTCAAGCCCCTCTCGGATGCTTGAGCGACGTGTTCAGCGGACGTACGCTCGGGGCATGCCGGCATCGTCGCCGGCTCCAGCGCGAGAGCCTCACGAGGGCTGCTGAGAACGAGGAGGACGATGATGTCACCGCAGATCACTCCCATCGCTGACACCGAGCAGGATCTGGAGCTCGCCGAGCGCCTCCTCGCTCCGGACGGCACCCGCGTGCGGCATCCGCAACTCGACCCCTTCGTCGCCGACGTCGACCATGACGTGCTGCGCGGACTGCTGCGCGACATGGTGGTGCTGCGGCGGATCGATGCCGAGGGCGTCGCGCTCCAGCGGCAGGGTCAGCTAGGCCTCTGGGCGCCGTGCCAGGGGCAGGAGGCGACGCAGATCGGCACCGCCCGGGCGTTGGAGGATCGCGATTACGTCTTCCCGAGCTACCGCGAGACCGGCGTCATCTATGCCCGGGGCGCTCAGCCCGGCGACTACGTGCGCATGTGGCGCGGTGAAGAGGGATCGGCGTACGATCCGGCCGCACTGCGGGTCGCACCGCTGCAGATCATCATCGGTGCGCAGACGCTGCACGCCGTCGGCTATGCGCTCGGCATCCGGCACGAGGGGGCCGATGAGGTCGCCGTGACCTACTTCGGCGACGGTGCCACAAGTCAGGGCGACGTGAACGAGGCGATGATCTTCGCGGCCTCGTACCGCGCCCCCGTCGTCTTCGTCTGCCAGAACAACCACTGGGCGATCTCCGAGCCGGTGGCGGTGCAGTCGCAGTACCCGATCGCCGGTCGCGCCCCGGGCTTCGGCATCCCGAGCCTGAGGGTCGACGGTAACGACGTCCTCGCCTGCCTCGCCGCGATGCGGTGGGCGCTCGATCACGCTCGTTCGGGCAGGGGACCCGCCTACATCGAGGCGGTCACCTACCGGATGGGGCCGCACACGACTGCCGACGACCCCACGCGCTACCGGCCGGAGGGCGAGCTCGACGCGTGGCGCCGCCGCGACCCGATCAGCCGTCTCGAAGCGCACCTGCGCGCCGCGGGCGAGCTGTCGGAGGAGTACGTCGCGCAGACGCAGGAGACCGCCGACGCGGTCGCCAAGGAGATGCGGGCGCAGTGCCTCGGCATGGTGACCCGTCCGCCGCTGGCGGTCTTCGACGGTGTCTACGCCGAACCGCACGCGGGTCTCGACCGCCAACGCGAGGAGTACGCCGAGTACCTCGCCGGCTTCGAGGAGGCGACGGCATGACGGAGCTGACTCTGGGCAAGGCGCTCGGCGCGGGATTGCGGAGGGCCATGCGCGACGACGACCGGGTCGTGCTCCTCGGCGAGGACATCGGCAAGCTCGGCGGCGTCTTCCGGATCACCGACGGCCTCCTCGACGAGTTCGGCGCCGGTCGTGTGATCGATACGCCGCTTGCGGAGTCCGGGATCGTCGGGACGGCGGTCGGACTCGCCTTCCGCGGCTATCGCCCGGTGGTCGAGATCCAGTTCGACGGATTCGTGTATCCGGCCTTCGATCAGATCGTGGCGCAGGTGGCGAAGCTGCACTACCGCACGCAGGGGCGGGTGAAGATGCCGATCACGATCCGCATCCCGTGGGCCGGGGGCATCGGCGCCGCCGAGCACCACTCGGAATCGCCCGAGGCGTACTTCGTCCATACCGCGGGGCTGCGCGTCGTGGCCGTCTCGAATCCCGAGGACGCCTATCGCAGCCTGCGACAGGCGATCGCCTCCGACGATCCGGTGATCTTCTTCGAACCGAAGCGCCTCTACCATCACAGGGGCGAGGTCGACCTGGATGCGCCGCTCGCGGATGCCGTACCGATGGGGCTCGCTCAGGTGGTCCGCGGGGGGACGGATGTGACCCTCGTCACCTACGGCGCGATGGTGTCCACCGCGCTCGAGGCCGCGTCGGCCGCGGAGGACGAGGGCGTGTCGATCGAGGTCGTCGATCTGCGTTCCCTCTCGCCGGTCGACTACGACACACTGGCCGCCTCCGTGCGCAAGACGGGTCGCGTCGTCGTCGCGCACGAGGCCTCACGGGAGGCCGGTGTCGCCGCCGAGGTGATCGCGAGCATCACGGAGTTCTGCTTCGAGTACCTCGAGTCGGCGCCCCTGAGGGTGACGGGGCACGACGTGCCGTACCCGCCGGCGAAGCTCGAGAAGTACCACCTTCCCGATCTCGACCGGCTGCTGGATGCGGTGGATCGCGTGCTCGATCGCGGCGCGCGAACGGGGGTGGACGCATGATCGCCGAGTTCCGACTCCCCGACCTCGGCGAGGGCCTCACCGAGGCCGAGGTCGTGCAATGGCTGGTCGCTCCCGGTGAGCAGGTCGCGCTCAACCAGACGCTGGCGGAGGTCGAGACGGCGAAAGCGGTCGTCGAGCTCCCCTCGCCCTATGAGGGAACGGTGGCCGAGCTGCACGCCGACGCCGGAGAGACCGTCGCGGTCGGCTCGCCCCTGATCGCCTTCGAGGTCGTGGGCGAGGAAGCGGATGCCTCCGCTCCGACGGCCGGAGCGGAGCGGGCTCAGCCCAATCTCGTCGGATACGGGGCGGCCCCGTCGACGTCGGGGCGGCCTGCACGGCGCGCGCGGCGCGCAGCAACGAGCGTGCCGGTGATCGATGCGGCCGTGATCGAGGCCGCACCGCACGACGCGTCCCCCTCGGTCACCGCCGAGCCACCGGTCGTGGAGCGCCCGCGCTCGACCCCGCCCGTGCGCGCGTATGCGAAGCGCGCGGGCGTGGATCTCGCCGTGGTCGCGGCCGTCGTCGGCGATCGCGTGATCACCCGCGCAGACATCGATTCCTTCGCCTCGTCCGGGGCGGAGGCCGGAGGCCGGACGGCCGCGGCGCCACGGCGCGAGACCTCTCCCGCGTTCGGCGCATCGGAGGAGGGGGCGCGCGAGGTGCGCATCCCGATCCGGGGCGTGCGCAAGCACACGGCGGCCGCGATGGTCGAGAGCGCCTTCACCGCGCCGCACGTCACGGTCTTCCACACGGTCGACGTCACGGCCACGGTCGAACTGCTCGACTCGCTCCGCGCCGATCGTGTCTGGAGCGAGCACCGCATCGGCCCGCTCGCGGTCGTCGCCAAGGCCGTGTGTCTGGCGCTCGGTCGAACGCCGGGATTGAACGCCCACTGGGACGAGGCTGCCGGGGAGATCGTCCAGTACCGCTACGTGGACCTCGGTATCGCTGCGGCGACGGACCGCGGACTCATCGTGCCGAACATCCGCGATGCCGAGGGTCTCGGCCTCGGCGGCATGTCGGATGCGATCCGCGATCTCGCGGCCACGGCTCGCGCGGGGAAGACCACACCGGCGGAACTCCAGGGCGGCACGTTCTCGATCTCGAACATCGGGGTCTTCGGCATCGATGCCGGCACGCCGATCCTGCCCCCGGGGCAGTCGGGAATCCTCGCGGTGGGTGCGATCCGACGCCAGCCCTGGGAGCACCGCGGCGAGATCGCGCTGCGCGACATGATGACGTTGAGCCTCTCGTTCGATCACCGTCTGGTGGACGGGGCCGAGGGTGCGCGATTCCTGCGCGATGTCGCCGACGTGCTGCAGGAGCCGGGTCGGGCGATGCTCTTCGGTTAGCTGCGCAGCGCCGCGGAGGCCATGCGCGCCAGCACGTCGCCGGTGGCCGCGTGGCGGCGCGCCGCAGCACGGGTGCTGTGCGGCGTGGAGTTGATGAGGCCGAAGCAGGCCTGCACGCGCAGGCGCAGCTCGTCGCGGTCGGCTGGAAGCAGGGGAGCGAGCGTGTCGATCCACAGTTCGATGTAGTCGCGCTGCACGTGCCGGACATCGGCGCGGTCGTCGTCGGCCAGGTGCACGACATCCCGGTCCTGCACCTGGATCACCGCGGCGTTCCGCAGAGCGAAGTCGACGTGGAAGCGGATCAGCGCCTCCATCCTCTCCTCGGCATCCGCGTCGGCGGTCGCCACCCGTGTGCCACCCGTCAGCAGATCGTGGCTGACCTTCACGAGCACGGAACCGAGCAGCGCCTGCTTCCCCGCGAAGTGGCGGTAGACGGCGGGGCCGGAGACGCCCACAGCGGCCCCGATGTCCTCGAGGCTGACGCCGTTGTACCCGCGGGCGGCGAAGAGCAGCGCGGCCTCGTGCCGGATGGCATCCGAGCGCTCCGCCTTGGCGCGATCACGAGCGGTGACCGGGGTTGTCATCTCAGTTAATCCTCGCTAACCTGAATCATCGGGTTAGTGCACACTAACCGAAAGATCGTGTGCAGCGCCAGCACCGTGGCTGCGCCGAAGCGTGTCGAGGAGGACACCGCGATGCCCGCAACCCAGCAGGCCCTCGCCGAGCAGTTGCACGCGCGACTCGCCGCCGCAGCGCTCGGTGGCCCGGAGGCCTCGCGCCAGCGCCATGTCACCCGGGGGAAGCTCCTGCCGCGCGAGCGCGTCGACCGACTTCTCGACGAGGGGAGTCCGTTCCTCGAGGTGGCGCCACTCGCGGCGGACGGGCTGTACGACGGCGAAGCGCCGGGAGCCGGAGTGATCGCCGGCATCGGACTGGTGCACGGCCGGCACGTGATGGTCGTCTGCAACGATGCGACCGTGAAGGGCGGCACCTACCTCCCGATAACGGTCAAGAAGCATCTGCGCGCTCAGGAGATCGCACGTGAGAACCGTCTGCCGTGCCTCTACCTGGTGGATTCCGGCGGGGCGTTCCTCCCCAAGCAGGACGAGGTCTTCCCCGACCGCGACCACTTCGGTCGCATCTTCTTCCACCAGGCGCGGATGTCGGCCGAGGGCATCCCGCAGCTCGCGGCGGTGCTCGGATCGTGCACCGCGGGTGGCGCCTACGTGCCGGCGATGAGCGACGAGACGGTCATCGTGCGCGGGCAGGGCACGATCTTCCTCGGTGGTCCGCCGCTGGTGAAGGCCGCGATCGGCGAGATCGTCACGGCGGAGGAGCTCGGCGGGGGAGAGATGCATGCGCGCCGCAGCGGCGTCGTCGATCACCTCGCCGAGGACGACGAACATGCGCTCGAGATCCTCCGGGACATCGTGCGCACGCTCCCGGCACCGCGCGAGCCGGTCTGGGAGGTCGTCCCGACGCGCGAACCCGACGAAGCGGGGTCGCTGTACGACGTGGTCCCCGTCGACGTCAACGCCGCGTACGACGTGCACGCGGTGATCGATCGCCTGGTGGACGGCGGCAGCGTCCGCGAGTTCAAATCGGAGTACGGCACGACACTGGTGACCGCCTTCGCCCGGATACACGGGCATCCCGTGGGCATCGTCGCGAACAACGGCGTGCTCTTCAGCGAGTCCGCGCTCAAGGGAGCGCACTTCATCGAGCTGTGCGATCAGCGGGGCATCCCGCTCCTCTTCCTGCAGAACATCACCGGCTTCATGGTCGGCTCCGACGCCGAAGCCGGCGGGATCGCGAAGGACGGCGCGAAGATGGTCACCGCGGTCGCGAGCTGCCGGGTGCCGAAGCTGACCGTGATCATCGGCGGATCCTTCGGCGCGGGCAACTACTCGATGTGCGGGCGCGCCTACTCGCCGCGCTTCCTGTGGACCTGGCCCGCGAGCCGGATCTCGGTGATGGGCGGCAACCAGGCGGCGTCCGTCCTGGCGACCGTGAAGGAGGACCAGCTCACCGGCCGCGGAGAGTCCTGGACGCCGCAGCAGCGCGCGGACTTCGAAGAACCGATCCGTGCCCAGTACGAGGAGCAGGGCGAGCCGTACTACGCGACCGCCCGCCTCTGGGACGACGGGATCGTCGACCCGCAGCAGACGCGGCAGATGCTCGGGCTCGCGCTCGACGTCGTCTCGCGCGCGCCGCTGCCCGAACCGCGCTTCGGCGTCTTCCGGATGTGAGCGGGATGAGCGAGCACCACTTCGACACGGTCCTCGTCGCGAACCGCGGCGAGATCGCACGGCGCGTGATCCGCACCCTCACCGCGCTCGACATCCGCAGCGTCGCGGTCTACGGCGACGCCGACGCGGATGCCCCTCACGTGCGCGAGGCGGATGTGGCGGTGCGGATCGGCCCGGCCCCGGCGAGCGCTTCGTACCTCGACATCGACGCGATCATCGCGGCGGCCGTCGACACGGGCGCCCAGGCCATTCACCCCGGCTACGGTTTCCTCTCCGAGAGCGTCGGCCTCGCCGAAGCCTGCCGCGCGAACGGCATCGTCTTCATCGGCCCCGGCATCGAGGCGCTGCAGATCATGGGTGACAAGGCGCGTGCCCGCGAGCATGTGGTGCGTCACGGCGTGACCGTGGTCCCGGGCTTCGACGCCGCGGGGCTCGACGATGAGCGGATCGCGCACGAGGCGGATGCCGTCGGCTACCCGCTGCTCGTGAAGCCGAGTGCCGGCGGCGGCGGGAAGGGGATGGAGGTCGTCGCGGCGGCATCCGATCTGTCCGGTGCGCTGGCTTCGGCACGCCGCGTCGCGGCAGCGGCCTTCGGCGACGATTCCCTGGTTCTCGAACGCCTGCTCCGGCGTCCCCGGCACATCGAGGTGCAGGTGTTCGGTGACGTCCACGGCACGGTCATCGCCCTCGGCGAGCGCGAATGCACGCTCCAGCGGCGGCACCAGAAGGTCATCGAGGAGGCGCCGTCGGTCGGCATCTCCGCCGCCACCCGTGAGGACTTCTTCCGGGCGGCGGTGCGCGCTGCCGAGAGCGTGTCGTACATCGGGGCGGGCACGGTCGAGTTCCTGATCGACGCCGACGACCCGACGGAGGTGTTCTTCATCGAGATGAACACGCGCCTGCAGGTCGAGCATCCGGTCACCGAGGAGGTGACGGGTCTCGATCTCGTGGCGCTGCAGTTACGCGTCGCTGCAGGGCTCGCCCTCGATGCCGGGCCCGTCGTGCACGGTCATGCGGTCGAGGCGCGCGTCTACGCCGAGGCGCCCGAACGGGGCTTCGTACCCTCGACGGGGACCGTCCTGCTCTTCACACCCCCGCCGGGTGTGCGCGTCGACTCCGCCGTCGAGACCGGATCCGAGGTATCGGGGTTCTACGACCCGATGATCGCGAAGATCATCGCCGTAGCAGACGATCGCGAGACCGCACTGCGGCGTCTCGACACCGCTCTCTCGCGCACCGTCGTGCTGGGTGTCGAGACGAACATCGCGTTCCTGCGCACCCTCTGCCAGGACGAGCGCGTGCGAGCCGGCGACCTCGACACCGGGCTCATCGAGACCCTGCTCCCGATCGCACCGGAGCCGCCGTCACCCGGCATGCTCGACGCGGCTTCGCGGGTCGTGCTCTCCGACCCGGCGGACGCCGATGCGCTGTTCCCGTGGAACGACGCCTCTGGATGGCGTCTCAGCGGTGTTCCGTCGGCCGCAGCGGCGCGAGTGTTCCTCACCGACCATGACGCCGTCGTGAAGGCGTCACCCCTCGACGGCGTGCGGCGCCACGCGGTCGCACGAGCCGATGCGGACGGAGCGATCTGGGTCGCCGAGGACGGGCGCGGCGTGCGCCTGCGCCCGCTCGACCGTCGCGCAGCGCTCGATCGTCGCCTCGCTGCCCGGTCCGACGCGGCATCCGCCACCGAGCCGGAAGGGCGTGCGCCCATGCCGGGGAGCGTGGTCGCGGTGCACGTGCAGGATGGCGACCGCGTGAGGGCGGGAGCAGCGCTCGTGTCGATCGAGGCGATGAAGATGGAGCACCCGGTGCTCGCTCCGCACGACGGTGTCGTGCGGGTGCTCGTGGCCGTGGGCGATCAGGTGCGGCGCGGCGAACCCGTCGTGCGCGTGATGACGGATACGACGACGGAGGAGACAGACACATGGACGACCTGAGCCCCGAGGAGCGTGAACTCGCCGGCATGGTGCGCGAGTTCGCCGAGACCGTCGTCGCTCCGCGCTCGTACGAGGCGGACCGCACGCACACCCTGCCGATGGACGTGGTCGCGCAGATGGGAGATCTCGGACTGTTCGGCCTGCCCTTCCCGGAGGAGTACGGCGGACAGGGCGGTGACTATCTCGCGCTGGGCATCGCGATCGAGGCACTCGCCCGGATCGATCAGTCGATCGCGATCACGCTCGAGGCCGGTGTGAGCCTCGGCGCCATGCCGATCTTCCGCTTCGGCACGGAGACGCAGAAGAACGAGTTGCTCCCCGACCTGCTCGCCGGCCGCGCCCTGGCCGGCTTCGGGCTCACCGAACCGGAGGCGGGGAGCGACGCCGGTGCCACGCGCACGACCGCACGACTCGACGGCGAGGACTGGGTCGTCGACGGCACCAAGCAGTTCATCACGAACTCCGGCACTCCGATCACGCGTTTCGTGACCGTCACGGCGGTGACGGGGAGTGTGGACGGTCGCAAGGAGATCTCGACGATCATCGTGCCGAACGGCACTCCCGGTTTCACGGTCGAAGCGCCGTACGACAAGGTGGGGTGGAACGCCTCCGACACGCATCCGCTCACCCTCGACGGGGTGCGGGTTCCCGCCGCGAACCTGCTCGGTGAGCGGGGAGAGGGCTTCCGCAATTTCCTCAGCATCCTCGACGAGGGGCGCATCGCCATCGCCGCACTCGCCACCGGCGCGGCCGAGGGCTGCCTCGAGGAGGCCGTCGCCTATGCGAAGAGCCGCACGGTCTTCGGCAGCGCGCTGAGCACCCGGCAGAACGCCCAGTTCACGCTGGCACGCATGCGGGCGCGTGTGCACACGGCCCGTCTCGCCTGGCACCATGCGGCACGGTTGCGCGACGAGGGCCGCCCGTTCGCGGAGCAGGCGGCGATCGCGAAGCTCGTCGCGGGCGAGGCGGCGATGGACAATGCCCGCGATGCCACGCAGATCTTCGGCGGCAACGGGTTCATGAACGAGTTCCCCGTGGCGCGCCACTACCGCGACTCGAAGATCCTCGAGATCGGCGAGGGAACCACCGAGGTGCAGCTGCTCGTGATCGCGCGGGGCCTCGGACTCGCCGGGTAGCGTGGGGGCATGAGCGCGCAGGAGATCGTCCAGAGGGGCATGTACTTCGAGGAGTTCGAACTCGAGACCCGCTATCTGCACCGCCCGGGTCGCACGGCCACCGAGGCCGACAACGTGCTGTTCACGACCCTCACGATGAACACGCAGGCCCTGCACCTCGATGCGGCGTTCGCCGAGGCGCAGGAGCCCTTCCACGACCGCCTCATGAACTCGATGTGGACGCTCTCGACGATGGTCGGCGCGTCGGTCGCCCAGCTGACGCAGGGCACGCTCGTCGCACAGCTCGGACTCGGCGACATCCGCTTCCCGCATCCGCTCTTCGCGGGCGACACCCTTTACACCGAGAGCGTCGTGACCGGCATGCGGCCCTCGTCGTCGCGTCCGACCCAGGGGATCGTGGAGATCGCCCACACCGGCCGCAACCAGGACGGCACGATCGTCGCGACCGCCACCCGCTCGGTGCTCGTGCACCGCCGGCCCGAGGAGACCTCATGACCTTCGACCTGGGGCCCGCGCTCCTGTTCTGCCCGGCGGACCGTCCGGAGAGATTCGCGAAAGCGGTGGAACGAGCGGATGCCGTCATCCTCGACCTCGAGGACGCCGTGCTCCCTGGGGCGAAGGCGTCCGCGCGTGAGAACGTGCGGACGGCCGCCCTCGACCCGGCGCGCGTCATCGTGCGCGTCAACGCACCGAGCAGTGCGGAGTTCGCCGCCGATCTGGCCGCCGTGGCGGCATCGCCGTTC
Source organism: Microbacterium galbinum (assembly GCF_023091225.1). Lineage (NCBI taxonomy): Bacteria > Bacillati > Actinomycetota > Actinomycetes > Micrococcales > Microbacteriaceae > Microbacterium > Microbacterium galbinum. The sequence goes on along the minus strand of NZ_JAHWXM010000001.1, from coordinate 530,745 downwards.
CGGACGGTCATGGTCGCCAAGACCGAGGATCCGTCGGCGCTCGACGTCTTCGACACGGACTATGCCGTGATCGCTCTCTGCGAGACCGCCCGAGGGGTGCAGGCGGCCGAGAGCATCGCGGAGCACGAGCGGGTCGTCGCCCTCATGTGGGGTGCGGAGGATCTGGTCGCCTCGCTCGGCGGCACATCGAGCCGTCGTCCGGACGGCACGTACCGCGACGTCGCCCGATACGCGCGCACGCGGGTCCTGCTCTCCGCCGGAGCGCACGGCAAGGGCGCGATCGACGCCGTGCACGTCGACATCGACGACGTCGACGGCCTGGAGGAGGAGGCCTCGGATGCCGTCGCCTCCGGGTTCCGCGCGACGGCGTGCATCCACCCCTCGCAGGTGCCGGTGATCCGCGCGGCCTACCGTCCCGATCCGGCGAGCGTCGAGTGGGCGCGCGGAGTGCTCGCGGCGGCCGAGGAGGAGCGGGGCGTCTTCCGGTTCGAGGGCCGGATGATCGACGAACCGGTGCTGCGGCACGCCCGGTCGATCGTCGCGCGGGTGAACTGAGCGGGCACGCGACCGCCCACGCCTCTCAGAGCAGAACGGTCTCTTCGAGCAGGCGCAGCGAACCCGGGGACGCCTCGAACCGCGTTGCGGAGCCGTTGCGGATGATGTCGCCGACGCGGGGGAGCGTGCCTCCCGAGACGTGGTCGATCAGCGAGCGGATCACGCCACCGTGCGCGACCACGATGACGGACTCCGCAAGGGGAGCCGAACGGCGACGCGCATCGAGGGCGATCCGATCGAGCGCCCTGAGCGCTCGATCAGCCACACCCTGGAGCGTCTCGGCGCCGGGGACCTCGGCGTCCCAGTCGCCGTAGGTCTCGAGATAGTCGGCGACGAGCATGCCCTCGCCCTCGCCGAACTCGCGCTCGCGCAGATCCGCATCGAGTGCGGGAGCGTCGAGTCCGAGTTCCGCCGCGATGATCTCCGCCGTCTCATGGGCTCGCTTCAGTGGGCTCGCGTAGATGGTGTGGTGCACGCCGTCCGCGAGCTGTTCCGCCGCCCATCGGGCATCGGCCCGGCCGGTGTCGTTCAGCGGGATGTCGGTCGATCCCTGGATACGGCGGGCCAGGTTCCAGTCGGTCTGGCCGTGGCGGACGAGGGTGAGCAGAGTCACGAGAGAAGCTCCTGCAGGGCGGGGAGCACGTCGCTGGTGCCGGCGGCGATGGTGACATCGGCCCAGGCATCCGCGCGGGTCGGCTCGCGGTTGACGATGATCAGGGGGATGCTGCGGCGGCGCGCGCGCTCGACGAGCCGCACGCCGGAGTTCACGACGAGGGAGGAGCCGGCGACGATCATCGCCGTGCTCGACCGCAGCAGGGACTCCGCGGCGCGGAAGCGGTCCTGCGGAACGTACTCGCCGAAGAACACGACATCGGGCTTGAGCATGCCGTCGCAGACGGTGCATCGGGGGATCACGAAACCCTCGATGCTCTCGGGGAGAACATCGCCGTCCGGCGCGAGCGGCACGTTCTCCGGCACCGTGATCCAGGGGTTGAGTTCTTCGATCTGCCCGGCGACGTCGCGGCGGTCGAAGACCTGTCCGCAGTGCAGGCACAGCACGCGGCGCATCGTGCCGTGCACCTCGATCACGTGCGAACTCCCGGCTCGCAGGTGCAGACCGTCGACGTTCTGCGTGATCACACCGCTGACGACGCCGGCGGACTCCATCTCCGCGAGCGCACGGTGCCCCGGGTTCGGATCGGCGCGGGCGAACGCGCGCCATCCGAGATGACCGCCGACCCAGTAGCGCCGCCGCGCGGCCTCGTCGCCGAGGTAGGTCTGGATCGTCATCGGGTTGCTCCGCGGCGTGGCGCCCTCGCCGCGATAGGCGGGGATCCCCGAGTCCGTCGAGACGCCCGCGCCCGTGAGGAGGGCGATGCGTCGACCTCGCAGGAGGTCGGCCGCCTTCTCGATGCGGAGCCGGAGCTCGTCGTCTGCGATCGTGGTCACTGATCCTCCCCGTGTGATTCTACGGGGCCGGCCGATGCCCGGCTCCCTCGAGGCACGGCCCGCGCATGGGAAGGTGGGAGTCTATGGACATCCTGCACATCGACTCGTCGACGGACCCGCGACTCGACGAATACCGGTCGCTCACCGACACGGCCCTGCGGAGCATCCGGGAACCGGCCGGCGGACTGTACATCGCCGAGTCGTCGAAGGTGATCGAGCGCGCGATCCGTGCGGGGCATTCGCCGAGGTCGGTGCTGGTGCAGGAGCGGCGGCTCGACGGCATCCGCAGCATCGTCGCCGGGTTCGACGTGCCCGTGTACGTGGTGCCCGACGACGTCGCCGAGGCGGTCACCGGGTTCGCTGTCCATCGCGGGGCGATCGCGTCGATGCACCGTCCGCCCCTGCCGTCGGTCGCCGAGACCCTGGGCGAGCAGAAGAACGCTCGGTCGCGCATCGCGATCCTCGAGGGGCTCGCCGACCACACGAACATCGGGGCGCTTTTCCGGTCAGCCGCGGCGCTCGGCGTCGACGCGATCCTCATCTCGCCGGACTGCTCGGACCCGCTGTACCGCCGCGCGGTGCGCGTCTCGATGGGCACCGTGTTCCAGGTGCCCTGGACGCGGATCCCGGAGTGGCCCACGGGTATCCATGAACTGCAGGATGCCGGCTACGTCGTCGCGGGCATGACGCTGGGCGAGGGAGCGATCACTCTCGACGACCTCGTCGCCGAGGATCATGACAGGCTCGCGCTGGTGTTCGGCACCGAGGGCCATGGCATCACGCCCGCCACCGACGCGATCCTCGACCGCCGGGTGACGATCCCGATGATGGGGGGCGTGGATTCCCTCAACGTGGCCGCCGCATCGGCGGTCGCTTTCTACGCGACCCGTTAGCCGAGGCCCGAGGCGCTGTCGAGGGCGCCGACCGCAGTTGCGAGCGCGCTGAGCCGAGCCTCCCGATCCCCGGTGAGCTCGATGACCGTCGCGCGATCTCCGCGCAGGTCGCGATCGTCGTAGATCTCGAGGAGGGCGGCATCCATCGCGGAGCGCAGCGCGGGATCCTCCTCGTCGTGCACCCAGATGCGGTCGTGCGCGTTCAACGGCAGAGTCGCGACCATGTCCACATCCCGCATCGCGTCGGCGGAGACCGCCTCGGCGCGCCCGAGGACCTCTGCCGGCACACTTCCCCGGCCCAGGTCTTCCCAGGCCCGAAGATAGGCGAGGAAGTCGAGCGGGCCGCGCTCCGCGATCACGCGTTCGTGCGGGTCGAGCGAGACGAGCCGTCGGGCGCTGATCGTCAGCTGGGCGAGGAACGACGCCGGCCCGGGATCGTCCTGCCCCTCGCCGAGCACCTCGAACGGATCGGGGAGATGATCGACGCCCGGATGGAGGCCGAGGAAGTCCGCGATCAGAGTGCTCTTGCCGCTCGCATGCGTGCCGGAGACGACGATGCGCACGGGGATCAGTGGCTATCGGGGAAGATGATCGGCGACGGCTCCGGGCGCTTCGCCGCGATGTGGTCTCCGGAGGACTGGTGGCGCAACCGGCGCAGGACCCAGGGCACCAGGTGTTCGCGCGCCCAGCCGAGGTCTTCGCCCCGGGCCTCGCGCCACGTGCGGATCGGCAGCGGTTCCGGCTGCAGCGACTCGAGATCGTTCGGCACGTTCAGCGCGCGCAGCACCATGCGCGCGACCTCGTGGTGACCGAGGGAGTTGTAGTGCAGGCGGTCGTCGTCGAAGAACCGCATGTCCTGCACGACCTTCAGAGCCCACTGATCGGCCACGATGCAGTCGTGCCGCTCGGCGATCGCGCGGACGTTCTCGTTGTAGATCGCGACCTTGCCTCGGAACCCGCGGAACACCGGCGTGAATGCGGTGTCGACGCCCGTGAAGAGGAGCACGGCCGCGCCGGTGGAGGCGAGCCGGGTGACGGCATCCTCCAGCTGTGCCGCGATCGCATCGGGATCGGTTCCGGGGCGGATGACGTCGTTGCCGCCGGCGCAGATCGACACCAGATCGGGGTGCAGCGCGACGGCCGGCTCGATCTGGTCGTGCACGATCTGGGAGATGAGCTTGCCGCGGACCGCGAGGTTCGCGTAGGCGAAGTCGTCGACCTGCGCCGCGAGCACCTCGGCGACACGGTCGGCCCAGCCGCGATGGCCCCCGGGGTTCGTGGGATCGGGGTCGCCGATGCCCTCGGTGAAGGAATCCCCGATGGCGACGAAACGACGCCACGGGTGCACCGACTCGTTGGGGACGTAGGGGGTCCGGGTCGAATCCTGGTCTGTCATCCAGCTCTCCTTCGCGAACGCGCGCGGCTCGACGATCGCGGCTGCGCAGTGACCGAGCCTACTCCGCCGGGCGCGTCGGGGAGGGGCGCGCGCCGATGTCCGACGGAGCGATTATCGTTGAGCCGATGCTCTCTCCGTCCTTCCCACAGCGCGCCCCCTGGGGAACCGCGAACAAGCTGCGCGCCTGGCAGCAGGAGGCGCTCGAACAGTACTTCGCCGCCGACCAGAGGGACTTCCTCGTGGCCGCGACGCCGGGCGCCGGAAAGACCACCTTCGCCCTCACCCTCGCGGTCGAACTCATGCGCACGGGCGAGGTCAATCGCATCATCGTCGTCGCCCCCACCGAGCACCTCAAGACGCAGTGGGCCGATGCCGCGGCACGGGTGCACATCCGTCTCGATCCGCGCTTCCGCAACAGCGACTGGGCGCCGGCACGGCACTATCACGGAGCGGTCGTGACCTACGCGCAGGTCGCGGCGAAGTCGTCCGTGCACCGGCACCTGACCGAAGACGCCAAGACGCTGGTGATCCTCGACGAGGTGCACCATGGCGGCGACGCGCTCAGCTGGGGCGACGCGATCCGCGACGCCTACGGCCCCGCGAAGCGGCGGCTCCTGCTCTCCGGCACGCCGTTCCGCAGCGACACCGCACCGATCCCGTTCGTGGAGTACCACCCCGACGAATCCGGCGCGCGCATCTCTCGCACCGACTACAACTACGGCTACGGCCGCGCCCTCGCCGACGGTGTCGTGCGTCCCGTGCTCTTCCACATGTACGCGGGCAAGATGCGCTGGCGCACGACGTCGGGCGACGAGCTCGAGACGCACCTCGGGCAGGACAACACCAAGGACGTCACCTCGCAGGCCTGGCGCACGGCGCTCGATCCCGAGGGCGAGTGGATGCCGGCGGTGCTCTCCGCCGCCGATCGCCGCCTCACCGAGATCCGTCACCACGTGCCGGATGCGGGTGGTCTGGTGCTCGCGACCGATCAGACGGTCGCCCGTGCCTACGCCAAGATCCTGCACAGCATCACCGGCCAGCAGGCGACGATCGTGCTCTCCGACGACGCCACCGCCTCGGAGCGCATCGAGAAGTTCAGCGCGGGCGACCAGCGCTGGATGGTGGCCGTCCGGATGGTGTCGGAGGGCGTCGACGTGCCGCGCCTCGCGGTCGGCGTGTATGCGACCTCGTCGTCGACGCCGCTGTTCTTCGCGCAGGCGATCGGTCGATTCGTGCGCGCGCGTCGTCGGGGCGAGGCGGCCAGCGTCTTCCTCCCGCAGGTGCCCGTGCTCATGGGCCTCGCGAACGAGATGGACAAGCAGCGCGACCACGCGCTCGACCGGCAGTCGAAGGACGACGACGGCCTCGAGGACTCCCTGCTCGAGAGCGCCAACCGCGAGGAGGAGACCTCCGACGCGCTCACTCAGGAGTTCAGCTATCAGGCGCTGTCGTCCGTCGCTCACTTCGACCGTGTCGTGTTCGAAGGCCAGGAGTTCGGGCAGTTGGCCGAGCCCGGCACCCCCGAAGAAGAGGAGTTCATCGGGTTCCCCGGCCTCCTCGAGCCCGAGCACGTGCACGAGCTGCTCATGCAGCGGCAGTCCCGGCAATCGCGGCTGCGCGAGGCGCGTGAAGCCTCGGCCGGCCCGACCGAGACGACGACCCTCCCGCCGCCTCTGCACCGCACCCTCAAGGAGCAGCGTCAGCTCCTCAACAGCCTGGTCGGTCTCTACGCGCGGCAGAAGGGCGAACCGCACGGCGCGGTGCACGCCGAGCTGCGCCGGATCTGCGGGGGGCCGGCGGTCGCGCAGGCCACCGTCACCCAGTTGCAGTCCCGGATCGAGATCCTCCGCAAGCGCGTACGCTCCTGAGCGCTTCGGATCCCCGAAATGCTGGCAATCCCGGCGTCGGCTGCGTTCGCACGCCTTCCCGCGGATAGCGTGGAACGGTTGTCCACGCACCCGAGGAGTCAGACATGACCGCTCCGCTCGCCGCCGAACCCACGGCCGCCGACCGTCGCCGCTGGGCGCGCTACCTCGTGGAGGAGCGCGCCGAGGGAACGGTGTATCAGCGTCTCGCGGCGCGCCGGACGGGGGAGGAGCGCGACATCCTGCTGCGCCTCGCCGATGCCGAACGGCGCCACGAGCAGCACTGGCTCGACCTCCTCGGCGGGGAACCGGCTCGCCTGCCCCGCGCCGGAGTCCGCTCGCGGCTGCTGGGATGGATGGCCGGGCGCTTCGGCTCGATCTTCGTCCTCGCGCTCGCGCAGAGCGCCGAGGCGCGGTCGCCCTATGACGCGGAGCAGTATGCGACTCCGGCCATGCGTGCCGACGAGAAGGTGCACTCCGAGGTGGTGCGCGGTCTCGCCGCCCGTGGTCGCCGCCGTCTGTCGGGGTCGTTCCGAGCCGCGGTGTTCGGTGCCAACGACGGACTCGTCAGCAACCTCGCGCTGGTGCTGGGCATCGGGGCGACCGGAGTCAGTTCCGGGTTCGTGCTCTTCAGCGGGATCGCCGGTCTCCTCGCGGGCGCGCTGTCGATGGGGGCGGGGGAGTTCGTCTCCGTGCGGTCCCAGCGCGAGCTCCTCGCGGCGACCGAGGCGAACGAGGATGCCGCGGCATCCGCTCACGATCTCGACATCGACGAGAACGAACTCGCCCTGGTGTACCGCGCCCGCGGCGCGGACCCCGAGGAGGCCCTCGCGAAGGCGCGCCGCATCGTGACGGCGGCCCAGGCGGGGGTGCGGCGCACGGCGACCGGGCCCATTCGCACCCACGGCGACGTGAGCGAGGTCGTCGGCAGCGACTGGACCGCTGCGATCTCGAGCTTCCTGTTGTTCGCCTCCGGAGCGATCATTCCCGTGCTCCCGTGGATCTTCGGTCTGCAGGGTGCCGCAGCCGTTATCGTCGCGCTCGTGCTGGTGGGCATCGCGCTGCTGAGCACGGGTGCCATGGTCGGCATCCTCTCGGGAGGACCGCCGCTGCGCCGGGCCCTGCGCCAACTGGCGATCGGGTTCGGCGCCGCGGCGATCACCTATCTGCTCGGTCTGCTGTTCGGCGTGGGCGCGGTCTAGGACGCGTCGCCGTCGCCCTGGGCGCCACGGGTCGGAGCGTCGCCGCCGGGCATCCCACCGCCCTGACCGCCTCCGGGCTGGCCGCCCATCCCACTCGTGCCGCCCTCTCCGGCCGTCACGGTGGTCGTGGATCCATCGACGACCACGTCGTAGCTGTCGCCGCTCACGATCCCGGCACCCGAGTACACGACCGTGGCGAAGGCCTTCGAGGCGGTGTACTCGGCGACCACCGTGCCGTCCGACACGATCTGCACGGTGGATCCCACCGCACCCGATACCGAGGCGAACACCCATCCCTGAGCGGAGTCGGTCGTCGGTGCCATCGCCATGCCCGCGCTGCCGGCAGCGAGAAGCGTGCCCCCGGAGACGTCGAACGAGCCGTTCACATCGATCGCTCCATTCCCGTTCCCGGTCGGGCCCCACACCGTGAGAGTGCCCCCGGTCATGGTCGCCGAGCCGTTCGAGTCGAACCCGTCGCCCTCGGCATCGACCGTGACGTCGCCACCGTTGATGGTGATCATCTCGCCGCTGTCCTGCATGCTCTCACCGCTCCCCGATGAGGCGTTGAGCCCGTCGTCCGAGGCGGTGACGAACACGGTGCCCGCGTCGATCGTGATCTGCGCGCTCTCCAGTCCCTCGTACGAGCGGGTGATCTCGGTCTCGCCTCCGTCGATGAACAGAGCGGTGTCGGCGTGGATGCCGTCATCGCCCGTGGCGAGAGTCAGCGTTCCCGCATTGATGTGCACCGCGCCGTTCGAGTGCACGGCATCGTCCGCGGCATCCGCGTGGACCGTCCCTCCTTCGACCACGACGTAGACGCCGCCCTTGAGCGCCTTCGAGGAGACGTCTTCGCTCGGGGAGTCGGCGGAACCGCCGCCGCTCGCGACGGAGATGTCTCCACCGGTGACCACGAGGTCGGTGGCCGCCGAAAGCCCGTCGCCGGCGCTCGTCACCGAGATCTCGCCTCCGGACACCCAGAGGTAGCCGCGCGTCGCGTCGTCGGTCTGATCGCTCGTGAGTCCGTCACCGCCGGCCGTCACGGTGATGTCGCCGCCCTCGATCGTCAGCGAGTCCCTGCCGCGCAAGCCGTCGTCGGCGGCGGTGACGGTGAGAGTGCCGCTGAGTACCTTGAGGTCGTCCTTGCTGGTGATGCCGTCGTTGCCGTTCCCCTGGACCGTGAGCGATCCGCCGCCGCTGATCGTCAGATCGGCATCGCTGTAGAGAGCGGCGTTCGCCTCGGCATCGTCGGCGTACGACGAGGCGTCCGACACGCTGTTGGCGCTGCCGTCCGCCAGCACGATCGCGACGTCGTCGGCGCTGAGGATCGAGAGAGCGGATCCGGCGGTGTTCGTGATCGACGCGTCGTCGAGGGTGATCGCCACGACCGCGTCCTCCGGGGCATCGACCACGACCGCCCCGTCGAGTGAGCCGGTGAGCGTGTACGTGCCCCCGGCGGTGATCGTGACGGTCGACCCCTCGACGGTCACGCCGTCGCCGTCGATCGTCGCGGTGTCCCCGTCCAGCGTGACGGTCGCCGACGATCCCTCCGCCTCTGCGGCGTCGACCGTCGTCGCATCCTCGTCGTCGGCGAGCACCTGTTCGGCGGTCAGCGTCGCATCCACGTCCTGAACGGTCGCCGCGGCCTCGGTGGTCCTCGACTCGGCCGAGGTCGCGGTCGTCGCGGTGCAGCCTGCGAGCACGACGCCGGCGACGGCGAAGGGAGCGGCGGCGAGCAGGATTCGGTTCTTCGTGTTCATGATGGTCACTCTCTTTCGCGGGTCAGGCGGCGGTCGCCGCGGGCAGGACGCTGCGCCGGAGTACGCGCGTCCACTTGTTCGAGGGCAGGTCGGGGCGCATCGCGGCGAGGCCGGTGCCGTATTTGCTGATGCTCGAGGGGCGGATGTCGTGGCGCCACAGCAGCCGATCGAGATCGCCGGTGCGCAGCCCGGACTTCGTCTCGATGATGACGAGGCCCGGGGTGCGCATACGGGTTCCGTCGGCGAGCTCCCACGCGAGTGCGGCATCGACCGTGGCGCGGCCGCCGCCGTCGGGCGCCAGGAGCGTCGTCCGCTGATAGCGCGTCGCGAGGGTCGCCTGCAGTTCGAGCTCGGAGGCGTCGGCGAGCCCGAGAGGGCGGAGACCCTCGGAGGCGTACGCGAGCCCGTCGGGGCTGAGCGCATCGCGCGCGTCGAAGTCGTAATCGATGCGTTCCTTGACCGTCGTGCTGCGGGCCCCGCGGGTCTTCAGCTCGAGGAAGGCGTCGGCGGTGTCGACGTAACTGCGCGTGCGCAGTTTGAAGCGGCGGCGCCGGCCCAGCGCGGCCAGGCGGTAGCTGAGCAGGTCGGGCGTGTCGAAGTAGTGCGACTCGTAGGCGAATGCCGTTCGGCCGTCGATCGTCAGCACCCTGGTGTCGCGCGGCAGCGCGGCCAGCACCGTCTCTGCCTCCACCGACGAGAGCACGTACTTGCGATCCACACGGGTGAGGAGGGCGGCCTCGGCCACGAGTTCGTCCAGTCCGATGGGGGCGAGCGTCGGGGGAGTCATCGGCGGGCTCCGCTCAGCGCGGCGCCGACCTCGACGGACGCGGATGCGCGGTAGCGCACATCGACGAGCGTCGTGTCGTTGACCAGATCGATCTGCAGCACCGTGAGCTGCCTCACGGGACCGCCGAGCACGCGCTCCAGGTGCGACGCGAGCGCGTGCTCGTCGGTGTACGCGCGGTCGACGGAGATCGTGAGGTGCCGCGAGCGCGCGAGGGCCCGCGGGTGGTCGGCGACGTACAGCGCGACGATGATGAGCGCCATCAGGCCGAGGGCCGTCGGGGACACATCCGTGGAGAGTCCCGCGATCAGTCCGAGGGCGAGCGAGGCGAAATAGTAGGCGACCTCGCGCTGCGAGATCTCCGAGGAGCGCAGGCGGATGATCGACAGCACGCCGAACAGCCCCAGTCCGAGGCCCAGCGCTACCGTCGCTCCCGAGAGCACGACGGCGACGGCGAGCACACCGACGTTGACGCCGACGAACGCGACGAGGAGGTCGCGGCGACGGTGTCGGGTGAAGTAGATGCCGAGGGCGAGGATCGCGATGGCGACGAGGTCGGCGGCGATCATGACGATGCTGGCCATGGGGACTCCTGAGTCTGTGGGGAACGTGTCCGACCATTCAGGCGTTCGCGTCTATGCGCTCTCTATGTCTCGTCTATGCGCGGATGACGAATGTGCGTGCTCATCGAGGACCCATAGCGGAACGACCGGCTTCGCCGAGATTCCGGAAAGAATGCCGATAGGCGCGAGCCGTACTCCTGGAGCATGGACACCGCACACGACACCCCTTCCCGCCCGCGTCGACGCCGAGGCCGACGCCCGGTCATCGCCTCCGCCGTCGTCGCCGCACTCGCCCTCGGCGGCGGGGGAATCTGGGCCGCGGATCGCTACCTCATCGAACACGTCGCGATCAGTGACGTCTCGTCCTACGAGGCGGCGCAGAGCACGACGGATGACGCGGTCACGACGACGACCAACGGTGAGACGACCGACACCTCGTACACCTCCGATCAGGCCGGCATCACGCTGTCGACCGTCACCACCGGATCCGGCACCGACACGGTCACGTACTACGTGGCCGATGTCACGCTGACGGATGCGACGGCGCTGCGCTCCGCTTTCGCCGGTGATGCGTACGGGACGAACATCACCGAGACGACGAGCTCCATCGCAGCGGACCACGACGCGATCTTCGCGATCAACGGCGACTACTACGGGTTCCGTGACACCGGCATCGTCATCCGCAACGGGGTCGTCTACCGCGATGACGGAGCGCGCGACGGGCTGGCCTTCTACCAGGACGGGCACGTCGAGGTGTACGACGAGACCGCGACCACCGCGGATGAGCTCATCGCCGACGGTGTCTGGAACACCCTGTCCTTCGGGCCGGCGATCGTCGAGGACGGATCGGTACTCGCCGGCATCGAGGACGTCGAGGTCGACACGAACTTCGGCAATCACTCGATCCAGGGCGAGCAGCCGCGCACCGCCGTCGGCGTGATCGACGACAACCACCTCGTCTTCGTCGTCGTCGATGGGCGCGATGAGGGCTACAGTCGCGGGGTCACCATGACGGAGCTCGCCGACATCATGGTGTCGCTCGGCGCAACGACGGCTTACAACCTCGATGGCGGAGGATCGTCCACCCTGTACTTCGACGGCGAGGTCGTCAACCAGCCGTCCAACGGCGGCGAGCGCGGAACGAGCGACATCCTCTACATCGCGGGGAGCGGCTCGTGATCGTCCTGATCCCGGCGTACGAGCCGGATGAGCGGATGGTCGAACTGGTCGAGGCACTGCATACCGCAGGGCATCGGATGATCGTCGTCGACGACGGCAGCGGGGAGGCCTACGCCGAGCTGTTCCGTCGCGTCGAGGATCGCGGGGTCGAGGTGCTGCACGAGCCCGAGAACGTCGGGAAAGCGACCGCGCTGCGGACAGGACTCGCGCATATCGCGCGTCGCTGGCCGGGGGAAGACGTCGTCACGGCCGACAGCGATGGACAGCATCGCCCGGACGACATCGCTGCGGTCGGCGCGGCGACCGCGCAGGGGGACGCTGTCGTCCTGGGTGGACGCCGATTCACCGGCGATGTACCCGTGCGCAGCCGCTTCGGCAACGCCGTCTCCCGCACGCTCTTCCGCACGGTCGGGGGAGTGCGTGTGCACGACACACAGACGGGTCTGCGCGGCATCCCCGCCGTCCGCATCCCCGAGGTGCTGGCGGTGACGGGAGAGCGCTTCGCCTGGGAGATGAACGTGCTCCTCGACTTCGCGCGGCGTCGCGTGCCGATCCGCGAGATCGAGATCGCGACCGTCTACCTCGACGGTAACGCCTCATCGCACTTCCGACCGGTCCGGGACTCGCTGGCGGTCCTGCGTCCGCTCCTGCGCTACGTCCTCGTCTCGTTCGGGTCGTTCGTCCTCGACGTGGCCGCGCTGCACCTGCTGTATGCCGCTTCCGGGATGTTGCTGCCGTCCATGGTCGGCGCACGCGTGCTGAGCGCCGCCGTGAACTTCCTGCTCAACCGCGCCGTGGTGTTCCGCGCGGGCGAGGGAGGGTTTCTCCGACGACAGCTCGTGCGCTACGCGGGACTCGCCGCGGTGCTGCTCGCGGTCGGGTACGTCGGTGTCGCACTCCTCGTCGACGCGGGGATTCCCGTGATCACAGCGAAGATCACGGTCGACGCCGTCGTGTACATCGCCGGATATGCGGCGCAGCGCGCTTTCGTATTCGCCCACGGACGGCGCGAGGGGGCAAGCAAAAAGCCCCGGCGGATCCAGGGGATCCACCGGGGCCATCTGTGCGCGGAGGGGGACTTGAACCCCCACGCCCTTACGGGCACTACGACCTCAACGTAGCGCGTCTACCATTCCGCCACCCGCGCAGGTTTTGGATGATCGTTGCCGACCGAAGAATGACATTACCACCTTCTGGGGTCGGCCTCGAATCGGGCGTGACGCCCGGGCGTGGCACGCGCTTTCGATAGCCTGGTTCGCATGACCGAACCCTCCCTTCCCGAGGTCGCGCGCATCGCGAGCGAGCTGATCCGCTTCGACACCTCGAACTTCGGCGGCGGCAACGCGAAGGGGGAGCGTGAGGCTGCGGAGTACGTGGGTGCGTACCTGGCAGAACTCGGGCTCGAGGTCGAGTACTACGAGCCCGTCCCGCGCCGCACGAACGTGATGGCACGGGTGCCGGGTCGCGACCGCTCGCTGCCGGCGCTCGTCGTGCACGGGCACCTCGACGTGGTCCCCGCCATGGCGGAGGACTGGACGGTCGATCCCTTCGCCGGGATCGTGCAGGACGGGATGCTGTGGGGGCGCGGCGCCGTGGACATGAAGAACATGAACGCGATGATCCTCACGGCCGTCGCCGACATCCTCCGCGCGGGCGAGATGCCGGCGCGCGACCTCGTCCTCGCGTTCTTCGCCGACGAGGAGAACGGCGGCGTCGAGGGATCGGCGCTCGTCGTGCGCGACCGCCCCGAATGGTTCGCCGGTGCGGCGACCGCGATCAGCGAGGTCGGCGGATACTCGATCACGGTCGACGACCGTCGGGCCTACCTGTTGCAGGTGGGCGAGAAGGCGCTGATCTGGATCCGGCTGGTCGCGAAGGGACGGGCGGGCCACGGCAGTCGTCTGCACGACGACAACGCGATCACGGCGCTGGCCGAGGCCGTCGCGGCGATCGGTCGCACGCGCTGGCCGATCCGGCTCACGCCGACCACCACCGCGCTCCTCGAGGGACTGAGCGCACTCACCGGGCGGAGCGCCGACGATCCGGACGCCCTGGCATCGGCCGCCGGTCCCGCCGAGGCGTTCCTGCGATCGTCGTTCCGGACGACGACGAATCCCACCGGCCTCACCGCCGGGTACAAGCACAACGTCATCCCTGAGCGCGCCGAAGCGCTCATCGACGTGCGGGTGATCCCCGGCACCGAGGACCAGGTGCTGGCCGAGCTCCAGCAGATCGTCGGCGACGACATCGTGATCGAGACCGTGGTCCGTGACATCGGTATGGAGACCCCGTTCGAGGGCGAGCTCGTCGAGGCCATGGTCGCGAGCATCGGTCGGCACGACCCCGGTGTGCCCGTCATCCCGTATCTGCTGGGGGCCGGAACCGACAACAAGGCGCTGTCGACCCTCGGGATCACCGGATACGGGTTCGCGCCGCTCCGGCTGCCCGCCGATCTCGATTTCACAGGCATGTTCCACGGAGTCGACGAGCGTGTGCCCGTAGACTCGCTTGTCTTCGGTCAGCGGGTGCTGGCCGATCTGCTGCGCACGTACTGAGCGCTCCCGCCGGCTCCGTGCCGCCGTCGACCCTGAAGGCCCCCATGCATCTCTTCGAAGCGCTCATCCTCGGTATCGTCCAGGGGCTGACCGAGTTCCTGCCGATCTCCTCCAGCGCCCACCTGCGCATCGTCGGCTCGTTCCTGCCCTCGGGCGAGGACCCGGGTGCGGCGTTCACGGCGATCACCCAGATCGGCACCGAGGCGGCCGTGGTGGTGTTCTTCTGGCGCGACATCGTCCGCATCGTCACGCAGTGGTTCCGGTCGCTCGTCGGCAAGGCCCCGCGCACCGATCCCGACGCGCGGATGGGCTGGATGATCATCATCGGCAGCATCCCGATCGTCATCCTGGGCCTGTTCTTCCAGGATCAGATCGAGAGCGTGTTCCGCTCGCTCTGGGTGGTCGCGATCATGCTGATCGTGTTCGGCATCCTGCTCGGCATCGCCGATCATGTCGGAGCGAAGAAGCGCACGCTCAACCAGCTCACCTACCCGCACGGCGTCGCCTACGGATTCGCACAGGCCCTCGCCCTCGTCCCGGGCGTCTCGCGCTCGGGCGGCACGATCACGATGGGGCTCTTCCTCGGCTACGAGCGCGCCGCGGCGGCCCGCTACGCGTTCCTCCTGGCGATCCCCGCCGTCTTCGGCAGCGGCTTCTACCAGCTGGCGAAGAGCTGGAACGAACCGGCGTTCTTCTCGCTCGGCGACACGCTGGCGGCCACCGGTATCGCCTTCGTCGTCGCCCTCGGGGTCATCGCGTTCTTCATGAGCTGGATCTCGAAGCGCAGCTTCCTGCCGTTCGTGATCTACCGCATCCTGCTGGGCACGGTGATCCTGGTCCTGCTCGGCACCGGAGCGATCGCCGCCTGAGCGCGGACGCGCTCAGCGCTTGTGGTCGCCCGGACCGTCACCGCGTCGACGCAGGTACTTCTCGAACTCCTGGGCGATCGCATCGCCCGATGCCTCCGGCGAGTCCCATGTGTCGCGGGTGCGCTCGAGCTGGCGGATGTACTCGGTCATCTCCTCGTCGTCCGCCGCGGCCGCATCGATGGATGCCTCCCACGCGGCGGCTTCCGTGCGCAGTGCATCGCGCGGCACCGACACCCCGGTGAGCTCTTCGAGGCGATCGAGCAGGGCGAGGGTGACCTTCGGCGACGGCGTCGCGTTCGCGACGTAGTGCGGCACGCTCGCCCACAGCGTGGCCGTCGGGATGCCGGCCGACTCGGCGTAGTGCTCGATGACGCTCAGGATGCCGACGGGGCCCTCGTAGAGGGACTTCTCGAGTCCGAGCTCCTCGCGCGCCTGCTCGTTCTGGCTGGCCGCGAAGATCGAGATCGGCCGGGAGTGCGGCACATCGGCGAGCATCGCGCCGAGCATGATGAAGCCGCTCACGTCGTCGCGCAGCGCGACGTCGATGAACTCGGCGGCGAAAGACTGCCACGTGCGAGCCGGTTCGACTCCGGTGAGCAGCCAGAACTCGGGCCCCTCGCCCGCGTCGCGCGGACGCCACAGCGTCGCTTCCGGCCACTTCAGGCGCCGACGACCCTCGGTGTCGAGCTGGGTCGACGGACGCGTGTACTGGTAGTCGAAGTAGAGCTCGGGGTCGACGGTGTGCACGAGGTCGTACTCGCTCGTGGCGCGCAGGGCCGCGACGGCGCCGCTGGCCGCTTCACCCGCGTCGTTCCAGCCGTCGAAGGCGACGATCACGATGCGCGAACCGAGAACATCCATCGTGATCCCCTTTCGATCGAGTGACGGTGTCGTCTCCCCAGGCTAGTCGCGCTCGGAGGAAGACGGGTCCTGCGCCGGATAACATGGCTCGGTGAGCACACAGCCCCGCGCGGTCCTCTGGGACATGGATGGAACAGTCGTCGATACCGAGCCGTACTGGATGGCGGCCGAGACCCGGCTCGTCGAGTCCTTCGGCGGGACGTGGACGCACGAGGACGCGCTGCAGCTGGTCGGCAGCGGACTGATCGACAGCGCGATCATCCTGCAGAACGCGGGCGTGCGCATGGAGGCCGAGGCGATCGTCGCCCATCTGACCGATGAGGTGCAGAACCTTCTGCGCACCGAGGGAGTGCCCTTCCGCCCCGGCGCACGCGAGCTCCTGCTCGACCTGAAGCAGGCAGGGATCACGACCGCGCTCGTGACGATGTCGCTGCGACGGATGGCGCTGAGCGTCGTCGATCTCATCGACTTCCCGGCCTTCGATCTGGTCGTCGCCGGCGACGACGTCGACAACCCGAAGCCGCACCCGGAGCCGTACCTGCAGGCCGCCGCCCTGCTCGACATCGACATCACCGAAGCCATCGTGATCGAGGACTCGCCGACCGGTGTCCGTGCCGGGATCGCCTCCGGCGCCGTGACCCTCGGGGTCCCGCACATCGTGCCGCTCGACGACCTCGGTGCGCACGAGCTCTGGCCGACGCTCGACGGCCGCACCGCACACGACCTGGTCGACCTCCTCGACCGCCATTCCGCCACGACGGGAGCCACCCGATGACCGCCTCCGGTACGCACCGTCCGAGCGGCCCGTTCCGCGAGGGCGACCGCGTCCAGCTCACGGGTCCCAAGGGCCGACTGCACACCGTCACCCTCCGGGAGGACGGCGAGCTGCACACCCACCACGGGGTGCTGCGCCACCGCGATCTCATCGGCCTGCCCGACGGATCGGTGGCCGTGAACAGCTCGGGCCACGAGTATCTCGCGCTGCGCCCGCTGCTGAAGGACTTCGCGATGTCGATGCCCCGTGGCGCGGCGATCGTCTATCCGAAGGATGCCGCCCAGATCGTCATGCAGGCCGATGTCTTCCCCGGAGCGACGGTGGTCGAGGCCGGAGTGGGATCGGGTGCCCTGTCGCTGTCGCTGCTTCGTGCGGTGGGGCCGGCGGGCAGGCTCGTATCGTTCGAGCGGCGAGAGGACTTCGCCGAAGTCGCCCGCGGCAACGTCGCGACGTTCTTCGGCGAGCAGCCGGACACCTGGAGCGTCGTCGTCGGCGATCTCGTCGAGCAGCTGCCCTCCGAGCTCCCCGCCGGATCCGTCGATCGCGTCGTGCTCGACATGCTGGCCCCGTGGGAGTGCATCGACGTCGTCGCCGACGCGCTCACGCCCGGGGGAGTGGTGCTCTGCTACATCGCGACCGCCACGCAGCTCTCGCGCGTCGCGGAGTACATCCGCAACACCGGACTGTTCACGGATCCGGACGCGTCGGAGACGATGGTGCGCGGCTGGCACGTCGAGGGCCTCGCGGTGCGTCCCGATCACCGGATGGTCGCGCACACCGGCTTCCTGCTGACCGCGCGTCGTCTGGCTCCGGGCACGGTCGCACCCTCCGTGAAGCGACGCGCCTCGAAGTCCAGCTACGGCGACGACGACGTGGAGCAGTGGACCCCCGGTGCCGTCGGCGATCGCGAGATCACCGACAAGAACCTGCGCAAGCGCGCCCGCGAGGCTGCGCGCGCCGCCGAGGGCGCGCGCATCGCGACGGCATCGCGCGAATCGGAGCACCCGACCGAATAGACTGGAGGGCGTGCGTAAAACGTCCGCCGTTCTGGCCACTCTCAGCCTCGCCGTCCTCGCTCTGACGGGGTGCACGGCTGCTCCGACCTTCGATGGCGCCGCGTGCGACCGCTCCGGCGGCTCGAGCGGTCTCGCCGATGCGGTGACCGTCGAGGGCGATCTCGGCGCCAAGCCGGATGTGAGCATCTTCTCGCCCCTGCACCTCGAGAAGTCCGCATTCACCGATGTCATCGTGGGTGACGGGCGGGCCGTCGAGAGCGCGCAGCAGCCGATGCTGCTCGAACTCTCGCTCTACAGCGGAGACAGTGGCGAGTTCGTCACCGAAACCACGTACGACCCGAGCGCGACGCAGGTCTCCACGATCGCCAACTGGTCCGCCCAGTTCCCGGGGCTCTCCGACGCCCTCGAGTGCGCCACGGGCGGATCGCGCATCGTCTCGGCACTGACCCCCGACGATGCGCCCGGTGCTCCGGAGGCACTCGGCCTCGACGCCGACGACAACATGGTCTTCGTCATCGATGTGCTCGACGTGTTCCTCCCCAAGGCGGAGGGCGCACTGCAGTTCAACGACGCACGCGGCATGCCGACCGTGGTCCGCGCCCCCGACGGAACTCCCGGCGTGATCATCCCCGACACGGCTGCTCCGACCTCGCAGGCCGTGCAGACGCTCATCGCCGGGGACGGCGAGAAGCTGGTCGAGGGCCAGACGCCAGTGGTGAACTTCACCGCGCTCAACTGGGACGACAAGAAGATCGTCCGCACCACGTGGGGCGACGCCGTCTCGCTGGATCTGCCTCAGATCGCGCCCCCGATCGCCGAGGCGCTGATCGGCCAGACGGTCGGCTCGCAGGTGCTCGTGGTGGCGCCGAAGACCGAGCAGACCGAGGCCATGGTGTTCGTCGTCGACATCCTGGGTGCCGGTCCGGTACCGACTCCGTGATGGCCGCCCGTATTCCCGCCGAGGAGCGCCTGACGAATCTCGTCGTGGCTCTCATGGCGACGGAGATCGGGCTCACGAAGCAGCAGATCCTCGACAACGTCTCCGGGTACCGCCAGCGCGCGGATGCCGGAACGCGGTCGGATGCCCTCGAGAAGATGTTCGAGCGCGACAAGGACGAACTCCGCTCGCTCGGTGTGCCGGTCGAGACGATCGGCGACGCCGCAGACCCGAACGATCTGCGTGAGGCGCGCTACCGGATTCCGCAGGCGGAGTACGACCTGCCGAGCGACATCGACTTCACGCCCGCCGAACTCGCCGTGCTGCGTCTCGCGGGCAGCGTGTGGAGCGCGGAATCCGCATCGGGCGACGCGCAGTCCGGTGTTCGGAAGATCCGCGCCCTCGGGATCGACGGTGACGAGCCGATCATCGGGTTCGCGCCGCGCATCACGGCGCGGGATGCCGCGTTCGGTCCGCTCCAGGAGGCGATCGAGAAGAGCCGAGTCGTCGCTTTCGACTACCTGAAGCCGGGGGAGGATGCTCCTCGTCGTCGCCGGGTCCAGCCGCTCGCGCTGGTGGACTACGAGGCGCGCTGGCACGTGTTCGGCATCGACATCGACGCCGCGGGCGACCGTACGTTCCTGCTCAGCCGCATCGTCGGGGATGTGACGGTGACGGCGACGACCTTCGACCCCGTTCTGCGGGACGGAGCGGGTGACCGCGCGCTCGCGGGACTCGAGGAGGTGGCGTCCCAGAACTCCGCTCTGCTCGAGATCACTCCGGGTACCGAGGCGTCTCTGCGGCTCGGGCGGAGGGCGGTCCCGGCGGTCCAGGGCATCCGCGTCCCCTTCGTCGATGTCCACATCCTCGCCGACGAGCTCGCCTCGTACGGCCCAGAGGTCCGTGTGGTCGAGCCCGACGAGCTCCGCGACGCGGTGGTGTCGCGTCTCCGCGCGGTCGCCGAGACCCACGCCGAGCGGGAGGTCCGACGATGAGTGCGAAGAAGCCGTTGCTCGCCGGTGATCGGGTGCGTCTGTACCTGACCCTCGTGCCGTACCTTCTCGAACACGGACAGGTCTCCCTGGCCGAGGCATCCGCGGAGTTCGGCGTGACCCCGCGCGAGATGCGGGCGATGGTCGAGAAGCTGACCGTCATCGGCCTTCCCGGCGAAGCCGGTTTCTGGCAGCAGCCGCAGGAGATGTTCGACATCAACTGGGACCTGCTCGACCAGGAAGACGTCATCGAGATCACGAACGACGTCGCGCTGCGCCGGGTGCCGCGGTTCACGGCGCGCGAAGCCGCAGCACTGCTCGCCGGGCTGCAGATGGTCGCTGCGGTGCCCGCGGTCTCGGACTCGGGGCTCGTCGCCGGTCTCATCTCGAAGCTCTCCCGAGGAGCGGCCGACGCTCCCGCCGAGGTGGTCATCGCGCCCACGGCGGTCGATGAGGTGCGCGAGGCGGTGTCCCGTGGGGTGCAAGAGGGGCGCGCGATCTCGTTCACCTATCAGGCGCCCGACGCGCAGCCGACCACGCGCACGGTCGATCCGGTGCAGATCCTGATCACCAATGGCCAGTGGTATCTGCAGGGATGGTGTCATCTGCGTCAGGCGATGCGCACCTTCCACCTCGACCGGGTGAGCCGCCCGCAGCTGACCGACATCCCGATCACGCACGCGGGCGAGCACGTCCCCGAGGCCTTCGCCGAGGTGGCGGACGACCGCGAGGTCACCGTGCGCGTTCCCGAACGACTCGCTCCGCTCCTGGGCGGGCTTCTCTCCGCGGATGAGGTCGAGACCCTCGATGGCGTGGTCACGGCGCACCTGCACCTCGCAGATCCGCGCGGTATCAAGCGCATCGCGGCCCGTTTCGGGGGAGCGCTCGAGGTGCTCGAGCCGGGCATCGCGCGCGCGGCGACCCGGGAATGGGCGTCTGCGGGACTCGCGCTCTACCACCGCCCATCCACAGCACAGCCGGGTAGACTGGCCGAATCGCCCACCGACGACGGGAACTAGAGATGTTTGCTGGACTGCAGGGGTGGCACCTCCTGATCGTGCTCGCCGTGATCCTCCTCCTTTTCGGCGCGGCAAAGCTGCCCGCCCTCGCGAAGAGCGTCGGCCAGTCGGCCCGCGTCTTCAAGGGAGAGATGAAGGCGATGAAGGAAGAAGACGGTCCGGCGGCCGCGGAGAACGCGGCAGTGGACCCGACCACGGTGAAGAACTCGGGCTCAGAACCTGAGACTCCGCCGCGCGCCTGACCGCTCGTGGCAGTGATGGACCCGGCCGCGAAGGCGAAGCCGGACCGCGACCGGCGGATGTCTCTCGGAGCGCACCTCGTCGAGTTGCGCCGCCGTCTGATGATCGCCGCCATCGCGCTGGTCGTCGGCATGGTGCTGGCGTTCATCGTCGCGGATCCGATCATCCACTTCATCACCGGGCCGATCCGTCTCATCACCGAGAAGCGGGGCGACGACTTCAGCGCCCTCAACTTCTCGACCGTGACCTCCGCGTTCGACATGCGCATGCGCATCGCCCTGTCGATCGGTCTCTTCGCCTCCGCGCCGGTCTGGCTGTGGCAGATCTGGGCGTTCATCATGCCCGGCCTCACCCGCAAAGAGGTGCGCTACACGATCGGCTTCGTCGCTGCCGCCGTTCCGCTGTTCCTCGGCGGGTGCTACCTCGGCGTCATGATCATGCCGCACATCATCGAGCTGATGTGGAGCTTCACGCCGGAGGGCGGCACCAACTTCTACGCCGCCCAGGACTACTACGACTTCATCTTCAAACTTATGCTCGTGATCGGTGTCTCCTTCGTGCTGCCGGTCTTCCTCGTCGCACTGAACTTCGCGGGCATCATGTCGGGGCGGGCGATCCTCAAGGGATGGCGCGTCGCGATCATCATCGCCACGGTCTTCGCCGCCCTCGCGACGCCGGCCGCCGACGTGGTGAGCATGCTGATGCTCGCCGGCATCCTGATCGTCCTGTACTTCGCGGCCGCCGGTCTGTCGCTGCTGTTCGACCGGCGCAAGCGCAAGCAGGATGCGGCCGCCGGCCTCCTGCCGGACGCCGCATGAGTTCGCCGGCGGAGCGATACGCCGCCGCGCGTCAGGCATCGGAGCACCCGGAGACCTCCGCGTTCGCCGCGCGACAGCGATTCGATCTCGACCCGTTCCAGATCGAGGGCTGTCACGCGCTCGAGCGCGGGAACAGCGTCCTGGTCGCCGCACCGACCGGGGCCGGCAAGACGATCGTGGGCGAGTTCGCGATCCATCTCGCGATGCAGACGCCGCGCGACAAAGCGTTCTACACGACCCCGATGAAGGCGCTCTCGAACCAGAAGTTCCGCGAGCTCGTCGACGTCTACGGCGCCGACGAGGTCGGGCTCCTCACCGGCGACACCAACATCAACGGCAACGCGCGCATCGTGGTGATGACCACCGAGGTGCTGCGCAACATGATCTACGCCGACTCGGCGGCGCTGCGGGATCTCCGCTACGTCGTGATGGACGAGGTCCACTACCTCGCCGACCGATTCCGCGGCGCCGTGTGGGAAGAGGTCATCATCCACCTGCCGTCGCAGGTGCGCCTCGTCTCGCTGAGCGCCACGGTGTCGAACGCCGAGGAGTTCGGCGACTGGCTCGACACGGTGCGCGGCGACACCGAAGTGATCGTCTCGGAGATCCGCCCCGTCCCGCTGGAGCAACATGTGCTCGTTCGCGATGATCTCCTGCCCCTGTTCGATGACCGCGCAGGTGTCGCCACGGCGCAGGTGAACCAGGAGCTGATGCGCATCCGCTCGTTCACCGGCTCGAACTACGACAACAACCGTCGTGCGCAGTCCTACGTCAGCAACCGCCACGCCGGTCGCCAGGCGAAGCGCCCACCGCGCGGAGGGCAGCGGCCAGTGCGTCCGTCGAATGCGCGCCGTATCGAGCGGATCGATCGCCCGGAGGTCATCCACCTCCTCGAACGCGCGAATCTGCTGCCGGCGATCTTCTTCATCTTCAGCCGCGTCGGCTGCGATGCCGCCGTCGCGCAGGTGAGGCGTTCGGGCATGCGCCTCACGTCGCAGGAGGAGCGCGCCGAGATCCGCGCGATCGTCGAGGAGCGCACCCGCACGCTCCAGGAGGAGGACCTCGGCGTCCTCGGCTACTGGGAGTGGCTCGACAATCTCGAGCGCGGCGTGGCCTCGCACCACGCGGGCCTGCTGCCGGCCTTCAAGGAGGTCGTCGAAGAGCTCTACCAGCGCAAGCTCGTCAAGGTCGTCTTCGCGACCGAGACCCTCGCACTCGGCATCAACATGCCGGCGCGCACCGTCGTGCTCGAGAAGATGGAGAAGTTCAACGGCGAAGCCCGCGTCGCGATCACCTCGGGGGAGTACACGCAGCTCACCGGTCGCGCCGGGCGCCGCGGCATCGACGTCGAAGGCCACGCGGTGGTGCAGTGGACCGAGGGCATGGATCCGCAGGCCGTGGCCGCTCTCGCGTCGCGGCGCACCTACCCGCTGAACTCGAGCTTCCGGCCGACGTACAACATGGCCGTGAACCTCATCGACCTGTTCGGCAAGCCGCGGGCCCGCCAGATCCTCGAGTCGTCGTTCGCGCAGTTCCAGGCCGATCGCGCCGTGGTCGGTCTCGCCCGTCAGGTGCGCGAGGCCGAGGTGTCGCTCGCGGGCTACGAGAAGTCGATGTCGTGCGAGCACGGTGATTTCGTGGAGTACTCCACGATCCGTCGCGAGCTGAGCGACCTCGAGAAGAAGAACCGGCAGGACTCGGGAGCCCCGCGTTCGGCCCGTGACAAGCGGCTGAAGCGCATCCAGCAGCTCCGCACGAAGATGCAGCGGCACCCGTGCCACAGTTGCCCGGATCGCGAAGCGCACGCCCGGTGGGCGGAGCGCTACTGGAAGCTGAAGCGTCAGACCGACCGCATCCGCCGTCAGATCGAGACCCGTACCGGAACGGTGGCCCGTGTCTTCGACCGCGTGGTCGAGGTGCTCGAGACGCTCGACTACCTGCGCTCCGACGGCGACGAGATGACGCTCACCGAGGCGGGCCGCACGATGCGGCGCATCTACGGCGAGCGGGATCTGCTCGTGGCCGAGTCGTTGCGCCAGGGGCTGTGGTCGGGCCTCGATGCACCCTCGCTCGCGGCCATGGCCTGCTGCCTGGTCTACGAACCGCGGCGCGATGAGGCGAACTCGGGGGAGCGCGGTCTTCCGCGCGGCGCGTTCCGTGCCGCATACGAGAAGACGACGGCGCTGTGGGCCGTTCTCGATGATCTGGAACAGGATCATCACCTCCCCGGCTCCGAGCCGCTCGCCGCCGGCCTCGCCGGGGCGATGCACTCCTGGGCTCGCGGCGGGATGCTGGATCGGGTGCTCGTCGATGCCGATATGGCGGCCGGCGACTTCGTCCGCTGGGCCAAACAGACGATCGACCTCCTCGACCAGCTCTCGATCGTCGCCGAGGACGGAGCGCTCGCCCGCACGGCCCGCACGGCGCTCGACGGCGTACGCCGCGGCATCGTCGCCTACTCCTCGATGTGACCGGGGTGAACATGGCTGAACGCACGATTCGACCGCGCCCGCTCCTGCCGTTGTGGGCGGCGTCGATCGCGGCCGCCGCCGCGGCGCTGCTCATGAATCTCGCCTACCCGGCGGCCGCGATCTGGGTTCTCGCGTTCCCGGCGACCGCGCTGCTGCTGCTGGCGTTGATCGGCCGTCGCGCGGGCGGAGCGCTGCTGGTCGGCCTGGTCTACGGCATCCTGTTCTTCGCTCTTCTGGTGTCGTGGACCTCGAGGTATCTGGGCCCGGTTCCCTGGGCTGCTCTCAGCGTCCTCGAGGGCGGTCTGACGGCTCTCGCCCTCATCCCGATCGCCCTCGCCTACCGGTGGATCGCTCGCGCGCTTCCCGGCGCCTGGGGGCGGATGCTGGTGCTCCCGATCGTCGTCGCGGCCCTCTGGGTCGGCAGGGAGGTCTTCGTCGGCTCCTGGCCCTACGGCGGCTTCCCGTGGGCACGGATCGGGATGAGTCAGGCCGAGAGCCCGCTCGCTCCGGTGTCGTCGTGGCTCGGCGTCGGGGGTCTCGGGTTCCTGATGGTTCTCGTCGTGGCGATGCTGATCGAGGCTGTGCGGCTGAGGCTGTGGCGGCGCCCGATGCCGCTGCTCGTGCCCGTAGCACTCGCGGTCGTGCTGCTCGCGACGCCGCAGTTCCCGACCGCTCCCGCGGGTGAGATGCGCATCGCCGCCGTACAGGGAAACGGTCCGACCGGGTATTTCGACGAGCGTACGCCCTTCGCCGTGGTCCGCGCGCAGACCGAAGCCACCGAGCCCCTGTACGGCGGAGACGTCGACCTCCTCGTCTGGCCGGAGGGCAGCCTCGACACCGACCCCTTCCAGAACGAGACGCTCGCGCGTCAGCTGACGCTGGTCTCGACCCGGATCGACGCGCCGGTGCTCGCGAACGCCGCGACCGCCCGCAACGACCTCTACTGGAACACGTCGATGCTGTGGACGGATGCCGGGGGAGCAGAACAGATCCACGACAAGCGGCATCCGGTGCCCTTCGGCGAGTACGTTCCCGACCGCGACTTCTACTATGCCCTGGCCCCCGATCTGATCGGCCTCATCGGCCGCGAGTACACCCCGGGGATCAACCCGCCGATCATGGACATCGACGGCGCACTCATCGGTCTCGCGATCTGCTTCGACGTCATCTACGACGACATCATTCACGAGAGCGTGACGGGCGGCGCCGAGGTCCTCGTGTTCCAGACCAACAACGCGGACTTCCGGGGGACCGCCGAGAATCTGCAGCAGCTCGCGTTCGCGCGGATGCGGGCGATCGAGACCGGGCGCAGCGTCGTCAACGTCTCGACGGTGGGTACGAGCCAGATCATCCGTCCGGACGGGTCGACGATCACGAGCCTGGACGCAGATGAGGCCGGGGCGATGCTCGAAGATGTCGAGCTCCGCTCCGGCCTCACGGCGGGTGTGGTGCTGGGTCCCTGGGTGCAGCAGATCCTGCTCTGGGGTGGGCTGGGCGCGCTCGCTCTCGGGTGGTGGCGCGCTCGTCGGGCTTAGGCCCCGATCTTCTCCCGCGTCGGGTCCTCACCGGCTCCGCGGCGCGCGCGGATGAAGGCGAGGCGCTCCTCGAGCAGTTCTTCGAGCTCGGCGCGCGTGCGGCGCTCCAGCAGCATGTCCCAGTGGGTGCGGGCGGCCTTTTCGTCGGTCGCCTCGAGCGTCACGGCCTGGCCGTCGACGTTGAGTCGGGCGTCGGCACCGCAGGAGCGGCATTCCCAGGTCTGGGGCGGCTCGGCGTCGGCCGCGAACATCAGGTTCGTGACGTGGCCGCATGTGTCACAGGTATAGGTGGTCTCACGGCGCTCCATGAAAACGACGCCCTCTTCGCTCTGTAGGCTCTGGGCGCCGAGTCGGATGCCGCGCAGGCTGCGATCTGCCATTGTGTGGTCCTCTCGTCGCTGTCAGGTATAACGCTCCAGCCTGTGCGCTTCATCCACGTCTCTGGAAACTCGGCGTTATTCACAGCGGAATCCCAGCGCGGGAGGTTATGAGGGCGACAGCGTGTCGAGGGCGAGGTCGGCGCGATCCGAGACGATCCCATCGACGCCGAGGGCGATGAGTCGGTTCATCTCCGCGGCATCGTTCACGGTCCACACATGCACCTCGACGCCCCGAGCATGCGCGGCGCGGAGCAGCGCGGGAGTGAGCACGGTCAACGGCCCTTGCCGCTCGGGGATTTGCAGGGCGTCGATGTCGCGGAGCACCCGTGCGGGGGAGAGGCGCAGGACGGACAGCGCGCGCACCGTCGCGATGGTTCGGCTTCCCCCCGATGTCGCGGGGCGAAGCGCGGCGCCCGCGCGGAGGACGGCGGCGACGGTCGCGCGCCGGTGGGCATCGGAAAAGCTCGTCACGAGGGTCCGATGCGTGTGATCGGCGAGGATCGGCCCGAGGGGCTCCGCCGCGGCGGCGGTCTTCACGTCGATGTTGAAGCGCACGGTCGGGAACAGGTCTAGGGCCTCGGCGACCGTGAGGAGGCCGCCGTGATCGGCGAAGAGACGGACGAGGTCGCGGGTGCGCACCTCCCGGACTGCTCGGCGGTCGCCGCCGGTCAACCGCTCGAGGGTCGCGTCGTGGAAGAGCACCACGTCGCCGTCGGCCGTTACCTGGCAGTCGGTCTCGACGTACTCCACCCCGGCGGCGTGCGCAGCGGCGAAGGCTGCGGCGGTGTTCTCCCAGACGCCCGAGTCCTCGCCCGCCGCGGTCACGAGACCACGGTGGGCGAGGACTCGGGGATGCCGTGCCTTCGCGAAGTACGGGTGCGTCACACGCCCGGCGGGGGAGTCGGTGCCTGACCGGGCTTCGGCGTGAACGCACTGCCGATGCCCTTGAGTGCTTCCGTGAGTTCGCTCGGGATGATCCACAGCTTGTTGGACTGACCTTCGCTGATCTTCGGCAGCATCTGCAGGTACTGGTAGGCGAGCAGCTTGTCGTCGGGGGCGCCCTGGTGGATCGCCGTGAAGACGTTCTGAATGGCCTCCGCCTCACCCTGCGCTCGCAGGACCGCGGCCTGCTTGTCGCCCTCCGCGCGGAGGATCTCGGCCTGACGTGCACCTTCGGCCTCGAGGATCGCGGACTGCTTCGTTCCCTCAGCGGTGAGGATCGCGGCGCGACGGTCACGCTCGGCGCGCATCTGCTTCTCCATCGAGTCCTGGATCGAGATGGGCGGATCGATCGCCTTCAGCTCGACGCGGCCCACGCGGATGCCCCACTTGCCGGTCGCCTCGTCGAGGACGACGCGCAGCTGACCGTTGATGTTGTCGCGGCTCGTGAGCGCCTCTTCGAGGTTGAGTCCACCGACGACGTTACGGAGCGTCGTGGTCGTGAGCTGCTCGACGGCGCCGAGGTAGTTCGCGATCTCGTAGGTCGCGGCCCGGGCATCCGTCACCTGGAAGTAGACGACGGTGTCGATGGAGACGACCAGGTTGTCCTCGGTGATCACGGGCTGGGGCGGGAAAGAGACGACCTGCTCGCGCATGTCGATCAGGGGGCGCAGTCGGTCGATGAACGGCACCAGGATGTTCAGACCGGGGGTGAGGGTCTTGTGATAACGGCCGAGCCGTTCCACGACCCCGGCCGTGGCCTGCGGAATGATGCGGATGGAACGCGCGACGGTCACCACCACGAAGATGATGACCGCGATCGCGAGGATCCAGAGGATCGCGGTGGGGATGAACGAGGCGTCGTTCACGGAGTCTCCTAGTCGTTGACGGGACGGACGATGGCGGTGGCGCCGTTGATCGCCGTCACGGCGATCGGCGATCCCTGGGGGATCGGTACGGGCGTGGCGGAGCGAGCGGTCCAGGTGTCGCCGTTGCTGAGCTTGACCTGTCCGGAGATCTGCGTGATGTCGTGGAGTGCGGTTCCCCGGAGGTCGAGGAGAGCATCGACGTTCGACTTGGTCGGATCCTCGCCGCGCCGCAGCCGCCGGAGAAGCGGCGGTCGCAGGAAGAGGATGAACAGCGCCGCGGCTGCCGCGGCGACGATCACCTGCGCCCAGACCGGGATGCCGACCAGATCGGTGAGCAGACCGATGGCGCTGCCGAAGCTGAGCATCAGGAACGTGAAATCGAGCGTGAGCATCTCGATCACGAGGAACGCGGCGATCAGGACCAGCCAGCCGATCCAGGCCCATTGGTCGATGAACTGTACGAAAGTCGAGACGGTGTCCATGCGGCCTCCTTAGCGGTCAACCTATCACGGGGCCCGACGCCGTATCGGGCGGCGCGGGGCGCTCTTGATAGTCTGAGTTGCCGCGTCATCGCGGCGTTTCACGCACCATGAGGAGTCACCGTGACCGCTGTTCTTCCCGCAGGATCTCTCGACGGCAAGGTCGCCCTTGTCACCGGCTCGTCGCGGGGGATCGGCGCCGACACCGTGCGCTACCTGGCGGAGGCCGGGGCGGATGTCGTCATCAACTTCCGCAACAAGGCCCCGCGCGCCGAGAAGCTCGCCGGTGAGCTGCGCGAGCTCGGACGCCGCGCGCTCGTCGTCGGTGCCGACCTGACCGACCCCGCGTCGGTCGCGGCGATGTTCGACGCCGTCACCAACGAATACGGTCGTCTCGACGTGCTCGTGCTGAACGCCTCCGGCGGCATGGAATCCGGCATGGCCG
The DNA here is from genome assembly GCF_023091225.1 of Microbacterium galbinum. Lineage (NCBI taxonomy): Bacteria > Bacillati > Actinomycetota > Actinomycetes > Micrococcales > Microbacteriaceae > Microbacterium > Microbacterium galbinum. The sequence goes on along the minus strand of NZ_JAHWXM010000001.1, from coordinate 501,902 downwards.
AGGACTACGCCCTCGCGCTCAACCGCGACGCGCAGCTCAACGTGCTCCGCGCAGCCGAACCGCTCCTGGGCGAGGGCGCGCGCGTGGTCTTCGTGACGAGCCACCAGGCGCACTTCATCCGTACCACCCCGACCATGCCCGAGTACGAGCCGGTCGCTCTGTCGAAGCGCGCCGGCGAGGATGCGCTGCGTGAGCTCATTCCCGGCCTCGCCGAGAAGGGCATCGGCTTCACGGTCGTCTCCGGCGACATGATCGAGGGCACGATCACGGCGACGCTGCTCGAGCGTGCGAACCCCGGAGCGATCGCCGAGCGTCGCGAATCCGCGGGCAAGCTCTACAACGTCTCGGAGTTCGCGGCCGAGGTCGCTCAGGCGGCCGTCGATCCCGTCCCCGCCGACAACACCCGCCTCGTCGGCGACGTGAGCGCGTTCGTCGCCGAGTAGCACCCGCACGCGAATCGGCCCCGTGCTCCACCTCGGAGCACGGGGCCGATCTGCAGTGCGGATGTCAGTGCGCGGCGTCCTCCTGGACGGCGGCCGTGAACTCCTTGGCGTCCTTTCCGAGCGTGATGGCCCGGACGATCTGCACGATGCCGAGCGCGACGAGCGAGATGCCGAGGATCAGCCAGAAAGCGAACCCGGCCACGAGCGGCGAGAACAGCACGATGATCCCGGCCACGATGCTGAGGAGCGCGTACAGGAGGGTCCACACGCGCGAGCCGTCCTGACCGAGCAGGCTCAGGGCCACCACGCCGTCGACGATCCAGCTGATGCCGATGAAGATGACGACGACGAAGGCGAGAGCAGCCGCGGCCGCGCCGAGGTTCGCGAAGGCGATGATGCCGGCGACGATGTAGAGCAGGCCGAGGAGGATGTGCCCGACGCGCGACCAGCCGCCGCGGGCGCCCGAGAAGATGCCGAGGCCGATGTAGACGAGACCCGCGACGACGAGGTAGGCGGCGAAGATCGCCGTGACGACGACGGCGGACTTCACGGGCCAGACCAGCAGCACGATGCCGGCGATGAGGGCGAGGACGCCCGAGACGGCGAGCGTGATGCGGATCGACTTGAACAGCGATTTCGCTTCGGAGAGTGGTGCGGACATGGGGGACCCTTTCTGAGAGAATCCTGTGTGGATGACCTCAGAGTAGCGCCGTCCATCCTCGCCGTGGGGCTCATCTCGTGAGGGGACGTCGCGCAGGGTCATGCGCCGATGCGGGGCGTCATGGCAGGATCTACACGTGACTCCCGACGTGGATGCTCGCCTGCGCGAGCTGGTGTCGATGCGTAAGGTGCGGGACCGCATCGACCGCGACTACGCGAAGCCTCTCGACGTGGAGGCTCTCGCTGCCGGGGTGCACCTGTCTGTCGGGCACCTCAGCCGCCGGTTCCGGGAGACCTACGGCGAGTCTCCGTACTCGTATCTCATGACGCGCCGGATCGAGCGGGCGATGGCTCTGCTCCGGCGCGGGGACCGTTCGGTCACCGAGGTGTGCTTCGAAGTCGGCTGCTCGTCGCTGGGCACGTTCAGCAGTCGTTTCACGGAGCTGGTGGGTGTCCCACCCAGCGTGTACCGTGAACGCGCCGCCCACGTCGACGGGATCCCCGTCTTCCAGGCCAAGCAGGTCACCCGGCCGATCAGGAATCGAGAAGCGCCGCCCCGCGACGCCCACCTAGCGTGAACACCATGAAGATCAGCATCCACTACGCCTTCCTCCCGCACACAGACGCCGACGCGGCTCTCGCCTTCTATCGCGACGCCCTCGGCTTCGAGGTGCGCAACGACGTCGGATACGACGGCATGCGCTGGCTCACCGTCGGTCCCGCGAACCAGCCGGAGACCTCGATCGTGCTCCACCCGCCGGCGACCGACCCCGGTCTGACCGACGACGAGCGCCGCACGGTGCTCGAGCTCATCGCGAAGGGCAGCTACGGGGCGCTCACGCTCGCCAGCGACGACCTCGACGCCCTCTTCGAGCGGCTCGTCGAGAGCGGCGCCGACGTCGTGCAGGAGCCGATGGATCAGCCGTACGGCGTGCGCGACTGCGCCTTCCGCGACCCCTCGGGCAACCTGCTCCGTATCAACCAAGCCGGCTGAGAGATCAGCCTCGTCTCCGAAGGATGCCGATGACCACCGTCGACCACCCCGCTGACAGCCACGACCTCATCCGCGTTCAGGGTGCACGTGAGAACAACCTCAAGGACGTCAGCGTCGACATCCCGAAAAGACGGCTGAGCGTCTTCACCGGCGTTTCGGGATCGGGCAAGAGCTCGCTCGTCTTCGACACCATCGCCGCGGAGTCCCGCCGGATGATCGACGAGACCTACAGTGCCTTCGTCCAGGGGTTCATGCCCTCGGTTCCACGGCCGGACGTCGATGTGCTCGAAGGTCTGACGACGGCGATCATCGTCGATCAGGAGCGTCTGGGGGCGAACCCGCGCTCGACGGTGGGCACCGTGACCGATGCGAACGCGATGCTGCGCATCCTCTTCAGCAAGCTCGGCACCCCCTACATCGGCGGACCGACCGCCTTCTCCTTCAACATCCCCACGCAGCGCGCGAGCGGGGTGATGACCGGCCCCGGCGGTGAGAAGAAGATCGTGAAGGACGCGATCTACCTCGGTGGCATGTGCCCGCGGTGCGAGGGCAGGGGAGCGGTGTCCGACCTCGACCTCGCGCAGATCGTCGACGAGTCCAAGTCCCTCGACGAGGGCGCCATCATGGTGCCGGGGTACACGGCGGACGGCTGGATGGTGAAGGGGTTCTCGCAGTCCGGGTTCTATCCCGGTGACAAGCCCATCGCCCAGTTCTCCGAGAAGCAGCGCCAGCTGTTCCTCTACGGAGAGGTGACGAAGGTCAAGATCGCCGGGATCAACATGACCTACGAGGGACTGATCCCGAAGATCACCAAGTCGATGCTGTCGAAGGACCTCGATGCCCTGCAGCCGCACGTCCGTGCGTTCGTCGAGAGGGTCGCCACCTTCGCGGTGTGCCCGGAATGCGATGGGACCCGTCTGACGGAGGGGGCGCGGTCGTCGAAGATCGACGGCATCAGCATCGCGGATGCCTGCCGCATGCAGGTCACGGATCTCGCTGGATGGGTGCGCGGGCTCGACCTCCAGGGCGCGGGACCGCTGCTCGAAGCCCTGAGCGCGAACCTCGACGCCTTCGTCACCCTCGGGCTCGGGTATCTGAGTCTGGAGCGCCCGTCGGGCACGCTGTCCGGGGGAGAGGCGCAGCGCATCAAGATGCTCCGCCACCTCGGCTCGTCGCTGACCGACGTGACCTACGTGTTCGACGAGCCGACGATCGGCCTGCATCCGCACGACATCCAGCGGATGAACGGCCTGCTACTCAAACTGCGCGACAAGGGCAACACTGTGCTCGTGGTCGAGCACAAGCCCGAGACGATCGTGATCGCCGACCACGTCGTCGATCTCGGCCCGGGCGCGGGCAGCGCCGGCGGCGAGATCTGCTTCCAGGGCACGGTCGACGGGCTCAAGAGCAGCGGGACGCGTACGGGGGAGCACCTCGACGACCGCGCCGTGCTCAAGGACGCGGTGCGCGCGGCGGACGGGGCGATCGAGGTGCGCGGTGCGACCGCGAACAACCTCCAGAACGTGGACGTCGATATCCCCACGGGTATCCTGACGGTCGTCACGGGTGTCGCCGGCTCCGGGAAGAGCTCACTGATCCACGGCTCCGTCTCGAAACTCGATGGAGTCGTGGCGATCGACCAGGGTGCGATCAAGGGTTCGCGTCGGAGCAATCCCGCCACCTACACCGGGCTGCTCGAGCCGATCCGCAAGGCGTTCGCGAAGGCCAATGGCGTCAAGCCGGCGCTGTTCAGCGCGAACTCCGAAGGTGCGTGCCCGACCTGCAAGGGCGCCGGTGTCATCATCACCGAGCTCGGCTTCATGGACACGATCGAGACACCGTGCGAGGACTGCGGGGGAAAGCGCTTCCAGGCCGCGGTTCTCGAGTACAAACTGGCGGGCAAGGACATCACCGAGGTGCTCGACCTGCCGGTGTCCGAAGCGCGGGTGTTCTTCTCGGAGGGTGACGCCAAGATCCCCGCGGTGACGGCGATCCTCGGCCGGCTGGACGACGTCGGTCTCGGGTATCTCTCGCTCGGACAGCCGCTCTCGACCCTGTCCGGCGGTGAGCGTCAGCGCATCAAGCTGGCGATCCAGATGGGGGAGAAGGGCGACGTCTACGTGCTCGATGAGCCGACGACCGGTCTCCACCTCGCTGATGTGCAGAAGATCCTCGGGCTCCTCGACCGTCTCGTCGAGTCGGGCAAGACCGTGATCGTGATCGAGCACCACCAGGCGGTGATGGCTCACGCGGACTGGATCCTCGACATCGGTCCCGGCGCCGGGCACGACGGCGGCCGTGTGGTGTTCGAAGGCACGCCCGCGGATCTCGTGGCAGAACGCTCGACGCTCACCGGCGAGCATCTCGCGGCCTACGTCGGGGTGTGATCCCCGACGAGCGGAACCGATATATCAGTCCCGTCGAGCGATGATCGTGTAGGTGCAGGGGAGCAGATCGCGCTGGGCTTCCGGCCATGCGTATCCTCCGGGCACCTCCACCATCCGCGGGCTGAATCGCCAGGGGAGTGTGCGGCCTTCATCGACGTGCACGATGCGCAGGCCCGCACCGAGAAGGGCGCCCAGGATCTCGGCGATCGAGTGCGGCCACTCGTAGGTGCGCGTGTGCGACACGGTGCCGTCGCCCGCGTAGGTGCTCGCGTCGTCCCAGACCTGCGCCGTCCCGTCGCCGAAGTACCGATAGCGCGCGGTGAGCGTCTCCGCGTCCTCGTCGAGCGCGTACAGCGCAGGATGCCCGTCGCGGATGAAGAACGTCCCGCCGGGGCGCAACAGCTCCTGGATCTGCTGGGCCCAACGGTCCAGATCGGAGAGCCAGCAGACCGTCCCGATGCTCGTGTAGACGACATCGAAGTCACCGGACACCGCGGCCCGGGCATCGAGCACGTCGGTTTCGACCCACTCGGCGTCGACGCCGTGCTCCTCGGCGAAGGCTCGTGCGGTCTCCAGGGCCGGCGCCGAGAAATCGACGCCGGTGACTCGTCGCGCACCGGCGCGCGCCAGCGAAACGGTGTCGGTGCCGATGTGGCACTGCAGGTGGCACACGTCGAGCCCGACGATGGATCGTGCGGGCAGGAAACGTTCGAGCACCGGGACGTCGTGGCGGATGACATCGCTGAGGTGCTCGGGGTCGTCGAACGACTCGCGCTCGTACGACACCGCGTGCAGCGGCACGCGGTCGTCCCAGTTCTCACGATTGGCCTCGCGCGCCGCCGACCAGTCGATCTCCACGTGTTCGCCGTTCATGGGGAATCAGCCTAGCGAAGCGGATTCCGTTATAACCGATAATGCACATTATGTCAGATCAACCCAGGATCGAGGGATGGCGACTTCTCCCCGTCGTGGAGAAGGACGCGCGCCGTACGTGTGTGGTTGACTGGCTCGCGGTTCACATTCGTATGCCGATGCGTCCGCTCATTCCACGGGGGAAGAAGATGAAACGTCAGATCGCAGCCTGGACCATTGTCGTCGTCGCGCTTCTCGGAATCACCGGATGCTCGGGCGCGCCCGCTGCCGAGTCCTCAAGCGGTCAGGCAACCGTCGACGAGAGTTCGGCTCCCGTTGAGCGGGACTCCGCACAGTCGGTGGCGGACGCGTGTGCATCCGTGCGCACTCAAGTCTCTGGAGTGGCTTCGGAGCTATCTGGGCTGGATATGAGTGCCGCTATGGCTGACCCGGAAGGCACGGTGACGAAGATCACGGAGACCGTTGACGCCTTCGCGGCGGCTACGGAGTCCATCGGTAACCAGGAAGTCGGGAACGCGGTCTCCGCGCTTCGTACCGATCTCGCCTCTCTCCGAGACTTGCTCAAGCGCGTCCTCGTTGACAAGGACGCGTCTGCGGCCGCCGAGGCGACATCGCTCTCCTCCGATGTTCAGGAGTCCATGCAGGTGCTCGCGACGCTCTGCGCCGGCTGAGCACCCAGATCCTCGGGGCCCGGCGAGCGATTGCGCGCCGGGCCCCGTCGTCTGCGTCGAGGCCGCGGTGACGCGAGTAGCGTGGAAGGGTGACGCACTCTCCCCTCTCCCCCGTCTCGAACCCCGGGTGGCGAGCCTGGCTGATCTGGTCGGTGGGCGTCGCGGCCTACGTCGTCGCCATCACGAACCGCACGTCGTTGGGCGCCGTCGGCGTCGACGCGGCCGATCGTTTCCAGGCGGATGCCTCGACCCTCGCGCTCTTCGCGGTCGTGCAGCTCGCGGTGTACGGGGGTATGCAGATCCCGATCGGTGTACTCCTCGACCGGTACGGCTCGCGTCCGATCATCACGATCGGGATGTTCCTGATGGCGGCGGGTCAGTTGGTGATGGCCTTCTCCCCCAGCATCGGCATCGCGATCTTCGCCCGTGTGCTGCTGGGTGCCGGAGATGCGGCCGTCTTCCCCGCGGTGCTCCGATTGGTCGCGGTGTGGTTCCCCGCCCAACGCGGTCCCGTGATGGTGCAGTTCACGGGCATCATCGGACAGGCGGGGCAACTGGTGGCGCTCGTCCCTCTGGCCGCTCTCCTGCACGCCACGAGCTGGACGATCACATTCGGGAGTATCGCCGGGCTGGGCGTGCTCTTCACGATCCTCGTCGCTCTGGTCATCCGCAACCGCCCCGCCGAGCAGGACACCGATGTGACGGTGAACACCGACACCGGAGTGGTGCGCGTGGTGACCTCGGCGATCGACACCGGTGTCGGCATCCGCGCCGCTTGGGCGCACCCGGGAACAAGGCTCGCGTTCTGGTCGCACTTCACGACTCCGTTCGCGGGTACGGCGTTCATCCTGCTCTGGGGGATGCCGTTCCTCACTGCCGCGCAAGGTCTCACGGCGGCACATGCCGCGGGACTCATATCCGTATATGTCGTTGCCGGCATGATCTTCGGTCCGATCATCGGAGACCTCTCACGCCGACTCCCGAACCATCGGTCCCTCGCCCTCGTGCTCCCCGCGGTGGGACTGCAACTGATCGCGTGGTGCGCGGTGATCGCATTGCCCGAGTCCGCACCGATCTGGTTGCTCTACGTTCTCGCGATCGCTCTCGCGACTGGTGGCCCGGCGTCGATGATCGCCTTCGACCACGCCCGCACTCATAACCCCTCGCACCGACTGAGCACCGCCACGGGCGTCACGAACGCGGGAGGTTTCATCGCCGCGCTCATCGCGATCTTCCTGATCGGACTGCTGCTCGACCTCCAGGGCGCGGGCACGCCCGAGACCTATTCTCTCGACGCGTTCCGCATTGCCTTCCTCGCGCCGATCCCGCTCTGGATCATCGGATGCGTGTTCATCGTGATCGAGCGCAAGCGCACGCGGGTCCGGATGGGACTCGACCCGGAGAGACGTCGCCGCTAGACGCGTCGCCTCTGAACGCTCGACCTCAGACGGCGCGGAGCAGCGGGAGGAAGGTCTCGAGGATGAGCTCGACGCTCACGTGTTCGGGTACCTCGGTGTCACCGGCCTCGAACTCGGCGAGTTCGATCCCGCGGACGGAGCCCGCGGGGAGCGCCGCGAAGATCGCCGCGATCTGGTGCGGCAGCATGCCCTCCCCCACTCGGTAGGCAGCGGGGATGTATCCCGGCTCGAGCACGTCCCAATCGACGTGGATCCAGACGGGCCGGCCGTCGATGAGCTCGAGAACGCGCTCGGGCGTGCTGTCGGCGGGGGCGAGAACGCGCACTCCGGCGCCGGCGAGGAGTTCGCCTTCGGCCGGATCGATGTCACGGCCGCCGACGACGATCACCTGCGTCGGGTCGATCCCCGCGCCGTGTCCGCTGTCCCACAGTCCGCAAGCCGCGGCGAGCACCATGCCGCCGAGATAACCGGAATCGGTCGTGTCGGGCGTGTTGAAGTCGCCGTGCGCATCGATCCAGAGCACGACGGCATCCGGGTGCCGCTCCGCGACGGTCGGGAGTGTGCCGAGGCTCGCGGCGCACGTGTTGGTCGCGAGCAGCGGGACGGTCCCGGCGTCGATGGCGCCGGCGACCGCGTCCCGCAGGCCGTGCAGCGTGTCGTTCGCTTCGGGAAGAGCCGTGCTCCAGTCGTCGGTGCGGGAGGGACTCGGCGTGCCGATCGTCGTCGCAGGGGTCCGGAGCAGCGTAGACAGTGCATCGCCGACGCGACGTGCGCCCACGAGTGCGCCGTGCGTGTGGTCGGCCACGCGGCCCTGGGAGACGATGAGAGAGAACGCTGCAGGCACCCTCCCACTCTCCCACGCGGCGCGGATGAGGGCCAAAACCGTCCCCGTCACCGCTTTCGTGGCGTCCATCCCGACGGCGAGGTGCCGTCCTGCAGCGCCCGTTCGCGGTCGACCGCGTCGGACCAGCCCTGCGCAGCTCCGTCGCCATCGAAGCCGCCGCGCGCGACGCGCATCCCCACATCGGGGTGATGCATCCGAGGGGCTCCGCCGCGGCGGACCGAGGCGCGCACACTCCAGGCGTCGTCGGCGAAGCCGCCCCCGCGGAACGTGCGGTACTCGTCGTAGCGTGCGGGGTCGAGCAGGTCCCAGCACCACTCCCACACGTTGCCGAGGGTGTCGAACAGGCCGTACAGGTTCGGGATCTTGCCGCCGACCGGTTGCGGGGTCGTCACGCCATCGGCGGCTGTCCAGGCGGCATCCGCGAGCGGCGCGTAGTGGGGGCCGACGGACCCCGCCCGGCACGCGAACTCCCACTCCGCCTCCGTGGGCAGCCGGAACCCCTCGGACGAGACGTCCCAGCTGACGCCCTCCCCGTCGAACAGATAGGCGTGCTCGAGCCCTTCCCACTCCGAGAGCGCGTTGCAGAAGTGCACGGCCCGCAGCCAGCTGATGTCGGTCGCCGGTCGGCGGGGATGCGGAGCGGCCGCGTCCAGCACCTCGGCCATCTGCTCCTGGGTCACCGGGTAGACACCGATCTCGAAGGACTCGAGATCCACCGGACGCTGCGTCTTCGTGCGCGCATCCTGCAGCACGATCGAACCGCCGGGAATGCGGCGCAGTTCGATGTCGCTCGTCACCCCGGAGTCCGCTCGGTCCACACCGGGTACTTCGCGGTCCGGCCATCGCCCGACGACGTGCGCGTGACCCGACGCCGGACCCAGGGGCCGACGTGCTGTCGGTAATAGGCGAGCCCGCTCGGTCCCGCTCCCCCGCGCTCGCTCGGTGCCCACCAGGTCTCGGGCGGTTCGTACCCCAGCGCATGCAGCACGCGCGCTGCGACCCGATGATGGCCCGCGGCATTCATGTGCAGGCGGTCCTCGGACCAGTACGCGCTCTGCGCGAGTTCCCGATCGGGCCAGTTCAGGGCGCGCACCACGTCGGGGCGATCGGCGACGCGTCGCAGCACCGCCTCGGAGAGCTGATCTCCGCGGCGCTGGATCAGGGACCCCATCGGAAGCTGTCCACTGGGGTTCGCGCCGGAGAGCAGGATCATCGTGACGCCCTCCTCGTCGCATCGGCGGAGAACGCGGCTGAACGCGTCGGCGATGTGCTCGAGGTCGGTGCGCGGTCGGAGCATGTCGTTGCCCCCGCCGTTGAACGACAGATGCGTGGGGCGCAGCGCCAGAGCGGGTTCGAGCTGCTGCTCGACGATCGGCCACGCGAGTTTGCCGCGGATCGCGAGATTCGCGTACTGGATCGGATGCCCCGCCGCATCGGCCCACCCCTGGGCGGCGATGTCGGCCCACCCGCGCTCTCGGCCGTCGGGAAGAACATCGCCGACCCCCTCGGTGAAGGAGTCCCCGATCGCCACGAAACGCACGTCTGCCATCGGACAAGCCTATTCCTGCGGGACCGGACCCCGTACCGATCCCGCAGGCCCGATCAGGCGCGCTTGTCGAGCAGAGCGCGCACGCGCGGGATGACCTCGCTGCCGTAGAGCTCGATGCTGCGCATCATCGCCTCGTGCGAGAGCGTTCCGGTGGCGTACTTCAGGTCGAATCGGCCCAGCCCGAGGGTGGTGATCGTGTCGGCGATCTTCGCGGCCACCCGGTCGGGCGAACCGGCGTAGATCGCCCCCTCCGGCCCGATGTCGTTCTGGAAGCGGGCACGGCTGTATGCGGGCCAGCCGCGTTCCTTGCCGATCGTGTTGTTCATCGCCTCGAAGCCCGAGTACGCGGCGTCCCATGCCTCCGCATCGGTGTCGGCGATGTGGCCGGGCGAATGAACGGCGATCGGGTGCTTCGTCGTTCCGAAGGAGTCGACCGAGCGGTGATACAGATCGACGAACGGCCGGAATCGCGCGGCAGGACCGCCGATGATGGCGAGCATGAGACCGAGTCCGTGGCGTGCGACGCGCACCACGGACTCCGGGCTGCCGCCCACGCCCACCCAGGTCCGCAGACCCCTCTCCGTCTTCGGGAACACATCCGCGTTCTCGAGCGACGCGCGCATGGACCCGGACCAGGTCACCGGCTGCTCCTTCAGGAGCTCGACGAAAAGCTCGAGCTTCTGCTCGAACAGTGCGTCATAGTCGCGGAGGTCGAAACCGAACAGCGGGAAGGACTCGATGAACGAGCCGCGACCGAGCACGACCTCCGCGCGACCGTTCGACACGGCATCGAGGGTCGAGAACCGCTCGAACACGCGCACGGGGTCGTCGGACGACAGAACCGTGACCGCCGTGCCGAGGCGGATGTTCTCGGTGCGCGCGGCGATCGCCGAGAGCACCATCTCGGGAGCCGACACCGCGAACTCCTTGCGGTGGTGCTCCCCCACCCCGAAGAAGTCGACGCCCACGGCATCCGCCATCTCTGCCTGCGCGATGACGTTGCGGATCGTCTGGGCGCCGCTGAGGAGGGTGCCCTCGGCGTCGCGGGTGATGTCGCCGAACGTGTCCAGTCCGAATTCGATGCTCATGTCATGCCTTCCTATTCAGGTGAATGAACATCGCCGGAGCATCGGACATTCCCGTCATCGCGGAAGCAGCACACCACGCAGGGTGTCGAGACCGACGCCTCCGATGTCGAGCGCACGCTTGTGGAATGCCTTGAACGAGAAGTCCTCGCCCTCCTGCTGCTGAACGGCCTCGCGCACCTGCTCCCAGATGCGCTGTCCGACCTTGTACGACGGAGCCTGCCCCGGCCAGCCCAGGTACCTGTTGACCTCGAACTGCACGAACTGGTCGGACATGTTGACGTTCTGGCGCATGAACTCGAGCGCGTAGTCGGCATCCCACACGCCCGTTCCGTCGAGACGCGGCTTACCGAGGTGCACGCCGATGTCGAGCACGACACGTGCCGCACGCATGCGCTGACCATCGAGCATCCCCAGGCGGTCGGCCGGGTCGTCGAGGTAGCCGAGCTGCTCCATCAGGCGCTCGGCGTAGAGCGCCCAGCCCTCGGCGTGACCCGAGGTGCCGGCGAACAGACGGCGCCAGGAGTTGAGCTCGGAACGGTTGTAGACGGCCTGCGCGATCTGCAGGTGATGCCCCGGCACACCCTCGTGGTACACGGTGGTGAGCTCGCGCCAGGTGTCGAACTCCGTCACACCCTCCGGAACGGACCACCACATGCGTCCGGGGCGCGAGAAGTCGTCGGTGGGTCCCGTGTAGTAGATCCCGCCCTCCTGGGTCGGCGCGATCATGCACTCGATCGTGCGGATCGCCTCGGGGATGTCGAAGTGCGAGGCGGCGAGTTCGGCGACGGCGCGGTCGCTCGTCTCCTGCATCCAGCGCTGCAGCGCATCGGTGCCGACCAGCTTGCGCGCGGGATCGGCCTCGAGATGCGCCACGGCTTCTTCGACCGTGGATCCCGGCAGGATCTCGTTCGCGATCGCCGTCTGCTCGGCGACCATCCGGGCGAGTTCCTCGCGTCCCCACTCGTAGGTCTCGTCGAGGTCGATCGTGGCTCCGAGGAATCGGCGCGAGTTGAGCGCGTAGAGCTCGCGACCGACCGCGTCGACCTCGGTGGCCTCGGGCACGAGTTCCTCGGCGAGGAACCGTCGCAGTTCGCCGTATGCGACGCGGGCGGCGGCCGAGTTGTCGGCCAGGGTGCGCGCGAGGGATGCCGGAAGCTGGCCGCTCTCGGGCGTGGCATCGGCCACGAAAGCGGCGAAGAAGCCGTCATCAGCCGTGTACCGGTCGATCTGGGTCGCCACCTCGACGACCTGTCGGCGGGCCGGCGTCACTCCGCGCGCGATGCCCTCGCGCAGTGTCTCGGTGTAGCCGCGCAGCGCGTCGGGCACCGCGGCGAGGCGCGTGGCGATCACCGACCAGTCGTCGGCGGATGCCGTGGGCATGAGGTCGAAAGCCGAACGCACGTCCTGCGCCGGCGAAGCGATGACGTTGAGGTCGCGCAGATGCCAATTCGCCTCGTGCAGTTCCAGCTCGAGACGCAGCTCGGCGCCGAGGTCGGCCTTCGTGACCTCGTCGATCGTGTCGACCGGCTCGAGGGCCGTGAGCGCGTCGAGCGTCTGCCGTGTGGCCGCTGCGATCGCCTCGTGGCCGGCCGGACTCAGATCGCCGAAGCGGTCGTTGACCTCGTCGCGCCCGATGTAGGTGCCGAGCGTCGGAGCCAGCTCGACCAGAGTGTCGACCCAGTCCTCGGCGACCTTGTCGATGGTGGTGGGAGTGCGCGGGATGGAAGTCATGCGATCCACACTAATCCTCGGACGCCGCCGCCCGTGGTCAGTGTGCGGCCTCGTTCCAGTCGTGCCCGCGACCCACCTGCACGTCGAGCGGCACCGACAGATCCGCGGCGTCGCCCATGCGCGTGCGCACGATGCGCTCGGCGGCATCCCACTCCCCCGGGGCGACCTCGAGCACGAGCTCGTCGTGGATCTGCAGCAGCACCCGCGAGCGGAGCCCTTCGCGGCGGATGTCGTCGTGGATGTGGAACAGCGCGATCTTCATGATGTCGGCGGCGCTGCCCTGGATCGGGGCGTTCAGCGCCGCGCGCTCGGCGTTCTCCCGCAGCACGCGGTTCGGGCTGGCGAGGTCGGGGAACGGGCGACGGCGTCCGAAGATCGTCTCGGTGTAGCCGACCTCCTTGGCCGCGAGAACGGAGGCGCGCAGGTAGTCACGCACGGCGCCGAAGCGCGCGAAGTACTCGATCATGAGCTGCTTCGCCTCGGACTGCTCGATACGCAGCTGCTTCGAGAGGCCGAACGCCGAGAGGCCGTAGACCAGGCCGTACGACATCGCCTTGACCTTGGTGCGCATCGCGGCGGTGACATCGCCCGGCTCGACCCCGAACACCCGAGCGCCGACGAACCGGTGGAGGTCCTCTCCGCTGTTGAAGGCTTCGATCAGGCCCTCATCGCCCGACAGATGCGCCATGATGCGCATCTCGATCTGGGAGTAGTCGGCCGTGAGCAGCGCTTCGTAGCCGTCGCCGACCTGGAACGCGCTGCGGATGCGCCGCGATTCCTCTGTGCGCACCGGGATGTTCTGCAGATTCGGGTCGGTGCTCGAGAGCCGCCCGGTCTGGCTTCCGGTCTGCACGTAGGTCGTGTGGATGCGCGCGTCGTCGCCGATCGCCGTGTCGAGCGACTCGATGATCTGACGCAGCTTGGTGGCCTCGCGGTGCTGCAGCAGCAGGTTGAGGAACGGGTGCGGGTTCGACTCCTGCAGGTCGGCGAGCACGGCGGCATCCGTCGAGTAGCCCGTCTTCGTCTTGCGCGTTTTGGGCAGCTGGAGATCTTCGAAGAGAACCTCCTGCAGTTGCTTGGGCGAGCCGAGGTTGAACTCGCGGCCGACGATGCCGAACGCCTCCTGAGCGATGCCCTCGGCGCGGGTCGCGAGTTCGCCGGAGAACGTCGACAGCACCTCGTGGGAGACCGCGACCCCGGCCAGTTCCATGTCGGCCAGCGCGAGCAGCGTGGGCAGCTCGATGTCGGTCAGCACGGCGGCCACCGACTCGGGGATGTCGTCGCGCAGCGCGGTCGCGACGCGCAGTGCGAACCACGCCTCCTGCGCGGGAGTCGCCCCCTCGGTCTCGGGCACGAGCTGAGACGGGTCGGCCTCGGGGAGCTTCTCACCGAGGTAGCGCTCGACCAGGTCGCCGAGAGTCTTGTCGGGGAAGCTCGGTCGCAGGAGCCAGCCGGCGAGGCTCGTGTCGTACGCGAGGCCGCCGAGGCGGATGCCTGCTCGGTTCAGCGCCTTCAGCTGACCCTTGGCGTCGTGCAGGACCTTGGGACGATCGGACTCGAGCCAGGAGCGCAGCTCGTCGGCCGCGGCATCCGTCCAATCGGTCTCGCGAAGCTCGGAGTCGGAAGCGACCCCCAGACGCACCGGAAGCCCGCTCTGCGTGAGCACACGGAGTGAGAGCTCGCCCTGCACGGCTTCCGCCCACGTCGCGAGTTCGCCAGCCACCACCTGCTGCGGAACCGGCAGCTCGACCACCGCGGCCGGGTCTTCGGCGACCTCGCCGGCGCCGACGGCTTCGAACACGCGCGGCAGCAGTGTGCGGAACTCGAGGCGCGCGAAGATGTCGCGCACGGCCTGCGCGTCGATGGGAGCGACTGCCAGATCGTCGGGTGAGACGGGGAGCTCGACGTCGGTGAGCAGACGGTTGAGCTTGCGATTGCGGCGCACGTCGTCGATGTGATCGCGCAGGTTCCCTCCCACGACACCCTTGATCTCCTCGGCACGAGCGAGCAGATCGTCGAGCGACCCGAACTGTGTCAACCACTTCACGGCGGTCTTCTCGCCCACCTTGGGCACGCCAGGCAGATTGTCGCTGGTCTCGCCCACGAGCGCGGCGATGTCGGGGTACTGCTCGGGACGTACGCCGTAGCGCTCCTGCACGGTCACCGGGTCGTATCGCTTGAGCTGCGACACGCCCTGCACCGACGGGTACAGCAGCGTGACGTCGTCGTTCACGAGCTGGATGGTGTCGCGATCGCCGGAGACGACGAGCACCTGATAGCCCTGCTCCGCACCCTGCGACGACAGGGTGGCGAGGATGTCATCGGCCTCGATGCCCTCTTTCGTGAGCACCGGGATCGACATCGCCGCGAGGCAGTCCTGCAGCAGCGGGATCTGACCGCGGAACTCCTGCGGCGTCTCGGACCGCGTCGCCTTGTACTCGGGGTACTCATCGGTGCGGAACGAGTGCCGCGAGGTGTCGAACGCGATCGCCATGTGCGTCGGCTGCTCGGCCTTGATCAGGTTCACCAGCATCGACAGGAACCCGTAGATCGCGTTCGTGTGCTGGTTGTCCTTGGTCGTGAAGTTCTCGACCGGCAGCGCGAAGAAGGCGCGATAGGCGAGCGAATGGCCGTCGACGACCATGAGGGTAGGCTTTGCGGAGTCCGTCACCCTGTCAGCCTAACGAGGACCACGGACACGCGCTGAGGAGGATGCATGAGCGACGTCGCGACGAGCGAAGGACTCGAGTGGGCCACGGCCCGTGGAATGGGCGCCCTGGCCGAGAAGATGGGCATCGCGTTCACCGAGTTCAGCATCGAGCGCTCGGTCGGCACGATGCCGGTCGAGGGCAACACCCAGCCGGTGGGCCTTCTGCACGGCGGCGCCTACGTGGTGCTCGGCGAGTCACTGGGGTCGATGGCGGCCAATCTGCACGCGGGCCCCGGGCGGCTGGCGGTCGGTGTCGACATCAACGCCACGCACACGCGTTCCGCGACCTCGGGGATCGTGACCGGGGTGTGCACGCCGATCCATCTCGGACGCAGCATCGCGGTGCACGAGATCGTGGTGACCGACGATCAGGGACGGCGCTGCTCGACCATCCGCATCACCAACATGATCAAGGACGCCCCGAAGGCTCGGTGATCCCCTCATCCAGCAGCCGCTGGAAGAGGACGTGGTCCTGCCACTCCCCCGCGATCTCCAGATAGCGCGGGGCGATGCCGATGCGGGTGAAGCCGTTCGCGGCGAGTACCCGCTGGGAGGCGGCGTTGTGCAGCAGCGTCGCCGCCTGCACGCGGTGCAGTCCCAGGGAATCGCGCGCGTGACGGAGCACTGCGGCGACCGCGCGCGTCGCGAGTCCGCGTCTCGTCGAGTCCGCGGCGATCCAGTAGCCCAGATCCCCGCTGAGGAACGGCCCGCGCACGATGCCGTTGAGGTTCATCCTGCCGACGATCCGGTCGTCGGGTGCCGTCACCACGAATCGGATGCTGCGTCCCGTCTGCGCTTCGGCGACGGTGCGGTGTACGTCCCGCTCCTGCCACTCCTCCGTGAAGAACTCCTCTGTGCGAGCGGGTTCCCAGGGAGCGAGGTGGGCACGATCGGCCGCGTACGCGCGCGCCAGAGCAGCGCCGTCACCCGTGCGGACCGGACGGAGGGTGTGCTCGGGGTCGAGCCGGAACACTACTTCTTCGGAGCGAGCTGCTCGATGATCGCCTTGGCGACGTCCTGCATCGTGAGACGACGATCCATCGACGCCTTCTGGATCCAGCGGAACGCCTCGGGCTCGCTGAGCCCCATCTTCTCGTTCAGCAGGCCCTTGGCGCGATCGACGAGCTTGCGGGTCTCGAAGCGCTCGACCATGTCGGCGACCTCTGCCTCGAGCGTGATGATCTGCTCATGACGCGCCAGTGCGATCTCGATCGCCGGCAGCAGGTCGTTCGGCGTGAACGGCTTGACCACGTAGGCCAGAGCGCCGGCCTCGCTCGCGCGCTCGACGAGTTCCTTCTGGCTGAAGGCGGTCAGCAGCACGACCGGGGCGATGTTGCCCTTGTGCAGCTTCTCGGCGGCGCTGATGCCGTCGAGCTGAGGCATCTTCACGTCCATGATGACGAGGTCGGGACGCAGTTCGGTCGCGAGCGCGACAGCGGTCTCGCCGTCGCCGGCCTCTCCCACCACGTCGAAGCCGTTGTCGCGGAGGATCTCGACGATGTCGAGACGGATCAGCGATTCGTCCTCGGCGACGACGACGCGTCGGGGTGCGGATGACGTGGGCTGTTCAGCCAGTTCTTGCTCGGTCACGTACCCATCCTACTGGAGTGCGTCTCCGCCACGGCCGTGCGCGTCGGCACGGCGTCGGGACGGCTGCTTCTGCGCTACAGTCGTAGTCGCGATACACGGGCCGGCGTGGCGGAATGGCAGACGCGGAGCACTCAAAATGCTTTGTCCGAAAGGGCGTGTGGGTTCGAGTCCCACCGCCGGCACACAGACAGATCGACTCATCCCGCCATGAGTTCGAGTTCCTCGACGACCCGCGGATCGGCGAGGATCCGGAAGTGCCCTCCGGTGTCGAGTCGGACGTTCTTGGCGCCCGGCAGCTCGCTCCCCTCAGGGATGTGCGGGTCGAATCCCGCATAGATCGAAACGATCCGCGCGTTCGCATCGACACTGCGGGAGAGCGCGACGATGCCCGGATCCTCGGGCGAAAACGCGCGCAGGGTGCGCGAGGGGATCCGCCTCGCGTAGCGCGAACCGCGGAACGGCGTCGCGACCGCGAGCATCGCTCGAACGCGAGCGCCCTCCCGCCCGGTCATCACCATCTTCCCGGCAAGTCCCCCTTTGCTATGGGCGACGAGGATCACGTCACGCAGATCGTTTTCGTCCAGATAGTCCTCGACGAGCGCCGCCATCTCTGCGACCGGACGCTGGCTGCGCTCCAGCGTCTCGAGCACGTGAACCCTGTGCCCTCGGTCGTTGAGTCGAGCGACCAGCGGCTCCAGGAATCGCCACGTCTCATAGACACCGGGGAGTATGACCAACGGTGCACGCTCCCCCTCGGCGTAGGCCTCCGCGCTGCTCCGACTCAGGAAAGCGCGCGCCTGCCAGTACCCTGCGTAGGCGTAATCGGCCGCCCACCAGGCTGCCTTGCGGATCGCGCAGACCGTCATCGCTCCCCGTCATCGCTCGCGAGCGCGCGGGCGCGAGCAACGCCGGCGTGGTCGAGGATCGCTGAGCACACCGCCCGCGGTTCCGAGCGATGCACCACGTGACGACCGCCGGGGATCTCGACGAGATGCGAGACGACGGCTCGGTCACGCAGGCGGCGGCACCACGCCGACCCGGCGATGGGATCGTTCAGGCCTCGGATCACCAGCACCGGCATGAGAAGCCCTCCGACGACGTCCTCCAGCGCGTACCGCAACATGTGCCGCGCCTGTGCGAGGTACCACGGCACCCCGCACCGCAGGTAGTCCGCGAAGACGAGGGCGTTCGTCGCGGGGCTCTCCCCCGCGGTGTCGACCGCGAGCGCGAACGCCTGGGCAGGGAGCGAACGGTGCTCGTCGTCCGCGACCGGGCCGATCAGCACCAGGGAACGGACGAGATGCGGCGCGAGGTGGGCGACCTCTGCAGCCCATTGCGCCCCCATCGAGTGCCCCACGAGGATCACGGGGCCGCCACAGACGATCGGGAGGAGCTGTATCAGCAGCCGGGCCATCCGACCGATGTCGACGTCCTCTCGGGGTTTCGGCAACCCGCCGAACCCCGGCAGATCCACCGCCACGACGCGGGCTTCCGCGGACAGCATCCGCAGAAGGCGTCGATGGTACCGGTGCGACATGCCGATGCCGTGCACCAACACCACGGTCGGGACCGGCGCGGTCGGGACCTGCGGGTGGTGCCGGGTCGTACCCGTGACGACTCCGAAGACGGTTCCGTCGACAACGAGACGGCGACGGCGGAGATCCATGTTCGCACGCTACCCGTGCGAGGCGATGTGCGTCACCGGGTTGACGTGGCGGACGACGAAGGGGCGGAGCCGAAGCCCCGCCCCTTCCCGACCCTCGGGTCAGACGCCTTCCTTATAGATCGGAGCGGCGCCGTTGACGGCGTCTCCGACCTTGTGGACGCGGATGTCGTTGGTCGAACCGGCAATTCCGGGAGGGGACCCGGAGATGACGACGACCTTGTCGCCCTCGACGGCGAGGCCGTTGGAGAGCAGGTAGTCGTCGACCTGGAGGTACATGAGGTCGGTGTGCTGCACCATCTCGACGAGCGTCGACTGGATGCCCCAGGTCAGCGCCATACGACGACGGATGTCGGGCTCCGGCGTGAACGCGAGCATCGGGATGCGCGAACGCAGGCGCGACAGGCGACGAGCGCTGTCACCGGACTGCGTGAACACGCAGAGGAACTTCGCCTCGACGAACTCCGCGACCTCGAGGGCGGCGAGCGTGATCGCCCCGCCCTGCGTGCGCGGCTTGGTCGTCAGGGGCGCGATGCGCTCCAGGCCGTGCTCTTCGGTGGACTCGACGATGCGGGCCATGGTCTCGACGGTGACGACCGGATAGTCGCCGACGCTGGTCTCGCCCGAGAGCATGACGGCATCCGCACCGTCGAGCACGGCGTTGGCGACGTCCGAGGTCTCGGCGCGCGTCGGAACCGGGCTGTTGATCATCGACTCGAGCATCTGCGTCGCGACGATGACGGGCTTCGCGTTGCGGCGAGCGAGCTCGACGGCGCGCTTCTGCACGATCGGCACGGCTTCGAGCGGCAGCTCGACACCCAGGTCGCCGCGGGCGACCATGATGGCGTCGAACGCGTCGACGATGCCCTCGAGCGCGTCGACCGCCTGCGGCTTCTCGACCTTGGCGATCACGGGGACGCGCACGCCCTCCTCGGCCATGATCTCGTGCACGCGCGTGACGTCCTCCGCGTTGCGGACGAACGAGAGGGCGATCAGGTCGGCGCCGATGCGCAGACCCCACCGGAGGTCCTCTTCGTCCTTCTCGCTCAGCGCCGGAACGTTGACCGCGACGCCGGGGAGGTTGATGCCCTTGTTGTTCGAGACGGCACCGGCGACGACGACCTTGGTGGTCACCGTCACGCCGTCGGTCTCGACGACCTCGACGCGCACCTTGCCGTCATCGATCAGGAGGTAGTCTCCCGGCTTGACGTCCTGGGGCAGGCCCTTGAAGGTCGTGCCGGAGATGTCCTTATTGCCGACGATGTCTTCGGTCGTGATCTTGAAGATGTCGCCCTGGGCGAGCTCGTAGGGGCCGCCCTCGAACTTGCCCAGACGGATCTTCGGCCCCTGCAGGTCGACGAGGATCGCGACCGCGCGTCCCGAGTCCTCTGCGGCGCGCCGCACGTTCGCGTAGTTGTTCTCGTGCACGGAGTAGTCACCGTGGCTGAGGTTCAGGCGTGCGACATCCACACCGGCGTCGATCAGCTCACGCACGGTCTCATAGGTGGAAGTTGCGGGGCCCAGGGTGGCGACGATTTTCGCGCGTCTCAACAGATTCTCCAGGGGATAAAGGGATAGAACTCGGGCGACACTGCCGGCCTCAGCCTACGCGGGCTGAAGGCCGATAGCGACATCGTGCGGCTGAACGGGAGACGGCAGAACGGTGCTGCCCATCAGGTACAGGTCGACGCTCGCGGCCGCGGCGCGGCCCTCGGCGATGGCCCACACGATGAGCGACTGTCCGCGTCCGGCATCACCCGCGACGAACACGCCCGGGACGGTCGACTCGTAGGTCGCGTCGCGCCGGAAGGCACCGCGATCGGTGAGCTGCGGACGGGTGTCCTCTGTGAAGCCGTCGGTCTCGGGACCGGTGAAGCCCATGGCGATCAGCACGAGGTCCGCGGGGATCTCGCGCTCCGTGCCGCTCTTGGGCACGCGGCGTCCGTCGATGTACTCGGTCTCGGCGACGCGCAGCGCGCGCACCTCTCCGACCTCGTTCGAGAGGAACTCCACGGTCGACGCGAGGAACACGCGCTCCCCGCCCTCCTCGTGGGCGGAGGAGACCTCGAACACGGTCGGCATCATCGGCCACGGCTGGTGGTCGGGGCGCGTCTCGCCCGGCTGCTTGCCGATCGCGAGGTTGGTCACGCTCAGCGCACCCTGGCGGTGCGCGGTGCCGATGCAGTCGGCTCCGGTGTCTCCACCGCCGATGACGATGACGTGCTTGCCCTCGGCCGAGATCTGGTCGGTGACCGTGTCTCCGGCGACGGCATGGTTCGACTCGACGAGGTACTCCATGGCGAAGTGCACGCCGTCGAGGTCGCGGCCCGGGATCGACAGGTCGCGGGGAACCGTCGAACCGGTGGCGATGACGACCGCGTCGTACCGGGCGCGCAGGTCGGCCCACGAGATGTCCTTGCCGATCTCGACGCCCGCACGGAAGCGGGTGCCCTCCTCCTGCATCTGGCGCAGGCGCGACTCGAGCTGCCCCTTCTCCATCTTGAAATCCGGGATGCCGTAGCGGAGCAGGCCGCCGATGCGATCGTCGCGCTCGAAGACGGCGACGGTGTGCCCGGCGCGCGTGAGCTGCTGCGCGGCGGCGAGTCCGGCCGGGCCGGAACCGACGACCGCGACGGTCTTGCCGGTCAGGCGCTCCGGAGGCTGCGCCTCGACCCATCCCTGGGAGAAGGCCTCGTCGATGATCGAGACCTCGATCTGCTTGATCGTCACGGCGGGCTGGTTGATGCCCAGCACGCAGGAGCTCTCGCAGGGCGCCGGGCACAGACGGCCCGTGAACTCCGGGAAGTTGTTCGTCGCGTGCAGGCGGTCGATCGCCGCGCGACCTTCTCCGCGCCACGTCAGGTCGTTCCACTCCGGGATCAGGTTGCCCAGCGGGCAACCCGAATGGCAGAACGGCACGCCGCAGTCCATGCATCGGCCTGCCTGGCGCCGGAGCACCGCCTTGTCGCCCGGCTCGTAGACCTCTTTCCAGTCCATGATGCGGACGGGAACCGGACGGCGAGCGGGGAGCTCGCGCTCGGTTACCTTCAGAAAGCCTTTGGGATCAGCCACCGGTCACCTCCAGGATGCGGTTCCAGACGATGTCGCCGTCGGGGTCGATCCCCTCGGCCACTGCCTCCTCGCGCATGCTGCGCACGGCGGCGAAATCACGCGGGAGGACCTTGACGAACTCCGCCGAGACCTCGGCGAAGCGGTCGAGGAGTTCGGTGCCGAGCGGCGACGCAGTGCGTTCGACGTGCTCGACGAGGAGACTGCGCAGCACCTCGAGATCGGCGCGATCGAGCGGCTCGAGGAGCAGCTCGCCGCTGCCGAGGGACTGCGCGTTGATCTTGGCGGTGTCGAGCGCGTGCACGTACGCCACTCCCCCGGACATACCGGCGCCGAAGTTGCGGCCCGTCGAGCCCAGGATGACGGCCAGACCACCGGTCATGTACTCGAGCGCGTGGTCGCCCACGCCCTCGACGACGGCGGTGGCACCGGAGTTCCGGACGAGGAAGCGCTCGCCCACGACGCCCGAGATGAACATCGTGCCAGCGGTCGCTCCGTAGCCGATGACGTTGCCGGCGATCACGTTCTCCTGCGGCGCGATCTGCGAGCCGCGGGGCGGCCGGATCGTGATGTCGCCACCGGAGAGGCCCTTGCCGACGTAGTCGTTCGCGTCGCCCTCGAGCCGCAGCACGATGCCCTGCGGCATGAAGGCGCCGAGCGACTGCCCGGCGGTGCCGTGCAGAGTGACGTCGATCGTGCCGCGGGGCAGCCCGGCCGCGCCGTGACGCGCCGTGACCTGGTGGCCCAGCATCGTGCCGACCGCACGCTCGGTGTTGGCGATGGGCAGCTCCACGACGACGGGCTCTCCGTTGAGGAGGGCGTTCTTCGCGATGTCGATGAGCTGCACGTCGAAGTGCTTCTCCAGCTCGTGGTCCTGCGTCCGTCCGCTGCGACGCGGCTCGCCGGCCGGGAAGACCGGTCCTTCAAGCACAGGGGTCAGATCGAGGCCGTCGGTCTTCCAGTGCTCGATGGCCGCGTTCGTCTCAAGCAGCTCGGCGCGTCCCACGATCTCGTCGATCGAGCGGAATCCGAGCTCTGCGAGCAGCTCACGCACCTCTTCGGCGATGAACTCCATGAAGTTCACGACGAACTCGGGCTTTCCGGTGAACCGCTCGCGCAGCGCCGGGTTCTGCGTGGCGACGCCGACGGGGCAGGTGTCGAGGTGGCAGACGCGCATCATGATGCAGCCGCTGACGACGAGGGGCGCGGTCGCGAAACCGAACTCCTCGGCGCCGAGCAGCGCGCCGATGATGACGTCACGACCGGTCTTCAGCTGCCCGTCGACCTGCACGACCACGCGGTCGCGCATGCCGTTGAGCATGAGGGTCTGCTGGGTCTCGGCGAGACCGAGCTCCCACGGCGTTCCGGCGTGCTTGAGGGAGTTCAGCGGGCTGGCACCCGTTCCCCCGTCGTGGCCGGAGACGAGGATAACGTCGCTGAGCGCCTTCGCGACGCCGGCCGAGACCGCGCCGATGCCCGACTGGCTGACCAGCTTCGTGTGGATGCGCGCCTCGGGGTTGGCCCTCTTCAGATCGAAGATGAGCTGCTTGAGGTCCTCGATCGAGTAGATGTCGTGGTGCGGTGGCGGCGAGATGAGGCCGACACCCGGGGTGCCGCCGCGTGTGCGCGCCACCCAGGGGTACACCTTCTGCGGCGGCAGCTGACCGCCCTCGCCGGGCTTGGCGCCCTGCGCGAGCTTGATCTGGATGTCGTCGGACTCGGTGAGGTACTGGCTCGTCACGCCGAAGCGACCCGAGGCCACTTGCTTGATCGCGCTGCGGCGCTCCGGGTCGAGCAGACGCTCGGAGTCCTCACCGCCCTCACCGGTGTTCGACTTGCCGCCGATGCGGTTCATCGCGATCGCCAGCGTCTCGTGCGCCTCCTGGGAGATGGAGCCGTAGCTCATCGCTCCGGTCGAGAAGCGCTTGACGATGGCGGAGACGGGTTCCACCTCATCGAGCGGAACCGGCTTGCGGGTTCCGGCGCGCAACGTGAACAGACCGCGCAGGGTCTTGAGCTCCGCCGCCTGGTCGTCGACGAGCTTGGTGTACTCGCGGAAGATGTCGTAGCGGCGGGTGCGCGTGGAGTGCTGCAGCTTGAACACCGTCTCCGGGCTGAAGAGGTGGGGCGAGCCGTCGCGACGCCACTGGTACTCGCCGCCGGTCCACAGGCGCTCGTGCGCACGGGCCGCGGCATCCTCAGGATAGGCGTAGTCGTGACGGGCCTGGTTCTCGGCGAAGACCTCGTCGATGCCGATCCCGCCGAGCTTCGACTCGGTGCGGGTGAAGTAGGCGTCGATGAACTCCTGGCTGAGGCCGACGGCCTCGAACACCTGCGCGCCGGCATACGACGACACCGTGGAGATGCCCATCTTCGACATGATCTTGAGCACGCCCTTGCCGAGCGCGTAGATCAGGTTGCGGACGGCCTTCTCCGGCGAGATGCCGGTGATGTAACCGGTGCGCACGAGGTGCTCGACCGTCTCCATCGCCAGGTAGGGGTTCACGGCGGACGCGCCGTACCCGATGAGCGTGGCCACGTGATGGACCTCGCGCACGTCTCCGGCCTCGACGATCAGGCCGACCTTCATGCGGTTCTCGCGACGGATGAGGTGGTGATGCACCGCCGCGACCATCAGCAGCGACGGGATCGGCACGAGATCCTTATTCGAGTCGCGATCCGACAGGATGATGAACTCCGCGCCCGCCTCGATCGCCGCATCGACCTCTGCGCACATCTCATCGAGACGATCGGTGAGCGTCTGGGGTCCGGCGTCGAAGTGGTAGAGACCGCGGATGGTGACGCTCGAGCGGTCGGGCAGCGCCTTGTCGATGTGACGGATCTTGGCGAGCTCGTCGTTGTCGATGACCGGGAAGTCGAGCGACACGGTGCGGGTGTGCTCGGGGCCCCACGAGAGCAGGTTGCTCTCGGGGCCGAGTCCGAGCTTGAGGCTCGTGACGACCTCTTCACGGATCGAGTCCAGCGGCGGGTTCGTCACCTGGGCGAACTGCTGCGTGAAGTAGTCGAACAGCAGACGAGGACGCTTGCTGAGCACGGCGATGGGCGTGTCGGAGCCCATGGCACCGAGCGGCTCCGCGCCGTTCTGGCCCATCGGGGTCAGGAGGATGCGGACCTCCTCCTCGGTGTAGCCGAACGTGCGCTGGCGGCGCGTGATGGATGCCGGCGGGTGCACGATGTGCTCGCGCTCGGGCAGTTCGGCCAGACGCACGGAACCCGCGTCGAGCCACTCCTGCCACGGCTGCTGAGTGGAGAGGTCGCGCTTGATCTCCTCGTCCTCGACGATCCGGCGCTGCGCGGTGTCGACGAGGAACATCTTCCCCGGGCGCAGGCGACCGCGGCGCTTGATGCGCTCCGGCTCGAAGGTGAGGACGCCGGTCTCGGAGCCGATGACGATGAGACCGTCGGTGGTCTCCGTCCAGCGCCCCGGACGCAGACCGTTGCGGTCGAGCGTCGCGCCGACGAGCGTGCCGTCCGTGAAGATGAGTGCGGCAGGGCCGTCCCACGGCTCCATCTGGTTCGAGTGGTACTCGTAGAAGGCGCGCAGCTCCGGCGTGATGTCGGTCTGCTTCTCGTACGCCTCGGGAACCATCATCATGATGGCGTGCGGCAGGCTGCGGCCGGTCAGCGTGAGCAGCTCCAGTACCTCGTCGAAGGAGGCGGAGTCGCTGGCGCCGTCGGTGCAGATCGGCAGCAGGGGGCGCACGTCGCCGAGCAGTTCGGACTCGAGCTGCGACTGACGGGCGCGCATCCAGTTGCGGTTGCCGCCGACGGTGTTGATCTCGCCGTTGTGGGCGAGCATGCGCAGCGGCTGCGCGAGCGGCCACGACGGGAAGGTGTTGGTCGAGTAGCGGGAGTGCACGACCGCGAGCTCGGAGGCGAAGCGCTCGTCCTGGAGATCCGGGTAGAACGGCTCGAGCTGGAGTGTCGTGACCATGCCCTTGTAGCCGAGCGTGCGGCTCGACAGCGACACGAAGTAGGCGCCGAGCTCATGGCCTGCCCGCTTGCGGAGCCGGTAGGCGACTCGGTCGAGCGCGATGTCCGTGAGGGGCGCATGCGCGTGGGTCGTTCCCCCGGCGCTCACGAAGAGCTGCTCGAAGGCGGGACGGGCCTCGTCGGCCAGCTTGCCGAGGTGCTCGTTGACCGTGGGGACCTCGCGCCAGCCGAGGACGCGCAGTCCCTCGGCGCGGGCGATCTTCTCGATGCCGGCCTTCTGCTGGCGGCGATCGCTGGAATCGCGGGGCAGGAACGCGAGCCCCGCGGCGTACTCCCCCACCGGCGGTAGGTCGAAGTCGGTGACCGCGCGGAGGAACGCATCCGGCATCTGGGTCAGGATGCCCGCTCCGTCACCGGTGCCGGCATCCGAGCCGATCGCACCGCGGTGCTCGAGGTTGCGCAGCGCCTCGAGCGCGAGCGCGATGATGTCGTGCCCGGCGTAGCCGCGCAGCGTCGCGACCATGGCCAGGCCGCAGGCATCCTTCTCGAACGCCGGGTTGTACATGCCCTGCTTCGGGGGATAAGCGCCGGAGGCGCCGTAAGGGGGCTGGAAGTACACCAGTTACCGTCCTCAGATATTCAAGTGACACCGGGGACGACGTTGGCCCGCTCGTTCAGTGCAATGGTTCTCTCGCGCCACGAGGTGGCGGCTATCGGGAGCCGTTCTCGCTCGTGGGAGCGGTGCTTGTGGCGGTAGCTCCTGCGGTGACGTCGTCTGCCGGAGGCTCGCTCACGTCGACGAAGTCAGAGGGATTGTCCTGCGATTGTACATCAGCGTCGTCCTGGTCCTTCCGCGACCGGCCGGGTACGTACGGCGACGGCTCGAGTCCGGGGTGGCGACGCGTCTGCACGACGAGGATCACGAGACCCACGATGATGCCGAGGATCGCGGCTGCGACGTTGCTTCGCAGGCCGAGGATGATCTCGCTCGGGTCGATGCGGATCGACTCCCAGACGACGCGTCCTGCGCTGTACCAGATGAGGTAGATCGCGAAGAGGCGGCCCCACTGGAAGAACAGCTTGCGACCGAGCCACAGCAGCACGATGACGCCCAGGCCGTTCCAGATGACCTCGTAGAGGAAGGTCGGGTGGAAGAGCGTGCCCTCCGGGAGTCCGGGCGGGAAGGCGCTGTTCGTCGACTCGATCTCGAGTCCCCAGGGCAGATCGGTCGGGAGGCCGAAGAGCTCGTGGTTGAACCAATTGCCGAAGCGGCCCATCGCCTGCGCGAGGAGCAGTCCCGGTGCGAGAGCGTCGGCGAAGGTCCAGAACCGGATGCCGGTCCACTTGCAGCCGAGGTACGCACCGACTGCACCGCCGATGAGGGCGCCGAAGATGGCGATGCCACCCTCCCAGATCGCCCAGACGGATCCGGGCTGGAACGGGTTCCACGTGTTGATGCCCTCGCCGAAGTAGTCGTTCGGGTGGGTGGCGACGTGGAAGATCCGCGCACCGATGATGGCGAGCGGGACCGCGAGGATCGAGATGTCGATGACGACCCACGGCTCCGCTCCGCGCTTGGTGAGGCGGTGGTTGGTCAGCAGCGTGGCGACGATGATCCCCGCGATGATGCACAGCGCGTAGTAGTGAATCGAGAGACCGAGGAACACGAAGTTTCGCTCGGGCGGGCTCGGGATGCTGGTGAGCACGCCGGTGAGGGTGCTGTGGAGCGCGAGGGACATGAGTGCGATCCTACTTCTCGGTGACGGGGCGCGACGACGACGTGCCGTCGGCCAGGGTTCGGGTGACCTCGGCGAGAGCGTCGAGGCCCCCGTCGCGGAGCGCGCGGACGAGCGCCGTACCGACGATCGCACCGTCGGCGTACTCGGACACCGCGGCGATCTGCTCGGGCGTGGAGATGCCGATCCCGACGCAGGCCCGTGTGGCGCCCTGTGCGCGCAGGCGTCCGACGAGGGTACGGGCGGCGCGGTCCAGTTCGGCCCGCTCCCCCGTGATTCCCATGGTCGAGACGGTGTAGACGAAACCGGTGGACGAACGCACGACCAGGGCGAGTCGTTCATCGGACGAGGTCGGCGCGGCGAGGAAGACCCGGTCGAGGCCGGTGCGCTCGCTCGCGGCGATCCACTCGTCGGCGACCTCGGGCGTGATGTCGGGGGTGATGAGCCCCGCCCCACCGGCGGCGAGCAGGTCGTCGGCGTACCGGTCGACGCCGTACTGCACGACCGGGTTCCAGTAGGTCATGACGAGAACCGGAACATCGGTGGCCGCGGTGATGGCGCGCAGCGCGGTGAAGAGATCGGCCGTTCGGAAGCCGGCGGCCAGCGCGGCGGTCGTCGCCTCCTGGATGACGGCGCCGTCCATGACCGGATCACTGTAGGGCGGTCCGAGCTCGATGATGTCGACCCCGTTGCGGGCGAGGGTGATCGCCGCCTGGATGCTCGTCTCGAGATCGGGGTAACCGACCGGGAGGTAGCCGACGAAGACCTTGCGCCCCTCGGACTCCGCTTTCTCGAAGGCGCGCTCGATGCGACTCACTGGTCTCCTCCATCGGTCGTCGAGGCGTCGTAGAGGTCGAAGTAGGTCGCGGCCGTCGCCATGTCCTTGTCCCCGCGTCCCGACAGGCACACCGCGATGACGGCATCCGGTCCGAGTTCGCGTCCGATGCGCAGCGCACCGGCGAGAGCGTGGGCCGACTCGATGGCCGGGATGATGCCCTCGGTGCGGCTGAGGAGGCGCAGCGCCTGCATCGCCTCGTCATCCGTGGCGGGGATGTATGCGGCTCGCCCGATGTCGGCGAGCCACGAGTGCTCCGGCCCGACCCCCGGGTAGTCGAGGCCGGCCGAGATCGAGTGGGACTCGACAGTCTGGCCGTCGCCGTCCTGCAGAACGTAGGTGCGCGAACCGTGGAGCACACCCGGACGGCCGCGCTCGATCGACGCCGCGTGCCGCGGGGTGTCGACGCCGTCGCCCGCGGCCTCGACGCCGTACAGTCGCACGCCCTCGTCGTCGAGGAACGCGTCGAACATGCCGATCGCGTTGGAGCCCCCGCCGACGCACGCCACGACGGCGTCCGGAAGGCGTCCGACCTCGGAGAGGAGCTGCTCGCGCGCCTCTTCGCCGATGATCTTCTGGAAGTCTCGGACCATCGCCGGGAACGGGTGCGGACCCGCGGCGGTGCCGAAGATGTAGTTGGTGGTCTCGACCGAGGCGACCCAGTCGCGGTAGGCGTCGTTGATCGCGTCCTTCAGGGTGCGCGAGCCCGAGGTCACCGCGACGACCTCTGCACCGAGCAGCCGCATGCGCGCGACGTTGAGCGCCTGGCGCTCGGTGTCGACCTCGCCCATGTAGATCGTGCACTCGAGTCCGAAGAGCGCCGCGGCGGTGGCGGTGGCGACTCCGTGCTGTCCGGCACCGGTCTCGGCGATGACGCGGGTCTTGCCCAGGCGCTTCGTCAGCAGCGCCTGCCCCAGAACGTTGTTGATCTTGTGGGAACCCGTGTGGTTGAGGTCCTCGCGCTTGAGGAAGACGCGCGCTCCCCCGGCGTGCTCGGCGAAGCGCGGCACCTCGGTGAGGATCGACGGGCGTCCGGCGTAGGAGGTCAGGAGCCCGGCGAGTTCCGCACGGAACTCCGGATCGGCGACCGCGGCCTCGTAGGCCGCCGTCAGTTCGTCGATCGCCGCGATGAGCGATTCCGGCATGTACCGGCCACCGAAGCTTCCGAAGTACGGACCATGCTGTTCACGCAGGCTCATTCGCCGGCCTCCAGGAAAGTGGTGAGTGTCGCGACCGGGTCGCCGGTGACGAGCGCCTCGCCGATGAGGACGACGTCGGCGCCCGCCCCCCGGTAGTGAGCGACGTCGGCGGGTGTGAGGACCGCGGACTCGGCGATCTTGATCGCGGAGTCCGGGATGCGGTCGGACAGTCGTCCGAAGAGATCGCGATCGAGCTCGAGCGTCGTCAGGTCGCGTGCGTTCACCCCGATGAGCGGTGCGCCGAGATCGATCGCCGCCTCCAGCTCGTCGGCGGAGTGCGTCTCGACGAGCGGCGTCATACCGAGCTCGCCGATGAACCCGAAGAGCTCCCGCAGCACGGCGGGCTCCAGTCCGGCGACGATCAGCAGCACCAGGTCGGCGCCGGCCGCGCGTGCTTCGAGCACCTGATAGCGGGTGGCGATGAAATCCTTGCGCAGCACCGGAAGCGACACGCGGGCGGTGACGGCCTCGAGGTCGGCCAGACTGCCACCGAAACGACGCTCCTCGGTCAGCACGCTGATCGCCGACGCACCGCCCGTCTCGTACAGCGAGGCCTGGAGTGCCGGATCGGGGATGTCGGCGAGTGCCCCGCGCGACGGACTCGCACGCTTGACCTCGGCGATGATCTTCACTCGCTCCGCGGGCGCGAGGAACGACAGCGCATCCTTCGCGGCGGGCCGCGCGAGGGCTTCTCGCTCGACCTGCGCCAATGGACGCGACAGGGTGCGACGCTCGGCGTCTGCGACAGCGCCGGCCGTCAGGTCGGCGAGAACCACTAGTGCGCCTTCGGCGAGTACTTGGGGCCCTTCACGCCGTAACCGGCCTTGGCGAGGATCCAACCGACGAGCGCACCGATCGGGATCAACGCGGCCGTGATCCAGACGAGGGTCGGCTGCTCGAAGCAGAACGCGACTGTGGCGGCGGTGAAGCCGATGAGCATGATCACGACAGCGGTCCACGCCGCAGGCGAGTGTCCGTGGCCGGGGTCGGCGATCGGGTTGGTCATGGTCTCCTCCGGGGAACGACAGCGGGATCGGATTCAGTCTATCGGGGTCATCGGGTCGGATCGGTTCCGCGGGACAGGTCGTCCCAGGAATCGATCGCATCGACGGGGCCGTCGGTGTGGGCGGGGACATCGTCTCCCGTGCGGTACCGACGCCCGCCGCTCTTCCAGCGTCGCCACGTGCACAGCGCGAACACGGCGGCGGCGAGGAGCAGCACCCACCCGACCAGTGCGATGACCGGCCAGGCCGAGGGGGTGATCGACGCGACGACCGTCTCAACGGCGGAATCACCGGCGAGACCCGTCGCCTCGGTCACCGTCGGAGCCACGGCCGACAGCGGCACCCCGACGAGCAGCTGGAGCGTCGACCACCCGAGGAACACGGCGGCCACGGCGGCGAGCACCGCAAAGATCAGGCGCAGTACCGGGCCGGCGATCGACAGCGCCGCGCCGAGCGCGAGCACGGCGAGACTCAGCGGGGCGAGCAGCACCAGAGCGGATGCTCCGGGGACGAGGATCTCGGCCCCGGCATCCGCTCGCTGCACGGTCAGCCAGGTCTGCGTCGACGAGATGATCCCGATCGCACCGGCGAGAAGGAACCCGAGGAGGGTGATCGAACGTCCGCGTCGCGCCACGTTCATTCGGACGCGCCCCCGACCGCGGCTTCGAGATCGGTCGTGTCGAAGCACGTGCGCGTCCCCGTGTGGCACGCGGGACCGGTCTGATCGACCGAGAGCAGGATCGCGTCGCCGTCGCAGTCGAGTCGGGCTCCGTGCACGACCTGGATGTTGCCGGAGGTGTCGCCCTTGCGCCAGTACTCCTGGCGGGAACGCGACCAGTACGTCGCGCGACCGGACGTGAGAGTGCGCCGCAGGGCCTCCTCGTCGACCCACGCCATCATGAGCACCTCGTGCGAGTCGTACTGCTGCACGATCACCGGGGCGAGCCCATCGGAGTTCCAGGCCACCCGGGCGACTCTGGCATCGAGATCGGTCATCGGACCAGCACTCCTTCTGCGCGCAGCGCATCCTTCACGTCGCCGACGGTCAGCGCGCCCGTGTGGAACACGCTGGCGGCGAGCACGGCATCGGCTCCCGCGTGGATCGCCGGGGCGAAGTGCTCCACGGCACCGGCACCACCGGAGGCGATCACGGGGACGGTCGCGACCTCACGCATGAGGCTCACCAGCTCGAGGTCGAAACCGTCGCGCGTGCCATCCGCGTCGATCGAGTTCACGAGAAGCTCTCCGGCGCCGCGCTCGGCGGCTTCGCGCGCCCACTCCAGGGCATCGAGCGTCGTCTGCGTGCGGCCTCCGTGCGTGGTGACGACGAAACCGGAAGCCGTGTTCCCCGCGCGCTTGACGTCGAGCGACAGCACGAGCACCTGTGCGCCGAAGCGGTCGGCGATCTCGCCGATGAGGTCGGGCCGCGCGATGGCCGCGGAGTTGACGCCGACCTTGTCCGCGCCCACGGCCAGAAGCCGAGCCACGTCGTCGACGGTGCGCACTCCCCCGCCGACGGTCAAAGGCACGAAGACCTGCTCCGCCGTGCGCTGCACGACATCGTAGGTCGTCGCACGGGCGTCGACCGTGGCCGTGACATCGAGGAAGGTGATCTCGTCCGCGCCCTGAGCGGCGTAGTGCCGGGCGAGTTCGACAGGGTCCCCCATGTCGCGGAGGTTCTCGAAGTTCACGCCCTTCACGACGCGGCCGTCGGCGACGTCGAGGCACGGGATCACGCGCCGCGCGAGAGCCATCAGAGCCTCGCGGCGTGGATGGCGGTGACGAGGATCGCCCGCGCTCCGAGCGCGTAGAGGTCGTCCATCACCTGGTTCACGCGCTTGCGCGGGATCATCACCCGGACGGCGACCCAGGCGGGATCGCGCAGCGGCGAGATCGTCGGAGACTCGCGCCCCGGAGCGATCGCGACGGCCTGATCGACGAGTTCGGCCGGCAGGTCGTAGTCGACCAGCACGTAGCGGCGGGCGACCATCACCCCGCGCAGGCGACGCAGCAGCGTGTCGGTTCCATCTGCATCGCCGTCACGGCTGATCAGCACGGCCTCGGACTCGAGGATCACCGGGCCGAAGATCTCCAGACCCGCCTGGCGGAGGGTCGTACCGGTCGAGACAACATCGGCCACGGCATCCGCCACTCCCAGGCGCACGGCCGACTCGACGGCACCGTCGAGATGCACGAGTTCGGCGGTGACACCGTGCTCGCGCAGGAAGGCGCCGACGAGGCCCGGGTAGGCGGACGCGACGCGCACGCCCTCGAGGTCCTCCAGCGAGGAGAAACGGCCTGGAGGGCCCGCGAAGCGGAACGTCGAGCCACCGAATCCGAGCTGCTCGATCTCGCGCGCGGGCTGCTGCACGTCGAGGAGGAGGTCACGACCGGTGATCCCCACGTCGAGCGCGCCGGACGCCACGTAGGTGGCGATGTCACGCGGGCGGAGGAAGAAGAACTCGACGTCGTTCTCGGCGTCGAGCACGTGCAGGGTCTTGGGGTCGCGCCGGCCGGCGTATCCGGCCTCCGCGAGCATCTCGGCGGCGGTCTCGGAGAGAGAGCCCTTGTTGGGAACGGCAATGCGCAGCATGTCTGACTTTCAGATCGAATCGGGATGGGCGGAGCGCATCACAGATGTCGATAGACGTCCTGCAGGGAGAGTCCCTTCGCGAGCATCATCACCTGAACGTGATAGAGCAGCTGGGAGATCTCCTCGGCGGCGGCCTCATCGGATTCGTACTCCGAGGCCATCCAGACCTCGGCGGCCTCCTCGACGATCTTCTTGCCGATGGTGTGCACGCCGCCGTCGAGCTCGGCGACCGTGCCCGATCCCTCGGGTCGGGTCTCGGCCTTGACGCTGAGCTCGGCGAACAGCTCGTCGAAAGTCTTCACGCTTCCAGGCTACCGGCTCCCGCGAGGCCCCTGAGCCGCGTGACGGCGGCTTCGACGTCGTCGGCACCGTACACCGCCGATCCCGCGACGAAGGTGTCGGCCCCCGCGGCTGCGGCGATCTCGATCGTGCGATCGGAGATCCCCCCGTCCACCTGCAACCAGACATCGGATCCCCGACGCCGCGCCTCGTCGGCGAGTCCGCGCAGCTTCGGCATCGTCTCGGGCATGAACCCCTGGCCGCCGAAGCCGGGCTCGACGGTCATCACGAGGATCTGATCGAACTCGTCGAGGATGTCGTAAAGACTCTCCCCCGCGGTCCCCGGTTTGATCGCCACGCCGGCACGCGCGCCGATGTCGCGCAGACGGCGGGCGAGCGCCACCGGATCGGCGGCGGCCTCGAGATGGAACGTCACGCTCGCGGCCCCCAGCTCGGCGTAACCGGGAGCCCAGCGGTCGGGATCCGAGATCATCAGATGCACATCGAGCGGGATCGGACTCGTCGCCTGGATGCGCTCGACCATCTGCGGTCCGAACGTGAGATTCGGCACGAAGTGGTTGTCCATGACGTCGACGTGCGCGAAGTCGGCGGAGGCGATCTTCGCGAGGTCCCTCTGCATGTTGACGAAATCGGCGGCGAGGATGCTCGGGTTGATGCGCGGCGCGCGGGGAAGCTCCACGGTCACTCTCCCTTCGGTACGCGCTGCAGGAGCGCGAGGAACATGGCGTCGGTGCCGTGACGGTGCGGCCACAGCTGGACGGAACCGGACTCGGCGCGGCCGTCGGATGCGAGATCGATCGGCGAACGGGAGATCTCGGAGACCACGGCCCGGGCATCGAGCTCGACGAGGTCCTCCCTCCCGCGGAGAACCTCCTGCACCACTCCGGTCGTCTCGGCGAGGTGAGGCGAGCAGGTGACGTAGGCCACGATGCCGCCGGGCGCGAGGGCGTCGACCGCCGCCGACAGCAGCTGCTCCTGGAGCGGAACCAGCTCGGCGACATCGGCGGGTGACTTGCGCCAGCGCGCCTCCGGGCGTCGCCTCAGCGCACCGAGACCGGTGCAGGGAGCGTCGACGAGCACGCGATCGAACTCGCCGGGGCGAGAGGCGGCGAGCATACGGCCATCCTCTTCGTGCACCGGGATATCTCCGGGGACCGGGCGCAGCGCGCTGCGCACCAGCCCCGCGCGGGTCGGGACCACCTCGTTCGCTTCGAGTACGGCACCGGTCTCGTGGGCGATCGCGCCGAGCAGTGCGGTCTTGCCGCCGGGGCCCGCGCAGAGGTCGAGCCACTTCTCTCCGGTGGCTATCGGCTTCGCCGCGGCGAGAGCCAGCGCGACGAGCTGCGAGCCCTCGTCCTGCACGCGGACGGTTCCGCGCGCATCGGTGATGATGCGGTGGGGATCGCCGCCGGGCGATCCGAACGCGGTCGCGGCATACGGGCGACGGGGCTCCGCCGGCTCGGCGAGCCCGGGAAGGGCGACCAGCGTCACCTCGGGAGAGGCGTTGTCGGCCTCGAGAAGCGCATCGAGCTCCGACACCCGGCCCTCGGCGTCGAGCGCACGGCGAAGCGCACGGATCACCCAGACGGGATGCGCGCTGCGCAGTGCCAGGCGCTCGTCGTCGGACCGCGCGGACGACTCGATCTTGTCCTGCCACTCGCCCGGCGTCTCGCGCGAGACGCGGCGGAGCACGGCGTTGGTGAAGCTCGACGCTCCCCGGCTCACCTCGGTGGCGACGATGTTCACCGACTCGTTCACCGCGGCGTGCGATGCCACGCGCGTGGCGAGCAGCTGATGCACGGCCAGGCGCAGCGCATCGAGGACCGCAGGATCGATCGAGTCGACCGGACGATCGGCGGCGGCGGAGATGATCGCGTCGTAGGTGCCGCGGCGGCGGAGCGTGCCGTAGGTCAGCTCGGTCGCCAGCGCCGCGTCCTGCGGAGTGAGACCGGCCTCGCCGATCGCGTGCGGCAGCGCGAGGTTCGCGTAGGCGTCGTCCTCGGACACGGCACGAAGCACTCCGTAGGCCACCCGTCGTGCGGGCTGCACGGTGCGGGCCTGCACCCGCTGACCGCTGCCCCGTGCCGATCGCTGCGTGGCATCGGTCCGGGGACGGGAGGGCCCGGGCTTGCCCGGGCGCCGTCGCTTGTCGTCGCTCATGATGCTGCACGCATCCCTTCGGCGTCCCGCTGTCCGCGCCACCAGTCGGCGGCGTTCATCGCTCCCTTGCCCGCGGGCTGCACGCGCGTGACGGCGAGCGGGGCCGACGCGGTGCCGATCAGCACCGCCGTCTTCGTCGCGCTGATCTCCCCCGGTGCGAGCTGAGCCCTCTCGGCAGCAGGAGCGGCTTCGAGGATCTTCACCCGCTGTCCGCCGACGGTCGTATGCGCGCCGGGTTCGGGGGTGACCCCGCGGAACCGCGCGAAGACGACCTCGACCGGGGCCGACCAGTCGAGGGCGCCGTCCTCGAGCGTGAGTTTGGGGGCGAAGGAGGGCTCTCCCGTCTGGGGAACGGCGCGGGCGCTGCCGTCGGCGATCGCGGCGACCACGTCGGCGGTGAGCGCCGCACCGTCGTCGGCGAGTGTCGCGAGGGCGACGTCCGCGGTCGACGAGTCGGGAAGCGCGATCTCCCGCGTCGCGAACACATCGCCCGCGTCGAGCTCTGCGACGAGTCGGAACACGCTCGCACCGAGCACGGGATCGCCGGCGATCAGCGCGCGCTGCACCGGTGCGGCGCCGCGCCACGCGGGCAGGATCGAGAAATGCAGGTTGATCCAGCCCTCGCGGGGCCCCGAGAGGAGCGGCTCCCGCACGAGGCCACCGTAGGCGACGATCACGCCGAGCTCCGGCTCGAGGGCGAGGATGCGTTCGGTCGCCTCGGCGTCGAGGCGGGCAGCAGCGATGACGGGGATGCCGAGCTCGACAGCGGCCTGGGCGACCGGGGACGGCGTGAGCACCCGCTTGCGTCCGAGCGGCGCGTCGGGTCGTGTGACGACACCGACGACATCGTGCTCGGTCGCCAGGCGGCGGAGCGTGGGAACGGCGGCGGCCGGTGTGCCGGCGAAGACGAGGCGCATGAAAGGTTCTCCGGAGGGATCAGAGTTCAGGATCGAGGATATCGAGGCGGACGGTGAGGGTGCTCCGCGGATTCTTCCCGCGGCCGCGGCGGCTGGCGACCGCTTCGGCGACGACGGCGGCGCGCAGCGCGGTCACCACCCGTGTTCCGGCGCCGTACTCGAATCGTACGAGCGCGCGCACGCGGGCAGGGATGTCGTCGGACTCGACAGGCACGGGGCCCAGCACGGCATCCGAGGGCAGCGCGAGCTCTCCGAGCGCGATGAGCGCGCGCGAGACGGCGGCCGCCGACCCCTCGACGAGAGCGACCCGCGTCGTGGGCGGCATGTGCAGGGGTGCGCGGCTCTCGAGCTCGGAGCGGGCGTAACCGCTCTGGTTCCAGGTCGCCAGCGCGCGCGCGGCCTGGCCGTTCACGCCGACGAGGTGGATGG
The DNA here is from genome assembly GCF_023091225.1 of Microbacterium galbinum. Taxonomy (NCBI): domain Bacteria; kingdom Bacillati; phylum Actinomycetota; class Actinomycetes; order Micrococcales; family Microbacteriaceae; genus Microbacterium; species Microbacterium galbinum. The sequence continues at coordinate 465,085 of NZ_JAHWXM010000001.1, read as the reverse complement.
GTGCGCCGTGAGCCGCGAGGGCCGCAGCATTCGACCACCAGCGCAGACACGACTCGCCGATACGAAGGTCCGGCGATTGCAGCATCCGCGGGCCGTCGAGCAGGACGACCGCTCGATACCCGCCGTCGGCTGCGGGTTCGGCACCGCGCGTCGCCACGACCAGCGCGGGCTTGGCATCGACCCGCTCGACGGGGTGCGCACCGTCCGCCACGATCACTCGGACTCCCGGGAATGCGCGACCGAGTTCATCGGCCGTGCGTTCACTGCCCGAGGACGCGAGGCGCAGCTTCGTCGACGAGCACGTCGGGCAGGTCCAGGCGCGTGCGCTCCGACCGCACCAGCCGCACACCGGCACCGCGCCCCGATGGCGTGCGCCGAGGGGACCGCCGCAGTGCGCACAGCGCGCGGGTGCCCGGCACTCGGCGCACACCAGGGAAGGAGCGAACCCGGGGCGCGACACCTGGACGAGCACGGGGCCCTCCGCCGTCGCCTCACGGGCGGCGAGGAAGGCCGACGAGGGCATGCGCTGCGCGGTGGGCTGCTCCATCTCCTGCGGCGTGCTCAGGATGACGCGGGGAAGGACGCGACGTGTCGCTCGGATGTCGCGGAGCCACCCGAGAGCGACGAGACGTTCGACGTCGGTCGTGCGGGTGTGCCCGGCGAGGAGCAGAGCGGACCCCTCTTCGCCCTGGCGGAGGAGGGCCGCATCGCGCGCGTTGACGTACGGGGCCAGCGGCTCGCCGAGCAGCGGGTCGCCGTCGTCCCAGATCACGACGAGTCCCGCCCGCACGGGCGCATAGACGGCGGAGCGGTTGCCGACGACGATGCAGGGCGCGTCCTCGAGCGAGCGGAGGAATGCGCGGTAACGATCCGGGTTCGTCTGGCGCGAGTCGTAGCGCACCACCTGCTCCGCCGGGACGAGGTCGGCGAGGGCGGCGAGCACCCGATCGAGATCACGGTGATCGGGAACGACCAGGATCGATGATCTCCCGGCGGCGAGAGTGCGCACGGCTGCGCCGGCGAGAAGCACGGCCCATGCCGGTCGGCCGTCGTCGAGACCCGGAATGGCCTCGACCGCCGCACGTCCTCCGTCGCTCAGGGTCTCCCCCAGTCCGTCGTACAGGGAGACGACGGCCTCCGCTGCGGCGACGACCTCGGCGGACGGCTCGAACGGCGAGGAGTCGGCGGTCCAGGCCTTCTCGACGCGCACCTGCCGCTTCGGGATGACGAGGCGGAGGATGTCGGATGCCGAACCCGCCGCGCGATCGGCGACCGCTCGGGCGAGCCGGTGCAATCGCTCCGGCAGCACCTGGACCGGAGAGACGACGGTGTCGACCTCGGACAGCGGCCGGTCGGCGTCGTCCTCGGTGCCGACCTCGACGACGTAGCCGTCGATCACCCGCCCCGCCGTGCGCAGCGGCACTTTCACGCGCACACCGGGCGCGACGTCGCCGAGCTCGGCGGGAACCGCGTAGTCGAAGAGACGGTCGAGCTGCGGCAGCGGTGAGTCGAGCAGCACGCGCGCGATGCGCCGGCTCTCGGCGCTCATGGGAGGTGGCGTTCCGTCACAGGCCGGCGGCGCGGCGCAGCTCGTCGACCCGATCCGTGCGCTCCCACGTGAAGTCGGGCAGCTCTCGGCCGAAGTGACCGTAGGCAGCGGTCTGCGCGTAGATCGGGCGCAGCAGGTCGAGCTGTTCGATGATCGCCTGCGGTCGCAGATCGAAGACCTCGTTGATGGCCCGGGTGATGATCTCGTCGGAGACCTTGCCGGTGCCGAAGGTCTCGACGTAGAGGCCCACGGGGCGCGCGACGCCGATCGCGTAGGCGACCTGCACCTCGAGCCGGTCCGCCAGTCCGGCCGCGACCGCGTTCTTCGCGACCCAGCGGGTCGCGTACGCGCCCGAGCGATCGACCTTGGACGGGTCCTTGCCGCTGAACGCTCCCCCGCCGTGGCGCGCAGCCCCGCCGTAGGTGTCGATGATGATCTTGCGTCCGGTCAGGCCGGCGTCGCCCTTGGGGCCACCCGTGACGAACGGGCCCGCAGGGTTGATGTAATACGTGACGTCATCGAGGTCGAGGCCCGTGGTCGCGAGCACGGGCGCGATCACGCGCTCGCGCACGAGGGACTTGAGCTCGTCCTGAGAGATGTCGGGGTGGTGCTGGGTCGACACGACGACCGCGTCGACGGTCTTCGGGGTGAAGCCGTCGTAGCCGAGCGTGACCTGCGTCTTGCCGTCGGGGCGGAGGAAGGGGAGCTCGCCGCTGCGGCGGACCTCGGTGAGGCGTTCGGCGATGCGATGCGCCGTCCACGCCGCCATGGGCATGAGCTGCGGCGTCTCGTTCGTCGCGAACCCGAACATGATGCCCTGGTCGCCGGCTCCGAGCCCGTCGAGCGGGTCGACGGAGGAGCCGTCGCGGTGCTCCTGCGCGTTGTCGACGCCGTGCGCGATGTCGGTGGACTGCTCGCCCACGGAGACGCTCACGCCGCAGGAGTCGCCGTCGAAGCCGGTCTCGCTGGAGGTGTAGCCGATGCCGTTGACCACCTGGCGGACGATCGTCGGGATGTCGACGTACGCCTCGGTACGGATCTCGCCGGCCACGTGCACGAGGCCGGTGGTGACGAGGGTCTCGACCGCGACGCGGGAGTCCTGGTCCTTCGAGAGCAGACCGTCGAGGATGCTGTCCGAGATCTGGTCGCAGATCTTGTCCGGGTGCCCTTCGGTGACGGACTCGGACGTGAACAGACGCAGGGCGCTCATCGGGGACTCCAGAACGGGATCGGAAGGGGAAGGGCTGATGAACCCATTCTGGCCCGCGCCACCGACAGAGCGGGTGCGCGGGCCGCGAATATCACTCTGCGTGACGCAGGCGGAGCTTGTCCTCGTTGATCTCGTGCAGCGCGATCGTGAGCGGCTTGTCCTCGACCGAGGAGTCGACGAGCGGGCCGACGTTGTCGAAGAGGTTGCCCTCGTGCAGATCGGAGTAGTAGTCGTTGATCTGACGTGCGCGCTTCGACGCGTAGATCACGAGCTCGTACTTCGAGTCGACGCGGTCGAGCAGGTTGTCGATGGGGGGATCGATGATGCCCTTGGTGTGGTGTCCGGCCATGATGAGACCTCCTGATCAGGCGACGGGATCGTCGCGAAGACGGTGCGATGGGCGCGCGAGAGCACTCAGCGCGCAGAGCTTGAAGACAATTCTACGACCTCGTCGGCCGCAGCGGCGACCGTCTCGTTCACGATGAGGTGGTCGAACTCGTTCTGCGCGGCCAGTTCGACCTTCGCGGTGCGCAGTCGGCGCGCCCGTTCCTCGGGGCCCTCGGTGCCTCGTCCGACCAGCCGCTGCACCAGTTCGTCCCAGCTCGGCGGCAGCAGGAAGATGAGCGTGGCCGACGGTTCGGCGGCCCGCACCTGGCGCGCGCCCTGCAGATCGATCTCGAGCAGCACCGTCCTGCCCTCGGCCAGTGCGGCGTCGATCGGCGCCCGCGGCGTGCCGTAGCGGGAGCGGTTGTGCACGACGGCGTACTCCAGGAGCTCACCCTCGGCGATGAGCCGATCGAACTCGGCGTCGTCGACGAAGTAGTAGTGCACCCCGTCGACCTCGCCCGGTCGCGGAGCCCTCGTCGTAGCCGAGACCGAGAGGTGGATCTCGGGGTGGTTCTCGCGGATGTGCGCCGCCACGGTGCCCTTGCCGACAGCCGTCGGGCCCGCGAGGACGAGCAGTCGACTGCGTGCCCCGCGCGGCTCCGGAACCGGGAAGCGGCCGTCGAGCCACTCCGCGAGCGCGGCGCGCTGACGCACGCCCAGTCCGCCGAGGCGCTTCACCGGGGAGATCCGCAACTCGTCGAGGACGCGATCGCGCTTGCCCGCCCCGATCGCCGGGAGCGCCAGCAGGAAGTCGGTGATCCGCAACGAACCCTCGACCGAGTCGGCATCCTCCGTCGCGCGTCGCAGAACCGCCTGCGGCGTCACCACGCGCGTGGTCAGATCGCGCTTGAGCGATGCGCGTGCACGCCGGCGTTCGACCGCCTTGCGCGCCGCCGCGGCGCGGTCGACCTCGGGAACCACCCGGACATCAGACATTCAGGGACTCCTCGTACTCTGCGACGCGCGCGGTCACGGCATCGGCCAATCCGTTCGGGCCGGCGGCGAGAACGCTCCGGCTCTCGCTCGCGATCACGCAGGGCGCCATGGTGCCGAAACGCGGGCGCAGATCCTGCGGGGTCGCGCCCTGCGCTCCGAACCCCGGGGCGAGGATGGGCGCGGGTGGGGCGAACGCCGCGATCGCGGCATCCGTCCAGTCCACGGTCGCACCGATCACGAAGCCCGCGCTCCCCCACTCGCCGTCGGAGACGGCGGCGGCGTTGCGCGTGGACACCTCGTCGATCACCTGGGCGGAAACGGTCGAGCCGCCCGAACCCGTGGACGCCTGCAGCGACCGCGCCTCCGGGTTGCTGGTCGCCGCCAGGACGAACAGCCCCTTCCCGTGCGTGTGCGCCAGAGCGAGAGCGCCGTCGAGCGCGCCCACACCGAGGTACGGGTTCACCGTCAGCGCGTCGGCTTCGAGCGGCGAGCCCGGGGTCAGCCAGGCGGCCGCGTACGCATCCATGGTGCTGCCGATGTCGCCGCGCTTCGCATCGGCGATCACCAGCAGGCCCGCTCGCCGTGCAGCGGCCAGCACGTCCTCGAGGGCCGCGAAGCCCGCCGAACCGAAACGCTCGAAGAACGAGACCTGCGGCTTCACGAACGCGACGCGCTCGGCGACGGCATCCACCGTGCGAAGACCGAACTCCCGCACGCCTCGGGCGTCGTCGGCGAGACCCCACGACGCCAGCAGCGCCGCGTGCGGATCGATGCCGACGCAGAGCGGGCCGCGCGCGAGGATCCCCGCGCGCGCCCGCTCACCGAAACCTGCACTCACACCGTGGCCTGACGGTCGAGCGCATACTCCTGCAGGCTCTTCACCTGGAAGCCCTCGTCGGCCGCGTCCATACCGCTCACGGCAGCGCCGAGCACGGCCATGGTCGTGAACAGCGCCTTGTCGGCGGCGACGGCCGCCGCGCGGATCTCGTAGCCGTCGGCACGCGCCGTGCCACCCGAGGGGGTGTTCACGACGATGTCGATCGCTCCGTCGTTGATCAGGTCGACGATGTTCTGCGCGCCCGACTCCTGGGTCTCGCTGAACTTCTCCACGACCTGCACCGCGATGCCGTTCCGGGAGAGGATCTCCGCCGTGCCCTCGGTCGCGACGATCGTGAAACCGAGCTGCTGCAGCCGGTGCGCGGGCAGGATGACCGCCCGCTTGTCGGAGTCGGCGACCGAGATGAACACGGTGCCGGAGGTGGGCATGCCCCCGTATGCCGCCGCCTGGCTCTTGGCGAAGGCGGTCGGGAAGTCCTTGTCGATGCCCATGACCTCACCGGTCGAGCGCATCTCCGGTCCGAGCACGGAGTCGACGATCTTGCCGTCCTTGGTGCGGAAGCGCTTGAACGGGAGCACGGCTTCCTTCACCGCGACGGGCGAGCCGAGCGGCACCCGCGAACCGTCGTTCTCGGGCAGCATGCCCTCGGACTTCAGCTCGGCGATCGTGGAGCCGGCCATGACGCGGCTGGCCGCCTTCGCGAGCGGGATCCCCAGCGCCTTCGAGACGAACGGGACCGTACGGCTGGCGCGCGGGTTGGCCTCGATCACGTAGAGCACGCCGGCGCTGATCGCGAACTGCACGTTCAGCAGGCCGCGGACTCCGACGCCCTGAGCGATCGCGAGCGTCGCGGTGCGCACCCGATCGATGTCGCTGCGTCCGAGCGAGACGGGCGGGAGGGTGCAGCTCGAGTCGCCGGAGTGGATGCCGGCCTCCTCGAGGTGCTCCATCACGCCGCCGATGTAGAGCTCGGTGCCGTCGAACAGCGCGTCGACGTCGATCTCGATCGCGTCGTCGAGGAAGCGGTCGACGAGAAGGGGCTTGCCCTCCTCGATGACGACCTCGCCGGCGGTGCGCACGAAGTAGTCGCGCAGGCTCTCGGTGTCGTAGACGATCTCCATGCCGCGACCGCCGAGCACGAAGCTCGGGCGCACGAGCACCGGGTAACCGATGTCCTCGGCGACCGCCACGGCGCCGTCGACGTCGATCGCGGTACCGTGGCGCGGGGCCACGAGCCCGGCGGCATCGAGGATGCCGCTGAACAGCGCCCGCTCCTCCGCGAGGTCGATCGCGGCAGGACTCGTTCCGAGGATCGTGTACCCCGCCGCCTCGATGCCCTTCGCGAGCCCCAGCGGGGTCTGGCCGCCGAGCTGGCAGACGACACCCAGGATGGTGCCGCTGGCGGCCTCGGCGTCGAGGACCTCGAGAACGTCTTCGAGCGTCAGGGGCTCGAAGTACAGACGGTCCGAGGTGTCGTAGTCGGTGGACACGGTCTCCGGGTTGCAGTTGACCATGACGGTCTCGTACCCGGCATCCGACAGCGCGAACGACGCGTGCACGCACGAGTAGTCGAACTCGACGCCCTGTCCGATGCGGTTCGGTCCCGAGCCGATGATGACGACCTTGGTGCGTTCGGAGGGCTCGACCTCGGTCTCGAAGTCGTAGCTCGAGTAGTGGTAAGGCGTGAGGGCGGGGAACTCGCCGGCGCAGGTGTCGACGGTCTTGTAGACCGGGCGGATGCCGAGGCCGCGGCGCACGCCACGGATCTCGTCCTCGCTCTCGCCGCGGATCTCGGCCAGCTGCGCGTCGGAGAAGCCGTGCTCCTTGGCGTAGCGCAAGGTGGCGGCGTCGAGCTCGGGAGCGGTGCGCACGATCTCGGCGACCTCGTTGATGAGGACGATCTGGTCGAGGAACCAGGGGTCGATCGCGGTTGCGTCGAAGGCCTGCTCGATCGTCGCGCCCTTGCGCAGCGCCTGCTGAAGCACCACGATGCGACCGTCGGTCGGCGTCTTCGAGATCTCGAGGAGCTCTTCGACGGAGCGCTCCTCCGGACCCCAGTGGAAGCTCGAGCCGCGCTTCTCGAGGGAACGCAGCGCCTTCTGCAGGGCCGTGGCGTAGTTGCGACCGATGGCCATCGCCTCGCCGACCGACTTCATGGTGGTCGTGAGGGTGACGTCGGCGGCCGGGAACTTCTCGAACGCGAAGCGGGGCACCTTCACCACGACGTAATCGAGCGTGGGCTCGAAGCTCGCCGGTGTCACGCCGGTGATGTCGTTCGGGATCTCGTCGAGGCGGTAGCCGAGGGCGAGCTTCGCCGCGAGCTTCGCGATCGGGAATCCGGTCGCCTTCGATGCCAGCGCGCTCGAACGCGAGACGCGGGGGTTCATCTCGATCACGATGATGCGCCCGTTCTCGGGGTTCACCGCGAACTGGATGTTGCAGCCACCGGTGTCGACGCCGACGGCGCGGATGATGTCGATGCCGATGTCGCGCAGCTTCTGGTACTCGCGGTCGGTGAGCGTGAGCGCCGGGGCGACGGTGATCGAGTCGCCGGTGTGCACGCCGACCGGGTCGACGTTCTCGATCGAGCAGACGACGACCGTGTTGTCGGAGGTGTCGCGCATGAGCTCGAGCTCGTACTCCTTCCAGCCGAGGATCGACTCCTCGAGGAGCACCTCGTTGGTGGGCGAGTCGTGCAGACCCGCGCCGGCGATGCGCCGCAGGTCCTCCTCGTCGTAGGCGAATCCGGAGCCGAGGCCGCCCATGGTGAAGCTCGGGCGCACCACGAGCGGGTACCCGAGCTCGTCGGCGGCCGCCAGCACCTCGTCCATGGTGTGGGCGATGCGCGAGTCGGCGACGTCGGCGCCGGCGTCGAGCACGAGCTGCTTGAAGATCTGGCGGTCCTCGCCCTTGTTGATCGCCTCGAAGTTCGCGCCGATCAGCTCGACGTCGTACTTCTCGAGGATGCCGTGGTTGTGGAGCTGGATCGCCGCGTTGAGCGCGGTCTGGCCGCCGAGGGTCGGAAGGATCGCGTCGGGGCGCTCCTTCGCGATGATGGTCTCGATGACCTCCCAGGTGATCGGCTCGACGTACGTGGCGTCGGCGAAGTCCGGGTCGGTCATGATCGTCGCGGGGTTCGAGTTCACGAGGATGACGCGCACGCCCTCCTCGCGGAGCACGCGGCACGCCTGGGTGCCGGAGTAGTCGAACTCGCAGGCCTGGCCGATGACGATCGGGCCGGAGCCGATGACGAGGACGGAGTTGATGTCGTCGCGCTTGGGCATTACTTGGCGTCCTTCTGGCTGGCGATGACCAGGTCGCGGAACCGGTCGAAGAGGTAGTTGGCGTCGTGCGGTCCTGCCGCGGCCTCCGGGTGGTACTGCACCGAGAAGGCGGGGATGTCGAGAGCGCGCAGGCCCTCGACCACGTTGTCGTTGAGGCCGATATGGCTGACCTCGACCTTGCCGTAGCCGTTCGGGCTGTCGAACGCGCCGTCGAGCGGAGCGTCGACCGCGAACCCGTGGTTGTGCGCGGTGATCTCGACGCGCCCGGTGGACCTGTCGAGCACGGGCTGGTTGATGCCGCGGTGCCCGAACGGCAGCTTGTAGGTGCCGAGGCCGAGCGCGCGCCCCAGCAGCTGGTTGCCGAAGCAGATGCCGAAGAACGGCAGGCCGTCGTCGAGCACGGCGCGCAGGAGTTCGACGTGGTCGCCGGATGCCGCGGGGTCACCGGGGCCGTTCGAGTAGAAGACGGCGACGGGGTCGATCGCGCGGATGTCGTCGATGGTCGACGTCTGCGGCATCACGTGCACCTCGAAACCGCGGGAGGCGAGGTTGTCGATCGTGGCCTGCTTGACCCCGAGGTCGAGGACGGCGAGGTTGCCGACCCGCTCCCCCAGCGCCGTCGTGATCGTGACGGCGTCGACCGAGACCTCGGCCGACAGGTTCTGACCCGCCATCTGCGGCGCTTCGCGCACGATGCGCACCTGCTCATCGGCGTCGAGCGCGGCATCCGCTCCCGAGAAGATGCCACCGCGCATGGAGCCGGCGGAACGGATGTGGCGCGTGATGGCGCGGGTGTCGATGCCGCTGATGCCCACGATCCCGTCCTGCACGAGGACGTCGTCGAGCGAGGCGTTCGCGCGCCAGTTCGAGACGACGCGCGAGGGGTCGCGCACGATGTAGCCGGCGACCCAGATGCGGCGGGACTCGGGGTCCTCGTCGTTCATCCCCGTGTTGCCGATGTGGGGTGCGGTCTGCAGCACGATCTGGCCGGCGTACGACGGGTCGGTGATCGTCTCCTGGTAACCGGACATTCCGGTCGAGAAGACGACCTCGCCGAGGGTGGTGCCGCGCGCGCCGTACGCGCGGCCGGTGTAACGGGTGCCGTCCTCGAGGACGAGCACGGCGGATTCGGGAAGAGCGGTCATTCTGTGGCTCCTGTGTCGTGAGCGGCGGGGATGAGCCGTCGCAGGTCGGAGATGAGGTTCTGGGGATCGCCGGTGGCGAGTCGCAGGTAGGAATCGACGACGGTGAGGTCGTCGGCCCGCCAGTCGATCCGCACGAGTCCGCCCGGCTCGACCACGCGGTCGATGGTGACGGTCGCGCGGCCGATGTCGACCAGGCGGGAGGAGGCGAGGAACACGGTCGGTGCTCCGTCGAGGCAGAGCGCCACGCCGCGGTCCGTGATCGCGAGCTCACCGCGTGCGCGGTAGGCCAGCGGCGAGATCGCGAGGCGCTCGAGGGGCTGGTCGTGCTTCGTCGTCGAGACGTAGAGCACTTCATGACGCGACGCGACCTCGGCGTGCTCGGGCACTCCCAGCGGAGCGACGATCGCCGAATCGCGTCGCTGCCGTCGTCGCCACGAGAGCAGCATCGTCAGCAGGACGAGGAGGGCGAAAGCGATGGTGATCGCGATCGCGATGTCCCGTGCGCTCATGCGTTCAGGCCCTCGACCAGCGAGCCGGCGTCGACCGTCAGCCGTCCGCCGTGCACCGTGTACTCCACCCGACCGGGCAGGGCCCGACCGAGGTACGGAGAGTTGGTGCTGCGCCCGTGCAGGTCCCCCTCGCTGAAGACGCCCTCGACCGAGGCGTCGTAGAGCGCGAGCTGCGCGGGCTGTCCGGCGAGGAGCGGTGTGCCGTGACCGGTGAGACGACCGATCCTGGCGGGGGTCGCGCTCATCACCCGAGCGACGTCCTCCCAGCCGAGCAGTCCGGTCTGCACCATCGACTGGTGCACGACGCGCAGGGCGCTCTCGAGCCCCACCATGCCGTTCGCGGCGGCCTGCCACTCGCACGCCTTCGCCTCGCTCGGGTGCGGCGCATGATCGGTGGCCACGATGTCGATCGTGCCGTCGGCGAGGCCCTCGCGCACGGCGAGCACGTCCTCCTCGCGGCGCAGCGGCGGGTTGACCTTGTAGCGGGCGTCGTATCCTCGCACGAGCTCGTCGGTGAGGAGCAGGTGGTGAGGGGTGACCTCGGCGGTCACCGCGATCCCGCGCTTCTTGGCCCAGCGGATGATGTCCACCGACCCGGCCGTCGACAGATGGCAGACGTGCAGGCGCGACCCGACGTGCTCGGCGAGCAGCACGTCGCGCGCGATGATCGACTCCTCCGCGACCGCGGGCCAGCCCGTGAGCCCGAGCTCCGCCGAGACGGTGCCCTCGTTCATCTGGGCGCCCTCGGTGAGGCGCGGATCCTGTGCGTGCTGGGCGATGACGCCGTCGAAGGACTTCACGTACTCGAGCGCGCGCCGCATGATGAGCGGATCGAAGACGCAGAAGCCGTCGTCGCTGAAGACGCGTACCCGGGCGCGCGAGGAGGCCATCGCCCCGAGCTCGGCCAGCCGCTCGCCCTTCTGCCCGACGGTGACCGCGCCGATCGGCTGCACGGTGGCGTAGCCGGCGGCCTCGCCCAGGGCGAGTTCCTGCTCGACCACGCCGGCGGTGTCGGCGACCGGCGAGGTGTTCGGCATCGCGAAGACGGCCGTGAACCCGCCGGATGCTGCGGCCCGCGTGCCGGTGAGGATGGTCTCGGATGCCTCGTAGCCGGGCTCCCGCAGGTGGGTGTGGAGGTCGACCAGGCCCGGCAGTGCGACCAGGCCCTCGGCGTCGATGACTCGAGCCCCGGCGCGGCTGAGACCGCTGCCGATCTCGGCGATCAGGCCGTCCTCGATGATGATGTCGGCACTGTCCGTGCCGAGCAGCTTCGCACCGGTGATGACGAGGGTCTCGCTCACAGGTCTCCCCCTCGTTCGTCGTCTCGTTCCCCTGCCAGCAGCAGGTACAGCACCGCCATGCGCACGGATACTCCGTTGGTGACCTGCTCCAGCACCGTGGAGCGGGGCGAATCGGCCGCTTCGGAGGAGATCTCCAGTCCGCGGTTCATCGGTCCGGGGTGCATCACAATGCTACCGTCCGGAAGACCGGCCACACGCCGTGCGTCGAGTCCCCAGCGCCGTGAATACTCCCGCTCAGTAGGGAAATACGCGGCATTCATCCGCTCGAGCTGGATCCGCAGCATCATGACCGCGTCCGGTTCGCCGGCCAGCGCCTCGTCGAGGTCGTAGACCACGCGGATCGGCCACAGCGATACGTTCTGCGGCACGAGCGTCGGCGGCGCGACGACGGTGACGTCGGCGCCGAGGGTCGTGAGGAGCCAGACGTTCGAGCGCGCGACCCGGGAGTGCAGCACGTCGCCGACGATCACGACGCGCACGCCGGAGAGGTCGCGGCCTCGGCTGTCAGCACCGAACCGCCGCTTGCGGATCGTGAACGCGTCGAGCAGCGCCTGAGTGGGGTGCTCGTGCGTTCCATCGCCGGCGTTGACGACGCCGGCGGAGATCCATCCGCTCGTCGCCAGCGTCTGCGGGGCGCCGGAGCCGGGGTGGCGGATGACGACCGCGTCGGCGCCGATCGCCTCGAGGGTCTGGGCCGTATCCTTGAGGCTCTCGCCCTTCGACACGCTGGAGCCCTTGGCGGCGAAGTTGATGACATCGGCCGAGAGGCGCTTGGCGGCGGCCTCGAACGAGATACGCGTCCGCGTCGAGTCCTCGAAGAAGAGGTTCACGACGGTCTTGCCCCGCAGGGTCGGGAGCTTCTTGACCTCGCGGGACTGCGTGTCGGACATGTCCTCGGCGACGTCGAGGATGCGCAGCGCGGTGGCGCGATCGAGGGTGCGGGTATCCAGGAGGTGCCTCATTCGCCGATCGTCACCTCCTCGGCCCCGTCATTCTCGACGAGACGCACGTTGACACGCTCGGTGCGCGCGGAGGGGATGTTCTTGCCGACGAAATCGGGGCGGATCGGCAGCTCGCGGTGGCCGCGGTCGACCAGGATCGCCAGTCGCACGACGGACGGGCGGCCGATCGACTGGATCGCGTCGAGCGCGGCACGGATGCTCCGACCGGAGAAGAGCACGTCGTCGACGAGCACGACCGTGCGCCCCTCGATACCGCCGGCGGGGATCTCGGTCGGACGCGGAGAACGCGTCGGATGCTTCGCCAGATCGTCGCGGAAGAGCGTGACGTCGAGGGCGCCCACCGGAACGGGACGCTGAGCGATCTCGCTGATCAGAGCGCCGAGGCGACGGGCGAGCGTCACTCCGCGGGTCGGGATACCCAGCAGGACGATGTCATCGGCCCCTCGATTCGATTCGAGGATCTCGTGCGCGATACGGGTCAGAGCCCGCGAGATATCGGCTTCGTGCAAGACGGTGCGTGCACTCATCAGCCGCTCCCTTCTCCGCCTCACAGGACGGTGTTAAAGGTTGCTTTCCTCACCAGTCTAGCGGGGTGTCAGCGCCAGCCGAGCACGTCGCGGGCCCTCGCGTCCGAAGCGGGGCATTCATCCTCTGGTGCGGAGCGGAGGCGCTCGTGTGAAAGCATCGCCGACTCGGCACCGGCCGCAGAGGTGATCGCCGCGAGCGCGGCTGCGATGGAAGCCGCCGCCGTCTCGACGATCGCGGGAGCACTCTCCGGGGCGGCGTGCGGATAGACGACGAGCTCGGCTATCCCGTTCGACACGCGCCGTGCCGTCGCGATGATGACGACCTGCGGCGTGTCGGACCGAGACGATTCCTCCCGGCGTCCGGCCAGGAAGCTCGCCAGGCGACTCCTCCGGTGCGCCGCCGCCCCTCGTCCGCTCGCTTCGAGGGCGACCGCGATCCATCCCGCCTCGTCGGCGGTACCGGTGAACGCGGACTCTCGTACGGCGAAACCCTGCTCGGCGAAGAAGTCCGTTGCGATGCGCAGGAGTCGATCGGTCGTCGAACGCACCACCCACCGCGCGCCCTCAAGGGCCGGGAGCGTCACGCGGTCAGCTCGCCTCGGCGAGCACGTCGCCGGCCGGCTCCTCGAGCTTCGAGGAGCGGATCGGGTGACCGCTCGTCGACAGGCAGCGACCGGTCTTCAGGTCCCACTTCCAGTCGTGCATGCTGCACGTGAGGATGCCGTCGCCGTCGACCGTTCCGGTGCGGGTGAGGTCGGCGCGCAGGTGCGGGCACCGACGCTGCACGAGCCAGTCGCCGATCTCGGCGTCCTCGGTCTGGTCGGTCTGCTCCTGGTACCAGTTCTCGACGTACTCGATGCGGTCGACCGACAGGCACTTGAGGAACGTCGTCAGGAACTCGTTGAACTTGCCGCTGCGCCCTACCTGGAACTGCATCGACAGGAAGATCGAGTTCGACCAGTCGATCTCGTGATCACGGATGTTCGTCGAGACGAGGTCGGCGGGGATCGTGTACCAGTAGACGCACTCCTCCCCCGCGTACTCGCGCACCTTGGCGCGCGGGAAGTCGACCACCATGTCGAGGTCGCCGATCCGGAACCGCACGTTGCCGCCGACGCCGAGACGGATCGTGCGGGACTTCTTCAGCAGCGGCTCCCACCACTCCTTGATCGCCGCGAGGATCTCCTCCGCGGGCAGCGCCTCGGCTCGCGAGGCCTCTTCGTCGCGGATCTCCTGCTGACGACTGGCGCGCTGCTCCTCGAGGTAGTCCCACTTCTCGTCGAAGATGTGCGAGATCTCGGCATCGGTGTACAGCGTCTGCTCGGTCGTGACGTCACCCGAGGCGACCGTGACGACCGTACCGGGGATGAAGAGCTGACCGTCGTACTGCGGCGCCAGCTCCTTCATGTGCGCGAGGAACTGCTTCTGGTCGGTGAAGATCGATTCGCCGTTGCGCCCCGTGCCGTTGAAGTCGAAGAGCTCGTCGCGCAGGAACATGGGCGGTCCCGCCATCGGGAACACGTGCGGCGCATCGACCTTCTCGATGTAGTACATCGCGCGCTTGTTCTGCGCCTCGCGCTTGAGCTGGGCGAAGTTCTGTTTCGCATCCATCGGGAGGTCGTAGACCATCGGCCACCAGATCGCGCCCGAGACCTGGGTGAAATACGCGTCGGGCTTGCCGAAGTGCAGCAGGCTGTCGAGGTCGAGCGGGTGCGAATCGTTCTGGTTCAGCACCGACCCGGTGCCGTCGTCGACGCTGAGCGAGGAGTCGCCGATCGGGCCGTCGCTGGGGGCGCGCAGCGGGGTGATCATGATCTTGAGGTCGCCGCGCTCGATGATCTCGCCCGCGGGCGCGTACGTGATGTTGGTGTAACCGAGGGCACGGATGTCCTGCTCGAGATCGTCGATCGGGTACTCGGGCAGCAGCACCTCGATGTCCTTGCGGATGTACCGCTCGAGCAGCTTCGGGTCGAAGTGGTCGCGGTGACGATGCGAGATGTAGAGGAAGTCCGCTTCCCTCCCGAAGCGCTCCCAGTCGAGCGCGCGGTTGTCGGGGAAGGGGAACCAGGAGCCGAAGAAGGACGGTCCGAGCACGGGGTCGCAGATGATGTTCCCGCCAACCGTCTCGATGAACATCCCGGCGTGGCCGAGTCCCGTGATCCGCATTGCGCTCCTCCTGGTGCATCCCGGACGCCCCTGTTCGAGCGCCCTCCTGGCCGGCACCGATTCTACCCGCGCCCCGCTGTGCGTCCGCGGCGACCGGGCCGTGGATAACCCGGTGTCGGAGACTCAGTCGTCGAAGAGTCCGCGGATGTCGTCCGCGGTGAGCGCCTGGGCGAAGAGGGCCTCGTCGTCCATCACGGCCGAGAAGAGCCGTGCCTTGCGCCGCTGCAGGTCGAGCACCTTCTCCTCGATCGTGCCCACCGAGATCATGCGATAGACGAAGACCTGCGAGGACTGTCCGATGCGGTGCGTGCGGTCGACGGCCTGCGCCTCGGCCGCCGGGTTCCACCACGGGTCCAGCAGGAAGACGTAGTCGGCCTCGGTGAGCGTCAGGCCGAACCCACCCGCTTTGAGGCTGATGAGGAAGACCGGCTGCGTGCCGTCCCGGAAGCCGTCGACGATCTCCTGTCGGCGCAGGGACGCTCCGTCGAGATGCGCATACGGGATACCGGCGGCGGTGAGCCGTTCGGCGGCGAGGTCGAGGAACGACGTGAACTGGCTGAAGACGAGGGCGCGGTGGCCCTCCTCCTGCAGTTCGGCCACCCTCTCCAGGAGAACGTCGAGCTTGCGCGACCCGATCCGGCGATCGTTCGCATCGATGAGGGCCGGCGACAGGCTCAGCATCCGCAGCAGCGTCAGCGAACGGAACACGATGAACCGGTTGCGATCGAGATCGGGCAGCAGACCGAGCACCTTCTGACGCTCGCGCTGCAGCACGGCCTCGTACAGCGCGCGATGCGAGGCGCTGAGCTCGACTTCGAGGATCTGCTCCTGCTTCGAGGGGAGGTCGGGGGCCACGTGCTCCTTGGTGCGCCGCAGCACCAGGGGGCGGATCCGTCGCCGCAGCTGCGCGAGACGACGCTGACGGTAGGGGCCGCCCTCCTCGTTCTCGGGGACCTTGCCCTGCTCGATCGGCTGGAGGTAGCGCTCACGGAACTTTCGGGCGGAGGGGAAGAGACCGGGTGCGGTGAGCTGGAGCAGCGCCCAGAGCTCGGTGAGGCTGTTCTCGAGGGGGGTTCCGGTCACGGCGATCGTCACGTCCGAGCGGAAGCCCGCGATCGCGCGGTGCAATTTGGTCGCGGGATTCTTGACGAACTGGGCCTCATCGAGCACGATCCCCGCCCACTCGACCGCGGCGAAGGCATCCGCGTCGAGACGGGCGACCGCGTAGGTGGTGACGACCACGTCGGCGCCGAACGGCTCGGCCAGACCGGACGAGCGCGTCGCGCCGCGCACCTGCACCGTCAGCCCGGGGGCGAACCTGGCCGGCTCGGAATGCCACGTTCCGGCGACCGACGTCGGCGCGATCACGAGGAACGGCCGGCGCTCGCCCGTCTCGCGGGCATGCGCGATCAGAGTGAGGATCTGGAGTGTCTTCCCCAGGCCCATGTCGTCGGCGAGGATCCCGCCCAACCGGTGCTGCCAGAGGAAGGCGAGCCAGTCGAATCCCTCCTTCTGATACGGACGCAGCTCGGCGGTGATCCCCTGCGGCATCGGTGCGGACGGCACACCCGTGGCAGCGCGCAGCCCTTCGGCCGTGGCCCGCCAGGTGACGGCGGGGAGAGCCTGATCGGCGAGATCCTCGAACTCCTCCCAGAGGTCGGTCTGATGACGGCTGATGCGGGGCCCGGTCTCCCACTCGTCGAGGTCGGCGGCCTCCTCGAGCAGTTCGCGCAAGCGATCCAGCGCAGGATGCTGCAGCGAGAAGTAGCTCCCGTCTACGAGGAGGAGTTTCCTACGCCCCTTCGTCAGAGCGGTGAAGAGCGGTTCGAACGGAATCAGTCGGCCGTCGATGCGCACGAGCACGCCGAGGTCGAACCAGTCGGGGTCGGCGGATTCGACCGTCGAGACCGTCACCTCCGGTTCGCCGGTGAGCTCGTGATACGTCTTGCGTCGACCGGACACCTCGACGAGCACCCCCTCGACCTCGAGACGGGGGATGAGATGCGTGACGAACTCGGCGGCTTCGACGTCGTGGAACGCACCCGTCGATGTGAAGCGCGCCCCTGTCGCCCGCTGCCAGACCGCGAGGATCGGTTCGAGGATTGCCGTCTCGGCCGCCCGATCGCGCACGCCGTGGGTGGACTCGTCGAGAGGCACGCGACCGAAGCCCCGGTACTCCCATTCGAACGCGAAGGCGATCGTGTCGCCGCGACGGAACGTGAGCTGGAGCACCGGTGTCGGCAGGGGCAACGGCGGAAGATCGACCCGCGCACTGCCGCGCACCTCGATGCGCCGCGCCAGCAGCGGATACGCCTCGCGCAGGAACGCCTCTTCTTCTGCATGCGGCACGACCAGGGGGCCGGGAGCGGCGACCAGCGCGTGCACCGAGTCGCTGAGCGGTATCTCGGACAGGACCACCCGCACCCGGTGCCCATGGGAGGTCACGGCGTAGACGCCGCTGCGTCCGATCGGGCGGATGTCTGCGTCGCCGATCGTCTCGCCGTCGAACTCGACCGCGGCCGACACCTCGAGGTCGCCCTCGTCGTTCCTGGCGATGTCCGCGCGCACACCCGCACGGTCGGCCAGCACGACCTCGACATCCTTCTGCGTCGGGACGAGCGGGATGCCGAGTGCCGCGCCCGCGCGGAGGTGGGACCACAGCAGACGGGATTCGAGGTGGTCGACCAGCAACCAGTCACCCGCTGTGCCCGAGAGCAGTGAATCGCGCGCGATGCTCAGGAGGTCAGCGAACCAGCGCGAACGCTCACGCCCGTACCGCGCCGACGACCGCCGAACGGCGTCCCACGTGGCGCCGCCCTGTACCCACGCACCGCTGGCGGCGCTGCGCTCCAGAGGGCGGATGCCGAGGAGGATCTCTCCCGTGCGCCGGGCGACGTCGCGAGGTGTCGCCGCACGGAGCGGTCGGGCCGCCCAGGGGTTGCCCCCGCGCGCCTCGCGGTAGCGGAGCTCGACACCGAGCGCGAGCGGAGCGAGGTCGTCGTCAGCGTCGTCGCGCGAACCGAGCAGCGCGCGCCATCCGTCGTCCGGACGCGACGGTTCGCGTCGCGCGGGATCGATCGGGAGCGCCATGGACCTCATCCTCCCCCGCACCTCCGACACGCGGCGGAGGTGCGATCAGAGCGTTCAGGCCGCGCGGGACACCCGGCCGAGGACACCATGCACGAACGCGCCCGAGTCATCGGTCGAGAACTCCTTGGCGAGCTCCACCGCCTCGTCGATCGCGACGGCCGTCGGGACCTCGTCGTTGTGCAGGATCTCCCAGACGGCGATGCGCAGGAGTGCGCGGTCGACCGCCGGCATCCGCTCGATCTTCCACTCACGGCTGTGCGTGGTGATCTGCTCGTCTATCTCGTCGCGGTGATCGATGATGCCGTCGACGATCTCACGGGCGTACAGCCACGAGGCCTCGCGAGCAGGTTCGCTCGCCGCCCGCTTGGCCTCGGCCGCGAGGGCGATGGCGACGTCGTCTCCGCGCACGTCGGCGGAGAAGAGGATGTCGAGTGCGCGCTTGCGCGCCTTCGTCCGAGCGCTCACGCCTTACTTCTCGCGACCCAGGTACTCACCCGTGCGGGTGTCGACCTTGATCTTGGTGCCCGTCTCGAGGAACAGTGGAACCTGCATCTCGTAGCCGGTCTCGAGGGTTGCGGGCTTCGTGCCGGCCGACGAGCGGTCGCCCTGCAGACCGGGCTCGGTGTACGTCACCTCGAGGATGACCGACGCCGGAAGGTCGATGTACAGCGGGTTGCCGTTGTTCAGAGCGATCGTGACCTGCTGGTTCTCGAGCAGGAAGTTCTTCGCATCGCCGACCGTGGCCGCGCCGACCGTGAGCTGGTCGAAGTCGGTGGCGTCCATGAAGACGAAGCCGTCGCCGTCGTTGTACAGATAGGTGAAGTCGCGGCGGTCGACGTTCTCGATGTCGATCTTCGCGCCCGCGTTGTACGTGCGGTCGACGACCTTGCCGGAGACGACGTTCTTGAGCTTGGTGCGCACGAACGCACCGCCCTTTCCGGGCTTCACGTGCTGGAACTCGATGACGCTCCAGAGCTGCCCGTCGATGCTGAGGACGACGCCGTTCTTGATGTCTGCGGTAGATGCCATGCGCTGAGAGTTCCGTTCCTGTGTGGTTTTCGCGGCCGCCCTCGCAGGGCGCGGACCCGGCCGACAGTAGATTCTACGTGATGAGGGCGGTGAGCCGTCGCACGGCCTCGGCGTACCCCTCCACGCCGCGCCCGATCACCCGCACGGCGGCGACGTCCTCGAGGTAGGAGTGGTGGCGGAACTCCTCGCGCGCGTGCACGTCCGAGATGTGCACCTCGGCGAAGGGCAGGGCGATACCGGTCAATGCGTCACGCAGCGCCACGGACGTGTGGGTGAGCCCGCCGGGGTTGATCACGATCGCGGCGCAGTCCTCGCGGGCGGCCTGGATCGCATCGATCAGGACGCCCTCGTGATTGCTCTGGATCGCCCGGATCTCGTAGCCCGCCGCGGCGGCGGCATCGGTCGCGAGACGCTCGACGTCGGAGAGCGTCGCTGTGCCGTAGACCTCGGGCTCGCGCGTGCCGAGCAGATTGAGGTTGGGGCCGTTGACCAGCAGGATCCGAGCGCTCACGCGCCGACCTCCTGGTAGGCGGCGAAGAGCAGCGACTCGTCGGGAGCCTGGAGAACGGTCGGCTTGGCGATGTCGTCGAGCAGGATGAAGCGGAGCATTCCCCCACGACTCTTCTTGTCGCGCTGCATCGTGGCCAGGAGCTGCGGCCAGGCGCCCGCGCGGTACGAGGTCGGAAGACCGAGCGACTCGAGAACCGCGCGGTGGCGCAGCGCCGCCTCGTCGGACAGACGCCCGGCGAGACGCGAGAGCTCGGCAGCGAAGAGCATCCCCACCGAGATCGCCGCGCCGTGGCGCCAGCGGTAGCGCTCGGCATGCTCGATGGCGTGTCCGAGCGTGTGGCCGTAGTTGAGGATCTCGCGTTGACCGGCCTCTCGGAAGTCCTCCGAGACGACGGCGGCCTTCATCCCGATCGCGAGCTCGACGGCGCGGCGGAACTCGTCAGAGGCGGGATCCACGGCGCGTGCGGGATCCGCCTCGACGATGTCGAGGATCTCCGGCGCCCAGATGAAGCCGGCCTTCACGACCTCGGCGAACCCGGCCGTCGCCTCGTTGGCGCTGAGGCTGCGCAGCTCGTCGAGGTCGCCGATCACCGCACGCGGCGCCCAGAACGCCCCCACGAGGTTCTTGCCCTCCGCGGTGTTGATCCCGGTCTTGCCCCCGACGGAGGCGTCGACGAGACCGAGGACGGTGGTGGGCACCTGCACGAGCTGAATGCCGCGCAGCCAGGTCGCGGCCACGAAACCGGCGAGGTCGGTCACCGCTCCCCCGCCGTAGCCGATCACGGCATCCGTGCGCGTGAAGTCCGCCTGACCCATCACCTGCCAGCAGAAGGCCGCCACCTCGATGCGCTTGCCCTGCTCGGCATCCGGGATCTCTGCGAGCAGAACCTCGCGCGGACCGTTCTCGGTGTCGGCGAGGAGTCTGTCGCGCAGTTCGGCCGCCCGCGCGGCGAGCGTCGGAGGGTGCACCACGAGAATCTTGCGCACCGTGGGCGTCAGCGCCTCCGACACGCGGTCGAGGATGTCCCGACCGATCACGATGTCGTAGGCATCGTCTCCGGTGACGCTGATGGTCGTGGTGGTCATCGCTGCTCTCTCCTCCAAATGACGATCTCGTCTGCGATCTTCTGCATCGGCCGGCGCGACGTGTCGAACGTCGCCGTGGCCACTTCCTCGTACCAGTCCCGGCGCGCCTCGAAGATCGAGGTCCATCGCTCCAGGGGATCCTCCGACTCGAGCAGCGGGCGCCCGGCTCCGCGGATCCGATCCGCGACCGCCTCGGGACTCACCGTGAGGAAGACCACGGGATGCGCGCCCAGCAACGCGCGGGTTCCGGCATCCGTCACGGCGCCGCCGCCGAGGGAGATCACGCCGCCCTCCGCGAGCGCGTCGGCGACCGCGAGCCGTTCCAGCTCGCGGAAGTGATCCTCGCCGTGCTCGGCGAAGATCACGGGGATCTGTCCGTGGGCGGCGACGATGCGCTTGTCGGTGTCGATGAACGGCACACCCAAGCGGCGTGCGACACGCCGCCCCACACTGGTCTTGCCCGCAGCCATGGGACCGACGAGCACCAGTGTGAGCGGATCAGTGCTGTTCGTCATGCGCGAGCAGCGCGGCCTCGGATGCCGGCGCGGTGCGCAGCTCCGCCGGGATCGCCGCGAGGTATCCCTCGAGGTTGCGACGGGTCTCGCCGACGCTGTCGCCGCCGAACTTCTCGAGCACGGCCCGGGCGAGCTCGATGGCGACCATCGCCTCCGCCACGACGCCCGCCGCGGGGACGGCGCACACGTCGGAGCGCTGGTGGTGGGCCGTCGCGTCGTCGCCGGTCGCGATGTCGATCGTGCGCAGCGCATGCGGCACCGTGGCGATCGGCTTCATACCGGCGCGCACGCGCAGCACGGTGCCGGTCGACATCCCGCCCTCGGTTCCGCCGGCACGGTCGGAGCCGCGGGTGATGCCGCCGTCGGTCGCGAAGAGCTCGTCGTGGGCGGCCGAGCCCCGACGACGTGTTGTCTCGAATCCGTCGCCGACCTCGACCCCCTTGATGGCCTGGATGCTCATGAGCGCCTGCGCGAGGCGGGCATCGAGCCGGCGGTCCCAGTGCACGTGCGAGCCGAGCCCCGGCGGAAGGCCGTAGGCGAGCACCTCGACGATGCCGCCGAGGGTGTCACCGTCCTTCTTCGCGTCGTCGACCTCGGCGACCATCAGCGCGGAGGTGGTCGCGTCGAAGCACCGGAGCGGATCGGCGTCGAGGGCGTCGACGTCGTCCGGCGTCGGCAGCGGTGAATCCGCCGGCACGGCGACCGGTCCGATCGAGAGGGTGTGGCTCACGAGACGGATGCCGAGCTCGCTGAGGAAGGAACGGGCGACGGCACCCAGCGCGACGCGGGCGGCGGTCTCCCGAGCGCTCGCACGCTCGAGGATCGGGCGGGCCTCGTCGAAGTCGTACTTCTGCATGCCCACGAGATCGGCGTGACCCGGGCGGGGACGCGTGAGCGGGGCGCCGCGGCCGCGGGACTTGTCGGTGAGCTCGGCGGGCTCGGGGTTCATGACCTCGGTCCACTTCGGCCACTCGGTGTTGCCGATGCGCATCGCGATGGGGCTCCCCAGGGTCTTGCCGTGGCGGACGCCGCCGGAGATGCTCAGCTCGTCCTGCTCGAACTTCATGCGCGAGCCGCGCCCGTAGCCGAGTTTGCGACGCTGGAGGTCGGCCTGGATCGCCTCGGAGGAGATCGGGACACCGGAGGGAAGGCCCTCCATGATGGCGATGAGTTCGGGGCCGTGCGATTCGCCGGCCGTCAGCACGCGGAGCATTCCTCTAGTCTCCCATGCGCGGCCGCGCCCGCCGTCCGCGTTTCAGCGACGTGTCACAGAGCGCGCGGAGTCAGACAGCAGCGCGCATCGCGGCCAGGACGGATGCCTCGTCGTCGAGCACGTGCGCCGGGTCACCGTGCAGGAAGACGCGGATCTGACGGATCGCCTGATGGAGCAGCATCCCGAGGCCCGACACGACGGGTGCGTCGCTCCACACCGCCGCCAGCGCCGAGGGCCAGGGCGCGTAGGCGGCATCGAACAGCACTCCCCCGTCATCCGCCAAAGGCAGGGCGACGTCTGCGGGAAGCGATGTACCCGACGGGAGCGTCGCGACCGTCAGATCCACCGGGGTGGGAGGCGAATCGAACGAGGCGACGGAGACGGTCACGCCGAGACTGCCGCCGAGATCGACCAGTGCCGCAGCGCGATCCGGCCGTCGCGCGCGGATCTCCGCCCGCTCGGCACCGATCTCCGCCGCAGCGACCAGGGCGGATGCCGCCGTCGCCCCGGCACCGAGGATGCGCACGATGCTCGCCGCCCGCATCCCGTCATCGGCCAGGGCGTCGACGATCCCCCCGACGTCGGTGTTGAACCCCGCCGGCCCGCCGTCGAGCAGGAGCGTGTTCACGGCTCCCGTGAGCGTCGCATGGCGATCGCGCACCGCCGCGGCCCGGAACGCCTGTTCCTTGAGGGGCATCGTGAGCGAGAGTCCACGCCACGATCCGTCGAGACCGGACAGCGCCGACGGCAGGTCGTCGGCGCTCACGCGGCGGCGGTCGTAATCCCAGTCCAGCCCGAGCACACGATAGGCCGCGGCATGGAGCGCCGGAGACTTCGAGTGCGCGATCGGATCCCCCCACACCGCGAGCCGGTGGGGGGAACGAGCGTCAGCAGCCCGCATCCGGATTCGCCCGGCACCATTCGCGCCACTTCTCGATGCCGGCCTGGTGCTCCTCGTACGTCTCCGAGAACTGCGTCTCGCCCGTCGACAGGTCGATCGTGACGAAGTACAGCCAGGGACCGTCCTCGGGGTGCATCGCGGCATCGATCGCGGCGAAGCTCGGACTCGCGATCGGCGTCACCGGAAGCCCCGTGCGCACGTAGGTGTTCCAGTCGTTGTCGTCTTCCAGAGCCTCGGTCGAGCTCGACACGACTCCCTCGTGCAGCGAGCCGTACCCGTACTGGGCCGTCGAGTCCATCTGCAGCTTCATGTCGATGTCGAGACGGTTCTCGATCACGCGGCTCACCTTCGCGAAGTCGGCCGTGCGGCCCTCGCGCTGGATGATCGACGCGATCGTCAGGATGCGCTCGGCGTCGGTATCGGGAACGCCCGCTTCGGTCAACGCCTCCCGCGTGCGATCGACCATGCGCTGAATGACCTGCGTCGCCGTCACCTCGGGATCGAAGGTGTACACGGCCGGGAACAGCCACCCCTCGAGGCTCGGCGCGTCGACGCCGTAGACGGAGGGATCGGCGACGGCGGCTTCGAAGTCCTCCACCGGCAGACCGAGCGACTCGGCCATCGCCGCCAGGGAGGACTCGATCGTGCCGCCCTCCGACACCGACGCCGTGTTCTCGAGCTTGTTGTCTTCGTTGCCCAGCTCCTCGAGCGCGGCTGCGGCGGTCATCTTCTTCTGCAGGCGGTACACACCCGGGTAGAAGGTGACAGCGATGTTCTCCTCGATCAGGTAGTCGTAGAACACGTCCTCGGTCTTGGTGACACCGGCCTCGTAGAGTGCCGTCGACACCGGGCGTCCGGTATCGCCGTCCTTGATCGTGACGAAGGCTTCGCCGGAGGCTTCGCCGTCTTCGTAGTCCTTCGGCTCACCCCAGCCCATGATGTCGTTGATCTGCTCGCCGTAGGTGTTCATCGCCCAGGCGCCGGCGGCGGCGATACCGCCGACGATCACCAGGATGACGAGCAGCGCGATCAGACACCCGCGACGTCGCTTCCTCGGTGCCTTCGCCAGAGCGCGGTCGTCATCGGGAGCCACGAACAGAGCGTCGAGGCCTCCGCCGATCGGGGCCTCTCCCTGGACGGCTTCGGCGGTGGGAGCGGCGACGGGTGCCGGTTCCCTGCGTGCCGGCGCGATCCGCACCTCTTCGGCGGACGGACGCACGGGCTCGGCAGCCGACGTCACCGGTTCGACCGCCGATGTCGCGGGCTCGACTGCCGGGACGGGGGCGCCGACCGGGTCCACGGCGTCGGGCAGCGCGGCGGGAGTCGTCTCGGGTGACGCGTCGCCTCGGCGCGCGGCCTCACGGGCGGCGCGCCGGGAGCCGGGAGCCGGGCCGCTGTAATCGGCCGTCGGATGCTGCTGCGTCGGCTCGGGGAGGTTCGCGAAGAGATCGCCGAGCGGCTCGTTCGCATCGGGCGCGGGGGACGCGCCATCGCGTTCGGACATGTTCAGGGATGCTCCTCGTCGGACGGGACAGCGGCACCGGCCGGGTTTCCGGTGCTCTTCTCCGTGTCGATCGCCTGCTGCAGCAGCACCACCGCGGCGACCTGATCCACAATGCTACGAGAGTTCTTCTGATTTCGACCTGAAGAACGCAGGGCCGCGTGCGCGGACACCGTGCTGAGCCGTTCGTCGACGAGCCGTACCGGGACACCGGTGCGCGTGCGAAGGGCTGCGGCGAACTCCCGTGCGTCCACCGTCGACGCGGTGTCCGCGCCCTGCATGTTCACCGGGAGACCGACGACGAACTCCATCGGCTCGTACTCGGCCGCGAGCTCCACGAGCCGATCGATCGAGGCCTCCGAGCGCGGCACCGTCTCGACGGGGACGGCGAGCATTCCGTCGGGATCGCACCGCGCGACGCCGACGCGGGCGCGCCCGACATCGATGCCGAGGCGCACCCCGCGTCGGAAACCGCTCACGCTGCGTGCAGCTCCTGGACGATGGCGTCGAGTGCGGCGGGCAGTGCCGCGGCATCCGTTCCGCCGCCCTGTGCGACGTCGTCACGCCCGCCGCCGCCTCCGCCGAGCACTCCGGCGGCGCGCTTCGCGAGCGCTCCCGCCTTCGCACCTGCGGTGCGAGCGGCGTCGTTGGTGGCGACGACCACGACCGGACGACCGTTCACCACGGCGCCGAGTGCGACGACCGCAGCATCGGAGCCGAGGCGGTCGCGGACGCCGAGCACGAGTTCGCGCAGATCGTCGGCCGAGGCCAGCTCACCGAGCGACTCCGTGGCGACGTAGAACGCGGCGATCCGGCGCGCCGCGTCGGCGATCGCGGGAATCTGTCCCGCGCGCTCCTTGGACTCGAACTGAGCGATGCGCTTCTCCGCCGCCTTGAGGTTCGCAGCGAGGTCGGAGATGCGCTCGGCGAGCTGATCGCGCGGCGTCTTCAGCGAACTCGTGAGCTGCGAGACGATCGCACGCTCGGCAGCGAGCTCACGGAAGGCGTCGACGCCGACGAGGGCTTCGATGCGACGGTTGGATGCTCCCACCGACGATTCTCCGACGAGGCTGACGAGGCCGATCTCGGCGCTGGAGCCGACGTGGGTTCCCGCGCAGAGCTCACGCGACCACGGGCCACCGATGTCGACCATGCGCACCACGTCGCCGTACTTCTCGCCGAACAGCGCCATGGCGCCGGCTTCCTTCGCCTCGTCGAGCGAGACGATGCGTGTGGTGACCTCTAGGGCGTCGTGGACGGCGCGGTTCGTGATCTCCTCGATCTCGGTGCGCGTGTCGGCCGACAACGCCTGCGACCAGGAGAAATCGAAGCGCATGTAGCCGGCGCGGTTCAACGAGCCCGCCTGCGTGGCGGTCGGACCGAGCGTGTCGCGGAGCGCAGCGTGCACGAGGTGCGTCGCGGAGTGCGCCTGACGCGCCGCGCGACGGTTGGCCGCATCGACGACCGTGGTGGCGGCGTCGTCGACGGCGACCGATCCGGTGCTCACCTGCACCGTGTGGCTGATGAGTCCGGGCACGGGACGCTGCACGTCGAGCACTTCGAGTTCGAAGCCGGGGCCCACGATCGTTCCCTTGTCGGCGACCTGACCTCCGGACTCGGCGTACAGGGTCGTCTCAGCGAGGACGACCTCGGCGATCTGGCCCTCCGATGCGCTGCGCACCGGCTGCCCGTCGACGAGGATGCCCAGGATGCGGGACTGCACCTCGAGTTCGGTGTACCCGTCGAAGCCGGTCTCGCCGAGAGCGCGCAGCTCCCGGTAGACGGAGACATCCGCGAGCTGACGCTTGCGGTTGCGTGCGTCTGCCTTGGCGCGGTCGCGCTGCTCGCGCATGAGCGTGTCGAACGCGCCGCGGTCGACCTCGAGCCCGGCTTCCTCGGCGACCTCGAGCGTGAGGTCGATCGGGAATCCGTAGGTGTCGTGCAGCAGGAAGGCCTCCGGGCCGCTCAGCGCCGTCTTGCCCTCCTTCTTGGTCTCGTCGAGCGCCAGGTCGAGGATCGTCGATCCCTGGGCCAGCGTGCGACGGAAGGTCTCCTCCTCGGCGAACGCCGACGCGGAGAGGGTCGACCAGTCGCGCTCGAGTTCGGGGTACGACGACTTCATCGCGTCGCGCGAGGTGGCGAAGAGTTCGGGGAAGACCGGCTCGTCGACGCCGAGCAGCCGCATCGCACGCACCGTGCGGCGCATGAGGCGACGGAGGATGTAGCCGCGGCCCTCGTTCGACGGACGCACGCCGTCGGAGAGCAGCATGAGCGAGGAGCGCACGTGGTCGGCGATGACGCGGAAGCGCACGTCGTCCTCGTGGACCTTGCCATAGGTGCGGCCGGAGAGCTCGACGGCACGATCGAGGACGGGGCGCACCTGGTCGATCTCGTACATGTTCTCGACGCCCTGCTTGAGGAAGGCGACGCGCTCGAGACCCATGCCGGTGTCGATGTTCTTCTGCGGGAGCTCGCCCACGATGTCGAACTCGGTCTTTCCGCGGATGTTCTCGATGAAGTCCTGCATGAACACGAGGTTCCAGATCTCCAGGAACCTCGAATCGTCGGCCGCGGGGCCGCCGTCCTTGCCGTACGCCGGTCCCCGGTCGAAGAAGATCTCGGAGTCGGGGCCACCCGGGCCGGGCTGACCCGTGTTCCAGTAGTTGTCGGCGCGTCCGAGGCGCTGGATGCGCTCGGGCTTCAGTCCGATGATGTCGCGCCAGATCGACTCGGCCTCGTCATCGGTCTCATAGACCGTGACCCAGAGGTCCTTCTCGTCGAACGCGAAGCCGCCATCGGCCTCGCTGCTGGTGAGGAGTTCCCAGGCGTAGCGGATCGCGCCCTCTTTGAAGTAGTCGCCGAACGACCAGTTGCCGAGCATCTGGAAGAACGTGCCATGACGGGCGGTCTTGCCGACCTCTTCGATGTCGTTCGTACGGATGCACTTCTGCAGGTCGGCGATCCGCGGATGCGGCGACGGCACGACGCCCGTGAGGTACGGGACGAAGGGCACCATGCCCGCGACCGTGAACATCAGGGAGGGGTCGTCGCTGACGAGCGAGGCGGAGGGGACGATGACGTGGTCGTTCTTCTCGAAGAAGTCGAGATAGCGCTGCGCGATTTCCGCAGAATTCATAGGGGTGCCCGGGTGTCCTTGTTCGGAGGTGAGAAGTTCCGCGCGGTTGCGCGAGGGGTCAGTGGTCTTCCGGCTCGGTGAGCCGGGCCTCCTGCGCGCGGTACGCGTCGCCGATGAGCGCGGTGAAGCCGTTGATCCTGGCATCGACCTCGGCGAGGATGTCGTGCCCGCGGGGGTCCTTGTTCATGAAATGCGCAGCGACGAAGCCGCCGATCACGCCGATCAGGAACCACACCATGTTCTTCATGTCGTCATCCTTGCCTTGACCCGCGAAGGCGCGGTGTCTCCATCGTATGCAAAAACGACGAGAGGCGTCGGGTCACCCCGACGCCTCTCGTTTCGAACGCTGAGATCAGCGCCCTGTGGGCTCAGCGAGCCGCGTAGTACTCGACGACGAGCTGCACTTCGCAGGTCACGGGGACCTCGGCGCGCTTCGGACGACGGACCAGGCGGGCCTGGAGCTTGTCGAGCTCGACCTCGAGGTAGCCCGGAACGGGGGGCAGGACCTCGGCGTGACCGCCGGCTGCTGCCACCTGGAAGGGCTCGGTGCCCTCGCTCTTGGCCTTGACGTGGATGAGTTGTCCGGCCTTCACGCGGAAGGACGGGCGGTCGACGAGCTGGCCGTCGACGAGGATGTGGCGGTGCACGACGAGCTGGCGGGCCTGCGCCGTCGTACGGGCGAAACCGGCGCGCAGCACGAGAGCGTCGAGACGCATCTCGAGGAGCTCGACCAGGTTCTCACCGGTCAGACCCTCCTGGCGGCGGGCTTCGTTGAAGGTGTTGCGCATCTGCTTCTCGCGGATGCCGTACTGCTCGCGCAGACGCTGCTTCTCACGCAGACGGACGGCGTAGTCGCTGTCAGCCTTGCGCTTGGTGCGGCCGTGCTCACCCGGAGCGTAGGGACGCTTCTCGAGGTAGCGGGCGGCCTTCGGGGTGAGAGCGATGCCGAGGGCACGGCTCAGACGCACCTTGCGGCGGTCCTGGGACTTCGTGGTCACGAAGCTGTCCTTCCGATGACGTGGTCGCGTCTCTCGCGACTCACGGACGTATCACCCGCGCTCTTCCTCGGGGCGCACGCCGGGGCGCCGTCGAGGTGTGGTGTGAACGAGGAGATGCCCGAAAACTCGGTTTCGAGCCGCTCAAGTCTATCAGAGGCGCCGCGCGTCCCGCGATGCACCGGATTCCGCCGCATCCTCCAGAGGCTCCGACTCTCGATCCGGACCGGGCCCGCCGACGGTGAGCCACGCGATCGCGAATGCGATCGCCGCCAGAGCCACAGCGGTTCCGAGCGTGAGATAGCCCTGGGTGAGCACCCACCCGACGCCCGCCACGAGAAGCGCTGTCGCCGCGATCGCCGCCGGCAGCGGCATGGTGCGCGCCCTCTCGACCGGCCAGATCCGTTCGATCCGGGGGACGGTCGCGCAGAGCACGGCGAGCACCGCCACGATCGCGAGCACCCACGGGATGCGTGTGATCCACCATGTGGGGGTGAGCACCGGAGGGAACGGCAGCCCTAGCGCCTGCTGTGCACCGACGACGATCGCCATCGCGACCGTATGCCACAGGTAGATGACCATCCCGTACATTCCGAGGGCGCCGATGATCACGAGCGCGGGGCGCAGACGCATGAGCGCGCGGATCGCCGGCTGAAGGAGCGTGAACAGGTAGACCTGCGCCAGACCGAGCAGGAGCAGGAGCACGGTCGGCGGGTTGAGGTTGGCGATCATGTCGGGGTCGTAGCCCAGCCCGAAGACGGCGACGCACATGAGGCCGTAGGCGGCGACGGCCAGCAGCAGGAGCAACCACCGCGGACGGCGCGAGTACCACTGATCCCGCACGCCGAAGCCGAGTTGCTGCACGAAGAGCCAGACGAAGAGCCAATTGAGGGCGCCGATCGGCAGACCCCCGAAACGAGAGACGAGATCGACGATCACGACCAGCGAGGCCAGTGTGAAGTACGTCGTCCAGGCCGCACGGCGGTGCAGCGCGGCCATCAGCGGTACGAACGAGGTGCAGATCGCGTAGACCGCGATGAACCAGAGTGGCTCGGCGAGCCGGAACGCGAAGGTCCGGAGGAACTCGGCATCGGCTCCGCAGACCGCCATCACCGCGAGGGTGAGGAGTACGCCGAGCATCGCGAGGAACACCGGGCGCGCGAGTCGGAGGGCCCGGACGCGGATGTACTCCCCCGCCGTCTCCCCTCTCTTCTCGAGTCGGCGCCAGGTGGTGATGCCGGCGAAGCCTCCGGCGATGAAGAACGTGGGCATGATCATCCCGATCCAGGTGATCCAGGCCAGCGGCGTCCACTCCGCGAGTGCGTTGAAGGCACGGGGCGGATCGCCCTCGATGCCCATCTGGATCGCATGCAGCACGACCACCACCGGGAGGCAGATCGCGCGGACGAAGTCGATCGAGAGATCACGATCGGGCGGAATGCGAAGAGGAGAACGCGTCACCCGCACACTGTAGAGGGTCGGGCGTCCGCTGCGGGCAGGGGCTGCGGGTCAGCGCCCGTCGAGAATGCGGCGGATCTTCTCGAGCCGCGCCGAGACATCGCGCTCGGCCCCCAGAGCCTTCGGCGCGTAGTAGCGGCGCCCCTGCAACTCGTCGGGGAGGTACTGCTGGGCCACGATGCCGAACTCGTTGTCGTGCGGGTACGCGTAGCCGCGGCCATGACCGAGCCGCTTCGCCCCCGGATAGTGCGCATCGCGCAGGTGGAGCGGGACCCGGCCGAAGCCGCCCTTCCGGATGTCGGCGATCGCGGCGTCGATGCCCGCGTACGCCGCATTCGATTTGGCCGTCGTCGCGAGGTAGACGGTCGCCTCGGCGAGCGGGATGCGCCCCTCCGGCATCCCGATGAAAGCCACGGCGTCGGCGGCGGCGACGGCGATCACCAACGCCTGCGGATCGGCGAGGCCCACGTCTTCGGAGGCGGAGATCACGAGCCGCCGAGCGATGAACCGGGGATCCTCTCCCGCCTCGATCATCCGGGCGAGGTAGTGCAACGCCGCATCGGCATCCGACCCGCGAATCGACTTGATGAACGCACTGATGACGTCGTAGTGCTCGTCTCCCTGACGGTCGTAGCGCAACAGCGCTCGGTCGACGGCCTGCGCGACGTCATCGGCGGAGACTTCCGGGACGACGGATGCCGCACCGGCGGCTTCTTCCCCGGTATCGCCGCTCGCCACGCCGGCTTCGTCGTCGTCGGCGACCTCAGCGTCCTCATCGTCGTCGCCGGCGTCTTCCGCGTCGGGCGGGCTCCCGTGCGAGAGCGCAACGGCCGCACCGGCCTCGAGGCCGGTGAGGGCACGGCGCGCGTCGCCGGAGGCGAGACGGATGAGCGCGGCCCGCGCCTCATCGCTGAGCGTCACCGCGCCGTGCAGGCCGCGAGCATCGGTGACGGCACGATCGACGAGCAGACCGATGTCGTCGTCGGTGAGAGGTTGCAGGGTGAGTAGGAGCGATCGCGAGAGCAGCGGCGAGATCACCGAGAACGACGGGTTCTCGGTCGTCGCGGCTATCAGGATCACCCAGCCGTTCTCGACACCGGGCAGGAGAGCGTCCTGCTGCGCCTTCGTGAAGCGGTGGATCTCGTCGAGGAACAGGATCGTCGTCTGACCGTAGAGGTCGCGCTGCGTGATGGCCTCCTGCATGACCTCGCGCACGTCCTTCACCCCCGCCGTGATCGCCGAGAGCTCGACGAAGCGGCGACCGGAAGAACGGGCGATGGCCTGCGCGAGCGTCGTCTTACCGGTACCGGGAGGCCCCCAGAGGATGATGGAGACCGCGCCGGGCGACGATGCCTCGGGGTCGGCGAGGGCGACGATCGGCGAGCCGGAACGGAGCAGGTGCCGCTGACCGGCCACCTCGTCGAGCGAGACGGGACGCATGCGCACGGCGAGCGGCGTCTGCCCCGAGAGCAGGGCGGCGGCAGGGGTCATCCCTCCAGGCTAATGCGGTCCACCGACACCGGCGACGATATGCTCTGAGACGACGTCGCCCGGCGGCGGCGATGAGAGGAGCACGCAATGGCGGCACGCGGTTCGAAGAGCGCGCAGGAGCGCACCCGGGCCGAGCGCGCGCGGGTCTACGCGGCGCGCACGGCTCAGCACCAGGAGAAGATCCGTCGCCGCGTGCGCGACAACGTGATCGCCGGCGTGGGTGGCGCGGTCCTCGTGCTCGCAGCGATCGCGAGCCAGGTGGCGCACGCACAGGTCACGGCACCGGAGCCCACGCCCACTCCCTCCTCGTCCGTCGAGCCGAACGCTCCGGTGGAGACCCCCGCCCCCACCGAGGCACCCGCTCCCGAGGAGACCCCGGCGGAGTGATCCGCGCCCGCTCGACGCGGAGCGGAACGTCACCGCATCGCATCGTCGCGGCGTACTAGGCTGAACATCGTCCTTTCCGCCTCCCGCGGCCAACCGCGCAAGGAGAACACTGTGTCTGCCAACGAGTCCTCGAAGCCGACTCCCCCCGTCCCCGCTCCCCCGGCGAAGCCGCTGCCGCGCAAGCTGCCCGCCCCCGCCGCCGCCGTTCCGGCCGCGTCCACCGCCCCCGTCTCCAGCGATGCTGCGAAGTGGGGTCGCGTCAGCGAGGACGGCACGGTCGAGGTGCGCGAGGGTGAGAACTGGCGCGTCGTCGGCCAGTACCCCGACGGCACGCCCGACGAGGCGCTCGCCTACTTCGTGCGCAAGTACGAGGACATCGCCTTCAAGGTGCAGACCCTCGAACAGCGTCACCAGGCCGGCGGCGCGACCGCCAGCGATCTGGTCAAGCAGGCCGGGCACCTGGTCGACGAAGCCACGGATGCTGCCGCCGTCGGTGACCTCGCCGGTCTCCTCGAGCGGCTGCACACGCTGACCGCGTCCCTCTCCGAGGCCACGGCCGAGGAGCAGCAGCGCGCGAAGGAGCTGCTCGACCAGGCCATCGCCGAGCGCACCGCACTGGTGGAGCGCGCCGAGGCGATCGCCGCACGCGACCTCTCGAAGGTGCAGTGGAAGCAGGTCACCGCCGAGCTCGGTGAGCTCTTCGACGCCTGGCAGGCTCAGCAGCAGAACGGCCCGCGCCTGTCGAAGGGCCTGTCGCAGCAGCTGTGGAAGCGATTCCGCGACGCTCGTTCGGTCGTCGACAAGCACCGTCGTGCGTTCTACTCGGAGCTCGACGACACGCACAAGGCCGCCCGCGATGCGAAGACCCGCCTCATCGAGCGCGCCGAAGCCCTCGCCCCGCGCGGCACCGACGGGATTCCCGCCTACCGCACGCTGCTCGACGACTGGAAGGCCGCCGGCCGCGCAGGTCGCAAGGCGGACGACGCCCTCTGGGCCCGGTTCAAGGCCGCCGGAGACGCGCTCTACGCCGCGCGTGCCGAGCAGTCCGCCGCCGAAGAGGCCGAGTCCGCTCCCAAGATCGAGGCGCGTCAGGCTCTTCTGGAAGAGGCCAAGGCCGTTGCCGACGAGTCCAACATCAAGCGCGCCCGCGCCCTGCTCACGCGCATCCAGCGGCAGTGGGATGAGATCGGCCGCATCTTCCCCCGCGACAAGGAGCGCGCGCTCGACGACAAGCTCCGCGTCATCGAGCAGGCCCTCAAGGCCCGCGAAGAGGTCGACTGGAAGAAGAACAACCCCGAGACCAAGGCGCGCGCCAACGACATGAGCTCTCAGCTCCTCGAGGCGATCGAGAAGCTCGAGTCCGAGCTCGCGACGGCCGAGAAGTCGGGCGACAAGAAGGCGATCAAGGAAGCGTCCGACGCTCTCGAGGCGCGCCGCGCCTGGCTGAGCGCCCTCGGCGGCTGACGAGTTCTCCACAGCTCCCGTCCGAGCACACGACAGCGGGATGCCCTGGGCCACACTGGCCTGGTGCATCCCGCTTTCCTGTATCTGCCCGGCCAACGCCTGACACTGCCCGAGCTCACCGCCGCCCGCCTCGACGGCGACGTCGTCGACATCGGCGAGGCCTTCATCCCCGCCGATCTCGTCGAGGGCGCCGACGTGCGGGCAGCGTCGATCGCCACGATCGTGCACCCGGGCACCGCGGTCTGCGGGCCGAGCGCGGTATGGGTGCACGGTGCATGCGATGCGCCGCCGAACCCGCATCATCTTCGCCGAGCGGTGGCGAGGCGCATCCGCGCCGTGCAAAGTCCACGGGTGCGATATCACGACACGCCACTCCCGGCCGAGGACCTCGTCCTCATCGGCGGCATCCCGATCACGACTCCCGAACGCACGCTGATCGACCTCGCGCTCGGGAGCCACCGGGAACCCGCTCTGGACCGCTGGGCGCACATGCTCATCGAGCACGACCCGGGTCTCATCGGGACCGCGCGGGAACGCATCCGCACCCTGCGGCGCGTGCCAGGCTCTCGACGTGCCCTGGAACTTCTCGAGGGACTCGGTATCAGGAGGACGTGACGCGGTACACGTCGTACACCGCATCGATCCTGCGCACGGCGTTGAGAACGCGGTCGAGGTGCACGGCGTCGCCCATCTCGAACACGAACCGGCTGATCGCCAGTCGGTCGTCATTGGTGTTGACCGTGGCGGAGAGGATGTTGACGTGGTGCTCGCTCAGCACGCGCGTGACGTCGGACAGCAGACCGGAACGGTCGAGGGCCTCGACCTGGATCTGCACGCGGAACACGCTCTTGGTGGTCGGCGCCCACGACACCTCGACGAATCGATCCTGCTCGTTGCTCAGGGCCTTGACGTTGACGCAATCGCTGCGGTGCACCGAGACGCCGCTGCCGCGCGTCACGAAGCCGACGATCGGATCCCCGGGAACCGGCGTGCAGCACTTCGCGAGTTTCACGAGGATGTCGGCGGCGCCGCGGACGAGAACGCCGGAGTCGCCCGCACGCGGTTCGCGGGTCGGCACGCTGCCCGGCAGGTCGATGGCGCCGGTCGTGGTGTCGTTGGCGGCGACGTTGGCCGTGACCTTCTCGAGCACCGACTGGGTCGAGATATGCCCCTCGCCCACGGCCGCGTACAGCGCCGAGACGTCTTCGTAGCGCAGCTGCTGGGCGACCTCGGCGAACGAGTCCTGGCTCATCAGACGCTGCAGGGGCAGGTTCTGCCGGCGCATCGCGCGCGCGATCGCCTCCTTGCCCTGTTCGATGGCCTCTTCGCGCCGCTCCTTCGTGAACCAGCCACGGATCTTGTTGCGCGCACGGGTGCTCTTGACGAATCCGAGCCAGTCCTGACTCGGTCCGGCATCCGGGTTCTTCGAGGTGAAGACCTCGACGACGTCGCCGCTCTTCAGCTCGGACTCCAGCGGCACCAAGCGACCGTTCACCTTCGCACCCATCGTGCGATGGCCGATCTCGGTGTGCACCGCATACGCGAAGTCGACGGGCGTCGCACCGGCGGGAAGACCGACGACGCGCCCCTTCGGCGTGAAGACGTAGACCTCCTTCGCGCCGATCTCGAACCGCAGCGAGTCGAGGAACTCCCCCGGGTCGGCCGTCTCGGCCTGCCAGTCGGAGATGTGCGCGAGCCAGGCCATGTCGGTGTCGGATGCCCGCACCTCGGCCTTGCCGCCGTTCATCCGCTCCTTGTACATCCAGTGCGCCGCAACGCCGTACTCGGCCTGCTGGTGCATCTCGTGCGTACGGATCTGGATCTCGACCGTGCGCCCCGCGGGGCCGATCACGGTCGTGTGCAGCGACTGATAGAGATTGAACTTCGGGGTGGCGATGTAGTCCTTGAACCGACCGGGCAGCGGCGTCCACCGCGCATGGATCGCACCCAGCACGGCGTAGCAGTCGCGCACCGAAGCGACGAGCACGCGGATGCCGATCAGGTCGTAGATGTCGTCGAACTCGCGACCCCGCACCACCATCTTCTGGTACACGGAGTAGAGCTGCTTCGGTCGGCCCGAGACCTTGCCGCGGATGCGCAGATCACGCAGATCCTCGTCGATCTCCTCGACGACCTGGCTCAGATACTTCTCGCGCTGCGGAGTGCGCTGTGCGATGAGGCTGTGGATCTCGTTGTAGATCTTGGGGTGCAGCACCGCGAACGAGAGGTCTTCGAGCTCGGACTTGATCGCCTGGATACCGAGACGGTTGGCGAGGGGCGCGTAGATCTCGAGCGTCTCCTTGGCCTTCTTCGCCGCCTTCTCCGGCGGGACGAAGCCCCAGGTACGAGCATTGTGCAGACGGTCGGCGAGCTTGATCAGGAGCACGCGGATGTCCTTCGACATCGCCACGATCATCTTGCGGACGGTCTCGGCCTGGGCGCTCTCGCCGTACTTGACCTTGTCGAGCTTGGTGACACCGTCGACCAGCATCGCGACCTCGTCGCCGAACTCGGCGGTGAGGTCGGTCAGCGCGTAGCCGGTGTCTTCGACCGTGTCGTGCAGGAGCGCCGCCGCGATGGCGCGCGGTCCGAGACCGAGCTCGGCGAGGATCTGCGCGACGGCGAGCGGATGCGTGATGTACGGCTCGCCGCTCTGCCGCTGCTGGCCGGTGTGCTTGTCCTTGGCGACCGCGTACGCGCGCTCGATCACCGAGAAATCACCGCGGGGATGGTTGGCCCGGACGGTGCGGATCAGGTTGTCGAGGTCGTTGACCCTGGACGCGCGCGAGAAGATGCGGGGAACCAGACGCCGCAGGCTCGATCCCTGCGCCGGCGACTGCGCTTCCGCCATCCGCTCACCTCCGAATCAGAACATCAGACAATCCTACGTCCGTCCGGCGGGAGCGGCTCCCACCGGACGGATACGTCAGGCTTCGACCGTCGCGCGCAGGCGCGCTTCGCGGATCCGGGCGTCGCGCTCGCGGATCTGCGGCTCGTTCTCGCGGAAGAGCGAGTAGAGCGGAGCGGCGACGAACAGCGTCGAATACGTCGCCACGAGGATGCCGACGAAGATCGACAGCGAGATGTCGGTGAGGGTCTCGGCACCGAGCCACAGCGATCCGATGAAGAGGATCGCTCCGACCGGGAGCGCCGCGACCACCGAGGTGTTGATCGATCGCACGAGGGTCTGGTTCACCGCCAGGTTGACGGACTCCCCGAACAGACGCGCCGATTTCTCGCCGTCTTCATGTGTGTTCTCCCGGATCTTGTCGAAGACGACCGTCGTGTCGTACAAGGAGTACGCCAAGATCGTGAGGAATCCGATCACCGCCGCCGGCGAGATCTCGAAGCCGGCCAGCGCGTAGACGCCGACGGTGATCACGAGCACGTCGAGCAGGCCGA
Source organism: Microbacterium galbinum (assembly GCF_023091225.1). Lineage (NCBI taxonomy): Bacteria > Bacillati > Actinomycetota > Actinomycetes > Micrococcales > Microbacteriaceae > Microbacterium > Microbacterium galbinum. The sequence continues at coordinate 428,093 of NZ_JAHWXM010000001.1, read as the reverse complement.
TGATCGCCGCGGCCGACATCTTCCAGGTTCGGAAGTAGATCGCCAGGATCAGGAAGGTGAGGGCGAGGAAGATCGCCAGGCCCCACAGCGATTGACGCGTGACGCTCTCGCCCCAGGCCGGACCGATGAACGACGACGTCACCTCCGCAGTGTCGACGCCGTACGCGTCGGCGAGTGCCGCGGTGACCTGCTGCGTCTCATCGGCCGTCATCTGGTCGGTCTGGACGCGGATGTCGTCGCCGTTCACCACGACGACCTTGGTCGCCGACTCGGGCACGACCGACTTGACCGCGTCGGTGGCGATCTGCTGATCGGTGCTGTCGGGCGCCGCGACGGTGAACTGCGACCCGCCGGTGAACTCGATCGAGAATTGGATCGGACGGATCAGCGGCACCAGAGCCGAGCCCACGACCAGGATGATCGCGATGATGAACCACAGGCGGCGGCGACCGACGAACGGGAAAGAGGTCTTCCCCGTGTACAGGTTGTTGCCGAACTCATTCATGGAAGGCATCAGGCGTCTCCCTCACTTCCGGCGTTGGTGGGTCTGTCACCCGCGAGAGCCTCCGCGCGCTTGCGCTCGGCGATGGTCTGACGACGCTCCGCCTCGCCGCGCGAACGCGAGTTGCGCGCGCCACGGCCGGCGGACGCCGTCGCGACCTCGCGGAACTGCGACCGATTGCGGTAGACGGCGCCCAGTGCTTCGGGGTCGAGCCCCGAGAGCTTGTGGCCGCCTCCGAAGAAGCGCGTGCGAGCGAGCAGTTGCATCACCGGGTGCGTGAAGATCACGAAGATGAACACGTCGATGATGGTCGTGAGGCCGAGCGTGAACGCGAACCCCTTCACCGTCGAGTCGGCCAGGATGTACAGCACGAGCGCGGCGAGGATGTTGATCGACTTCGAGATGTAGATCGTGCGCTTGGCTCGGCCCCATCCGTCTTCGACGGCGGAGGTGATCGACTTGCCGTCTCGCAGTTCGTCTCGGATTCTCTCGAAGTAGACGATGAAGGAGTCGGCGGTGAATCCGATCGACACGATCAGACCGGCCACACCGGCCAGCGAGAGGCGGAAGCCGAGTCGCCACGCCAGGATGCAGATGACGATGTAGGTCAGCACACCCATCACCGCGATGGACGCGATGATCACCGTCCCGAGGGCTCGGTAGACGATGAGCGAATAGATCGCGACGAGGATCAGGCCGATGAGACCGGCGATGAGACCGATCTGCAGCTGCTGCGTACCGAGCGTCGCCGACACGGTGTCGGAGCTCTGCACGGTGAAGCTCAGCGGCAGCGCGCCGTACTTGAGCTGGTCGGCGAGGGTCGTCGCCGAGTCCTGCGTGAAGCTGCCCGAGATGCTCGGACGACCGTCGAGGATCACACCGTTCATGCGGGGCGCCGAGATGACGACGCCGTCGAGCACGAACGCGAACTGGTCGCGCGGCGACAGGCCGTCGATGCGGTTCTGGTTGAGGCGGGTGCTGACCTTGCCGAACTTGTCGGCCCCATCCGGGTTCATCGTGAGCTGCACGAGCCACGCGCCGTTCTGCGGGTCGCGACCGCTCGCGGCGTCGTCGATCGCCGTTCCGTCGAGCTCGGTCGGGCCGAGCAGGAACTTGGCCTGACCGGTCTCGTCGCAGGCGATCATCGGCTGCTCGCTCGGCACGTTGGTGGGGTTGTCGGGGTTCGCGCAGTCGTAGGCGAGGAACTCGGCCTGGAGCTTGGGCGTGGCCCAGTTGAGGTCGCTGCCGTCGGTCGGCTCGGCGGTCGGCGTCGCCTCGAGCGAGGGGTCGGGGCTGGGGTACGGCGTCTCGTTACCGTCGTCACCGACGAAGGACGTCGTCGCGGCGGTCGTGGCCAGGACCGCCCGGAACTCGAGCTGCGCGCTGCTGGTGATCCGCTCGCGCGTCTGGTCGTCGGCGACACCCGGGATCTGGACGACGATGTTCCGTCCGCCCTCGGTGGTGATGTCGGCCTCCGCCACGCCCGAGGCGTCGACGCGCTGGCGGATGATGGAGGCCGCCTGGTTCAGCTGTTCCGCGGACGGCGCTGCTCCCTCGTCGGTCTCGGCCTGCAGCACGATCTGGGTGCCGCCCTGGAGGTCGAGTGCGAGCTCCGGAGCCCACGAGCTCTTCCCGAAGACGTACACCCCGGCCGCGTTGATGCCGAAGAGGACACCCGTCACGAGGAGCAGGCCGAGAAGGACCCGCCAGGCGTGACGGACAGGAGAGGATGAAGCCACGTGAGTTCAGCTTTCTGAGAGGCCGGATTCCGGGGTGCGGTCGAACGCCGCGGACTTACTTGTCGTCTGCGTCGCGGTCGAGGCGCGCGCGCGTCTCTTCCGGGGTCTCGGCGATCGGAGCATCGGCCTCGACGACGGTGTCGTCGTCAGCGAGCTCGGCGTCGTCGGCGACGATGTCCTTGGGCTCGACGATGCGGAGGATCGCCTGGCTGTGCACCTCGATCACGACACCGGGGGCGACCTCGACCGACGCGGGGTGGTCGAGGTCATCGGGGTCGTAGGAGACGATCGTGCCGTAGATGCCGCCCTGCAGGAGCACGCGCACGCCGGGAACCGTCTTCGTCGCCTTCTCCTCCTGCTCGGCCTTCATCTGCTTCTGACGCTTACGCGTGTTGAAGATCATGAAGACGAGGAGGACGGCCAGGAGACCGAAGAGGATGATTTCCATGGGGCGGAGCGCCTTTCTGAGGTGCACGCACCATCAACGGGCGCACAGAAGTTTCGGGGGAAGTCTTCTGTGATTATAGGTCATCGAAGCGAAGCGCTCCGTCGGGATGCGCCACACCCAGATGCGCATACGCCTCAGGCATGGCGACGCGCCCCCGCGGAGTGCGACCGAGGAAACCGATCCGGACGAGATAGGGCTCGACGACGCTCTCGACGGTCTCGGCTTCTTCGCCGACGGCGACGGCGAGGGTGCTCAGTCCCACCGGCCCCCCGCGGAACCGCCGCACGAGCGCTTCGAGAACCGCGCGGTCGAGGCGGTCCAGGCCGATGGGGTCGACGTCGTACAGTTCGAGAGCGGCGCGGACGTCGGCGATGGTCGCCGCTCCCCCACCGTGCACGAGCGCGTAGTCGCGCACACGTCGGAGAAGGCGGTTCGCGATGCGGGGCGTCCCGCGCGATCGGCGGGCGATCTCGGACAGCGAATCGGACGGCAGATCGACGCCGAGGACCGCCGCGGATCGCGCGATCACGCGCTCGAGCTCGCCCTCCTCGTAGAACTCCAGATGACCGGTGAACCCGAATCGATCGCGCAGCGGATTCGGTAGCAGGCCCGACCGCGTCGTCGCTCCCACCAGGGTGAACGGTGCGAGTTCGAGCGGGATGCTGGTGGCCCCCGCCCCCTTGCCCACCATGATGTCGATGCGGAAATCCTCCATCGCGAGATAGAGCATCTCCTCGGCGGAGCGCGCCATCCGGTGGATCTCGTCGATGAAGAGCACCTCGCCGGGAACGAGGCTCGACAGGAGCGCAGCGAGATCGCCGGCGTGCTGGATGGCCGGTCCGCTCGACAGGCGCAGGGGGCGCTCGCTCTCGTGCGCGACGATCATCGCCAGCGTCGTCTTGCCGAGTCCTGGCGGGCCTGCGAGAAGGATGTGATCGGCGGGTCGGCTCTGGATACGTGCGGCCTCGAGGAGGAGCTGGAGCTGGCCGCGCACCTTCTGCTGTCCGACGAACTCGCCGAGACTCGTCGGACGCAGGGCGCCCTCGATCGCGAGCTCGGTCTCGTCGACGGGCTCGGAGGCGTCGAGTGCGTCAGCCACGTGCCGGCCCCAGCAGGGCAAGAGTGCGGCGGAGGAGCGGTGCGACGGCCGAACGCTCGGCATCGGATGCCTCTGCGGCCGTCTGCGCGGCGGCCTCGGCGGCGACCTTCTCCGACCATCCGAGTCCGACGAGGGCGGCCGCGACCTGACCCACCACGTCCACGGCGCCCGAGGGACTCGGCGCTGCCGCGACCGTCGGCTGCACCTTACCGGCGAGCTGCACGACGATGAGCTTCGCGGTCTTGGGACCGATTCCGGACACGCGACGGAAAGGCGCGTCATCCTCGGCGTTCAGCGCCTCTGCGATCTGGTCGACGGTGAGGTGCGACAGCACCCCCAGGGCGGATTTCGGCCCGACGCCCGTCACGCTGATGAGGAGCCCGAAGACCTCCAGCTCGTCGCGCTCGGCGAACCCGAAGAGCGAGAGCGCGTCCTCGCGCACGATCAGGCTCGTGTGCAACCGCAACTGCTCCCCCACCGTCGCGGTGTGCGCGACGTCGGCCGGGACGGCGACGGAGAAGCCGACGCCGCCCACCTCGACGACGACCTGGTCGGAGGTCGAGTGCAGCACGGTGCCGTGCAGGGAGGAGATCATCCTCCCAGCCTAGGCCCCGCGTCGTACGTATGTTCGAGCGACACGCTCCGCGTCCGCCCAGGCGCGCTGGGCCGGCGTGAGCCCGCCCGCGGCGGATGCCGCCCCCGCGCCGCCTCGGCGCCAGGCGTGGCAGAGGGCGATGGCGAGGGCATCCGCGGCATCCGCCGGCTGCGGAGGCGCGTCGAGGCGCAGGATCCGGGCGATCATCGCCTGCACCTGGCGCTTGTCGGCAGATCCGTAACCGGTCACGGCGGCCTTGACCTCGCTCGGCGTGTGGGTCACGGCGGGAAGACCCGCCTCTGCCGCGAGCAGCAGCGCGACTCCGCTGGCCTGAGCCGTGCCCATCACCGTGTGCGTGTTCTGCTGCGCGAACACGCGCTCAACCGCGACCGCCTGCGGAGAATGCGCGGCGATCACCTCACGGATGCCGGCGGCGACGATCGCGAGACGCTCGCCGATCGGCGCATCCGGAGACGAACGGATCACCCCGACGTGCACGAGCGTGCCGCGACGCGATCCGTCGACGTCGACGATGCCCACACCGCATCGCGTGAGGCCTGGGTCGATCCCGAGAACGCGCAGCGAGGAAGAGGTCACTCCCCCAGGCTAGGCGGCACCGTCGACGTCGGGCGCGTGGCGCGCCTAGCTGTCGTCGTTCTCGAGCTCGGCCTGCACCTCGGACGAGAGGTCGAAGTTGCTGAAGACGTTCTGCACGTCCTCGCTGTCCTCCAGCGCGTCGATGAGGCGGAAGACCTTGCGCGCGGTGTCGGCGTCGATCTCGACCTTGAGGTTCGGCACGAACTCGACGTCGGCGGATTCGTAGTCGATGCCCGCCTCCTGCAGCGCGCTGCGCACGGTGACCAGGTCGGTCGCCTCGGTGATGATCTCGAAGCCCTCGGAGTGCGGCTCGATCTCCTCGGCACCCGCCTCGAGCGCCGCCATCATGACGTCGTCTTCGGTGGTCCCCTCGGCACCGACGACGATGACGCCCTTGCGCGAGAAGTTGTAGGCGACGCTGCCCGGGTCGGCCAGCGTTCCCCCGTTGCGGCTGAGAGCCGTGCGCACCTCGGCGGCGGCACGGTTCTTGTTGTCGGTCAGACACTCGATCATGAGCGCCACGCCGTTCGGTCCGTATCCCTCGTACATGATCGAGGTGTACTCGACGGCCTCGCCGCCGATTCCGGCTCCACGCTTGACCGCGCGGTCGATGTTGTCCTTCGGGACGGAGGTCTTCTTCGCCTTCTGCACCGCGTCGAACAGCGTGGGGTTGCCCGCGAGGTCGGCGCCGCCGAGCTTGGCCGCGACCTCGATGTTCTTGATGAGCTTGGCCCAGGACTTGGCGCGCCTGGAGTCGATGATGGCCTTCTTGTGCTTCGTGGTGGCCCACTTGGAATGCCCGGACATAAGTCTCCACTCGTCGTATCCGCCCGTGGGCACGGCCCAGGGCATCGTCCAGTCTAACGAATCGAGACGTCGCCTACCGGGGTGCGCTCGCGTAGCGTCGTGCCTCGTCGAGGAAGAGCGCGTGGAATCCGGGCTCACCGTCCATCTCGGGATGGAAGCTCGTGCCGAGCAACGGCCCCTGGCGCACCGCGACCACCGCGCCGTCGGGCAGGGCGGCGAGCACCTCCACCGCGGCCCCCGAGCGTTCCACGATCGGCGCCCGGATGAACGTCGCAGACACCGGGGCATCGCCGAGCACCGGCACGTCGAGGTCGATCTCGAACGATTCGGACTGACGTCCGAAGGCGTTGCGCCGAACGTCGACGTCGAGGCCGCCGAAGGACTGCTGTCCCTCGATCGCGTCGAGCACGGTGTCGGCCAGGAGGATGAGCCCCGCGCACGTGCCGTACATCGGCATCCCCGCACGGATCGCCGCGCGAATCGGCTGCTGGAGCCCGAACAGTCGCGCGAGCTTGTCGATGACGCTCGACTCTCCGCCCGGCAGGACGAGACCGTCGATCGCGTCGAGTTCTTCCGGGCGGCGCACGAGCACCACCTCCGCACCGAGCTCCGCGAGCAGGGCGGCATGCTCGCGCACGTCGCCCTGCAGCGCGAGGACGCCGACGGTCGGACTACCAGCCACGCTCGGACAGCCGGTGCGGCGCGGGGAGGTCGGACACGTTGATCCCCACCATCGCCTCGCCCAGCCCGCGCGAGACCTCGGCGATCACACTCGGATCGTCGTGGAACGTGGTGGCCTTCACGATCGCCGCGGCGCGCTGGGCGGGGTTGCCCGACTTGAAGATGCCGGAGCCGACGAACACACCGTCCGCTCCCATCTGCATCATCATCGCGGCGTCCGCGGGTGTTGCCACGCCTCCCGCGACGAACAGCACGACCGGCAGCTTGCCCGTCGCCGCGACCTCGACGACGAGGTCGTAGGGCGCCTGCAGCTCCTTGGCCGCCACGTAGAGCTCGTCCTTGGTCATCGAACGCAGCACGTTGATCTCGCTCGTGATCTTGCGGATGTGCTTGGTCGCCTCCGAGACGTCACCGGTGCCGGCCTCGCCCTTCGAGCGGATCATCGCGGCACCCTCGTTGATACGGCGCAGGGCCTCGCCGAGGTTCGTCGCCCCGCACACGAAGGGCACGGTGAAGCCGAACTTGTCGATGTGGTTGACGTAGTCCGCCGGCGACAGCACCTCGGACTCGTCGATGTAGTCGACTCCGAGCTCCTGCAGGATCTGCGCCTCGACGAAGTGGCCGATGCGCGCCTTGGCCATCACGGGGATCGAGACGGCGTCGATGATGCTGTCGATCATGTCGGGGTCGCTCATGCGCGAGACACCGCCCTGCGCACGGATGTCGGCGGGGACCCGCTCGAGCGCCATCACGGCGACGGCGCCGGCATCCTCGGCGATCTTGGCCTGCTCGGCCGTGACGACGTCCATGATGACGCCGCCCTTGAGCATCTCGGCGAGACCTCGCTTGACCCGCGCGGATCCGGTGGTTGCCTGGTCGTTCATCGCATTCCTCTCGGCTAAGCCAATGACTCGTTTGATCTATGTCAAACCGTAGCATCGTCCCGGACCTTCTAGAATCGGTGTCGAGGACCCATGAGCGCCGAGATCACCGGAACGACCGCAGCAGACATCGCCGACAGCGTGCGCGCCCTGCGCGACCGCGGAACCCTCCGCCCCGGCGATGCGCTCCCCCCTGTGCGCGAACTCGCCGCCACTCTCGGCGTGAACCGCAACACCGCGGTGGCCGCCTACCGCCAGCTCGCGCAGGCGGGGCTCGTCGTCTCGCGCGGGCGCGCCGGCACCACGATCGCCGGCGTCGAGGCGGTCGCCCAGGAGGGCTACGCGGCGGACACGGTCCTCCGCGACGTCGGCACGGGCAACCCCGACCCCCGGCTCATCCCCGACCCGTCCCCCGCGCTCGCCCGCGTCACGGGGCGACCGGTGCTGTACGGCGAGCCCGTGATCGACCGCGGCCTCGACTCCTGGGCGCACGAGTGGATCGCCACCGACCTCGACCAGTCCGACTTCCGCGTCACCGTCACCAGCGGCGCGGTCGATGCCGTCGAGCGACTCCTCGCCCAGGCACTCACCCGCGATGACGCGGTCGCGCTCGAGGACCCCTGCTTCCTCGCGAGCATCCACACGGTGCGACTCGGAGGGTACCGCGCCGTGCCCGTCCCGGTCGACGGCGAGGGGATGACGGTCGTCGGCCTCCGCGCGGCGCTCGACGCCGGCATCCGCGCCATCATCTGCACTCCGCGCGCGCAGAACCCCACCGGCAGCAGCCTGACGGCTGCGCGCGCGGCCGAGCTCCGCGCCGTGCTCGCCGACCACCCCTACGTGCTGATCATCGAGGACGACCACTTCTCGATGCTCTCGCAGCGCCCCTACGAGACCTTGATCGGACCGGGGCACCGGCGGTTCGCCCTCGTGCGCTCCGTCTCGAAGTTCCTCGGCCCCGACATGTGCCTGGCGCTCGCGGCCACCGACCCCGAGACGGCCGAGCGTCTGTCGATGCGGCTCAGCCCGGGGACGACCTGGGTGAGCCATCTCCTCCAGCGACTCACCCACGCCCAGCTGACCGACCCTTCCGCGCTCGCGACGATCGGTACGGCAGCCGCGCACTACGCCGAGCGCAACGCCGCTTTCGCACAGCTTCTGCGCACCCACGGATTCGACGCCCCTGACTCCGACGGTCTCAGTCTCTGGGTCGAGCTCCCGCGCCCCGCACGCGCCGTCGCCGAAAAGCTCATGCGCCGCGGATGGCTGGCCCGCACCGGCGACGAGTTCGCCCTCGACGAGAAGGCCGAGCCATCGCGGCATCTGCGGCTGACCGTCCATGATCTGTCCGACGCGGATGCCGCGGCCTTCGTCGCCGACCTCGTCGCGGCTTCCCGATGACCACCCGAAGCGGGAACGCACCCGCACTGAAAGAAAGGATCAGGAGATGAAGATCCTCTCCATCCAGTCCGCCGTCGCCTACGGTCACGTCGGCAACTCCGCCGCGGTGTTCCCGCTGCAGCGCATCGGCGTCGAGGTCCTCCCGGTCTACACCGTGAACTTCTCGAACCACACCGGGTACGGTGCCTGGCGCGGCCCGATGATCGATCCCGCCGAGGTGCGCGAGGTCATCACCGGCATCCAGGACCGTGGCGTCTTCGGCGGCATCGATGCGGTGCTCAGCGGATACCAGGGCGGGGAGGGCATCGGCGACGTGATCATCGACGCCGTCGCCCGGGTCAAGGCGGAGAACCCGAACGCGGTCTACGCGTGCGACCCCGTGATGGGCAATGCCAAGTCCGGCTGCTTCGTGGCGCCCGCGATCCCCGTGCTGCTGCGGGAGCGGGTCGTGCCGGTGGCGGACATCATCACCCCGAACCAGTTCGAGCTCGGCTTCCTCACCGAGACCGAGCCCGACACGCTCGAGTCGACGCTGGCCTCGGTCGACCTGGCGCGCGCGATGGGACCGCGCACGGTGCTCGTCACGAGCGTCGAGCGGCCGGACCGCGAGGAGGGGACCATCGAGATGCTCGCGGTCGACGACGAGGGTGCCTGGATCGTGCAGACGCCGCACCTTCCGATGAAGGCCAACGGGTCGGGCGACGTCACCGCTGCACTCTTCACCGCGCACTACGTCGAGACCGGCAGCGCGCAGACCGCCCTCGAGCGCACCGCATCGAGCGTCTACGACCTGCTGAAGGCGACGCTCGACTCCGGGGAGCGCGAGCTGCAGCTCGTCGAGGCGCAGGAGTTCTACGCGCACCCGCGCATGCAGTTCAGCGCCCGTCAGGTGCGCTGAACTCAGGCCGCAGGCCAGGCGTTCGCGACGGCCTCCCGCACCTCACCGAGCAGCTGCGGGAGTGCCTTCGTCTTCGCGATGATCGGGAAGAAGTTCGCATCGGAGCGCCACCGCGGCACGACGTGCTGGTGCAGGTGCCCGTCGACACCCGCGCCGGCGACGGCACCCTGATTCATCCCGATGTTGAAGCCGTCGCAGCGCGACACCTCCGTCAGGACGCGCATCGCCGTCTGCGTCAGAGCGCCGATCTCGGCGACCTCCTCCGGGGTGGCCTGGTCGTACGTCGCGATGTGGCGGTACGGGCACACGAGCAGGTGACCCGAGTTGTACGGGAACAGGTTCAGCAGCACGTATGCCGTCTCACCGCGCGCGACGATCAGCCGCTCGGCATCCGGGTGCTTCGGCGCCTCGCAGAAGGGGCACTCCTCGCGCAGCGGCTCGGGCCCCGCCTGGATGTAGGCCATCCGGTGCGGGGTCCAGAGCCGCTGGAACTCGTCGGGGACTCCGGCGAAGTCCGACGCAGGCTCCAGCGGCTCCTCCGGGGTCACGCCAGATCCCCCGCCGTCTGCACGAGCGCGTGCTCGGCGATCGCGGTGCGGATGCGGGTGACGGCATCCGCGATCGGGACGCCGTTCTCCTGGGTGCCGTCGCGGTAGCGGAACGAGACCGTACCGGCGGCGCGGTCCTGCTCACCGGCGATGAGCAGCAGCGGAACCTTGCCGGTCGTGTGCGTGCGGATCTTTTTCTGCATCCGGTCGTCCGACGTGTCGAGCTCGGCGCGCACGCCCGAGTCGCGGAGCGTCGTGATGACCTCGCCGAGGTAGTCGGCGTAGTCCTCGGCCACGGGGATGCCGACCACCTGCACCGGCGAGAGCCACACCGGGAAGTCGCCGGCGTAGTGCTCGAGCAGGATCGCGAAGAAACGCTCGATCGAACCGAAGAGCGCGCGGTGGATCATGATCGGGCGCTTCTTCTGCCCGTCCGTGTCCATGAACTCGAGATCGAAGCGCTCCGGCAGGTTCGGGTCGACCTGGACGGTCGACAACTGCCAGGTGCGACCGATCGCATCGCGGGTCTTGAGGTCGATCTTCGGGCCGTAGAACGCGGCCTCACCCGGGACCTCGGTGAGCTTGAGTCCCGAGGCGACGGCGACGCGACGCAGGGCGTCGGTCGACGACTCCCAGAACTCGTCAGAACCGATCCACTTCGACTTCTCGTCGTCCTTCATCGACAGCTCGAGCTCGAAATCGGTGAGGCCGAAGTCCCGCAGCATCGAGAGGATGAAGTCGAGGACCTTCGCGACCTCTCCCTCGAGCTGGTCGGGCGTGACGAAGAGGTGCGAGTCGTCCTGAGTGAACCCGCGCACACGGGTGAGACCGTGCAGCGCACCCGAGAGCTCGTTGCGGTAGACCGTGCCGTTCTCGGCGAACCGCAGCGGCAGATCGCGGTAGCTGCGCGCGCGCTCCTTGTAGATCAGGATGTGCATCGGGCAGTTCATCGGCTTCAGGTAGTAGTCCTGGCCCTGCTTGGTGATGTTGCCCTCGTCGTCGCGCTCCTCGTCCATGACAATCGGCGGGAACATGCCGTCCTTGTAGGTGACGAGGTGGTTCGAGGTCAGGAAGAGGTCTTCCTTCGAGATGTGCGGGGTGTACACGTAGGTGTAGCCGCCCTCGATGTGACGCTTGCGCGCGTGCTGCTCCATCTCGCCGCGGATCATGCCGCCGCGCGGGTGCCAGACCGAGAGCCCGGATCCGATCTCCTCCGGGAAGGAGAACAGGTCGAGCTCCTTGCCGAGGCGACGGTGGTCGCGCTTCGCGGCCTCTTCGAGGCGGTGCTGATATGCCCGCAGCTCGTCCTTCGACGGCCAGGCGGTGCCGTAGATGCGCTGCAGCTGCGGGTTCTTCTCGCTGCCGCGCCAGTAGGCGGCGGCGATGCGGGTGAGGTCCCAGCCGTTGCCGATCATGCGCGTGTTCGGCAGATGCGGGCCGCGGCAGAGGTCCTTCCAGACCACCTCGCCGTCGCGGGTGGTGTTGTCGTAGATCGTGAGTTCGCCCTCGCCGACCTCGACCGAGGCGCCCTCCGCCGCTTCCTTGCCGCCCTTGAGCCCGATGAGCTCGAGCTTGAACGGCTCGTCGGCGAGTTCGGCGCGGGCCTCGTCATCGGTCACCACGCGGCGCACGAAGCGCTGGCCCTCGCGGACGATGCGCTGCATCTCCTTGGTGATCGCCTTGAGATCCTCGGGCGTGAACGGCGAATCGACGCCGAAGTCGTAGTAGAAGCCGTCGGTGATGGGCGGGCCGATGCCGAGGTTCGCCTGCGGATTGATGCGCTGCACCGCCTGGGCGAGCACGTGCGCGGTCGAGTGGCGCAGGATACCGAGGCCGTCGGGGCTGTCGATCGTGACCGCCTCGACCTCGTCGGCGTCGGTCACTGTGGTCGCGAGGTCCTTGAGGATGCCGTTGACGCGCATGGCGACGACGGATCGGTCAGAGAACAGGGCGAAGCCGTCTTTCGGCTGGGCGTTTTCAGGCACTGATCACTCCATCTGGGTCTGGATCTAGGCTACTCGCATGGCCGGGTCGTGCTGACCGTCACGCCCCCGGCTCGGTGGCCGTCTGCGTGACGACCGGAGCGAGGATGATGATCGCGGCTCCCACGAGGGCGATGGATGACCCCACCCAGTCCCAGACGGTCGGTTTGAAGCCGTCGACGATGATGCCCCACGCGAGCGATCCCGCGATGAAGACCCCACCGTACGCGGCCAGCACCCGGCCGAAGTTGACGTCGGGCTGGAGTGCCGCGATGAACCCGTAGGCGCCGAGGGCCATCACCCCGAGCACGGCGAGGATCCAGCCGCGCTCCTCCTTGACCGCCTGCCAGATCAGCCATGCTCCGCCGATCTCCGCGACGGCGGCCAGCACGAAGAGCACGATGATGCGGAACACGGTCATGCGGCCAGTCTGGCAGTCGCGTACCACCGGGCACGAGCGTCCGCTACCGCCGATGCGGTACGCCGGAGTCCGCGTCCGGTCGATGTGCGCGCACGCGCCGTCGCGCGACGCTGGATCTGCGGCGCAGAGCGCGCCCGGAGAGGCTGGCGATGAAGAAGTTCGTGAAGAGGGGGCTCGTCACCCTCGTGGCCGTCACCGCGACGATCACCCTGGGGCTGGCGACGACGACCGTCGTGAACGTCGTCGCGTCGGAGATCGAGAAGGAGGCGATCGAGCCGTACGGGACCTTCGTCACCGTCGACGGTCATCGGATGAACGTCGTGATCACCGGCTCCGGTCCCACGGATATCGTGCTCCTCCCCGGATTCGGCACGGCGTCACCGGCGATCGACTTCTCACCGCTCGTCAATGACCTCGCGACCGACTATCGCGTCGTCGTGATCGAACCCCTCGGCTACGGATTGAGCGACGGCACCGAACGCGCGCGGACGACGGAGAACATCGTCGCGGAGGTACACGACGCCCTCGAACAGCTCGACATCGACTCGTACGTGCTGATGGGGCATTCCATCGCGGGCATCTATGCGCTCGAGCTGGCGGCGAAGCATCCCGAGGAGCTCCGCGGCTTCGTCGGGATCGACACCAGCGTGCCGGGGCAGCCGCACATGGACACCGAGTTCCCGACAGGACTCATGGGCGCCGCCCGAACTCTGGGACTCGCACGCCTGTTGCTCGCGGTGGGCAGCGTCGGGCATGAGGGTGGGGCCTACTCCGATCATGACCGGGAGCAGATCGCGATGATCTCCCATCGCACGTCGATGGCGCCCACGTACCTCGACGAGATGGCGCACATCGCCCCGAACTTCGCGCAGGCCGAGGGACGCACCTTTCCCGATGATCTCCCCGTGCTGCTGTTCGCCGTAGCCGACAACGAGAAGAATCCGGACTGGGTCGCCCTGCACGAGGCCCAGGCGGCGAGCGTCGCCGACGGCACGGTGATACCTGTCGACGGCGATCACTATCTCCATCACACGCATGCGGCGGAGATCGCGGACGCATTCCGGAGCTGGGCGGCCGAACGGATGCCGTTTCCGCAGTGAACCGGGGTAGCGTGAGCGGATGACCCGTACGATCGCCCGGTGGATCCTCGCCGCAGGACTCGGCGCGATCGGCGTCCTGCACTTCGTCCAGACGCGCGGCTTCCGCGTGGTCGTGCCGGACTGGGCGACGCGCATGTCCGGGCTCGACAAGGAGACGATCGTGGTCGCCTCCGGTGCGGTGGAGATCGGGCTCGCCGCGGGGTTGGTCGCCCTTCCTCGGGAGCGCGCGCGGATCGGATGGGCCACTGCGCTATTCTTCGCCGCCGTGCTGCCCGGCAACGTGCACCAGTGGCGCACCGGCCGTTCCACGCCCGGGCTCGACACCGACCGCCGTCGATTCGGGCGGCTGTTCCTGCAGCCGCTCCTCATGGCGTGGGCGGTGTGGGCCACCAGCGCCGAGGGTCGAAGTCAAGGCCGACGCTGACATTTCTCCGATCGCACGACGAGCGCCAGAATGGGGCGATGTCCTCCCCCTCGATCGTGTGGTTCCGTGATGATCTGCGTCTCGCCGACAACCCCGCGTTGCGCGCCGCGATCGATCGCGGGGAGCCGATCCTCGCCGTCTACGTGCTCGACGAGGAATCCCCCGGCATCCGACCGCTCGGCGGAGCGGCCCGCTGGTGGTTGCATCACTCACTCGCCTCGCTGAGCGAACGGCTGCGGGAGCGTGGGGGCGCACTGGTGCTGCGCCGCGGTCCCGCCGCCCGCGTGATCCCCCAGGTCGTGGCGGATACCGACGCCGGCGCCGTCTTCTGGAATCGCCGGTACGGCCGACCCGAGCGCGACATCGACGCCGAGCTGAAGACCGCTCTGCGGAACGACGGCGTCGAGGTCGCCTCCTTCGCGGGATCCCTTCTCCACGAGCCCTGGACGGTGACGACAGGGGCCGGTACGCACTTCTCCGTGTTCACTCCCTTCTGGCGGGCGTGCCTCTCGCTGCCCGCACCGCGACTCCCCCTCCCCGAGCCACGCGAGATCGACGGCATCCCCTCGGCTCCGGCATCGGACGACCTCGACGACTGGGCTCTGCTCCCCACCCGTCCGGACTGGGCGGAGGGACTGCGCGAGACCTGGGAACCCGGGGAACCCGCCGCCCGACGTCGGCTGCGCTCCTTCCTCGACGAGGACCTCGGATCCTACGACCGCGCACGCGACGAGCCTTCGGCCGGAGCCACCTCGCTCCTGTCCCCCTGCCTGCGCTGGGGGGAGATCAGCCCGTTCACGGTCTGGCACGAGGCAGTCTCCGCGGACGGCGCGGGCGGGTTCCTCTCGGAGCTCGGGTGGCGCGAGTTCGCGTGGCACACGCTCTTCCACTTCCCCGACCTCGCGACGAAGAACCTGCGCCCCGAGTTCGACGCCTTCCCGTGGCCGCGGCTGAAGCCGTCGCACCTCGACGCGTGGCAGCGCGGCGAGACCGGCGTGCCACTGGTCGACGCCGGAATGCGCGAACTCTGGCGCACCGGGTACATGCACAACCGGGTGCGGATGGTCACTGCGTCGTTCCTCGTGAAGAACCTCCTCATCGACTGGCACCGCGGCGAGGAGTGGTTCTGGGACACCCTCGTCGATGCCGATGGGGCGAACAACCCGTTCAACTGGCAGTGGGTCGCCGGCTCCGGTGCGGATGCCGCGCCCTACTTCCGCATCTTCAACCCCGAGCTCCAGGCCAAGAAGTTCGATCCGAACCGCCTGTACATCTCGCAATGGGCATCGGATGCCCCCGCCGAGCCGATCGTCGACCTCGCGGAGACGCGGAAGGCGGCGCTCGCCGCGTACGACGTCGTCAAACGCGCACCCCGCGATCGGTGACCCGCCGCGGGGCCGACCCTCCGGCCCCGGCAGGGCGCGCTCCCCGTACGATCGAGGGAGCCCCCTCTCCCCTGCCGTGAAGGATCCCCGTATGTCCGTCGACCGCATCGACACCCTCACCGAGAACGATCTGCGAGAGGCGGGGAGCGTCAAGTGGACGACCTTCCCCGACACCATCGGCGCCTTCGTCGCCGAGATGGATTTCGGGGTCGCGCCCGCGGTGAAGGACGCGGTGGGCGATGCCCTCGAGCAGGGCCTCACGGGCTACCTTCCACAGCATCTCGCCGACCAGCTCGCCGCCGCGACGGCCACCTGGTACGCCGCTCGCTACGGCTGGGAGATCTCGTCGGCGCAGGTGAAACAGGTCCCCGACGTGATCACCGCTTTCGAGTACGCGATCGAGCAGTACACGGCTCCGGGGGCCGCCGTGATCGTCCCGACGCCGGCGTACATGCCGTTCCTCATGGTTCCCCCGATGCACGGGCGACGGGTCATCGAGGTGCCGAGCATCGTCGAGAACGGGCGCTGGGTGCTCGACCACGACGCGGTGGCCGCGGCCTTCGCCGAGGGCGGTGAGCTGCTCGTGCTGTGCAATCCGCACAACCCGCTCGGAACGGTCGCGACGCGCGAAGAGCTCGAACGGGTGGCGGAGACTGTGCACGACGCCGGCGGACGCGTGTTCTCGGACGAGATCCACGCGCCGATCGTCTACGCCCCCGCCCAGCACATCCCCTACGCCTCGATCTCCGATGTCGCCGCAGGTCACACCCTCACCGCCACCTCCGCGTCCAAGGCGTGGAACCTCGCCGGTCTCAAGTGCGCGCAGATCATCGTCTCGAACGAGCGGGATGCGGAGCTCTGGGAACGCGAAGGAGCGTGGTCGGGGCACGGCACCTCGACGATCGGAGCGGTCGCCAACGTCGCCGCGTACGCCGATGGGGGCGAGTGGCTGCACGAGACGGTCGCCTATCTCGACGGTAATCGCCGAGCACTGGCCGCCCTGGTCGCCGAGCACCTTCCCCAGGTGCGGATGACCGTTCCGGAGGGAACCTACATCGCGCTCCTCGACTTCCGGGAGACCGGGCTGACGGGGGATCTGGGCGAGTGGTTCCGCGAGCACGCCGGTGTCGCGATGACGGACGGCGCCGCCTGCGGCGTGGCCGCGATCGGATTCACCCGATTCGTCTTCGCCCTGCCCCGGCCGCTCCTCGAAGAAGCGGTGCGCCGGATCGCAGCGGCGCTGCAGGCTCTGAACGACTGAGCACGGTCTCGCTCCGCACGGACGATTGCTCTTCCGCCTGCTGGAGCAACGTGCTTTGCTGTCCTCGGAGGGGTACCACTGGGGAAAGGGTACCGACGATGGGCGAAGCGGAGACGCGCGCCGGCGCGCCGTTCGGGGCGGTCTGGACGGCGGTCATGGGCGCGATCGGCGGTTTCGCCGTCGCGATGTTCCTCGCGCCGGCGATCCAGGACTACTGCCGGAGCGGATGGCTCGTCGGCACCTGGCAACCGGACGCACCTGTGGGGTGCGCCCTGATCCCGGGCTGGATGTACGGGAGCGGAGGGTTCGCCGCCGCCCTGGGGTTCGCCCTCGCCGTGATCATCGGCGGCGGCATCTGGATGGTCGCGCACTTCAGCGACGGCGACTCGCGCGCGTGAAGCTACGCTCCTCGCACTGCCCGGTCAACCCTTGACCGGTATTTCGCGGATCATCGAATAAACCCAATCCGCACCTCTGGGGGCCTCCGAACTCGCTGTATGACGCTCTCCCCCTCCGCGCCATTCGCCTCGCTGTCCCGCATCGCCTCGGCGGTGCGGAGAGCCGTGCCCCAACTCGCTTCCTTCGGCGGGGTGGGCCTGATCGCCTTCGTCGTCGACGTGGGCGGCTACAACCTGCTCCGCGCCACCGTGATGCCCGACCAGGTGATCTGGGCGAAGGTGATCTCGGTCACCATCGCCACCGGCGTCGCCTGGCTCGGACATCGGTACGTCACCTTCCGACGCACACGCCGTCCCGCGGTGGTCAAGGAGTTGCTCCTCTTCCTGCTCGCGAACGGCGGCGGCCTGCTGATCGCCGCCGGATGCCTGTTCGTGTCGCACTACCTGCTCGGTTTCACCTCCGCACTTGCCGACAACATCGCCGGCAACGTCGTCGGGCTCCTGCTCGGCACACTCTTCCGCTACTTCACGTACCGATTCCTCGTCTTCCGGACCCCGCAGGAGGCAACATCGTGATCCTCTTCCCCGCCCTTCACTCCCCGTCCACCGAGAGCGAGCCCGCTCCCGGACCGCTCCTCACCCCCGCGCCGGAGCAGGCCCCGGCACCCGACGGCGTCCCGAACCGCGAGGTGCTTGATCCGAACCTCGTCGATGCCTCCTCGACCGCTTCCGGCGTCGACTGGGCTGCGATCGCCGGATACTCCGGTCTCGTCGTCATCGCCCTCGCGCTCACGCTGATCGCCGTCACGACCCTGTGGTGGATGCTGTACGCCTGGCGTTCGAAGACCACCTACGACAGCACCGCCTTCTCGAAGGAACCGCAGGACCCGCAGCACACGTTCACGCTGCTCGTACCGGGCCGGCACGAGGAGGAGGTCATGGGTCAGACGCTCGACGCGCTCGCCGCCCAGACGCATCCCGACGTGCAGATCATCGCGATCGTGGGTGACGACGACCCGGGCACGACCGCAGTCGTCCGCGCAGCGGCCGCACGGCATCCGGATCGCATCGAGGTCATCGTCGACGACAGCGTCCCCAAGAACAAGCCCAAGGCCCTCAACCGGGCGCTTCCGCACGCCGCGGGCTCGATCATCGGCGTCTTCGATGCCGAGGACGAAGTCCACCCCGAGCTGCTCCGCCATATCGATTCCCGCTTCTCGGAGACCGGCGCCACCGTCGTGCAGGGCGGCGTGCAGCTGATGAACTTCCGCACCACGTGGTGGTCGCTGCGAAACGTGCTCGAGTACTACTTCTGGTTCCGCTCGCGCCTGCACTTCCATGCCGGCGCGAAGTTCATCCCCCTCGGCGGCAACACCGTCTTCGTGAAGCGCGACGCCCTGCAGCGTAATGACGGATGGGACGCCGAGTGCCTCGCCGAGGACTGCGAACTGGGCGTTCGGCTCTCGAGTCAGGGCGAGAAGGTCGTCGTGGCCTACAGCCCCGAGTACGTGACCCGCGAGGAGACCCCCGGCACCCTGAAGTCGTTCTACAAGCAGCGCACGCGGTGGAACCAGGGCTTCCTGCAGGTGCTCCGCAAGGGCGAGTGGCGCTCACTCCCCACCCGCGGGCAGCGCCTTTTCGCACGGTACATGCTCGCCATGCCGTTCCTGCAGGCAGCGACCGGCCTGCTGATCCCGCTGTCCGTCTTCCTGATCCTCGTGGTGAAGGTGCCCACGGCCGTGGCGCTGTTGACGTTCATCCCTCTGGCGCCGACGCTCGTGACGGTGGCCGTGGAGATCGCCGGCCTCGGAGAGTTCGGTCGACTGTACGGGCAGAAGGTGCGCGTACTCGACTACGTGCGCCTGGTGCTCGGGACCATCCCCTTCCAGGTGCTGCTGGCACTCGCGGCGATCCGTGCCGTCTTCCGAGAGCTGCGCGGTGAGCGTGGATGGGAGAAGACGGAGCACACCGGTGCGCACCGCGACACCGAGACCGTGCCCGGCACCGTGTCGCTCACCGACGCGCCGATCGCCGAGGGGGTTCCCGCATGAGCACCACGCTCGAGAAGCCCCGGCCGACCGAACCGGCAGCATTCGCAGCCGAGGAGCGCTCGACGTCGACCTCGGTCCATCGTCCCGGTCCCCCTCTCGCGAACTGGTTACGGGCGCACGGGCGCGACCTCCTCTGGCTCCTTCCGGTCCTCCTGATCAGCGCTGTCGTCAATTTCCTCAACCTCGGCGGATCGCCGCAGCGCATCGACGACGAGGGCACGTACACCGCGCAGGCCTGGGCGGTGACGCATCTCGGCGAACTCGCCCACTACACGTACTGGTACGACCATCCCCCGTTGGGATGGCTCCAGATCGCGGGGTACACCCAGCTCACCGGTGCGTTCGAGCGCTGGGACATCGCGGTCCTCGCCGGACGGGAAGCGGTTCTCGTCGCGGCACTCGTCTCCGTCGTTCTGCTGTGGGCTCTGGCGCGGCGCCTGGGCATGTCTCGCGGCGCCGCCGCCGCCACCGGACTGCTCTTCGCGCTCTCGCCTCTCGCCGTGCAGTTCCATCGCACGGTCTACCTCGACAACATCGCGGTGCCGTGGCTACTGCTCGCGTTCTTCCTCGCCATGAATCGCCGCGGTCAGCTCGCCGCCTTCGCCGGTTCGGCGCTCGCCTTCGGCATCGCGGTCCTCACCAAGGAGACGTTCCTGCTCGCGTTGCCCGTCCTGATCTGGGTCATGGTGCGCGCGGCTCGACGAGAGACCCGGCGCTACACGCTGTCCGTCGCCGCGAGCATCCTCGTGCTGATCGGCGGGAGCTATCTGCTGCTCGCCGCGGTGAAGGGCGAACTGTTCAGCGGCGCAGGACGGGTGAGCCTGATCGAGGGTGTCACCTTCCAGCTCGGGTCGCGCGAGGGCAGCGGATCCCTCGCGGATCCGGACTCACTGCTCAACCGCACCCTGGGGATGTGGTGGCAGCTCGACCCCGTCTTCATCGTCCTCAGCCTCCTCTCGGCGACCGCGGCGCTCTTCCTCCCCCGATTCCGCCCCTACGCCCTGCTGCTGTGGGGAATGACCGTCTTCATGCTGCGTCCCGGCGGATACCTCCCGGTGCCGTACGTCATCATGCTGATCCCGTTCGGAGCGCTGCTGATCGCGGGCGTCACCGACGGCGCGATCGCTCGTCTGCGACGAAAGAACGCCACGCGGAGAGGTCTCGCGCTGGGAGCTGTGTCGGTGGCGGCGATCGGAGCCGTGGTGGCGGTGCCGCTGTGGACCACTCAGCTGCGCGGCTTCGTGCTCGCCGACCTCGACGAACCCCTGCGCAGTGCACAGGGGTGGCTGATCGAGAATGCCTCGCCCGACCAGCGGCTGATCGTCGACGACGCGATGTGGGTCGATCTGGTGAAGGCCGGATGGGATCGTGACAACGTCATCTGGTACTACAAGCTCGACACCGATCCCGCCGTGCAGACGCAATCGCCGAACGGATGGCGCGACGCCGACTACGTCGTGACGACCGACTCGATGCGCACGTTCCCCGGCGCCTTCCCGCAGGTGCAGGAGGCGATCGACAACTCCGTCGTCGTCGCGAGGTTCGGCTCGGGGACCCAAGCGGTCGAGGTCCGCCGAGTGACCATCGACGGTGCCGAACAAGCGGCGATGACGGCGGAGGCTGCCGAAGCCAACCGCGCCGCCCTCGGCGCCCAGCTCGCGACGAATCCTGAGGTGGCTCTGAGCGATCAGGACCGCGACCGACTGACGGCGGGGCAGGTGGACGCCCGCATCATCGCCGTACTCGCGACCCTGGCCGGTTCCGGATCGGTGTCGGTCTCCGGTTTCCCGATCGTCTCCGGTGAGGACGGGATGACCTTCCGCCAGGTGGCGCTCTCGGCGATCGATGGATCTCCCGCCGTTGTCGATGGCGTCCTCGGCCCCGACGCGAAGGCCCTCGTCGAGTCCCTGGACGGAACCTACGAGCCCGCCGATGTCGCGATCGACGGCGACACGGTCGTCCTCCGCTATTCGGTCTCACTCCAGTCGACCCTGCCGTAACCCGACCGAACGATCCACGACCCATTCAGAAGGAGAACATCATGAACACCTCACGATTCCCGCACCTGAAGGCGACCCTGGCCACGAGCGCGACCGCGCTTCTCGTGCTCACCGCGGCACCCCTGGCCGCCACCGCGGCCGACGGCACCTCACCGAGCTCGACGGCCCCGACCGCGACCACGGAACAGGCCGGTTGGCTGCGCCTGGGCCACCTGTCCCCCGACACGAAATCCGTCGATGTGCGCGTCTCGGCGGTCAGCGGCGGATCGACGCTGTTCGAGCTCAACGGCGTCGGGTACGGCGATGTGTCGGGTTACGAGGAGCTGCCGGCGGGTACGTACACCGTCAGCATGGTTCCCGCCGGCGCCTCCGGCTCGAGCGTGCCGGTGATCTCCGAGACCGTCACCATCGACTCGGGCACTGCCACCACCGTCGCCGCCTACGGCCCGACGAACGATCTGCAGGTGCGTTCCTTCGACGACGACCTGAGCGAGCCGGCCGCCGGTTCCGCGCGCATCCGCCTCATCCAGGCGTCGACGATCACCCCCGAGGTCGACGTCACGACCGCCCAGGGCGATGCGATCGCCCAGGACGCGAAGGCGGGATCGGCCACCGGCTACGCGGAGATCCCCGCGGGCGACTGGTCGCTCGAACTCGCCGGCGACGGCGTGGCCGACACCGCAGAGGTCTCGGTGGAGCCGGGCAGCGTCACGACCCTGTTCGTTCTCGACACGGCGAACGGCGGCCTGACGATCCTGCCGATCCTCGACAGCGCTTCGGTGGGCGACGTGCCCGACGGCGGAGTCGACACCGGCGGCGGGTACCTCTCGTCGACGGCGGGCCTCCTGCTCGCCGCGTCGAAGGCCCTGGACGCGGTGCTCTGATGCGCCGCTCCGCACTGGTCGGCATCGCAGCGGGTGCCGTCGTCGTGACCGCCGGCACCGCAGCACTCGCCATCGGGCTGAGTTCGTCCGATCACGGGCCTCCGGCGTCCGACACCGAGGCGACGTCCACGCCTCTCCCGGCCGACGGAGCAGAAGCGCCCGAGCTCGACGCCGCGGAACTCGCGACCTCGTTCCTCGACGAATGGGTCGAGGACGGGCGCGTCGTCCGGCACGACGAGGGCGGCGACACCGTCAGCGAAGGACAGGCCTACGGCCTGTTCGCCGCGGTCATCGCCGACGACGAACAGCGGTTCGATGAGATCTGGGCGTGGACGCAGGACGAACTCGTCCGTTCCGACGGGCTGATGGCCTGGCGATGGGACGACGGAGCCATCGTCGACGACGAACCGGCCTCGGATGCCGACCTCGACGCCGCCCGGGCGCTCGTCCTCGCCGGTGACAGATTCGGACGCGACGACCTGCGCGAGGATGGCGTCGATCTGGCGACGGTCATCGCTGATCGGATGACAGTGGTCACCGAACGTGGTCGCATCCTGTTGCCCGGACTCTGGGCCGCAGAGCGCGAACCGTACGCATACAACCCGAGCTACGCCTCCCCCGTGGCCTACGAGGTGCTCAGAGCGGCGACGGGCGACCCCCGGTGGGATGAGCTGCAGGCGGGAAGTGCTTCCGTGACCGACGAGATCCTGACCGCGACCGATCTCCCGCCCGACTGGGCGCAGGTCCACGTCGACGGGCTCATCGAACCAATGCCGGGCCCGCTCGGCGAGGGCGACCCCGTGCAGTACGCCTTCGATGCGCCCCGCCTCATGCTGCGCTACGCCGAGTCGTGCACCGCGAGCGATGTCGCGCTGGCCGCGCTGCCGTTGACGACCCTCGATCGCGAGAGCGAGCTGTCGTCGCGACTCGACCTGGGCGGTGGATCACTCGCCTCCGAGGAATCGGCCTTCGGGTACACCGCTCGGGCGGCATCCGCGTATGCATCCGGTGACGATGTGGCGGCGACCCTCGATCTCGAGAAGGCTGCCCAACTGTCGGCCGAGTATCCGACGTACTACGGCAACGCGTGGGTGATGCTGTCGACGGCGATGCTCAGCGACGATTCCCTCGGCGGGTGCGGAAAGCGGGCGGCCTGATGCGTCGGCTCCGCACGTGGAACGTGCTCGCGGCCGCGGGCGCCGTGGTGCTCGCGCTCGCGCTGAGCGCATGCGGGGCGCCCGGGGAACCGACCGAGCCCGCAACCACGCCGTCGGCGAACGACGGATCCTTCTCGGCGGGAGAGCTGCAGGATCCGGCCGAGCCCGAGATGCACGCCGCGGATGCCGTTCCGATACGCGTCCAGATTCCGGCCATCGGCGTCGATACGACGCTGGAGGACCTCGCGCTCGACTCCGAGGGACGTCTGGGGGCGCCGGTCGACTACGACATGGCCGGCTGGTACGCCGAGGGCGTCGTCCCCGGGGCCATCGGACCCGCGATCATCGCCGGGCACGTCGACTCCCCCAGCGCCCCCGCGGTGTTCGTCGCCATCGGCGACCTGGTCGCCGGCGACGAGATCGTCGTCACCCTCTCGGACGGTGCCGCGCTGACCTTCTCGGTCACCGGTACGGCTCAATCCGCGAAGGCCGAGTTCCCGACGGCATCCGTCTACAGCAACGTCCCGACCCCCGAACTGCGTTTGATCACCTGCGGCGGGGTGTTCGACTCGTCAACGGGTCACTACCTCGACAACCTCATCGTCTTCGCCGAACTCCGCCGTTGACCCCTCGAAAGGACACACCGTGAACGAGACCCTGGTCATCATCCCGACCTTCAACGAGATCGAGAACATCGAGTCGATCGTCGGTCGCGTGCTGGCGGCGGCCGATGCCGACATCCTGATCGTCGACGATGCCTCCCCCGACGGGACGGGCGACCTCGCGGATGCCCTCGCGACCCGCCACTCGGAGGTGCACGTCCTGCACCGTACCGAGAAGAACGGTCTGGGTGGCGCGTATCTCGCGGGCTTCGCCTGGGGACTCGAACGGGACTACTGGGCCCTGGTCGAGATGGACGCCGACGGGTCGCATCGTCCCGAAGAGCTGCCCAAGCTCGTCGATCAGCTCATCGACCACGATCTCGTCCTCGGCTCACGCTGGGTACCGGGAGGTGAGGTCGTCAACTGGTCGCGCCATCGCGAGATCCTCAGTCGAGGCGGCAATCTCTACGCGCGGTTGGCGCTTGGGATCGACGTACGCGACTCGACGGGCGGCTACCGCGTCTTCAGCGCCGCCGCGTTGCGACGGATCGATCTGCTCCACGTCGCCTCGCAGGGGTACTGCTTCCAGGTCGATCTGCTGTGGCGCGCGTTGGAGCGCGGCCTGCGCGTCGTCGAGGTTCCGATCACCTTCGTCGAGCGCGTGCACGGCGAGTCGAAGATGAGCGGAGCGATCGTGACGGAGTCGCTGTCGCTGGTGACCTGGTGGGGACTGCGGCGACGTCTCACCGCACTCGCGCTCTTCCTCCGCCATGGGAGGAAGCTGCGCTCGGTGCGGGCACTGTCGCATCGGATGCTCCCGCCCGTGCGCCCCTGACGGGGCGCGTCGGTCGGCCCGACGCAGAAACGAAGAAGCCCCCGGATCTCTCCGGGGGCTTCTTCTGTGGTGTGCGCGATACTGGGATCGAACCAGTGACCTCTTCCGTGTCAGGGAAGCGCGCTACCGCTGCGCCAATCGCGCCTATGAAGGCTATTCAGTTCTCAGTGAGGTGGCGACGGGATTCGAACCCGTGTAAACGGCTTTGCAGGCCGGTGCCTAGCCGCTCGGCCACGCCACCGTGTGGATTGACCCCACGTGCGGAAGGCCTTCCGAAGAAGACCCTCTGCACTCGAGCGGATGACGAGACTCGAACTCGCGACCCCAACCTTGGCAAGGTTGTGCGCTACCAACTGCGCTACATCCGCATTTCGTTCCCGGTTGTCCCGGGCACTTATGAAACATTAGCCGATGATCCGCGACTGTCCAAACCGGAAGCGAATCTCGCGCGTGTCTCGCCGGATGGTCATCACGGCCCGCGCGCGTCCGGTAGTATCGTTTCTCGACCCCCTGGGTCATGGGCGATTGGCGCAGTTGGTAGCGCGCTTCCTTCACACGGAAGAGGTCATCGGTTCGAGTCCGGTATCGCCCACACATCACAGCCCCGCACGTCGCCTCGACGGAGCGGGGCTTCTTCGTTCCGCCCCGCCCCCTCGGCGAGACGAGCGCCGTGCTAACTTAGGGTGTCCTAATCTGCCCACGGGAAGGCAAGCGGAGGCTTCATGTCGCTCACCGATACCGACTCCGAGGAGAGCGTCGTCTGGCGCATCGGAACGAACGAGTTCGACGTGGTCGACGGGGCCGCTTGGGACACCCACACCCACCCCGATCGTCACGAACTGCTCTGGGGGGCGCGAGGCGTTCTCACCGCCGAGACCGAGCACGGACACTTCGCCATCCCCGCCACGCAGGGTCTCTGGATTCCCGCCGAGACGTCCCATCGCGTGATCGCCGCGGCCGGCACCTCGTTCCGCTGCACCTTCATCGACGGCGACATCGCCTCCCCCTCGCCGCGCACGACCGCGGTCGCCCTGCCCGACGTGATGCGCGCCGTGCTCGACCGACTCGAGGCTCCGCCGTACCTCGCTGCGGGACCGCGCCTGCATGCGGAGGAACTCGTGGTCAGCCTGCTCGAACCCGTCGAAGCATCCGTCGTCGACCTTCCCCTCCCCCTCGACCTGCGTACCCGAGCGATCGCCGAGGCGCTGCTCTCCGACCCCGCCGACGATCGCTCGATCGAGGAGTGGGGGCATCACGTGGGCGCCAGCGCGCGGAACCTCTCGCGCCTGTTCGTCGCCGAGACCGGCCTGAGCTTCTCCACCTGGCGCACCCGAGCACGCATGCGCCGCGCCATCGAGTGGCTCTCCGCCGACTACACGGTCGCGCACGTGAGCCGGCGCTCCGGCTACGCGACGCCGAGTGCGTTCGTGCAGGCCTTCCGCCGGGAAGTCGGGCGCACGCCCGGCGAGTACGCCGCGCGACGCGACGAGGATTCCGCGAAGTCGGCGTGACCTCGACACGGTGTGGCATCTCCGCGACATCGGACGGATCCATACTGGGTAAGCCGAGCCTTACCTAAGCCCCGGCTCCCCGATCCTCTTCCGGAAGACCCTCCCATGCGCTCCACGCCCGTGTCCCTCGTCGCGCTCGCAGCGACCTGCCTTCTCCTGACCTCGTGCGCCGCTTCCTCCGCCGGCGGCTCCTCCACCGCGGACGACACGGTGGAGCTCACGACTCCGACCGGCGTCGACATCACGATCCCGGCCGAGCCGACGGCGGCACTCGGCTTCTACACGACCGACCTCGACATCCTCATCACGCTCGGTTTCGACCTCGCCGGCACACAGCCGATCCGCGACGACTTCACGGCCTTCCCCGACTTCTTCCCTCAAGAGGAACTGGAGGGGCTGGAGACCTTCGGGAACTTCCCGGAGTTCAACCTGGAGGCCGTGCTCGAGGCCGAACCGGACTTCATCCTCAGCGGCCTCGGCTACGAGGAAGACCTCGACGGGCAGCTCCAGAAGATCGCACCGACCTACACGTACAACGCATTCGACGGGGGCGACTGGCGAGACGTCGTCGCGAAGGCCGCGACCGATCTCGGACGCGAGGAGCAGTGGCAGGAGTGGGTCGACCAGTACGAGGCCCGCATCGCCGACATCCGCTCCCGCCTCGACGCCGCCGACATCCACCCCGTCGTCGCAGACGTCGGCTACTGGGACGGTCAGGTCACGACGTCCTGCTACGGCGTGCCCTGCCTCGTCTTCGCCGACCTCGGTCTGGAGATGGCGCCCCTGATGAACGCGACGGAGGACGGCCTGCCCGCGAGCGACGAGTACGCGGAACTGAGCCCCGAGCAGCTCGGACAGCTCGAGGGCATCGACGTCGTGTTCACCGGAGCCGAAGAGGATGGCACCGTCTGGGTCGAGGAGGACGAGGCCCTGCAGCAGAACGCGATCTGGCAGAACCTCTCGTTCGTCCAGAGCGGCGAGTACTACCCCTACAACTACGAGATGATCTACGGCTCCCCCAGCGGCATGGACGCGTTCCTCACCGTCGTCGAGAAGGCGCTCCTCGGATGACCGTCAACCTCGTGCACCGCATCGTGGTGCAGCGCGTCGAACGGCTGAGCCCGGGCATGATGCGGATCGTCTTCGGGGGCGAAGGTCTCGATGGATTCGTGACCACCGGGGTGGGCGATGAGTACTTCCGCGTCTTCTTCCCGACCGAGGGGCAGATCGAGCCGAACCTGCCGTTCCCGACCGACGACGGCTACTGGGACTTCCCGGAGGGTGTGGATCCGGCCCCGATGCGCACGTACACGGTGCGGGACTGGGATGCCGCGGCGCGCGAGCTCACCATCGACTTCGTCGTGCACGACGGGGGGATCGCGGCGGCGTGGGCCCTGCGCGCCCAGCCGGGTGACGTGCTCGGGGTCAACACGCCGAAGGCGCTCTACGCGGCCCCCGCCGACATCGAGTGGCAGCTTCTGATCGCCGACGCCACCGGCCTGCCGGCGGCCGCTCGCCTCGCCGAGAACGCGCCGAGCGGCGTCCGTACCCGCGTGGTCGTCGAGGTCGCGACGGCCGAGGACGAGCTGTCCCTGACCACCCCGGACGGAGTGGAGCTGCACTGGGTGCACGGCGGCAACGGGCACGGTCCCACGCGCATCGAGGAGATCCTGCGCGCGGCCGAGCTTCCGACGGGGCGCGGGTACGTCTGGGTCGCCGGTGAGACGAAGGCCACGCGCGGCGTGCGCAAGCACCTCCGCCACGACCTGAAGCTCCCGGCGACCGACTACAAGGTCCTCGGCTACTGGACCGAGAACGCCGAAGCCTGGCGGGAGCGCTACGAATCCCTCGACGAGGGCACCCACGCGCGACTCATGGCGATGTGGAATGACGACGGCCGCTCCGAGGAGGAGATCGAGGACGCCTACGACGCTGAGCTGGAGAAGCTCGGGCTGTGAGGTGCGCGGTATGACCTCGACGCTCGTCGAGGAGAGAGCACCGCAGGTTTCGGGGGCACGCCGCGGCCTGGTGGTGCTCCTCCTCGCCGGCGCGCTCGCGCTCGTCTGCGTGGCGAGCGTGCTGTTCGGCTCGCAGCGGATCTCTCCGGCCGACGTCTGGCACGGCCTCACGGTCGGCACGGGTGACGCCGGGGCCATCGTGCAGGGCATGCGCGTCCCGCGCACGATCGTCGGCCTCGCGGTCGGCGCAGCGCTGGGCATCGCCGGAGCACTGATCCAGGGCTTCACCCGCAACCCGTTGGCCGATCCCGGCGTCCTGGGGGTGAATGCGGGAGCGAGCCTGGGCGTCGTGATCGGCGTCGCCTTCTTCGGCGTGAGCGCCGCGAGTGGATACATCTGGTTCTCGTTCGCCGGCGCGATCGCGGCGACGGTCCTCGTGTACCTGATCGGTTCGGCAGGCCGCACCGCCCCGGATCCGTTGCGGATGACGTTGTCCGGTGTCGCGCTCGGCGCCGTGATGGGCGGCGTCGTGGCGGCGATCGGTCTCCTCAACCCGAGCGTCTTCGACCGGATGCGCAGCTGGAACGCGGGCTCGCTCACCTCGCTCACCTCGGACGTCTACGCCGTGCTGCCCTTCGTGTTCATCGGCCTCGTCCTCGCCTTCTGCCTCGCGCCGTCGCTCAACGCTCTCGCGCTGGGCGACGATCTCGCGACCGCCCTCGGATCCCGTGTCGCGCTCACGCGTGTGCTCTCGATCGTGGCGGTGACACTGCTCTGCGGTGCGGCCACCGCCGCGGCCGGTCCGATCGCCTTCGTCGGCCTGATGGTGCCGCACGCCGTGCGCTGGTTCGTCGGGCCTCATCAGGGCTGGATCCTCCTCGGCACTGTCTTCGCCGCCCCGCTGCTGCTTCTCACCGCAGACGTGGCGGGGCGGCTCGTGCTCCGCACGGGCGAGCTGCCCGTCTCCGTCGTGACGGCGGTCATCGGCGCCCCGGTCCTCATCGCCCTCGTGCGTCGTCGGAAGGTGAGCGGGCTGTGAGCGCCGACCTCCTGACCGCGCCGGTGGATGCCGGCCGCCGCGTCTTCACGCCGCAGACGTCCTTCTTCTCCCGACGCATCGGTGTGCGGGCGACGATCGTCGCCCTCGCCGCCACGGCGCTCGCGATCGCGATCGGCGTGTTCGCGCTCACCCTGGGCGACGCGGTCTTCAGTGCGGGTGAGGTCGTCGCGACGCTCCTCGGCTTCGGGGAACCCCGGGCCGAGCTCGTGATCATCGAGTGGCGGCTCCCGCGAGTGCTGGGCGCACTCGTCTTCGGCGCTGCGCTCGGCATCGGCGGCGCGATCTTCCAATCGCTCACGCGCAACCCTCTGGGCAGCCCCGACGTGATCGGCTTCGACGCCGGGGCCTACACCGGCGCGTTGATCGTGATCACGACGTTCGGCGTCAGCGTCGCATCGACCGCCGCCGCCGCGCTCGTCGGCGGCACCGCGACGGCACTGGTCGTGTACCTGCTGGCGTTCCGCCGCGGGTTCACCGGGTTCCGGCTCATCATCGTCGGCATCGGAATCGCGTCGATGCTCGCCTCGGTGAACACCTGGATCGTCCTCAACGCGAACCTGAACGTCGCCCTGCTCGCCAGCGCCTGGGGCGCCGGCTCGCTCAACCTCATCACGGCAGAGCAGGTCGGCATCGCCGCGTGCGTGATCATCCCGATCGCGATCGCGGTCGCGATGCTCGCCGATCGTCTCCACATGCTCGAGCTCGGCGACGACGCGGCGACCGCCCTCGGGGTGCGCACCGGAGGGGTGCGTCTGACGCTCGTGATCCTCGGCGTGGGACTCACCGCGGTCGTCACGGCGATGGCGGGACCGATCGCCTTCATCTCGCTCGCCGCACCCCAGATCGCCCGCCGCCTCACCGGTTCGGCGAGCGTCACGCTCACGGCATCCGCCGCTCTCGGCGCACTGCTGCTGGTCGCGAGCGATGTGCTCGCGCAGCGGCTGTTCGCCCCGACCCAGATCCCGGTCGGCCTCGTCACCGTCTGCCTCGGCGGCGTCTACCTGGTCTGGCTGCTCGTCCAGGAAGCGAGAAGACGATGACCGAGAAGACGATGACCGAGAAGACGATGACCGAGAAGACGAAGACGACGACCGAGACCCTCACCCGCGCCCGCCTGCAGGGCGCCGACCTCACGATCGGCTACGACGGCCGCGTGGTGTCTGCGCATCTCGACGTCGAGATCCCCGCGGGCTCGTTCACGGTCATCGTCGGCCCGAACGCCTGCGGCAAGTCGACGCTGCTGCGTGCGCTCGCGCGTCTGCTGCGCCCCACGACCGGGCAGGTGCTGCTTGACGGTCGAGCGATCTCGGACCTGCCGACGAAGGAGATCGCGCGGCGACTCGGGTTGCTCCCCCAGACGTCGCTCGCCCCGGACGGCATCCGCGTCTCGGACCTCGTCGCCCGCGGTCGACACCCCCACCAGACGATCCTCCGCCAGTGGTCGCACACCGACCAGGCCGCCGTGGCCGCCGCCCTCGCGGCGACGGGCACGACCGAGCTCGCGGGGCGTCTGGTCGACGAGCTCTCCGGCGGACAGCGCCAGCGCGTCTGGGTGGCGATGCTGCTCGCGCAGGAGTCGCCGACCATGCTGTTGGACGAGCCGACGACGTTCCTCGACATCGCGCACCAGTACGACCTGTTGCGCCTGTTCCATGGCCTCCACGCCGAGGGACGCACGGTCGTCGCCGTGCTGCACGATCTCAACCAGGCCGCGCGCTTCGCCGATCACATGATCATGATGCGCGATGGCGAGATCGTGGCGTCCGGGGATCCGTCGACGATCGTCACGGCCGAGCGGGTCGAGGAGGTCTTCGGACTCGCCTGCTCCGTGATCCCCGACCCGCACGCCGGGACGCCCCTGGTCGTGCCGCTGTGAGCCGTCGGCTCAGCCCATGAAGGGGCGCAGGTCCGGGTAGCCGGTCGTCGCCCACGCACCGTCGACGACGATGTTCTCTCCGTTGACGTACGACGCGTCGGCCGACGCGAGGAACAGCGCGACGCCCGCGATCTCGTCGGGATCGGCGGCGCGCTTCGCGGGGATGCGATCCAGATAGGTGTCCATGACTCCCGAGACGGCCAGCAGTCCGCCCGTGAGCGGCGTGGCGACCAGGCCGGGCGAGATCGCGTTCACCCGGATGCCCTGCTCGGCGAGCTCGAGCGCGGCGTTCTTCGTGAGCATCACGACACCGGCCTTCGCGGTCGAGTACCCGGCACCGGAATGCATCGGCACCTGGGAGTTCAACGATGCGATGTTCACGATCGAACCCGTGCCGCCCTGGGCGAGGAACTGCTTCGCGCCGAGCTTCGTGCCCAGGAACGCGCCGTAGAGGTTCAGCTTGATGTTGAAGTCCCAGGTCGCGAGATCCATGTCGATGACGCGGCCCGGCTTCGAGCCGCCGGCGACGTTGTACACCGCATCGATCCGGCCGAATCGTTCGACGGCGGCGGCGAAGAGCGCTTCCATCGACTGCTCGTCGGTGACATCGGTGCGCAGGCCCGCCACGTTCTCGCCGAACGTCTCGGTGGCGGCGGCCACGGCATCCGCGTTGATGTCGGCGACGAACACCTTCGCACCCCGATCGACCAGGCGGCGCGTGATCGCCGCTCCGATCCCCGACACTCCGCCGGTGACGACCGCGACGCTGTTCTCGAACCCTGACATGACTTCCTCTCTGCGGCACCGTCGTGGTGCCGTCCTTTCCGCCACGTTACGCCTTATCTGACACATGTCGGATAAACTGGGCGACATGGATGCACGGGCGCGACGTTCACGGGAGCACCTCCGTGACGCCGTCCTCGATCTGGCCGGACGGATGCCGATCGCCGACGTGACCGCCTCCGCGATCTGCACTGCGGCGGGTGTGACCCGCGACACCTTCTACCGCCATGCCGAGAGCCCCGTCGACCTCCTCGCCGACGCCCTCTCGTCCGAGATCGCCGAAGCGATGGAGATCCTCCCGCGCGCCGACGCGATCGGTGACGGCGAGCGGGCACTGCTCGAGCACGTCCTCCGCCGCGCGGACGTCTACCGCGGCGCGATGCACCCCCTGCTCGCCGCTCCCGTGCGCAGCAACCTCGAGCGGTCCATCCGGTCGGGCCTCGAACTCTGGGTGCACCTTCACCCCGACATCGTGCCCCCTGACTTCCGCGACGATCCCGCGGCGATGGCGATCGCGTTCGCCTACGCCGCCGCCGGCACCGTGGGTTCCATCGAGGAGTGGCTGCGCAGCGGCGACGACGACATCGACCGCGCCGTGAGGCTCATCCTCGCGGCGTCCCCGGAGTGGTGGCTGCGCTGACGGCCGCCGGAAAAGGAGAGAAACATGAAGGCCGCAGTTTTCCACGCGCAGGAGGACCTCCGCATCGAGGAGGTCGCGGATCCCTCCCCCGGACGCGGGCAGGTCAAGCTGCGCAACGCCTTCGCGGGCATCTGCGGCTCCGACCTGCACGTCTACTACACGCCGGAGGCAGCGGGCCTCGACTTCGAACACCCGCATCCGCTGACCGGGTCGACCCTCCCCCAGATCCTCGGACACGAGTTCTCGGGCACGGTCGTCGAGCTCGGCGAGGGCGTCGACGGAATCTCGGTCGGAGACCGGGTGGCCGTCTGGCCGATCTACTACTGCGGTGACTGCGCTGCATGCCGCCACGGCATGTACAACGCGTGCCAGAAGATCGGGTTCCACGGTCTGAGCTCGGACGGCGGCGGCATGGCCGAGTTCACGACCGTCGACGCGTCGAAGCTGCACGTGCTTCCCGAGAACGTCGACCTGCGTCTCGGCGCCCTGGTCGAGCCGATGGCGGTCGCGTGGCACGCCGTCTCGCGCAGCGGCGTGGAGTCGGGGGGAACCGCCCTCATCGCCGGTGCCGGCCCCATCGGCATCGGCGTGTGGTTCGCCCTCAAAGCCCGTGGCATCGAGAAGGTGCTCGTGTCCGAGCCCAGCTCCGATCGACGCGCGATCATCGCGGCGCTCGGCGCCACGGTCGTCGACCCGGTGACGGAGGACCTCGGCGCGGCCGTCACCGCTCTGACCGACGGCGATGGCGTGGACGTGGCGTTCGATGCCGCCGGCGCCGGCCCCGCCATCACCTCCTCGCTCGCGAGCCTCGTGCCGGGTGGCCGTGTCGTCGTCGTCGCGATCCACGAGCGCACGATGGACTTCCTGCCGACCCAGCTGGTGATGGCCGAGACCGAGATCGCCGGCGCGCTGGCGTATCTCCCCGAGGACTTCGACGCGGTCATCGCCGCGATGGCCGCAGGCGTGTACGACACGACCGGATGGGTGAAGGACGTACCGCTGGATGGCGTCGTGGATGCGATCCACGCACTCCGTGGCGGCGCCGGGGCGAAGATCCTCGTCCAGTCGGCCTGACGCGCACCTCAGGGCGATGGCCGGGACCCGACGCGATCGGTCCGGCCATCGCCCTGAGCTCTTCCATCGGTGGGGTCCGACTGACTAACGTCGGGATCACCCCCTGCGATGCCCTCCGGCGAAGGAGCCCTCATGCACACCTCTGACGCGATCGTGATCGGTGCGGGAATCGCCGGCCTCTCTGCCGCGCGACTTCTTCGGGCGGAGGGCTTGAGCGTCGTCGTCCTCGAGGCGCGGGACCGCATCGGCGGCCGTGTGACGACCGATCGCTCCGCCGGCCGGGTCACGGATCTCGGCGCCTCCTGGATCCACGGCATCGACGGCAGCCCGGTCGCGGCCGCGGCGACCGCCTTCGGCATGCGCACGCAGGAGTTCACGGTCGGGGGCTACCAGCCCGACAGCCGTCCGATCGCTCACTACGGCCCCGACGGCATCCGTCTGTCCGACGCGGATGCCCGTGCCTACGTCGCCGACATCCGTGCGGTGGATGCGGCGCTCCGCGACGCCATCGCCGTGTCGGCGGCCGATGCGTCGTATCGCGATGTGACGGAGGCCGCACTCGCGATGCAGGGATGGAACGCCGACCGCACGCAGCGGGTGCGCGAGTACCTCGAGCACCGCGCCGAGGAGCAGTACGGCGCGTGGATCGAGGACCTCGCCGCTCACGGGCTCGACGACGACACGATCGACGGCGACGAGGTCGTCTTCCCCGACGGGTACGACAGCCTCGCGACGCATCTGGCGGAGGGGCTCGACGTACGGCTCGACCACCCCGTCTCCCGTGTCGAGTGGTCGGCGGAGGGCGTGGTCGCCACCACATCGCACGAGGTCTTCCGCGCGACGGCGGCGGTACTCACGGTGCCGGTCGGGGTGCTGCAGTCCCCCGCACTGGTGATCGACCCTGCGCTGCCCGAGCCGAACGCCGGAGCGCTGTCGCGCCTGCGCATGAATGCGTTCGAGAAGATCTTCCTCCGCTTCCCCGCGCGGTTCTGGGACGACGGCGTCTATGCGATCCGCCAACAGGGGCCCGAGGGCCGATGGTGGCACTCCTGGTACGACCTCACCGCACTCGACGACGAGCCGACGCTGCTCACCTTCGCCGCGGGGCCGGCGGCGCAGGAGACGCGGGACTGGGATGACGATCAGGTCGTGGAGTCGGTGCTCGCGCAGCTGCGCCGGCTGTTCGGCGCCGACGTGCCGGCCCCCGTTGCGGTGAATCGCACGCACTGGCAGGACGATCCGTTCGCCCACGGTGCCTACGCGTACATGACGCTCGGCTCGACGACCGCCGATCACGACGACCTGGCGACCCCGATCGGAGGCGTGCTGCACATCGCCGGAGAGGCGACCTGGACCGATGACCCGGCGACCGTGCCCGCCGCGCTCCTGTCGGGGCACCGCGCGGCGGCCCGGGTCCTCGGGCGCGAGCTCGCGGTCGAGCGGCTGTGGTCCCGGCCGTGAGCCACGGACCACAGCCACCGACCGCACCTCACTCGTAGCGCAGGGACTCGACGGGGTCGGCTCGCGCTGCCCGGGCGGCGGGCAGGGTCCCGGCGAGGAAGGCGATCACCATCACGAGGGCGATGATCGACAGGATCGAGACCGGATCGAAGGCGATGAGGGTCAACCCCGGCAGGTCCGCGAGGAGGCCGTCGGCCAGGACCGCGCTGATCCCCGCGCCGGCGAGCATCGCGATCCCGACGCCGATCGCGCTTCCGAGGAACCCGAGGAAGGCGGCCTCGAGGCTGAACAGACCGAACACGCGTCCCGAGCCCATGCCCATCGCCTTCATCAGCCCGATCTCGCGCGTGCGCTCCTGAACCGACATGTACAACGTGTTCACGATGCCGAACGCGGCGGCCAGCAGGGCGATGATCGCGAAGGCGTTGAGCACGAGCACGATTCCGTCGATGACGGTGGTGATGGTGCCGAGCTGGTCGGCCACGGTCGTCCCGGTGAATCCGGCATCGGCCAGACGGTCCTTCAGCGCCTGGATCTCGTCGTCCGTCGCGTCGGGTGCGAACCGCACCGTCGCCGACGCGAAGCGGTCGACCTGATCCGCGGGCAGGCCGGTCGTCTGGGCTTCGACGAGCGCGTCGCTCATCGATCGGTTCACGAGGATGCTCGAGCCCGTTGGGCTTGCGAGCGCCTCCTCGGTGATGCCGACGACGGTCGCGTTGATCGTGTGCGAGGTGCGCGCCGCATCCGTGATCCCCAGCGTGACCGTGGAGCCGAGCGCATCGTCGTTGTCCGCGAACCCGAGGGCATCGACGTAGGCGGCGGGCAGCGCGACCTCCGTCTCCGACGCGTCGTCGTCGGGATCCGTTCCGGCGGCGAGCACGGTCGTCTGCCCCGGGATGAGGCTCCCGACCGAGGCGACGAACGGCGTGCCGTCGCCGGCCCGGATGAAATCGGGGGTGATCGTGCGTGTGGGGTCCACGCGCACGACGCCATCGATCCCCTCGATCTCGGCGACGTCGTCGGGATCGAGCGCGATCACCGTCTGCCCGGGGATGCCGCTCGAGACCGCGTCCGGGTCGTACTCGCGCGGTTCCCCGCCGGTCGCGCCCGGCACCGTCGCCGCATCGTCCGCCGACCGCGTGACGCTCATCGCGTCGGCGGCGCCGACCCCCGAGACCGTGTCGTCGATGTACCGATTGATTCCGGTGCCGAGGCCGCCGGTCAGAGCGAGCGTGAAGGCTCCGACGAAGATCGCCAGGATGGTGAGGATCGTGCGGGTCTTCGCTCGGAACGTGTTCGAGATCGCCGATCCGACGAGGTCCGCGGCCCTCATGCGGCGACCTGCTCTTCGCTCTCGTCGACGATGCGCCCGTCGCGGATGACGATCCGCCGATCGCAGCGCGCCGCGAGATCCTCGTCGTGGGTGACGACGATCAGCGTGATACCGTGCTCGCGGTTGAGTCCGAACAGGATGTCCTCGACCACGGCGCCCGTCGCGCTGTCGAGGTTGCCGGTCGGCTCGTCGGCGAAGATGATGCGCGGATTGTTCACCAGTGCCCGCGCGATCACGACGCGCTGCTTCTGACCTCCGGAGAGGTCCACCGCCCGGTTGCGCGCCTTGTCGGCGAGGTCGAGCTGCTCGAGCGCGGCCATGCCGCGCCGGCGGCGCTCGCCCGCCCGGACGCCCGCGATCTTGAGGGGCAGCACGACGTTCTCGAGCACGCTGTTGCCGCCGGTGAGGAAGAACTGCTGGAAGACGAAACCGAACGTCTTGTTGCGCGTGCGGTTGAGCTGAGCGCCTCGCAGGCGAGCCGTCTGCACACCCTCCAGAGCGATCGTTCCGGTGTCCGGAGCATCGAGCAGGGCGAGCAGGTGCATGAGGGTGGATTTTCCCGATCCGCTCTTGCCGACGATCGCGATCGATTCCCCTTCGCCGACGTCGAAGCTCACCCCCTTGAGCGCATCGAAGCGGGTCGGGCCACGCCCGTAGGACTTGTGGACATCCCTGATCTGAAGAAGGGGTGCGGGCATCGGAGAACTCCGTTCGGATCGACGGATATCAGCGTCCCTCTCGCGCCGGGGTCCGCACATCCCTCGATCGCGTTCCGCATGTACCGCGTCCGCGGTACTCCCGATGACCCGGGCGACCGACGCGACGGCGGCCGTTCCACGGCAGACTGAGGGGATGGCAGAGCACACCGACGTTCCCGAGGCGCCCGCGGATCCGCGCCCGCGGATGCCGGTATGGCTCCCCGACGTGCTCGTCGCTGTCGTCGTGCTCGTCTTCGCCCTGGCACCGACTCCGATCCCCGACTTCCGCCCGACGAGCGTGCTCTCCCTCGTCCTCGTGCTCCTCCCCCTCGCGATCGTCCCCTGGCGACGGCGGTGGCCGCTCCTGACGCTCGCCGCGCTCCTGGTCAACTTCGGCGCCGCAGCCGCCACCGGCATCCTGTCGCCCGGTATCGGCATCGCGATCGGCCTCGCGATGTACCAGGTCACCCTGCGCACCATCCGTCGACGCGCGCTGCTGATCGCGGCGTGCGCCGTCGTCGCCGTGATGCTGTTGTCCCTGCTCTCGGCGATCGGCTCCGTGTACGACCCGCGGGCGTTCCAGTTCGGGCTGATCGTGGCGCTCTCGACCGCCCTCGGCGACGCGGCGCGCTCGCGGCGCGACTACATCTCCGCCATCACCGAGCGGGCGGAACGCGCGGTGCGCAGCCGAGAGTCCGAAGCCCAGCGGCGCGTGAGCGAGGAACGACTGCGGATCGCCCGGGATCTGCACGACGCGGTCGCGCACCAGATCGCGGTCATCAGTCTGCAGGCGGGAGTCGCGACCTCGGTGATCGACGATCGCCCGGAGAAGGCCAAGCAGGCGTTGGCGACGATCCGCGGCGCCGCGCGCAGCGTGCTCGGCGAGATCGGAGACCTCATGTCGATGCTGCGCACGGCCGACGTCGGCGACGGGAGCACCGGCCCCCAGGCCGGCACCGACCGCATCGACGAGCTCGTCCACCAGTTCGCGTCGTCCGGATTGGAGGTGACGGTGCGCACCGAGGGCGACCTCGACCGCGTCACCGGTGCGACCGGGCTCGTCGCCTACCGCGTCGTCCAGGAGGCACTCACGAACGCGCACAAGCACGGCACCGAGCATCGCGCCCACCTCCTGCTCCGCGCCGACGACGACGGCCTCGCGATCACGGTCACCAATCCGACGACCGCGTCGCCCTCACCAGGCGGCAGCGAGTCCCCCGGTCTCGGTCTCCTCGGCCTTCGCGAGCGCGTGACCTCCGTGCGAGGCACGGTCGACGCAGGACCCGACGGCGGCAGCTGGAAGATCCGCGCCTGGATGCCGCGGTCGAAGGAGCAGTCATGATCCGCGTTCTCATCGTCGACGACCAGGCACTGATCCGACAGGCGGTCGCCGACATCCTCGGCGCGCAGGACGACATCGACGTCATCGGGCTTGCCGCGAACGGGCGGGAGGCGATCGACTTCGTGTCGGCGCATCGGCCGGACATCGTGATCATGGACATCCGGATGCCCGTGCTCGACGGCATCGAGGCGACCGCGCAGATCTGCCGGGCGCCGGGTCTCGAGGGCGTCCGCGTGCTCATCCTGACCACCTTCGAGGAGGACGAGTACCTCGTCCAGGCGCTTCGTGCGGGCGCCAGCGGCTTCATCGGCAAGGGCGCCGAGCCCGACGACATCCCGCGCGCCGTGCGCTCCGTGCACGCCGGCGACGCCCTGCTCTCCCCGTTGGCGACCCGCGCACTCGTCGACCGCTTCGTCGCGATGCCGGTCCGAGGAGCGCCGGCACCGGGAGTCGCCGAGCTCGATTCGCTCACCGAACGCGAGCGAGAAGTGCTGCTGATGGTCGCTCGGGGTCGCTCCAACCAGGAGATCGCGGAAGAGCTGTTCATCTCGCCGCACACCGCCAAGACCCACGTGAACCGCATCATGACCAAGGTCGGAGCGCACGACCGTGCCCAACTCGTGATCCTCGCCTACGAGAGCGGTCTGCTCGTTCACGGCGGCTGAGGGCCGTTCCTCCGCCGCGCACGAGAGCGCCCCTCCCGCTCAGAACAGGAGGGGCGCCGTCGTCCGCGCGTCAGGCTCGGGCGGCCCGCGGCGTGGTCTGGGGCTGCGGCTGCGAGAACAGCACGACGATGATGACCGTCACGCCCACGACGACGTGCGGCAGCCAGACGTTGAGCGCTTCTCCGGAGAAGCCGAAGATCCACGGCGAGAGGGCGAGGAACAGGCTCGCGACGATGTCGAAGACGAGGTGCACGGGCATGGGGATGAACCCGAAGGGTCCCCATTCGTACTTCGTGAACAGGCTGTAGACGATGAGGCCGACACCGAGCACGATCGGGATGATTACCGCTGCGCCACCGACGGCGGCGAATCCGAACAGCCACGGTGCCGCGATGAGTGCGATGCCGACGACGTAGTCGAGGACTCCGTGGACCTTCGTGGGGATGAAACGCATGATGCCTCCTTGTGCGGGAACCGCGGGAGCGGCTCATGCAAGGAGTTCGACACCCCGGCGCAAACGGATTGGAGGAATCTCCTACCGGTCGGCGCGCCAGCCGTAGCGCCGCTGGAGGGCGGCGGCGACCCGGTCGAAGCGCGCACGCGCGAGCACGGCGGCCTCGCGGCGCATACCCGCATCGTGGACGCTGTAGAGCTGCTCGACGTCGACCCAGGACTCCCGCCCCTGGGAGTCCCACTCCCCCGATCCGATCGACAGGTAGTCGCGATCGCCGTCGTGGGAGCGGCTGGTCATCCGCACGGCGAACACCCGATCCGAGGATTCCCGGCCGATCACGAGCACCGGGCGGTCCTTGCCCCGCCCGTCGCCCTCCTCGTAGGGCACCCAGGTCCAGATGATCTCCCCGGCATCGGGAGCGCCATCGCGATCGGGCGCGTAGCTGATGACGACGTCGTCGAGGTGCGCGGGATCGAGGCGCACGGTCTCGACCCCGCGGGTGCGCCCGGCATCCGTTCTCGACGCCTTCAGCACGGCCGAACGTCCCGGCTCCTTGCGGGGCCGGGACGTTCGGGGTGTCAGTGCGTCGAGCAGCGCTTGCGCGATCGTGACGAGGATGCTCCTGGATGAACTCACACGTTCACACTACGTCGCTCGCGCTCGGGCGATCAGGCGTTGGTGAGCGCGTAGCCCTCCTCGCCGTGGACGACGGAGTCGACACCGGCGATCTCGTCCTCGCTCGTGACGCGGAAGCCGATCGTCTTCTCGATCGCGAAGCCGATGATGAAGGCGACGACGAAGGAGTAGATCAGCACGCCACCTGCGGCGATGGCCTGGACGGCCAGCAGGCGCCAGTCACCACCGGTGAACATGCCCTGTCCGGTGGCGAAGAAGCCGAGGTAGAGGGTACCGATGAGGCCACCGACGAGGTGGATGCCGACGACGTCGAGCGAGTCGTCGAAGCCGAGACGGAACTTCAGCTCGACGGCCAGGGCGCAGACGACACCGGCGACGAGGCCGAGGACCAGTGCCCAGCCGGGCGTCAGGTTGGCGCAGGCGGGGGTGATGGCGACGAGACCGGCGACGGCACCCGAGGCGGCGCCGACCGAGGTGGGCTTGCCGTCCTTGATCTTCTCGATGACGATCCAACCGAGGATGGCCGCCGCCGTGGCGCCGAGGGTGTTGATGCCGATGAGTCCGACACCGCCCATGTCCTCCGACAGCCACTCCGCACCGGCGTTGAAACCGAACCAGCCGAACCACAGCAGAGCGGCACCGAGCAGCGTCAGCGGCACGTTGTGCGGCTTGAGGATGCCCTTCTGGAAGCCGATGCGCTTGCCGAGGACGAGAGCGAGGGCGAGGGCCGCGGCACCCGCGTTGATGTGCACCGCGGTACCACCGGCGTAGTCGATGACGGCGATGCCGCTGTCCTCGCCGAAGAGCGTGGTGCCGAGGTTCATGATCCAGCCGCCGCCCCAGACCCACGCGGCGATCGGGAAGTACCCGACCGTGGCGAAGATGCCGGCGAAGATCAGCCAGGAGCCGAACTTGGCGCGGTCGGCGATGGCGCCGGAGATCAGGGCGACCGTGATGATCGCGAAGGTCGCGCCGTACGCGACACCGAGAAGGGCGACGTTCGCGTCGGGGCCCTCGGACAGCGCCGAGAGACCGAAGTCGGCGAACGGGTTGCCCGCGAACTGCGTGGGGCTGTCGACCGCGCTCATCGAGTAGCCGAACAGGATCCAGAGCACGGCCACCAGTCCGATGGAGCCGAAGCTCATCATCATCATGCTGACCACGCTCTTCGCCTTGACCAGGCCGCCGTAGAAGAAGGCAACGCCGGGGGTCATGAGAAGAACGAGGGCGGTCGCGGTGATCGCCCAGGAGATGTTGCCGGGAGCATCCATGGAATACCTCACATCCGAGTAACTGAGAGCACCAGTGTGGCGATGCCCGGTTTCGGGAAGGCGCGAGGAGTGTTTCGCTCCGGTTACACCCGGCGTCGGTGTGTAACCATCGCGTTACGCGCGGCTGGAATGCGTCAGTGCATTCAGCCGCGAGATGGCGCGCAGGTACTTCTTGCGGTACCCGCCGCCGAGCATCTCCTCGGCGAAGACCTGGTCCAGCGATACTCCGGTCG
This sequence comes from Microbacterium galbinum, assembly GCF_023091225.1. Lineage (NCBI taxonomy): Bacteria > Bacillati > Actinomycetota > Actinomycetes > Micrococcales > Microbacteriaceae > Microbacterium > Microbacterium galbinum. The sequence goes on along the minus strand of NZ_JAHWXM010000001.1, from coordinate 386,402 downwards.
CGGCGATCGGGATCTGCGCGTCGTAGACGCGATCGACGAAGGCGACGAACCGCAGCGCCTCGGACTGATCGGTGAGCACGCGCACATCGCGCAGCCCGACGAGTCGGAGGCCGTCGATCAGGCGGATGTACCGAGAGGGGTGCACGCGCGCCAGATGCGCGACGACCTCGTCGAACGCGTCGTCGGAGACCATCCCGGACTCGGATGCCGAGGCGATCGCCGAGGCGTAGTCCTCATCGGAGAGCACGATCGAGTGCCCGTCGATCGCCCGCTGACGGAAGTCGACTCCGTCGATCCGCATCGTCTGGAAGCTGTCCGACATCTGATGGATCTCGCGGAGGAAATCCTGCGCGGCGAAGCGGCCCTCGCCCAGAGCATTGGGCGGGGTGTTCGATGTGGCCGCGAGCTTCGTGCCCGAGGTGACGAGCTCGCCCAGCAGACGCGTCATGACCATCGTGTCGCCCGGGTCGTCGAGCTCGAACTCGTCGATGCAGAGGAGGTCGGCTCCGCGCAGCAGATCCACCGTGTTCTTGTACCCGAGGGCCCCGACCAGTGCGGTGTACTCGATGAAGGATCCGAAGTACTTCCGTCGGGCGGGCATGGCGTGATAGATCGACGCGAGGAGGTGCGTCTTCCCGACGCCGAAACCGCCGTCGAGGTAGACGCCGGGCTTGACCGCCGGCTCCTTCTTCGATCGGCTGAAGAACGACGCCTTCTTGACCGGCGCACCGCGCCCGGCGAAACGCAGGAGCGTCTCCTTCGCCTCCTCCTGGGAGGGGTACGACTCATCCGCGCGATAGCTGTCGAACGTCGCGCCGTCGAACTGCGGCGGCGGGACGAGGCTCGCGAGCATCTCGGGACCGGTGACGGTCGGCTGGCGGTCGCTGAGGCGCACGACGCCCGTGGTGCTCTGCGTGTCGGTCATTCGTTTCCTGTGTCGAAGTCTTACGAATCCGGCGCCTGCGGCACCGCGGGGAACTATCGTCGAAGCGACGGAACAACACTACGCCGTCGCCGCCCGCCCCCTTCACTCGCACATCCCCGAGGAGCATCCCGTGACCATCGAGTTCGACACGTCGTCCGCAAAGTTCGCCGAGTACTCCGAGCCCGGCCGGCTCGTCACCACGGAGTGGCTCGCCGCTCACCTGGGAGAGCCGGGGCTGGTCGTGGTGGAGTCCGACGAGGACGTGCTCCTGTACGAGACCGGACACATCCCCGGCGCGGTGAAGGTCGATTGGCACACCGAACTCAACGACCCGGTCGTGCGCGACTACGTCGACGGCGAGGGTTTCGCCGAGCTGCTGAGCCGCAAGGGCATCGCCCGTGACGACACGGTGGTCATCTACGGCGACAAGAACAACTGGTGGGCGGCGTACGCACTGTGGGTGTTCTCGCTGTTCGGTCACGAGGACGTCCGTCTGCTCGACGGCGGCCGCGACCGCTGGATCTCCGAGGGCCGCGAGATCACGCGCGAGGCCACGAACCGCCCCGCGGTCGAGTACCCGATCGTCGAGCGCGACGACACGCTCCTTCGCGCCTACAAGGAGGACGTGCTCGCCCACATCGGCAAGCCGCTCATCGACGTGCGCTCGCCCGAGGAGTACAGCGGGGAGCGCACGACCGCCCCCGCCTACCCCGAGGAGGGCACTCTGCGCGCCGGCCACATCCCCACCGCGCAGAGTGTGCCGTGGGCGAAGGCGGTCGCGGAGGACGGCGGGTTCAAGTCCCGCGCCGAACTCGACGCCATCTACCGCGACGGCGCCGGTCTCGCCGATGGCGACGAGGTCGTCGCGTACTGCCGCATCGGTGAGCGGTCCAGCCACACGTGGTTCGTCCTCAAGCACCTCCTCGGCTTCGAGAACGTGCGCAACTACGACGGCTCGTGGACCGAGTGGGGCAGCGCGGTGCGCGTTCCGATCGTGACCGGCTCGGAGCCCGGAGCGCTCTGAGCGTGTGACAATGACAGGGATGAGCGAAACGCACGTTCCTGAGACCCTCGCCGAGATCCGAGACGCCTTCCTCGACACGCCCGAGAGCGATCGGCTGCTGCTCCTTCTGGAGTTCGCGGACGAGCTCCCCGCGGTGTCCGAGGAGGTCGCGAACCATCCGGAGATGTGCGAACGTGTCGCCGAGTGCCAGTCCCCCGTGTACATCTACGTCGAGATCGTCGATGGCCGCGTCGTCATGCACGCCACCGCACCGCCGGAGGCGCCGACGACTCGGGGGTTCGCGAGCATCCTCGTGCAGGGCATCACGGGGCTCACGCCCGACGAGGTGCTGGCGATCCCCGAGGACTACCCGCAGGCGATCGGTCTGACCAAGGCCGTCTCGCCCCTGCGCATCGGCGGTATGACGGGAATGCTCATGCGAGCGAAGAAGCAGGTCAGGCAGAAGCGCTGAATCCCTGCGCCGCGAGCCAGTCGCGGATCGCTGCGGTCCACCCGGTCTCGTCGTAGTTCCAGATCTTGGTGTGGCGTGCCCCCGAGAAGACCGGCATCGTGACGAGGTCCGGGCGCGCATCCCGCAGGGCATGCGAGGCGTCCGCCGGCACGAAGCCGTCGTCGTCGCTGTGCAGGATGAGCGTGGGGGCGGCGAGCTCCTCGGCGCGAGCGACCATGTCGAGGCGGTCGAACGCTATCGCGTCCTCCGCCCCGCTCAGTCGCGCGGTCATCGGAAGGGACAGCGCCCCCATCGCCAATGCCGGAAGCGGTGCGCGGAGCCCCGCCTCTCGTGCCTGATAACGCAGTACGGTGCGCCAGTCGACCACCGGCGACTCGAGGATGAGCCCGGCGATGCGGTCGCGGTTGCCGGAGTTCACGGCCGTCTGCAGCGAGACGGCACCGCCCATCGACCAGCCCATCAGAATCACCCGCTCGGCTCCGTGCCGGAGGGCGTAGGCGATCGCGGCATCCACGTCACGCCATTCCGCGGCTCCGAGGGCATACGCTCCGCCGCGGCTTCGCGGGGCCTCGCCGTCGTTGCGATACGAGACCACGAGGTTCGGCAGCCCTGCGGCGTGGAGGACGGGCACCGCACGCAGGCACTCGGCCCTGGTCGTTCCACGTCCGTGCACCTGAATGACCCAGGTGCTCGACGCCGCGGGGAAGAACCACGCAGGGCAGGGTCCGGCGGGCGAACCGATGAGGACGTTGCTCCAGGGCAGATGCAGCTCCGACGGGGCCGAGTAGTACCAGCCGCTGAAACCGGCGTCGCGATCGACGCGCGCACCCGGCTCGATCTGGGTGAGGAGCTTGCGCCGCACGGTCGTGCTGTCGGCGCTCAGCACCGCACCCAGCTTGACGTATCCGTACGTTCCCGTCGTGTAGAGCCCGTAACGCCCGGGAAGCTCGGTGTCGAGCGTGCGAGCGAGCTCGATGGTCTGCGCGCCCGTGTCGACCGCGAGGATCTTCGTGTTGGGTCCGCTCCGGGTGGGCATTACGACCCGGCGGGCGATGCTCAGCACGAGCAGCGCGGACGCCGCTCCGAGTGCGAGCAGGACAGGGAGAAGGAGTGCAACGGCGTGCCTGAGACTCTTCATCGCTTCCTGACTCTAGCCTGTTGCCGTGACCGCACCCCCCGATGCCGGGACCCTCTTCGAGAACGCCGCCGCAGAACTGCGCGAGACGGCGTTCCGTGACGACATCACCGTGCGCGAGATTCCGACCCCGACCGGCCTCGCGCCCTTCGCTCTCGCGCTCGCCGCCGATGTCCGCCCCGACGACGACGGCGACTCCGTGTACGGAACGGGACGTTTCGTGCTGCTGCACGATCCGGACGAACCGGCGGGCTGGGGAGGATCGTGGCGGATCGTCATCTTCGCGCAGGCACCGCTCGAGACGGAGATCGGCACGGATCCGCTGCTCGCCGACGTCACCTGGTCGTGGCTCGTCGATGCCCTCGACTCCCGGGAGGCCCGGTACGGCGCAGCGTCGGGCACCTCCACCAAGACGCTGTCGAAGGGATTCGGGGGCCTCGCCCTCGAAGGGGACGGCGCACAGATAGAATTGCGGGCGTCCTGGACTCCGCAGGGCCCGTTCCGTCCGCACGTCGAGGCATGGGCCGAACTGGTCGGAATGCTGGCGGGTCTTCCGCCCGGTTCCGAGGGCATCGCCGTTCTCGGCGCGCGAAAGGCTGTACGTGACTGAATACTCCGTGATCTCGGATGCCGAGGAGTTCCGCGCCGCCTGCGCCGTGCTCGCGAACGGCACCGGACCGGTCGCCGTCGATGTCGAGCGCGCCTCCGGCTTCCGTTACTCCCAGCGCGCCTACCTCGTACAGGTCTTCCGCCGCGACGCCGGCGTGTTCCTTTTCGACCCGCCCGCCATCGGCGACCTCACGCCGCTGAACGCGGCGATCGGCGACGTCGAATGGGTCTTCCACGCCGCGAGTCAGGATCTCCCCTCGCTGCGCGAGCTCGACCTCGACCCGCACACGATCTTCGACACCGAGCTCGCCTCGCGCCTGCTCGGGCACGAGCGCGTGGGTCTCGCCGCCGTCGTCGAGCACACGCTCGGCATCACGCTGAAGAAGGAGCACTCGGCCGCGGACTGGTCGACGCGCCCCCTGCCGGATTCCTGGCTCGAGTACGCGGCCCTCGACGTGCTGCACCTGATCGACGTGCGCGATGCGCTCGCCCTCGAACTCGAGGAGCAGGAGAAGACTGCATTCGCCGCCGAGGAGTTCGCGGCGACCCTGAGTCGCGCACCCAAGCCGCCCCGCGAAGACCCCTGGCGCCGTCTGAGCGGACTGCACCAGGTGCGCGGTGCCCGCAATCTCGCCGTGGCGCGCTCCCTCTGGCAGGCACGCGAAGCATATGCGCAGGCCCAGGACGTCTCCCCCGGACGCCTCATCCCCGACCGTTCGCTGGTGGCGGCGGTCATGGCGAATCCGCAGAGCAAGCAGGCGCTCGCCGGTATCAAGGAGTTCCAGGGGCGCGCGAGCCGCACGCAGCTCGACCGCTGGTGGCAGGCCATCGTCGACGGACGGGCGACCGAGGAGCTGCCGCGCGAACGGGTTCCGAGCGACGCTTTGCCGCCCCCGCGCGCCTGGGCGGATCGCAACCCCGAGGCCGATGCACGCCTGAAAGCCGCGCGCCCCGTGGTCGAGGCGATCGCCGAGGAACTGCACATGCCGACGGAGAACCTGTTGACGCCCGAGTACCTCCGACGCGTCGCGTGGGCGCCCGCGGGAGACACCCCGGAAGCCATCGGCGGCGCACTGACGGCGCTGGGCGCGCGCACCTGGCAGGTTGAACAAACCGCACAGAAGATCGCCGCCGCTTTTGTAGAAGCAGCGCAACAGCCCGACGAGGCTCCCGCCACGGCTTCGTAGGTTCGATCCAACCGATTCCTCCCCGTTTCGGGGCCTCCCTAGACTGAGGCCACCGCACAAACTTGGAGGCAGAGTGGCCGAGATCTCGGACGTCTTCTTCGTCGATGGAGTGCGCACCCCCTTCGGGCGCGCCGGCGAAAAGGGCATGTACTGGAACACCCGCGCAGACGACCTCGCCGTGAAGGCGACCATCGGTCTCATGGAGCGGAATCAGGCCGTCCCGGCCGACCGCATCGACGACGTCGCGATCGCCGCGACCTCGCAGACCGGGGATCAGGGACTCACGCTCGGTCGATCCGTGGCGATCCTCGCCGGACTCCCCCAGACCGTTCCCGGCCTCGCGGTCGAGCGGATGTGCGCGGGAGCGATGACGAGCGTGACGACCATGGGCGCCTCGATCGGGGTGGGCATGTACGACCTGGCCCTCGCCGGTGGCGTGGAGCACATGGGTCATCACCCGATCGGCGGCAACGCCGACCCGAACCCGCGATTCGTCGCCGAGAAGATGGTCGACCCCGGAGCGCTCAACATGGGCGTCACCGCCGAGCGCATCTTCGATCGCTTCCCGCACCTCACCAAGGAGCGCTCCGACCGGTTCGGCATGCTCAGCCAGCACAAGGTGCAGGCCGCCTACGACGCGGGCAAGATCCAGCCCGACCTCGTCTCGGTGGCGATCAAGGATGCCGAGGGCGCCTGGGGACTCGCGACCGAGGACGAGGGGCGCCGCCCCCAGACCACGATGGAGGATCTGGCCGCTCTGAAGACGCCGTTCCGCCCGCACGGTCGCGTCACCGCCGGCACCTCCTCGCCCCTCACCGACGGCGCGACGATGTCGCTGCTCGCCGGTGGCGGCGCGGTCAAGGAACTGGGTCTCGCCCCGAAGATGCGCATGGTCTCGTTCGCGTTCGCGGGCGTCCAGCCCGAGATCATGGGTATCGGTCCGATCCCGTCGACCGAGAAGGCGCTGAAGAAGGCCGGCCTGTCGATCTCCGACATCGGGCTCTTCGAGCTCAACGAGGCGTTCGCCATCCAGGTCATCTCGTTGCTCGATCACTTCGGCATCGCGGACGACGACCCCCGCGTCAACCAGTGGGGCGGGGCCATCGCGCTCGGCCACCCGCTCGCAGCCTCCGGTGTGCGCCTGATGATCCAGCTCGCGGCCCAGTTCGCCGAGCGCCCCGACGTCCGCTACGGCCTGACCGCGATGTGCGTCGGCCTCGGACAGGGCGGTTCGGTCATCTGGGAGAACCCGCACTACGACGGCAAGAAGCGGAAGTGATGGCAGGCATGGCGAACACGATCTCCGAACAGTACGCGAACGTCGACTTCGCACCGATCCGGGCGCTCACCGACGGCGAGGTGATCACGCAGTCGCCCGTCCGCGACATCCGCCTGGCGTCGGGAAAGGTGCTCGCGCTCATCACGCTCGACAACGGTCGCGACCACACCCGCCCGAACACCCTCGGGCCCGCGACGCTCACGCAGCTCGGCGAGACGCTCGACGCTCTCACCGCGCGAGCGGCTGCCGGAGAGATCCAGGCGGTCGGTATCACGGGCAAGCAGTACATCCTCGCCGCGGGCGCGGATCTCTCCGACATCGGCAAGGTCGGATCGCGCGACAACGCCCGCCTCATCGCGCAGCTCGGCCACAAGGTGCTGGGCAAGTTCGGCGAGCTCGGCGTGCCCTCGTTCGCCTTCGTGAACGGTCTCGCGCTGGGAGGCGGACTCGAGATCGCGTTGAACTCGACCTACCGCACGGTCGACTCCTCTGCCGCGGCGGTCGCGCTGCCCGAGGTCTTCCTCGGCATCATCCCCGGCTGGGGTGGCGCCTACCTGCTGCCGAACCTGATCGGCATCGAGAACGCGCTCGAGGTCGTCATCTCGAACCCGCTCAAGCAGAATCGGATGCTCAAGCCGCAGCAGGCGTTCGATCTCGGCATCTTCGACGCGATCTTCCCCGCGGCGAACTACCTCGAGAATTCACTGGCCTGGGCCGATGCGGTCCTCGGCGGCAAGAAGGTCGAGCGGAAGAACGAGCCCGGCAAGCTCGAGCGGCTCACCAAGTGGCCGATCGCGATCAAGATGGCGCGCGGCATGCTCGAGTCCAAGATCGGCACCGTGCCGAGGTCGCCCTATGCGGCGCTCGACCTGCTCGACAAGGCCAAGAGCGGCACCAAGGCCGAGGGGTTCGCCCGTGAGGACGAGGCCCTCGCCGATCTCGTCACGGGTGACCAGTTCGCGGCATCCATGTACGCGTTCGACCTCGTTCAGAAGCGTGCGAAGCGCCCCGTCGGCGCGCCGGACAAGGCCCTCGCCAAGAAGGTCACCAAGGTCGGCATCATCGGGGCCGGCCTCATGGCCAGCCAGTTCGCCCTGCTGTTCGTGCGCAAACTTCAGGTGCCGGTGCTCATCACCGACCTGGACCAGGCGCGCGTCGACAAGGGCGTGGCGTACATCCACGAGGAGATCGGCAAGCTCGAGGCCAAGGGCCGCCTCGACGCGGACTCCGCGAACAAGCTGCGCGCGCTGGTCACCGGCACCACCGACAAGAGCCTCTACGCGGACTGCGATTTCGTGATCGAGGCCGTGTTCGAAGAGGTCGGCGTCAAGCAGCAGGTGTTCGGCGAGATCGAGAAGATCATCGCCGAGGACGCGATCCTGGCGACGAACACCTCGTCGCTGTCGGTCGCGGAGATCGGCGCGAAGCTGGAGCACCCGGAGCGTCTCGTCGGCTTCCACTTCTTCAACCCGGTCGCGGTCATGCCGCTGATCGAGATCGTGAAGACGCCGAGCACGTCGGATGCCGCGCTGTCGACGGCCTTCGTCGTCGCTCGCAATCTCGGCAAGAACGCGGTGCTCACCGCCGACGCTCCCGGATTCGTCGTGAACCGCCTGCTGGCGAAGGTCATGGGGGAAGCGGCCCGCGCCGTGTACGAGGGCACCCCGATCGTCGACGTCGAGAAGGCGTTCGGTCCGCTCGGCCTGCCGATGGGTCCGTTCCAGTTGATCGACCTCGTCGGCTGGAAGGTCGCCGCGCACGTCCAGGACACGATGGCGACGGCGTTCCCCGAGCGTTTCTACGCGAACGAGAACTTCCACGCCCTCGCAGAACTGGACGCGATCGTCGAGAAGGACAAGGGCGGCCGGGTCACCGGGTGGACGAAGCAGGCCGAGAAACTGCTGAAGCCCGCCGTGGGTTCCACGCCGGCATCGGCCGCGACGATCCTGCAGCGCGTGCAGGACGGCCTGGCCGACGAGATCAAGCGGATGCTCGACGAGGGCGTCGTCCCGGAGGTGGAGGACATCGATCTCTGCCTGATCCTCGGCGCGGGCTGGCCGTTCATCGACGGCGGCGCCTCGCCGTACCTCGACCGGGAGGGCGCGTCGGATCGTGCCTTCGGAGGATCGTTCCACACCCCGCAGATCCGGGGCGTCGAGAACCGCTGATCACGCGCAGCGGAGGGGGTCGTGCAGCGCGCACGGCCCCCTCCGTCGTTCTCCACGCGCTCGGCTGACGGTCGGTCGTTCCGACCCCGTCCCGTATCCGTCCGGCGGCGGTCGGGCGAACACGCACCGAACAACGCATGAACAGCGCGCCCTCACGCCCGTTCACGGCACTCCGATCGCGGACGAGGGGGCACAGTGGTGTGCATGGACATGCTCCTCTCGATGCTGGGTGGCAAGGGACTCTCGGGTCTGCTCAAGACCGGGACCGCGATCCTCACGATCCTGCTGGTCGTTCCGGCGCTCCTGAAGATCTTCATCGTGACGGTGGACGAGGGCTGGGCAGCGATCCGCACCCGCAACGGCAAGCCGATCATCCGGAACCGCCCGCAGCGGCGTCCGAGCAGTCGCGGCGGTGCTGTCGGCGAAGTGGTCGTGCTCCATCCCGGGTCGCACGGCGCGTTCCCGCTGTTCTACTGGTACAGGCTCGTCGACGTGCGTTGCCGCGCGACCGACCTGCCCGCCCGCGAGATGACGGGAGCGAAGGGGCACCAACATCGCGTCCACGCGTCGTTCGAGTGGAGACCGATCCCCACCGGCCGCGATCTCCGGGTGTTCGAGCTCGACGTCGTGAACGTGAAGGAGCGCGCGTCGAACATCGTCGGCGCAGCCTTGCGTGACGTGATCCGCGGCTTCGACGGTGCGGAGCTCCCGCACAACGACGAGATCAACACCCGAGTCATCGCCGCGAGTGCTGACGAGGTACGGCGAGCCTGCGGCGTCGAGCTCGTGCGCGTCATGGTCACCGGCGATGCGCTCACCGACGGCTACCTGCTGTCGACGGCGCTCCGCGACACCGATCGCGACGCGCAGGCGGTCGCCGCGCTCCACGCGCTCAACTGATCAGCGCGGGTGTCAGCGCTTCTCGTGCAGCGGGAGGTCGATCGTGCCGGTCTCCCCGGCGCTCCGTGCGACGGGGATACGTGTTCCCAGCACCTGCGCGACGACGTCCTGCGCGATCTTCGACGCGGTGAGACCGGCGTCCGCCAGGATCTGCTCCCGTGACGCGTGGTCGAGGAACTCGTCGGGCAGACCGAGCTCGTCGACCGCCGTATCGATTCCTGCCTCGCGCAGCACCTGACGCACGCGCGTGCCGATCCCGCCGACGCGGATGCCGTCCTCCATCGTGATGACGAGACGATGACGTGCCGCCAGGGCGACGATCGACGGCTGCACCGGGATCGCCCAGCGCGGATCGATGACCGTGGCTCCGATCCCCTGGGCGCGCAACCGCTCCGCCACGTCCATGGCCATCGCCGCGAACGGGCCGATCGCCACGATCAGCACGTCTTCGCTCTCGCCTCGCGCGAGCACGTCCACGCCGTCGTGGAGGCGGTCGAGCGCGGGCAGTTCGGCGGCGACCTCGCCCTTCGGGAAGCGGATGACCGTGGGCGCGTCGTCGACCAGGACGGCCTCTTCCAACGCCTCCGTGAGCCGGACGCCGTCGCGCGGAGCCGCGATACGGATGTGGGGCACGATCTGCAGCATCGCCAGATCCCACATGCCGTGATGGCTGGGTCCGTCGGGACCGGTCACCCCGGCACGGTCGAGCACGAACGTCACGCCTGCGCGGTGCAGCGCGACGTCCATGAGCACCTGGTCGAACGCACGCCCCATGAAGGTCGCGTACACCGCGACCACGGGGTGCAGTCCCCCGTATGCGAGACCCGCCGCTGACGCGACGGCGTGCTGCTCGGCGATACCGACGTCGTACACGCGCTCGGGGAATCGCTCGGCGAACGGCGCCAGACCGGTGGGGCGGAGCATCGCGGCCGTGATCCCGATGACGTCTTCGCGGCGCGAGCCGATGTCGACGAGCGCATCGGAGAAGACATCCGTCCATCCGCGACCGCCCGACGAGAGCGTCTCGCCGGTCGCGGGGTCGATCTTGCCGACGGCGTGGAACTGGTCGGCGTCGTCGTCGCGCGCCGGCTGATAGCCGCGCCCCTTCTCGGTGATCGCATGAACGATCACCGGAGCGCCGTAGGACTTCGCGAGCTCGAGAGTCTCGAGGAGGGCGGGGAGATCGTGCCCATCGACGGGCCCGAGGTACTTGATGTCGAGGTTCGAGTACAGGGCCTCGTTGTTCGTGAAGCGCGAGAGGAAGCCGTGCGTTCCGCCGCGGACTCCGCGGAACACGGCGCGCCCCACGGGACCGAAGGCGCGGAAGAGCCGATCGGACTTGTGGTGCAGGTCCTTGTACGCGGCGGCGGTGCGCACGCGGTTGAGGAAGCGCGACATGCCGCCGATGGTCGGGGCGTAGGAGCGCCCGTTGTCGTTGACGACGATCACGAGGTTGCGGTCGTTGTCGTCGGAGATGTTGTTGAGCGCTTCCCAGGTCATGCCCCCTGTGAGCGACCCGTCGCCGACGACCGCCACCACATGGCGGTCGGCGCGTCCGGTGGCCGTGAGGGCGCGGGAGACGCCGTCCGCCCAGCTCAGCGAACTGGACGCGTGCGAGGACTCCACGACGTCGTGCGGGCTCTCTCCGCGTTGCGGATAGCCGGCGAGACCGCCGCGCACGCGGAGACCCGAGAAGTCCTGGCGCCCGGTGAGCAGCTTGTGCACGTACGACTGGTGTCCGGTGTCGAAGATGAACGGATCGTCCGGCGAGGAGAACGTGCGGTGCAGCGCGATCGTCAGCTCGACGACGCCGAGGTTCGGACCGAGATGCCCGCCCGTGCGGGAGACGTTCTCGACGAGGAAATCGCGGATCTCCTGCGCCAGATCGGCCAACTGCTCGGCGCTCAGACCGTCGAGGTCCCTGGGTCCTGAGATGCTCGGAAGAATGGGCATCGGCACCTCCTCACCTGCTGTGTCGTCGGTCGCGGACTCGGTATCCGGGGCCTCATCGATGGTACCGCCAACCCCGGAGAATCCCCCGGGAGGCGCACCCCCTGGCATGACGAAGGGGACCCGGCTACGATGCGCCGGGTCCCCTGTCGGAGTGCTCAGACGAGCGAACGCAGAACGTACTGCAGGATGCCGCCGTTGCGGTAGTAGTCCGCCTCACCGGGGGTGTCGATGCGCACGACCGCGTCGAACTCGACGGCCTGCTTGCCCTCGGGCGAGTGCTCGCTCGGCGTGGCCGTGACGCGCACCGTCTTGGGGGTCACACCGTTGTTGAGCTCTTCCAGGCCCTCGATCGAGACGATCTCGGTGCCGTCGAGGCCCAGCGACTCCCAGCTCTCACCGGCGGGGAACTGCAGCGGGACGACGCCCATGCCGATCAGGTTCGAGCGGTGGATGCGCTCGAAGCTCTCGGTGATGACCGCCTTGACGCCCAGCAGGCTGGTGCCCTTCGCCGCCCAGTCGCGCGACGAGCCGGAACCGTACTCCTTGCCACCGAAGATGACGAGCGGGGTGCCCTGCTCCTGGTAGTTCATGCTCGCGTCGTAGATGTACGACTGCGGGCCGCCCGGCTGCGTGAAGTCGCGGGTGAAGCCACCCTCGACCACGGCACCGTCGTTGACCGCCGACACCATGAGGTTCTTCAGGCGGATGTTCGCGAACGTACCGCGGATCATCACCTCGTGGTTTCCGCGGCGCGAGCCGAAGGAGTTGAAGTCCTTGCGGTCGACGCCGTGCTCGGTCAGGTACTGCGCGGCCGGCGTGCCCGGCTTGATGTTTCCGGCGGGCGAGATGTGGTCGGTGGTGACCGAGTCGCCGAGGGTCGCCATGACACGAGCACCCTGGATGTCCTTCACCGGGGTGAGCTCCATCGTCATGCCCTCGAAGTACGGCGCCTTGCGCACGTAGGTCGAGTCCTCGTCCCACTGGAAGATCGCGTCTTCGGGAGTGGGCAGGCTGCGCCAGCGCTCGTCACCGTCGAACACGGTCGCGTACTGCTTGATGAACTGCTCGCGCGAGATCGACGAGTCGACGATCTCCTGCACCTCGTCGGGCGACGGCCAGATGTCCTTGAGGAAGACGTCGTTGCCGTCACTGCCCTTGCCCAGGGAGTCGTTCTCGAAGTCGAAGTGCATCGAGCCGGCCAGCGCGTAGGCGATCACGAGCGGCGGGCTCGCGAGGTAGTTCATCTTCACGTCGGGGCTGATGCGACCTTCGAAGTTGCGGTTGCCCGAGAGCACCGCGGTGACGGCCAGGTCGTGCGAGTTGATGGCCTCGGAGACCTCCTCGATCAGCGGACCGGAGTTTCCGATGCAGATCGTGCAGCCGTAGCCGACGGTGTAGAAGCCGAGACCCTCGAGGTCCTTGTCGAGACCGGACTTCTCGTAGTAGTCGGTGACGACCTTCGAACCGGGGCCGAGCGTGGTCTTGACCCACGGCTTCTGCTTGAGACCCTTCTCGAGCGCCTTGCGAGCGACGAGACCGGCGGCGATCATGACCGACGGGTTCGACGTGTTGGTGCACGAGGTGATGGCCGCGAGCGTGACGGCGCCGTTGTCGAGGATGTACTTCTCGCCGTCGGGGGTCGTCACCGGAACCGGCTTGGAGGCGTTCGCCGGTGCTCCGCTGTTGATGTGGACCGGACGCGTGGTCGGCTCCTCGTCGCCGGGGGCCTGACCGGGGTCGGACGCCGGGAACGAGTGCTTGGACTCGAGGTCGACGATCGAGTCGGAGGTCGACGGGGTCGCGTATCCGAGGATGTCCTGCTCGAACTGCGACTTGGCCTCCGACAGGAGGATGCGGTCCTGCGGGCGCTTCGGGCCGGCGATCGACGGGACCACGGTCGCGAGGTCGAGCTCGAGGTACTCGCTGAACACGGGCTCCTGCGAGGGGTCGTGCCACAGCTTCTGCGTCTTGGCGTACGCCTCGACGAGCGCGACGGCCTCTTCGCTGCGGCCCGTGAGGCGCAGGTAGTCGAGCGTGACGTCGTCGATCGGGAAGATCGCGGCGGTCGACCCGAACTCGGGGCTCATGTTGCCGATCGTGGCACGGTTGGCGAGCGGCACGGAGGCCACTCCCTCGCCGTAGAACTCGACGAACTTGCCGACGACGCCGTGCTTGCGCAGCTGGTCGGTGATCGTGAGGACGACGTCGGTCGCCGTGACGCCGGCGGGGATCTCACCGCTGAGCTTGAAGCCGACGACGCGCGGGATGAGCATCGACACGGGCTGACCGAGCATCGCGGCCTCGGCCTCGATACCGCCGACGCCCCAGCCGAGCACGCCGAGACCGTTGACCATCGTGGTGTGCGAGTCGGTGCCGACGCACGTGTCGGGGTACGCGCGCAGCACGCCGCCCACCTCGCGGTCGTAGATGACCTTCGCCAGGTGCTCGATGTTCACCTGGTGCACGATGCCCGTTCCGGGCGGCACGACCTTGAAATCGCTGAAGGCCGTCTGACCCCAGCGGAGGAACTGGTAGCGCTCGCCGTTGCGCTCGTACTCGATCTCGACGTTGCGCTCGAGGGCGTTCTCGGAGCCGAACAGGTCGGCGATCACCGAGTGGTCGATGACCATCTCGGCCGGCGAGAGCGGGTTGATCTTGTTCGCGTCGCCGCCCAGGGCCGTGACGGCCTCGCGCATCGTGGCGAGGTCGACGATGCAGGGCACACCGGTGAAGTCCTGCATCACGACGCGCGCCGGCGTGAACTGGATCTCGGTGTTCGGCTCGGCCGCGGCATCCCACGATCCGAGCGCCTCGATCTGCGCCTTCGTGACGTTCGCGCCGTCCTCGGTGCGAAGGAGGTTCTCCAGCAGCACCTTGAGGCTGAAGGGGAGCTTGTCGAAACCGGGCACCGTGTCGATGCGGAAGATCTCGTAGTCGGTGCTGCCGACCGTCAGGGTGCTCTGGGCACCGAAGCTGTTCACCGTGGACACGATTCCGTCTCCTTCTGATCTGATGGAAGCGACAGGCGATTCCATCTTGCTCGCCTGGGAGGGGCCGGGGCTAGCAAGGCGGACCTAACCAGTCTGCGCCTTCGACCCTCCAGGCAGAAGCCCTGCAATTTATCTTGATGTCAAGATAAATCTATCACGCCTCGGACGTGGTCTCCGCCGCCTGCGCCTCACGCTTCTCCGGCGGGTACAGCGCGCGCACGACGAGCCACGTCACGGCGACCATCGGCGCGAACAGCGGCAGCCCCATGATCAGCTTGAGCGTGCCCAGCGCCGTCACCTCGCCCGCGAGGTACAGCGGGAGCTGCACGGCGAGGCGCGCGAAGAAGAGGGCCGACCAGGCCACGCCGAGCCAGAGGAACGCGCGACGCTTGCGACGATCCTGACGCCACGCCATCCCCTCCCCCATGAGGAAGCCCGCGGCGATGCCGATGAGCGACCAGCCGATGAGTGCGGTGACGAGCAGGACCGTGCCGTACGCGGCGTTCGTGATCAGCCCGGGCACGAAGTTGTCCTGCCCGCGCCCGGTGATCAGCGCCAGTGCGGCGGCCGCACCCGCGGCCACCAGCCCGCCGATCGCCGCGGACGGCGGCGACTTCTGCACGAGACGGACGATCGTGAACACGGCGGCGAGCCCCACCGACACCCCGAGGGCGAGGATGAGCGGCTCGGGGCGGATCGTGAACAGAACGACGAACGCCAGACTGGGCAGCACGGACTCGAGGATCCCGCGCCATCCGCCGATCGCCGACCAGACGACCGTGTGCGTGTTCGCACCCTCGGCGGGGTCGACACCGGCGCGGCGCGCCGCTCCGCTGAGCGCCGCGCCGAGGATCTCCGAGGCCGACTGCTCGCGGTCGCCCTGCGGGGCCGCCCCGCTCACGCCGATCCCGGCGTGGCCGGCATCTTCAGCGGAATGAGGTCGCGAGGCGGCATGGGCGAGCCGCCGCGCACGACGACGATCGAACGGAAGAGATCCTCGACCTTCGCGGCGGCGTCGGGGTCGGATGCCGCGGCACCGCCGATCACGCCGCGCAGGAACCACCGCGGACCGTCGATTCCGATGAAGCGCGCGAGGCGGAGCCCGCTGCCCTCGTTCGCGGCGGCGGGCACCTCCGCCAGCAGCTCCTTGCCGAGAGAGCCTTCGCGCTCTTCGACGCGGCCGCCCTGGGCCTTGACCTGGTCACGGAGCTGGACCCGGGTCTCGTCCCAGAGTCCGCCGGAGCGAGGCGCCGCGAAGGGCTGCACCTGCAGCGAGGAATCCGCGTAGTCGAGACCGACGGCGACGATGCGCTTGGACTGCTCCTCGACCTCGAGGCGGAGGTTGAGGCCCTCGCGCGGCAGGATCTTGATGCCGCCGAGGTCGATGTAGGGCCGGACCGGATTCGCCTCGGAGTCGTCGAAGGGGCCGTCGACGGCACGGTTCAGCGGTGCGGACTCCTGGGGAGTGGGGGTGTTGTCAGTCATTGCTCTTCCCTGCCTGATATCCGGTGGATCCGAATCCGCCCTCGCCGCGAACGCTCTCGGGCAGTTCGTCGACCGGGTGGAACACGGCACGCGTCACCGGCATGATGATCAGCTGCGCGATACGATCGCCGACCGCCACATCGTACGCGCTGCGGGTGTCGGTGTTGATCAGACTCACCTTGATCTCACCCCGATAGCCCGCGTCGACGGTTCCCGGCGAGTTCACGATCGATATGCCGTGCTTCGCCGCGAGTCCGCTGCGCGGCACGACGAAGGCGGCGTAGCCGTCCGGCAGCGCGATGCGCACACCCGTGGCCACCAGCGCGCGCTCGCCCGGCTCGAGGCGCACGGCCTCCGCGGCCGTCAGGTCCGCGCCGGCATCGCCGGGATGCGCATAGACCGGCGGCTGAGCGGCGATAATGGGGACATCAACGGAATCGGTCACCCCATGAGGCTAATGCAGAACCCCACCACCGACGCACGATCGCGCTACCGCGAGCGGCTCTCGCCGAGCCTGCGGCTCCTGGTCACGGTCGCGCTCGCCGGCCCCATGGTGGCACTCATCTTCGTCCCGGTCGGCGCGACGGTCGCGCTCGTCGCCGGAGCAGTCGTGTCGGCGCTCCTCGTGGCGCTCTTCATCCTCATCACCCCGGTCGTCTCGGTCGAGGACGGGGTGCTCCGCGCCGGCCGTGCACACATCGACGTCGCCCATCTGGGTGCTCCGCTCGCGCTCACGGGCGACGATGCGAAGGACGCCCGAGGAACCGGACTGCCCGCTCGCGGATGGCACCTGATCCGCGGCGGCATCGACGGCATCGTGGTCGTCCCGAACGACGATCCCGCCGACCCGGTGACCGCCTGGACGGTCTCCACCCGCACTCCCGACCGCCTCGCCGCGGCCATCCGCACCGCGCAGCGCTGAGCGCGCCGCCCGCGATCGAGTACCAGGCACAAACGACAACGCGCCCCTGACCGCGAGGGTCGGGGCGCGTGATTCGTCGCGCTGAGCCGTCAGGCCGCGCATTCCTTGCAGATCGGGCCTGCGGCCTCTTCGTGGTCGAGCTGCGAGCGGTGCTTCACGAGGAAACAGCTCATGCACGTGAACTCGTCCTGCTGCGCGGGCAGCACGACGACGTCCAGCTCGAGGTCGGAGAGGTCGGCTCCGGGGAGGTCGAAGCTGGACGGGTTGTCGGCGTCCTCGTCTCCGGTCGATCCGGAGAGCTTGTCGGGAACGCGCTCCTTCAGGGCTTCGATCGACTCGGAGTCGTCTTCGCTCTTACGGGGGGCGTCGTAGTCGGTTGCCATGCGGTTAGATCTCCACATTCATGGTGCGAGTGGTGGTGCGCCGTCGGGTATTCGGCGGCCATAGTTTGCATGACCGAGAGGCATTTCGCAAATGCCGGTGCGATCGACAGAGCAAACTCGCGGCGCGCCCACGGTATTCCCGCCCGAACCGGGCCACGCGTGACACCATGAATGCACACCCATCAGAGGGGCATTCGCATGGAAAACGTCACCATCGTCGGCACCGAGGCAGGAGTCCTCGTGCTCGCGACCGAGTCTGGCGAGCGGTTCGCGCTGGCCATCGACGACGTGCTGCAGCGGGAGCTGCGCAGGGCGACCCGGCAGGCCGAACCGGCCGCCCAGAAGCTCGCCGCCAGCCCGCGCGACATCCAGGCGCAGATCCGCGCCGGTCTCACGGCATCCGAAGTGTCCGCGCTGCTCGGAATCAGCGTCGACGACGTCGTACGCTTCGAGGCGCCGGTGCTCGCCGAGCGCGAGCACGTCATCGGACAGGCGCTCGCCGTCCCCGTGCTGATCGGCAGCGAAGTCGAACCCGACGCGCAGCCCACGTTCGGCACGGCCATCCGCGCCAAGCTCTCCGATGTCGCGGCGACCGCCGAGCGTTGGGCGAGCTGGAAAGAGGAGTCCGGCTGGATCATCAAGCTGGAGTTCACGGCGAACGAGGTCGATCACGACGCGCGGTGGAGCTTCGATCCCCGCCGCAGCGCTCTGTCGCCCCTGAACGCCGACGCCACCCAGCTCTCCCGCCAGGGGTCCCTCCCCGACGGGCTGATCCCGCGTCTGCGCGCCGTGGAGTCCGACCGCACCTCCTCGCCCTACAAGGACGACAGCCGGTTCGACTCCGGAGCGTTCGGCCCGCGTCTCGTGCCGGCGCCCGAGGTCTCCGTCGAGGAGCCGTCCGCTCCCGAACGATCGAACGCGGCGGCGCAGGCCGCGGCGATCAATCGCGCGCCCGAGACGCAGAGCACGAATCCCGAGACGGCCGATCTGCTGGAGGCGCTCCGTCGTCGCCGCGGACAGCGCGAGGCTTCGCCGGCCATCGACGACGCGCCGACTGCTGAGCAGAGCCCGCCGGCCGCAACCACCGACGACGAGCCGGATCGCAACCTGATCGCGCTCTTCGAGGACGCCTTCGAGCCGGAGCAGTCCGACGAGCCCCGCGCGGATGCTCCCCCGTCCCCGCGTGACCCCTCCGATTCGAACGAATCCTCCTCGCGGAAGCGGCGCCGGAACGCGATGCCATCCTGGGACGAGATCGTCTTCGGAGCGCGCACCGACGAGTGACGCTCGTGGGTTCAGTGCGCGAACGCACCGAGCCCGATCAGCGGAACCTGACGCTCCTCGGGAGTGAGTCCGCCGTGCTGTCCCACCATGCCGCGACCGCGTTGATCGGCGGCAGTGCCGTCGTAGATCGCACCGTTCCCCCGTGGGACGGCGAGCAGGTCGCCCATGCGCGCCGCCGCGGCATCCGCGACCCGCGGTCCGAACAGGCCCGCGGCGATCGCCTCATCCCGTGAGGCGACGTCGGCGAGGCCCGCGAGGTCGGAGCGCCACCGGGCGATGACCTCCTCGGGGTCGGCTGCGGGGTCGAGATAGGCGTGGAGCATGCGCGGCTCTCCCCCGACGTGCCGGACACCCGTCAGATGAGCCTCGTCGAGAACGATCTGCCGCCGTTCGGGAACATCGATCATGCCGTGATCCGACGTGACCAGCACTCCCACGCCGGACGGCACGCGCGCGGAGAGTGCGGCATCGACGTCCTCGAGCGCGGCCAGCCACTCCGCGGAGGCCATCCCGTGCTTGTGCCCCGCCTTGTCGACCTCGGGCAAGTAGCAGTAGACCAGGGAACCGGGGTTCTGTTCGGCGAGGGCGTAGGCGAGACGCACGCGATCGGCCGCACGCGCCTCCGCAGCGAAGGCGGCGCCGCGCATCGTCGCTCGGGTGAATCCGCTCTGCGCATAGGCGGCGAGTCCGACCGCGAACGCCCCGTGCCCGGTCGCTGCCGCACGCTCGAAGATCGTCGGAGCCATCTGCCAGGTCGCGGGGTCGAGCCCCTCACTCTCCCATCCCGTGAGCTGATTGACGAGAAGGTCGCGATCCGGGTCGACGACGCGGTAGCCCATCAGACCGTGCTCGCCCGGCCAGACACCGGTGAGGATGCTCGTCAATGCGGAGGCGGTCGTCGAGGGGAACACCGATGTCGCGACGTCGCGCTTGGTCATCTGCGCCGTCAGGTTGCGCGCATGACCGGCGTGCGCGCGCAGTCCGATGGCACCGAGGCCGTCGATCACGACGAGCACGACCGACGAGGCTCGGGGAAGACGCCCGGCATCGCCGCTCAACGCGGAGAACACGTTGTCCGCCACCCCGACGATGCTCCGGGCTGACGCGGACTCGGACGGTAGCATGAGGGACACCCGAGCCAGTCTGACACAGGCTCCCGCACGCCCTCAGGAACCCCATGCCGAAAACGCCGCCGCCCGAGCCCGTCGAGGAGCGCATCCAGGACATCGATCTCTCCAGCGAGATGCAGGGGTCCTTCCTCGAGTACGCGTACTCCGTGATCTACTCGCGCGCCCTCCCCGACGCCCGCGACGGCCTCAAGCCGGTGCAGCGCCGAATCCTGTACCAGATGGCCGAGATGGGGCTGCGCCCCGACCGCGGACACGTCAAGAGCGCCCGCGTCGTCGGCGAGGTGATGGGAAAGCTGCACCCGCACGGTGACTCGGCGATCTACGACGCACTGGTGCGCCTCGCCCAGGACTTCGCCCTCCGCGTGCCGCTCGTCGACGGGCACGGCAACTTCGGCTCCCTGGACGACGGTCCCGCGGCCGCCCGCTACACGGAGGCGCGCCTCGCCGCTTCCGCACTCGCCCTCACCGAGAACCTCGATGAAGACGTCGTCGACTTCATCCCCAACTACGACGGCCAGTTCCAGCAGCCGGCCGTGCTGCCCGCCGCGTTCCCCAACCTCCTGGTCAACGGCGCGAGCGGTATCGCCGTGGGTATGGCGACCAACATGGCGCCGCACAACCTGATCGAGGTCGTGGCCGCCGCGACGCACCTGCTCGAGAACCCGGACGCGACGACCGAAGAGCTCATGGAGTACGTGCCGGGACCGGACTTCCCCTCCGGCGGGGTCCTCATGGGCCTCGATGGTGTGAAGGACGCCTACACGACCGGTCGCGGCGCGCTCAAGGTGCGCGGGAAGGTCTCGATCGAGCCCCTGGGCCCGCGTCGCACCGGCATCATCGTCTCGGAGCTGCCCTACATGGTCGGCCCCGAGCGGCTGATCGAGAAGATCCGCGATGCTGTCCAGGCCAAGAAGCTCCAGGGCATCAGCGACGTCACCGACCTCACCGACCGCAATCACGGCCTGCGCGTCGCGATCGGCATCAAGACCGGGTTCGATCCGAACGCCGTGCTCGAGCAGCTCTATCGCCTGACCCCGCTCGAGGACTCGTTCAACATCAACAACGTCGCCCTCGTCGACGGCCAGCCCCGCACGCTCGGCCTCAAGGAGATGCTCAGCGTCTACGTGGCCCACCGGCTCGAGGTCATCACCCGCCGCAGCCGCTACCGTCTGGCGCGGCGCGAAGAGCGCCTGCACCTCGTCGAGGGCCTCCTGATCGCGATCCTCGACATCGACGAGGTCATCCAGGTCATCCGATCGTCCGACGACTCCGAGCAGGCCCGCACCAAGCTGCGCGACGTGTTCGATCTCAGCGAGCTCCAGGCCGAGTACATCCTCGAGCTTCGACTGCGTCGACTCACCAAGTTCTCGCGCATCGAACTCGAAGCCGAGCGCGACGCGCTCCTCGCCGACATCGCGGCGCTCCGCGAGCTCCTCGGCAGCGACGCGCTGCTGCGTCAGGCGGTCGCCACCGAACTCGACGCCGCCGCGGACGCCTACGGCACCCCCCGCCGCACGCTGCTCATGAACGCCGCACCGCCGAAGCCCCGCGCGACGAAGGGCGCCGTCGACCTGCAGATCGCGGATGCGCCGACCGTCCTCGTGCTGTCGACGACCGGGCGCGCGGTGCGGGTCGACCTCGTCGACGGACAGGAGCTCACGGTTCCCGCGCGCCGCAGCAAGCACGATGCGATCCTCGCGACGGTCGAGACGACGGTGCGGGCGGAGATCGGCGCGCTGACGAGTGCCGGGCGCGTGGTGCGCTTCTCCCCCGTCGACCTGCCCTCGGTGCCGTCCAGCTCGGTGCAGCTCGCCGCAGGCACGCCGCTGCGCGACTACCTCGGGATCACCACCCGCGGGGAACGCATCCTCGGATTCGTTCGATTCGACAGCGAGACCCCGATCGCGCTGGGGACGGCGCAGGGAACGGTGAAGCGCATCGTCCCGACCTCGATTCCGGTGCGTCCGGACGTCGAGGTCATCGGGATGAAGGCCGGGGACTGCGTCGTGGGTGCCGCGGACGCACCCGACGACTCCGAGGTGGTGTTCGTCACCACCGACGCCCAACTGCTGCGCTTCTCGGCCTCGGCCGTGCGCCCGCAGGGCGCCCCCGCAGGCGGCATGGCCGGCGTGAAGCTCGGGGCGGGCGCATCCGTGCTCTTCTTCGGCGTCGTCGGCGCGGGATCGGATGCCGTCGTGGCGACGGTCTCGGGCGCCGACAGCATCCTTCCCGGCACCGATGCGGGGCGCGCGAAGGTGTCGTCGTTCGAGGAGTACCCGTCGAAGGGTCGCGCCACGGGCGGCGTGCGCGCGCACGCCTTCCTGAAGGGTGAGGACCGGCTGACGGTGGCCTGGGTCGGGGCCAGCCCCGCGCAGGCCGTCGACCCCACCGGCGCCGTACGGAAGCTGCCCGAGTCCGGAGCTCGACGCGACGCCTCGGGTCAGCCGACGGATGGTGTCATCGGCAGTATCGGACGCACGCTGGTCTGATCTCCACCGCGCTCATCGCATCGCGGCGACGAAGCGGTCCTCGGCGAGGATACCCAGGAGTGCGGCGGAGGTCTCGTCCGGCGCATCCCAGGTGACGACGTGTCCGGCGTCGGGAATGACGTACTCGGCGATCCCCTCGGCGTCCGCCCATCGCGGCATGGCTGCGGCGATGTTGCCCGTCCGGTCCTCAGCCCCGCGAATCAATCCGAGGGGCACCGGCGAGCGATAGGCCGGCTCGGGCGCGACCAGGGATACCGTCGCGCGCCAGACGTCGAGGAAGACCGGCTTCGGCATTCGGGCGAACGTCTCCTCGGTGCGCGCGATCGCGGATGCCGACACGGCCGAGGCACGCGCCATCATCCCCGGCAATCGACGAGACGGCACCAGAGCGAGCATCGGAGCGGCGAGACGAAGAGCGAGGCGTTCGACACTCGACAGCGGTCCCGCGTTCCAACTCGCATCCATCACGACCACTCCGCTGACCCGGTCGGGCTGGGCGGCCGCGTACGTCTGGGCGAGGTTGCCGCCGAGCGAATGGCCGACGATGACGGCTCGGTCGATCCGGCGCTCCGCCAACAGGGCCGCGATGTCGCCGAGAGCCGCGTCCGCCGAGAACCGCGCCCCCTCGTCGAGAGAGGACTCCCCATGCCCGCGGAGGTCCGCACGCAGCACACGCAGGCCGGCAGCCGTGAGAGCCTCCGCCTGCGCGTCGAACATGGTGTGGTCCATCCCGGCACCGTGCACGAGCAGCACCGGGTGCCCGTCTCCCCCGCCATCGGCGAAAGCGATCACGGCTCCGGGCCGGTCGAGACGTCGGTCGAGAGCGCTCATGCTCCGACCCTATGACGATCTCGGCGCCGATCGCCTCGCGCGACAGACGGTCGGAGGAGTCGATGATGAACTTGCGACGTGGAGCGACGCGACGCCTCGGGTCAGCCGACGGACGGCGTCATCGGCAGCATCGGACGCACGCTGGGCTGATCTCCACCGCGCTCATCGCATCGCGGCGCGGCCTTTCGGGTAGCCTCGGAGGGTGGGAAAGAAGATCGGACTCATTCTTGCGGGCAGCGTTCTCATCGGAGTCTTTCTCACCTGGATGCTCGCCAAGGGAACGGACGAGGCTCAAGCGTGGATCGATCCGAATCCGTGGCTCGGCTTCGTTGCCTGGGGCCTCGCGTTGCTCTGCCTCCTCGGTGGTGCCGCATTGATCGCTCGCGTCGTGTTCCGCGCGGACGCAGATCGAACGGACGAGGTCGGCCCCTCTCGATGAGCCTTGTTCGCGGAAACGCGACCTAGGCGTCGATCGCCTCGCGCGACAGACGGTCGGAGGAGTCGATGATGAACTCGCGACGCGGAGCGACCTCGTTACCCATCAACAGTTCGAAGACACGACCGGCGGCTTCGGCATCCTCCATGCGGACGCGTCGGAGCAGCCGCCCCGAGCGGTCCATCGTGGTGTTCGCCAGCTGCTCGGCATCCATCTCGCCGAGACCCTTGTACCGCTGGATCGGCTCCTGCCAGCGCTTGCCGGCCTTGCGGAGCTTGGCCAGCAACGCGTGCATCTCCTGCTCGCTGTACGTGTAGATCGTCTCGTTCGGCTTGGAGCCCGGGTTCATGACCACGACACGGTGCAGCGGCGGCACTGCGGCGAACACACGCCCGTGCTCGATGAGCGGCCGCATGTAGCGGAAGAAGAGGGTGAGCAGCAGGGTGCGGATGTGGGCGCCGTCGACGTCGGCATCGCTCATCAGGATCACCTTGCCGTACCTCGCGGCGTCGATGTCGAAGCTGCGCCCCGAGCCGGCACCGATCACCTGGATGATCGATGCGCACTCCGCGTTCGACAGCATGTCGCCGATCGACGCCTTCTGCACATTGAGGATCTTGCCGCGGATGGGGAGCAGCGCCTGGAACTCGCTGTTGCGCGCGTTCTTCGCCGTCCCCAGGGCCGAGTCGCCCTCGACGATGAAGAGTTCGCTGCGCTCGACCTCGTTCGTACGGCAATCGACGAGCTTGGTCGGCAGCGTCGACGACTCGAGAGCGTTCTTCCGACGCTGCGTCTCCTTGTGGGCGCGCGCCGAGACGCGGGCCTTCATCTCGGCGACGATCTTGTCGAGCAGCTGCGTCGCCTGACTCTTGTCGTCGCGCTTCGTGGAGCTGAAACGAGCCGCGAGATCCTTGCGGATCACCTGGGCCACGATCTGGCGCACGGCGGGCGTGCCGAGCACCTCCTTGGTCTGCCCCTCGAACTGCGGTTCGGGCACGTTGACCGTGAGCACGGCCGTGAGACCGGCGAGCACGTCGTCCTTCTCGAGCTTGTCGTTGCCGACCTTGAGGCGACGGGCGTTCTGCTCCACCTGTGCGCGCAGCACCTTCAGCAGCTCCTGATCGAAGCCCTGCTGGTGCGTACCGCCCTTGGGCGTCGCGATGATGTTGACGAACGACCGGGTCGTGGTCTCGTAACCCGTCCCCCACCGCATCGCGATGTCGACCTTGCACACGCGCTCGACCTCGGTCGCCACCATGTGGCCGTCGGCCTGCAGCACGGGAACCGTCTCCTTGAACGTCCCCTCGCCCTGCACGCGCCAGGTGTCGGTCACGGGCGGGTCGCTGGCGAGGTAGTCGACGAACTCCGAGATGCCGCCCTCGTAGTGGTAGCTCGTCTCGACGTTCTCCTCCGCGCGCTCGTCGCGCACGACGATCTCGAGCCCCGGCACGAGGAACGCGGTCTGCCGAGCGCGCGTCTCGAGGTCGCCGAGCTGGAAGGCGGCGTCCTTCGTGAAGATCTGACGGTCGGCCCAATAGCGGATACGCGTGCCCGTGACGCCTCGCGGAGCCTTGCCGACGACCCGCAGCTCGCTCTTCTGCTCGAACGGGGTGAAGGCCGCGTCCGGTCGCTTGCCGTCGCGGTCGTCGAAGAGGCCCGGTTCGCCGCGGTGGAACGACATCGCGTAGGTCTTGCCGCCGCGATCGACTTCGACGTCGAGACGCTCGGAGAGCGCGTTCACGACGGAAGCTCCGACACCGTGCAGACCGCCGGAGGCCGCGTACGACCCTCCGCCGAACTTGCCACCGGCGTGCAGCTTGGTGAAGACGACTTCGACACCGGTCAGACCGGTGCGCGGCTCGACATCGACCGGGATGCCGCGGCCGTTGTCGTGCACCTCGACGCTGCCGTCCGGATGCAGGATGACATCGATCTTCGCGCCGTTGCCGGCGACGGCTTCGTCGACGGCGTTGTCGATGATCTCCCAGAGGCAGTGCATGAGCCCGGGCGATCCGTTCGAGCCGATGTACATACCGGGACGCTTGCGGACAGCCTCGAGGCCTTCGAGCACCTGGAGATGATGGGCGGAATACTCGGCGGTCACAATCTCCGATTCTATGTTCGAATACCCCGCACGGCCCGCCGACACTCCCCGGACCGGCCCACCGCGTGCCGCGCGCGTACGCGGTGAGCGAAACACGCCGTGATCCGGGCATGCTCCCACCCACTCCGTGGTTGTATTGAGCACGCTCCCCAGCGAACCCGAATCGAGGAGGCACCGAGATGAACGCAACGACCGAACGTGAGACCTCCGTGGTCGAGTTCCGCCTGACCGCAGCAGACCGCTGCGACTCGTGCGGCGCGCAGGCCTACATCGCAGCCGAGGTCAACGGCTCCGAGCTCCTGTTCTGCGCCCACCACGGACGCAAGTACGAAGAGAAGCTCCGCGCCATCGCAACGAGCTGGCACGATGAGACCGCGCGTCTCGTCGAGGCCGTCTGACCCCGACTCCACGAAGGCCCTCCCGCGGTGACGCGTCGAGGGCCTTCTGCATACCCTCCCGCGGTTCCGCGTCTCGGCGTCAGACGACGACGCGGCGCACGCGCGCGGTCAGCCGGGTGAGGATCTCCTCGCCCACGGTGTCGATCCGCTCGGCGAGAGTCGTCGCGGACGACTCCCCCCACTCGCCCGCTCCGAAGACGCGCACGACGTCGCCCACCGCAGCGCCCGGCCACCCGGCGACGACGCTCCGGGTGTGATCGATGCGGCGCAGCTCCCGCGCCCCCTGCGGTGTGCCGACGGCGACCCCCGCGAGCGTCGAGGGGATGCCGTCGAAGCTCCCGATCGCGACGACCGCATCGCCGTCGACGACGTCGACCACCGAGGCGGTCAGCGTCGCGACCGGACGGATGCCGTCGAGCTCGGGGCCGTCGGCCGAGCGGACCCCGTAGCAGAACGCGCCGATGCGCGACAGCGTGCCGCGCAGTTCGGGCCGCCACCACGAGGCCGCAGACGCCGTCAGATGGAGGAAGGTCGGAGCGGCACCGGTGTCGCCCACCTGCCGCACGGCCTCGAGGAAGACCGCCTGAGCCTCGTCGTCCTCGGCATCGCTCGCTTCGGCGATGTGGCTCCAGATGCCGACGAGTTCCAGCACGCCTGCCGCCTCGGCCGCCCGCGCGGTGGCGACGGCATCCGCCCAGTCCTCCGGCAGGATGCCGTTGCGATGCAGCCCGCTGTCGATCTTGAGGTGCACGCGCGCACGCACCTCGATCGCCGTCGCCCGGGCGATCACCCGGTCGAGGTAGTCCGCCGTGCCGATGCCCAGATCGACATCGTGCAGCAGCGCCTCGTCGATCTCCGCGTCGGTGGACGTGACCCAGGCGAAGATACGCGCGCCGCCGCCCGCGACCCGCCGCACATCGATGGCGCTGCGCACGTCGAAGCTGCCGATCCAGGTCACGCCGGACTCGATCGCCGTCTCGACCGCCCAGGGCAGCCCATGGCCGTACGCGTCGTCCTTCACGACGATCATGAGCTCGGACGGCGCGATGCGCCGCTGCACCGCCGCGATGTTGGCGCGCAGAACGTTTCCGTCGAGCCGCAGTTCGGGACGCGTCACGCCTCCCACCCCCGATCCGCGTGGATGCCGGCGACGGTGATCAGCTCGGGCATCGTGAGCCCGGTGACCTCCGCCCATCGCGCCAGTCCGGGGGCAGCGGGACCCGTGCCGCCGAAGTAGGTCGCCTCGGTTCCGACCGCGGCATCCGCCCCGCCGAGGTCGACCACGCAGACATCCATCGCGACACGCCCGACGATCGGTCGTTCGCGTCCGTCGATCTCGACGGACGCGCGGTTGCCGAGCGCCCGCATGATCCCCTGGGCGTAGCCGCCCGTGATCAGCGCCACCGTGGTGTCGCTCTCGGCCCGGAACGTGTAGCCGTACGACACCGCATCGCCTGCCCGCAGGCGCTTGGTCGAGAGCACGAGACCGTGCAGGCGCATCACCGCGCGCACCGGCATCACGCCGTCGCGATCGGGAAGGCCGTAGAGCAGTGTCGAGTCGATATCGGCCTCGCCGTCGAGCGTCGCCGCGATTCCCTCGAGAGCGAGCGCCTCGAGCACGCCCGGCGAATCGACGAGCACGCGCTCGGCGCCGACCGCCGTCACCGCGTGCGCGACCGCCAGCACGCCGTGCCCCCAGGCATCGCGTCGCAGGTCGGCGACGTGCCCGCCCGCGTGGAGCGCGGCGGCAGCGCCGGAGGCCAGAGCGGAGCGGGAGATCATCGCCCGCGGCCGGGCACTCGAAGTCGTCTCACGCACGGTTTCCAGCCTATCGGTGTCTCCCAGGAGACGATCGGTGCCCACCGTAGACTGGGGAGAACCCCCTCTCACCTTCGGAGTCACATGTCACGTCTTTCCCTCGCGCCCCGCATCCGCTACCTGATCGGACGCGCACGACGCATCGACGTCGGATCGGTCGTCGAACGCGCGAAAGAGGCGTCGGAGCAGCACCACAAGGCCGTGCCCGCGATCGTCGTCGACATGCTCTGGTCGGCAGCACGGCACAACGTCGGGTTCCAGGACTACATCGACTACGACTTCGCGATGCTGACCCGCGCGGAGCGCGAGACGTACATGACCCACCCCGTCTCCAACCAGCTCTCGCAGCGCTACGACCACCCGGACTTCCGATGGATCTTCCAGGACAAGGTCGAGTTCGACAAGCACTTCTCCGCCCACCTGCACCGGGAGTGGCTGGTGGTCGAGGAGGGCAACGCCGACGCCGTGCGCGAACTCACGCAGCGTCTCGGCACGATCGTCACCAAGGAGCCGGTCGGCCAGGCCGGCACCGGTGTGCACCGATACCACGCGGCCGACATCGAGGACTGGGACGAGTTCCACCGCGGACTCCTCAACAGGGGCGAACTCCTCATCGAAGAGGTCATCCGTCAGCACGACGCCCTCGCCGCGGTCTGCCCCGGCACCGTCAACACCACGCGGATCACGGCGTTCTTCGACGGCGAGAAGGCGCACATCCTAGCGATGGCGCAGAAGTTCGGCCGCGGGGCGGTCAGCGACCAGATGACCTTCGGCGGCTTCTACACGATGCTCGACGAGAACGGCCACGCCGTGGGCGCCGGCTACGACTCGCACGGCCATGTGCACGAGACGCACCCCGACTCGGGCTTCCGGATCGCCGACTTCCAGCTCCCCTACATGGACGAGGTGCGCGCCTTCATCGATCAGGTCGCGCGCGTCGTCCCGCAGGTGCAGTACGTGGGCTGGGACATCGTCGTCTCCCCCGACGGCCCCGTGCTCGTCGAGGGCAACTGGGGTGCCGGCGTGTACGAGAACAAGCCGAGCGTCACCGGCATCCGCACCGGACACAAGCCGCGCTACCGCGAGGTCATCGGCTTCTGAGACGCAGACGAAAGGGCCCCGGATGCCGAAGCATCCGGGGCCCTTTCCGTGTCGTTCTCGCGACCGGTCAGATCTCGCGGACGATGCCCAACGGAGTGGACTCCAGGCCCTGGCCGAGCGGGTTGTCGCCGAGGATCTTGACGAGCCGACGTTCGCCGTCCTTGTCGAGGGTCGATCCGAGGATGTTCCCGCCGATGTCGTTGATGTCGACGACGGCGACCTCCGCCGTGCCGCCCAGCAGCGTCTTGAGGCGTGCAGCGACCTCTCGCGGGTTCTTCGGCCCGAGCACGACCGCCTGGTTGTAGGGCGGGATCGTGTGCTTGGTGGGGCCGTCGATCGCGCGCGCCTTGTCGCCGGCGATGCGGTAGAAGTCACCGCGTCGGCCGAACGCCTTCGTCACTGCGGACACCGCGGCGGCGAAGAGGATGCGCGGGGTTCCGCACTCGCGCAGTGCCATCTCCATCGTCTCCGGCATGCCGAGTCCGATCCCGTAGGGGGTGCGGGTGACGTACTTCGACAGGAAGAGTGCGAGCTTGCGCGGCTGGATCTCGTCGAGACGGTACGAGCGCCCCTGCGTGATCGCCACGATCTTCTCGGTGACGAAGAGCAGATCACCCGGCTGCACGGCGGACGCCGCGTACTCCGTGATGACCTGGTCGATGTCGTCGTCCGGCATCACGACGCGCGTGCGCAGCGGAATGCGCGCGAACGTCTTCCCGTCGACGCTGGTCTCGAGCGCCTTGCCCTCGTTCGCCTGCATCACTCGAGGTAGTCCCGCAGCGACTGCGAGCGGCTCGGGTGGCGCAGCTTCGCCATCGTCTTGGACTCGATCTGACGGATGCGCTCACGCGTCACGCCGAAGGTGTCGCCGATCTGGTCGAGCGTCTTGGGCTGACCGTCGCCGAGGCCGAAGCGCATGCGGATGACACCCGCCTCACGCTCGGACAGCGAGTCGAGCAGCTGCTCCAGCTGGCGCTGCAGCATCGTGAAGCCCACCGCGTCGGCGGGGACCACGGCCTCGGTGTCCTCGATGAGGTCACCGAACTCGCTGTCGCCGTCTTCACCCAGCGGGGTGTGCAGCGAGATGGGCTCGCGCCCGTACTTCTGCACCTCGACGACCTTCTCGGGCGTCATGTCGAGTTCGCGGCTGAGCTCTTCGGGGGTGGGTTCGCGTCCGAGATCCTGCAGCATCTGGCGCTGGACGCGGGCGAGCTTGTTGATGACCTCGACCATGTGCACCGGGATGCGGATGGTGCGGGCCTGGTCGGCCATGGCACGGGTGATCGCCTGACGGATCCACCAGGTGGCGTACGTCGAGAACTTGAAGCCCTTGGTGTAGTCGAACTTCTCGACCGCGCGGATGAGACCCAGGTTGCCCTCCTGGATGAGATCCAGGAACTGCATGCCGCGGCCGGTGTAGCGCTTGGCGAGCGAGACGACGAGACGGAGGTTGGCGCCGAGCAAGTGGCTCTTCGCGCGCTGACCGTCGCGGGCGACCCACTGCAGGTCGAGTCCGAGCTGGCTCGTCTTCTCGGCAGCGGTCATCGCCGACAGCTTCTCTTCGGCGAAGAGACCCGCCTCGATGCGCATCGCGAGCTCGACCTCTTCGGCCGCGTTCAGCAGCGCGACCTTTCCGATCTGCTTGAGGTAATCCTTGACAGGGTCGGCCGTCGCGCCGGTGATCTGCGTCGAGTAGACCGGGACGTCCTCGTCGTCGTTCGACGAGATGACGATCGCGCCGGTCGGCAGCGGCTCGGTGAACTTCGGCTTGCTGTCGTCGTCGTCCTCGTCGTCGCCCGAGGCATCGTCGTTCGCGGCGGCGGGGGCCTCGTCTTCTTCGACGACGTCGTCCGCCTTCTTCTTCTTGACCGGAGCGCGCTTCGCGGCCGCGCGCTTGGCGGCGGTCTTCGGAGCAGCCTTCTCTTCGACCTCGGCCTTCACGTCGAGGTCGGCGTCGTCGGCAGTCTTCTTCGTCCGGGATTTGTTGGTCGTGGCAGGAGTCACGTTTCGCCTTTCACGGAGCGGCAGAGCCCCTCCGGGACATTTCGGACACTAGTAAGACCCTTGTCAAGTCCGCTCCCCGGAAGGAACGATTGACAACGGGTCAGACACCCAGTATCGCACACGCAGAAGGATGCGGGTGCATTCGCGCCGAGATCGTCGCGTCGAACGTCACCCGCGCCCCGACTTGTCGTCGTCTCCCGACGGCCGAGAGGCGAGGTAGCGCTCGAGTTCGGCGGCGAGCTCGTCGGCGCTGGGGAGGTCGCGCTCGTTGAAGCCGCCCTCGTCGTAGCTGCCGTCCTCGGGGTTGCGGCCGGCCATGTAGGCGTCGTAGCGACGCTCGAGGTTGTGCACCATCTGCTGCAGTTCCTCGTTGCCGATCACCTGCTCGTCGATCTTGGCGAGGTAGTCCTCGCGGCGTTCCTGGATCTCGTCGAGCATGAGCACGAGCCCGGTCGACGCCATGAGCTTCTCGGCCGCCGCGATCACGGCGTTCGGGTTCTCGGTCTCGGCGAGGTAGTGCGGCACGAGCAGCACGAACCCGACGGCGCGATCGCCGCGCTCCGCGAAACGGAACTCCAGGAGGTGGCCGGCCGTCGCCGGCACCTGGGTGCGCGGGCGCCACACCGAGTGCACGACGCTGAGGTCGCGACGGTTGCCGCTGACGGTGGTTCCGATCGGGCGCGTGTGCGGCACCGGCATCGCGATCGAGTGCACCCAGTTCAGTCCGGAGACCTCGAACTCTGTGGCGAGGTCGAGCACCGTGCGGGCGAAGGCGTTCCACGCGAAGTCGGGCTCGTATCCGGCGAGCAGCAGGAACGGCTGCCCGAGGGCGTCGGTCGCGAGGGAGAGCTCGAGCTTGGCGGGGCGGAACTGCGTCAGGTGATCCTGATCGAACGAGATCACCGGACGGCGGGCGCGGTAGTCGAGCAGCACGTCGTTGTCGAACACCACGACGGGCTGCGGGTCGGCGGTCTCGCGGAGGTGCTCGATGAGTCCGGAGACGGCGTTGCCCGCATCGGTGAAGCCGGTCAGCAGCATGACCAGCGGAAGTCCGGGCGGCACCGCCGGAGCGTTCGCGACTCGTTCGTGGATCTCACCGGAGAAGGGCATTCCTCCATGCTACGAGCACGGCGGCGCGCAGGGGCTGGCGGGGTCTTGCTGAGAGCGAACACACCCCCGCCCGTCCGCGCCCGCGCCGCCTGCAGCTTGCCTAGGATGGAGAACATGACGCTTCCCGTGCTCTCGCACACCCCCGATCAGTTCCCCGGAAGCGCTGCCGATGCCGCAGTGCTCGTCGTGCCCGATCTCGCCGATGCGGCGACGTCGCTCGAGTCGTATCCCGGACTCGCCGAGGCCCTCGCGGCGGTGGGCTTCACCGGTTCGGCGTCCGCCTTCGTACGGGTGCACGCCCCCGAGGTGACGAGCCTGCCGTTCGCCGTGGTCGGCATCGGAGCCACCCCGTCGGCCGAAGCCGTGCGGAACGCCGCGGGCGCCGCCCTGCGTTCGCTGACCGGGTTCGAAACGGTCTCGCTGGCGCTGGCACCCGGCCTGGAGGAGTACGCCGAGGCGGCGGCGGAAGGCGCCGTTCTGGGCGGCCACCGCTTCGACGGCTACCGCTCCAAGAAGCCCGCCGTCCGGGCCTCCGCCGTCGTCCTGCACGGTGCGCTCGACGACGCGTCGGTCGCCCGGATCCAGGCCACGGGCGATGCCGTGGCGCTGGTCAAGGATCTCGTGAACGTCCCGGCCGAGTGGCAGAGCCCGGCCGATCTCGCCCAGAGCGCGGTCGACAGCGTCGCCGACCTCGACGTCACCGTCGAGATCCTCGACGAGTCGGCTCTGACGGAGCAGGGCTACGGCGGCATCCTGGGCGTCGGACAGGGGTCCGACCGCCCGCCGCGCCTCGTGCGCCTCGACTACTCCCCCGCCGGCGCGACGCAGCACATCGCCCTGGTCGGCAAGGGCATCACCTTCGACACGGGCGGCCTCTCGCTGAAGCCCGCGGCATCGATGGTCGGGATGAAGTTCGACATGGCGGGTGCCGCCACCAGCCTCGCGGCGCTCCGCGCGATCGCGACGCTGGAGCTCCCCGTGCGGGTCACCGCGTGGCTCTGCATCGCCGACAACATGCCCTCCGGCCGGGCGACGCGCCCCGGTGACGTGCTGCGGATGCTCGACGGCACCACGGTCGAGGTGCTCAACACGGACGCCGAGGGACGCCTGGTCATGGCCGACGGGCTCGTCGCCGCGAGCCGGGAGAACCCCGACGTGATCATCGACGTCGCCACCCTCACCGGTGCGATCGTCATGGCTCTCGGGCACCGCCACACCGGCGTCATGGGCGACGACGACGCCGTGACCCGATTCCTCGCGGCGGCCGCGTCCGTCGACGAGCCGGCCTGGCGGATGCCGCTGCCGGACTACATGGAGGATTCCCTCGACTCGCCCATCGCCGATCTCATCAATGCGAACATGAGCGACCGCGCGGCGGGCGCCTCGTTCGCGGGGCTGTTCCTCCGTCGATTCGTCGGACGCGTCTCCGACGATGCGGACGCTCCGCGCATCCCCTGGGTGCACCTCGACATCGCCGGTTCCGGCGAGAACGGCAGCGCGCCGTTCGGATTCACCGAGAAGGGCCCGACCGGGGCGATGGTCCGGTCGATCGTCGCCTTCGCGGCCGCATCGGCACAGGAGGCCTGACATGACGACGCACACCTTCGACATCGTGGTCCTGGGCGGCGGCAGCGGCGGCTATGCGGCCGCGCTGCGCGCGAGCGAGCTCGGCAAGTCCGTCGCCCTGATCGAGAAGGACAAGGTCGGCGGCACCTGCCTGCACCGCGGATGCATCCCGACCAAGGCGCTGCTGCACGCCGCCGAGGTTGCGGAGCACGTGCGTGACGCGGCCGCAGTCGGTGTGACGGCGTCGTTCGACGGAATCGACACCGCGGGCGTCCGCGCCTACCGTGAAGGCATCGTCGCGAAGAAGTTCAAGGGCCTCGAAGGCCTCGTCAAGGCCCGGGGCATCACGACCGTGGCGGGCACGGGGCGGCTGAACGCCGATCGCAGCGTGAGCGTCGGGGACGATGTCTACGTCGGCGCTGACGTCGTTCTCGCGACGGGCTCGTACAGCCGCACGCTCCCCGGGCTCGAGATCGGCGGGCGCATCCTCACGAGCGAGCACGCACTCGCCCTCGATGAGGTTCCGAAGAGCGTTCTCATTCTCGGCGGTGGCGTCATCGGCGTCGAGTTCGCGAGCGTGTGGCGCTCGTTCGGCGCCGACGTGACCATCATCGAAGCTCTGCCCCATCTCGTCCCGAACGAGGACATCGCGATGAGCAAGGGCCTCGAGCGCGCCTTCCGGCGCCGCGGGATCCAGTACTCGCTCGGCATCCGCTTCCAGACCGCGACCCAGGACGACGCCTCCGTGACCGTGACCCTCGAGGACGGCAAGGAGTTCACCGCGGACTACCTGCTCGTCGCGGTCGGCCGAGGCCCGGTGACCGCCGATCTCGGCTTCGAAGAAGCCGGTGTGGTGCTCGATCGCGGATTCGTCACCGTCGACAACGACCTGCGCACCGGCGTTCCGGGGGTGTGGGCCGTCGGCGACATCGTGCCGGGCCTGCAGCTCGCGCACCGCGGATTCCAGCAGGGAATCGCGGTCGCGGAGCGGATCGCAGGCCTGTCACCCGTGAACGTTCCCGACAGCCAGATCCCCAAGGTCACCTACTCCAGCCCCGAGGTCGCCTCGGTGGGCGTGACGGAGGAGGCCGCGATCGCCGAGCACGGTGCGGATGGGATCGTCTCGTACGAGTACAACCTCGCCGGCAACGGCAAGAGCGAGATCATCGGCACCGGCGGCCTGGTCAAGGTCGTGCGCCGAAAGGACGGGCCCGTCCTCGGCGTGCACCTGCTGGGAGATCGCGTCGGCGAGCTGATCACCGAGGGCCAGCTGGCCGTCGCGTGGGAGGCCCACCCCGAGGACATCGCTCCCCTCATCCACGCGCATCCGACGCAGAGCGAAGCGCTCGGAGAAGCCTTCCTCGCCCTCGCGGGCAAACCCCTGCACGCCCTCTGAACACCAACCGGTGCCCAGGGTCACTAAGCTAGACAAGCGTTTGAACAACTTTCTGAAGGAGACTCCGTCATGAGCACATCCGTTATCCTCCCCCCGCTCGGAGAGAGCGTTACAGAGGGTACGGTCACCCGCTGGCTCAAGCAGGTGGGTGACACTGTGCAGGCGGACGAGGGCCTGCTCGAGATCTCGACCGACAAGGTCGACACCGAGATCCCCTCGCCGGTCACCGGCGTGATCGAGGAGATCCTGGTCGCCGAGGACGAGACCGTCGAGGTCGGCGCCCTGCTCGCCCGCATCGGCGACGGCAGCACGTCCGCACCGGCGGACGACGCCCCCGAAGCCGCAGCTCCCGCTGCCGAGGCCGCTCCGGCCGAGGCCGCCGCTCCCGCCGCAGAGCCCGCTCCTGCCGCGGAGGCCGCTCCGGCCGCAGAGGCCGCTCCCGCCGCCGCTGCTCCGGCCGGCGACGCCAAGGACATCGTCCTGCCCGAACTCGGCGAGAGCGTGACCGAGGGCACCGTCACCCGCTGGCTGAAGCAGGTCGGCGACGAGGTCGCCGTCGATGAGGCCCTTCTCGAGATCTCGACCGACAAGGTCGACACCGAGATCCCGTCGCCCGTCGCCGGTGTTCTGCAGGAGATCCTCGCCGCAGAGGACGAGACGATCTCTGTCGGTGCCGTGCTCGCCCGCATCGGATCGGGCGCCGCTCCCACCGCTGCGCCGGCCGCACCCGAGGCCGCCGCTCCCGCACCCGAGGCCGCCGCCCCGGCGCCCGCGGCTGCACCGGCACCGGCCGCTGCCCCCGCACCTGCTGCCGCTCCGTCACCTGCTGCCGCTCCGGCACCTGCTGCCGCTCCGGCACCGGCTGCGGCCCCGGCTCCGGCCGCCGAGAACGACAACCTGTACGTCACCCCGCTGGTGCGCCGCCTGGCTTCGCAGCAGGGTGTCGACCTCGCCTCCGTGACCGGCACCGGCGTCGGCGGACGTATCCGCAAGGAAGACGTGCTGAAGGCCGCCGAGTCGGTCGGCTCCACTCCGGCCGCCGCGGCTCCCGCCGCACCCGCTCCTCTGGAGGTGTCGCCGCTGCGCGGCACGACCCAGCCCATGTCGCGCCTGCGCAAGGTGCTGGCGGAGCGCGCTGTCGCCTCGATGCAGCAGACGGCGCAGCTGACCACCGTCGTGGAGGTCGACGTCACGGCTCTCGCGGATTACCGCGACAGCGTGAAGGCGTCGTTCCTGCAGAAGACCGGTGACAAGCTCTCGTTCCTGCCGTTCTTCGCTCTGGCCGCCGCTGAGGCGCTGCGCGCCTTCCCGATCGTGAACTCCACGGTCGACGGCGACCAGATCGTGTACCCGGCGACCGAGAACCTCTCGATCGCCGTCGACACCGAGCGTGGCCTGCTGACCCCGGTTCTGCGCGACGCCGCGTCGAAGAACATCGCGGAGATCGCGCACGAGATCGCCGATCTCGCCGCCCGCACGCGCGACAACAAGCTGAAGCCCGACGAACTCGCCGGCGGCACGTTCACGCTGACGAACACCGGTTCGCGCGGCGCGCTCTTCGACACCCCCGTCGTCTTCCTGCCGCAGTCGGCGATCCTCGGAACGGGAACGGTCGTCAAGCGCCCCGGCCTGGTCAAGGTCGGCGGTTCGGACGCTATCGCGATCCGCTCGTACGTGTACCTCGCGCTCTCGTACGACCACCGCATCATCGATGGCGCGGACGCAGCCCGCTTCCTCGGTGCGGTGAAGGCCCGCCTCGAGTCGGCGCAGTTCGCCGCTCAGCTCGGAGCCTGACGACCGACGCCTCATGATGGCTGGTCCGCGACGTCGTACACGTCGCGGACCAGCCATTTCTCGTTCATCCGCACGAGGACGAGAATGCGCGGTGCCGCCGGAGACTCCGCACGGATCACCGCGACGTCGCCGTACTCGTCGACCGGAGTGATGGCGGGTTCGGTGCCGGCGATCTCGCCCAGCTCCACGACATCGACCGTCGATCCCTCGGCGATCACGTCCGGACACGATGGGGCCTCGGCTTCGACGCAGGCGGCTGCTCCGACGAGCAGCGATGCAGCCGCCGTAACCGCCGTCTCGTCGGACGCGGGGGTAGTCGTTCCGAGATCCTCGGCCGCCGGCGTCGGGCTCGGAGCCCCCGCCGTCTCGTCTGCGGTCGCCGGCTCCGCGGCCGTCGCACTCTCGGGCGCCGTCCGAGACGGAGCGCCGTGCCCTTCGGCACCCTCCCCCGACTCGCCGCCGGGCCACAGCAGGCCGCCCACCAGCACCGCGACCGCCGCCGCAGCGGCGATGAGAAGGCTCCGACGACGTGAGCGGGGCCCGACCCGCTCGTCGGTTCGATTCCGTGTGCCACTCGCTGACGGAGAGGCCGGGCGTCCGGCCAAGGACCGCGGGTCCCGATCCGGTAAGGCACGAGCGACGCGCCGCACCGTCTCCGCGACGCTCCCCCGGAGCGCTCCGAGCGCCTCACCGACGAGCCTGGGCCGCTCCGCCCTTCTCGCCCGACGCGACTCCACCGATCCGGTCCCCGCGATTGCTCGGCGCCCCAGTGCCTGCCGCTCGCTCGGACGGGCGTTCGCCGCTCGGGCGACGTCTCGCGCGCGCTCGGGCGTGAGCACGTCGCACCGCAACGGGCGCGGTGACGCGATCTGCAGGAGAGCCTCCTCCCACTCCTCGATCCGACGTTGCGGTACGCGTGGCTGCGCCTCACCCAGATGCAGCCCCATCTGCACCTGGGCGAGGACGCGCCCCATTCCCCTGTCGCGGCACCCCTCCGCGACGAGCTCGACCACACGCGCCGCGCCCGCGCACGCGGCCTCCCCCTCCCCGACGACGAACACGGGGCGTCCCTCCCCGGTGACCCACCAGGTGCCGCTCTCGCGTGCCCCCGGCTCCCCGAGTTCGTCGATCCCCCGCAGCACGCTCGCCACGAGCGTGCTGCACTCCCCCAGCGACAGATGCTCGTCGACGACGTGTCGACGCGCGAGAAGGCTCGTCACCCTCTCCGTGCACCACGGCAGCAGCACGTCGTGCCCGTCGCGACGCCGCACGACGTCGAGCGGTGCGGCGATGTGCTCGGCGCCGGCGAAACCCCAGCCGGCCCATCCCGCCAGCGCCCCGGCATCCACCTGCACCGCCACGCCCTCCCCGCGGGTGACGAGCAGTCCGCCGAACGGAGTCTCCGCCGCGTCGAGCGAGCGGACGACCCGGTGCGCATCCGGCACGAGCGGTGGCCTCGGGGTGCCGGCTGCGTCATCTGTCATGTCCCCATGACAGCGCACTGCCCAGGGCTCGAGAGCGGGAAACGGGCTGATGGGGATGGATCCGCACGATCCGCGCTCTGTGCAGGAGCGGTCGACGCCCTGACGATCGCGCTCCGCTCGGCGCGAACGACGGCATCAGCGGCACCGGGGACTCGGTAGGCTTGTCCCTATGGCAAAGACTCCCGAACCCGAGAAGCGTCCTGGGTTCTTCTCCCAGATCAAGTCCCTCTTCAGGTTCACCAAGGAGGCGTACCCCTGGCTGCCCTGGGCGCAGCTCGCGATCCTCATCGGCGGCATCCTCATCGGACTCGTCGTCGGGTACCTGATCCCCCCGCTGCAGTGGTGGACTCTTCTGCTCTGGGGCATCACCGGACTCATGCTCGGCGTCCTCGCCGCGATGTTCCTCATGACGCGCCTGTCGACCTCGGCGATGTACACGAAGATCGACGGCATGCCCGGCGCCACCGGCCACGTCATCAGCACCAGCCTCGGACGCCGCTGGCAGGCATCCGACACCCCGGTCGGCATCAACCCCAAGACCCAGGAGGCCGTCTACCGCGCGGTCGGCCGCGGCGGCATCGTCGTCGTCGGCGAGGGCGCGCGCGGACGCCTCACCCGTCTGATCAACGAGGAGCGCAGCAAGGCCCAGCGCGTCGCCAACGGCGTGCCCGTCACGGTGCTCTACGTCGGACACGGCGATGACGAGGTCGCGATCTCCGACCTTGCCAAGACGATCAAGAAGATCCCGAAGGCGATCGACAAGGCCACGATGGCCGCCGTCATCCGCCGCATCGAGTCGGTGTCGCAGTCGCTGTCGTCGCTGCCGATCCCGAAGGGGATCGACCCGACCAAGGTGCGCGCCCAGCGTCCGCGCTGAGCGCCGACAGCCGAAGAAAGACGAAGCGCGGCCGTTCCCCTCCGGGGGACGGCCGCGCTTCTCTCATTCCGAGAGGGGCTGGCGAGGCAGACGCCGCACCTTGGCGCGCCGGCGGCGACGCTCGGGCACCATCGAGCGCATCTCGTCGAGCTTCCCGAAGCAGAACAGCCGGTCATCGGCCTCGAGCACGACGTGCTTGCGCGGGTTGGGGATCACCGTCACCCCGCGGTGCAGCGTCAGCACGGTGATGTCGCGCTCCCACAGGCCCGCCTCGCCGAGCGTCTTGCCCACGAGGTCGACGGCGCCGTGCACCATGAGCTCGGCGACGCCGTACCCGGTGGAGACCGTGAGGCGCTGACGCACATCGATCTCGGGGAACGCGACCTGTCCGGCGATGTAGTCGATGATCGCTCCCGCGACGTCGAGCTTGGTCGCCGTCTCGATGCCCTGGAGACCCGGCGAGGAGTTCACCTCCATCACGAGAGGGCCGTCATCACCCTCGAGCATGTCGACGCCGGCGACGCGCAGGCCCATGATCTGAGCGGACCGGACGGCGGCGCGCTCGTACACCGGATCGAGCTCGACCGCCTCGACCGATCCGCCACGGTGCACGTTCGATCGGAACTCGTCGCCGGCCGCCGAACGGCGCATCGCCGCGACGACGCGATCGCCGACGACGAGCGCGCGGATGTCGCGGCCCCGGCTCTCGGCGATGAACTTCTGGATCAGCACGTTCTGCTTCGTGGAGTGCAGCGTCTCGATGATCGCCTCCGCCACCTTGACCTGCGGGGCGAGGATCACGCCGATCCCCTGCGTGCCCTCCAGGAGCTTGATGACGACGGGAGCCCCGCCGACGCGCTCGATGGCCGGGCGCACGTCGGCGCGGTTGCGCACGAAGGCGGTGGGCGGCATAGCGATGTTGTGCCGCGACAGGATCTGGTTCGCGCGCAGCTTGTCACGGGCGCTCGAGATTCCGTTGGCGGTGTTCGGGGTGTAGACGTCCATCTGCTCGAACTGCCGCACGACGGCGGTGCCGAAGTACGTGATCGAGTTGCCGATGCGCGGCAGGATCGCGTCGTAATCGCTGAGCTGACGCCCCCGATAGTGCAGGTCGGGTTCGTCCGCGGTGAGGTCGATCGCGAAGCGCAACGTGTTCAGCACCTTGACGTTGTGCCCGCGCTGGAGCGCGGCGGCACGGAGGCGCTGGGTGGAGTACGCCTGGGGCGCACGGGAGAGCACTGCGAGCTTCACGAAGATTTCCTGCCAGGATGGTCGGGTGACGAAGACATCCCATTCAAACACTCTTACGGGGTGGCGAGAATGGGTGAGCCTGCCCGATCTCGGCGTGGACTGGATCAAGGCCAAGATCGACACCGGCGCACGTACTTCATCGCTCCACGCGTTCGACATCCACGAGTTCGATCAGGACGGCGCGCCGTGGGTCAGATTCAAGGTGAAGCCCTGGCAGGACAGTCAGGCGGATGCCGTCGTCGTCGAGTCCCCCGTGCACGACCGCCGCGCGGTGCGCAGCTCCTCCGGCCACGCGCAGGAGCGCCTCGTGGTGGAGCTCCTCATCCGCCTCGTCGACCGCGAGGTGCTGGCGGAGGTCACGCTGAGCAACCGCGACGAGATGGGCTTCCGCATGCTCATCGGCCGGGAGGCGCTCCGGCAAGGGTTCTCGGTCGACCCCGCGCGATCGTTCCTCGGGGGCCGGGCGCCGCGTGAGGCCCGTCGCCGGAACCGCGGCAGGATCTGACCGCTCAGGTGCGGATCAGCACCGTGCCCACGACCTTGTCGTGGAGTCCGCGCTGGTCGGCATCGAAGATCACCGCGGGGATCACGACGATGAGCAGCGCCGTGCGCACGATCGGTCGCCACAGGCCCACCCAGCCGCCGTCGAGGCGCACTACGCGCATCCCGAGGATGCGGTGCCCGGGGCTTCCTCCCGCCGTGGGGATGAAGAGGATCTGCAGCAGGGCGAACACAGCCATCGGGCCGAACTGGCTGAGTCCCGCCTCGGCGGGCAGGGCGAACTGGTCGAAACCGAGGAACGCGGTGGCGATGATCGTCGCCGCGACGTAATCGATCAGGAGCGCTCCGATGCGTCGTCCGAGGCGGCCGACGCTCCCCGTGCCCGACGCGGGCAGTCCGAGGCGTTCACCGGGGTAAGCGTTCACAGCATCCGTCACCATCCCAGCCTACCGAGGGCCGATATGCGCTCCGACCGGCGAGGCGCTGTAACACGCCCGAAACAAAGTCGATACCGTGGAGAAATCCCCCGACCGTACTCTGCGAGTGGCCCCGAAGCCATCGATCCGTCTTACAGGAGTCGTACATGTTCAAAGATTCGTCCGAGGTTCTGAGCTACATCAAGGAGAACGACGTCAAGTTCCT
Source organism: Microbacterium galbinum (assembly GCF_023091225.1). Lineage (NCBI taxonomy): Bacteria > Bacillati > Actinomycetota > Actinomycetes > Micrococcales > Microbacteriaceae > Microbacterium > Microbacterium galbinum. The sequence goes on along the minus strand of NZ_JAHWXM010000001.1, from coordinate 344,775 downwards.
TGACATCCGTTTCACCGATCTCCCCGGTGTGCAGCAGCACTTCAACATTCCTGCATCGACGGTCGACGAGGCGTTCTTCACCGAGGGGCAGCTGTTCGACGGCTCCTCGATCCGCGGCTTCGCCAGCATCCACGAGTCCGACATGCAGCTCATCCCCGATGTCACCACCGCGTACATCGACCCCTTCCGCGAGGCGAGCACCCTCGTGATGATCTTCGACATCTACAACCCGCGCACGGGTGAGATCTACTCGAAGGACCCGCGTCAGGTCGCCAAGAAGGCCGAGAAGTACCTCGCCTCCACCGGCATCGCCGACACCGCGTTCTTCGCCCCCGAGGCCGAGTTCTACATCTTCGACGACGTGCGCTACTCCGTCACCGCCGGTGAGAGCTTCTACAAGGTCGACTCCGAAGAGGCCGCGTGGAACACCGGTCGCGAGGAAGAGGGCGGCAACCTCGCCAACAAGACCCCGTACAAGGGCGGCTACTTCCCCGTCAGCCCGGTCGACAAGACGGCCGACCTGCGCGACGACATCACGCTCAAGCTGATCGACGCCGGCTTCATCCTCGAGCGCTCGCACCACGAGGTGGGCACCGCGGGTCAGCAGGAGATCAACTACCGCTTCGACACGATGGTGCACGCGGCCGACGACATCCTGAAGTTCAAGTACATCGTCAAGAACACCGCCAACGAGTGGGGCAAGGTCGCGACCTTCATGCCCAAGCCGCTCTACGGCGACAACGGCTCCGGCATGCACACGCACCAGTCGCTCTGGAACGACGGTAAGCCGCTGTTCTACGACGAGGCGGGCTACGGCCAGCTCAGCGACATCGCGCGCTGGTACATCGGTGGCATCCTGGCGCACGCGCCGGCCCTGCTCGCCTTCACCAACCCGACGCTGAACAGCTACCACCGTCTGGTCAAGGGCTTCGAGGCGCCGGTCAACCTGGTCTACTCGGCCGGCAACCGCTCCGCCGCGATCCGCATCCCGATCACCGGCTCCAACCCCAAGGCCAAGCGCATCGAGTTCCGCGCGCCGGATGCCTCGGGTAACCCGTACCTGGCCTTCGCCGCGCAGCTCATGGCCGGCCTCGACGGCATCAAGAACCGCACCGAGCCGCACGAGCCCGTCGACAAGGACCTCTACGAGCTTCCGCCCGAGGAGGCCAAGGGCATCCCGCAGGTGCCGAACTCGCTGCTCGACTCGCTCGACGCTCTCGCGGCCGACCACCAGTTCCTCCTCGAGGGCGGCGTGTTCACCAAGGAGCTCATCGAGACCTGGATCTCGTATAAGTACGAGAACGAGATCCTCCCGATGGCGCAGCGCCCGCACCCGTTCGAATACGAGCTGTACTTCGGCGTCTGATCCCGGATCGAGAAGAGCGCCCCACCGGCTTCGGCCGGGCGGGGCGCTCTTTCGTTCTGCAGCGGCGTCACCCGCGCGGCATCGCGAACGCGTGGAGGCCGAGCTCCCGGCTCAGGACCTCGCTCACGTGATGTCCGCGCACGCTGGTCCCCTGCTCGTCGAGTGGCGGACTCACCACGGCCGCTCCCAGCGCCGCCGGCACCGCGAGGACGATCGCGCCGGACACGCTCGACTTCGCCGGCACACCGACCTGGCGCATCCACCTCCCCGACCCGTCGTACACGCCGCAGGTCGCCATGACCGAGACGACGTCGCGTGCCACGTCCGCCCCCACGACCTCGACGCCGGTGAGGGGGTTCCGCCCTCCGGCGGCGAGCGTGGCGCCCATGGCCGCCAGGTCGCGCGCGTCGACGAGAACGGCGCACGCGCGGGCGTAGACGGCGACCGCCTCGTCGGCGCCGACCTGCAGCGTGCCCTCCGAGCGCATCAGGTGAGCGAGCGCGTGATTGCGATCACCGAGCAGGTGCTCGCTCTCGGCGACGCTCTCGGAGACGCTCAGGTCACGACCCGCGAAAGCCGACAGTCCCGCGAGGATCCGTCGACTCCTGGCGGCGGCATCCGCGCCGTCCACCAGCGCCGAGGTGAGCAGCGCCCCGGCGTTGACCATCGGGTTGGGCGGGCGGCCGGTGCCGCTCTCCAGCTTGATCGCGTCGAAGGCCTCCCCCGTCGGCTCGATGCCCAGACGGTCGAGAGCCGCGGGTCCATGGTCCTGGAGCGCCAGGGCGAAGAGGAACGGCTTGACGGCGGATTGGATGCTGATCTGCACGTTGGCCTGAGCGGTCGCCCTCGTCTCGCCGTCGAGCGTGAGGAGCGCGATGCCCAACAGGTCGGGGTCGGCATCGGCGAGTTCCGGGATGCTGTCGTCGACGGCGCCCCCTCGCTCGCGCAGCGCCCGGTCGCGCACGCCGTCGAGATCGTAGGAGAGGGGATCGACCGCGGAGTTCATGGTCCCAGCCTGTCACGCCCGGGCCGAGGCTGGTCAGCTCGCCGGGTCGTACCCGAACTCCCGGAGCTCCTGAGGGCACCGGCATGCGTGCGCGACGCGCGACGCCCAGTCGACGGCATCCGCTCGCGTGGGCAGCTCGAGGACGAGGAATCCTCCGGTGATCCGCGACCCGGGGTACGTCTCGTCGCTCACGGCACCGCGACCGGTCACGAGCACCGGAGCCACGTCCTCGTCGATCCCGCCGCCGAAGACGTAGACGCCCGCGGCCTTGGCCTCGTCGATCACGGCGTGCGAGGTCTCGACGACTTCCGGGAACTCCTCCTCCGTCAGATCCATCGCTTCGGCGGGGAACGAGATCAGGTACTTGGTCATGCTCCGATGGTGCGTCGCGGGACGGGAGTGCGCAAGAGCCAGTCAGCGCGTGACCGCGGCCGGGTGATCGATACGTCCGTCGACGAGCTGGACCACGGAGTGCATCCGTGGCAGATGGACGAGATCGTGGGTGACGAGCAGCGTCGACGTGCGCCGCTCGTCGGTCAGACGCAGCAGGAGGTCGATGATGCTCGCGCCGCGCTCCTGGTCGAGTGCGCTGGTCGGTTCGTCGATGAGGAGCACGCTCGGTTCGTTCATCAGCGCACGCGCGATGTTCACGCGCTGACGCTGTCCTCCCGAGAGCTGGTGCGGACGCTTGTCGAGGTGCTCCGCGAGGCCGACATCCCTGAGGAGCGATTCGGCACGTCGGGTCGTGGCCGCACGGCGTCGCCGCGGACGATCGCCACCGAGCTCGTTCATGACCACGAGTTGCTCGTGAGCGGTCAGGGACGGGAGAAGATTCGATTGCTGGAAGACGATCCCGATGGACGTGCGGCGCAGTTCGGACGCCCGATCTGCCGTCAGGGTCGTGGCATCGACGCCGTCGATCACGACACGACCGGAGTCCGGCCGGATCAGCGTGGCCGCGACCGCCAGCAGGCTCGACTTGCCCGAGCCGCTCGGCCCGGTGATCGCCGTCACCTCGCCCGGGGACGACGAGAGCGTGACGTGGTCGACGGCGGTGATGCGATCACTTCCGTCTGGGAAGGTGAGGGTGATGTCTTCGAGGCGGATCATCGGTTGCTCCCAAGTGCGGTGAGGGGGTCGGCGGAGGTGACGGAACGGAGGGCGAACGCGGCGCCGGCGAGACCGAGAACGATCATGAGCACGGCCGGAAGCACGGTGGTGAGCGGACTCAGGAGGAACGGCAGCGCGGCACCCGCAAGAGCCCCGAGGATCGACACGACGCCGATCCCGGCGCCGATGCCCACCACGAGCACCAGCGCCGCCTGTCCGAGCGCATCGCGCACGAGCACCGAGGTGCGGGCGCCGAGGGCCTTCAGGATCGCGATGTCGGGTGTGCGCTGCATCGTCCACACGGTGAAGAACGCGCCGATGACCAGCGCCGAGATGCCGAAGAGCATCGCGACCATGAGGAGCAGGGACCCGATCTCCGAACGGAAGGCGCTCAGCGCCGTCAGAGAGCCGACGATGGTCGTCGATCGAGTGCCGATCCGGCTGTCCGCCGCGTCCCACTCGGGTGAACCGGTGACCGCGAGCACCGTGGCGAAGGCATCCGGATCACCGGTCGCTTCCGCGTACGCCTGCCAATCCGCGAGGGTCATCCGCACGACGGGCGTGTGACTGTACCAGTCGTCTCCCCCGATACCCACGACCGTGTACGCGGTGCCCGCGATCGTTACCGGGTCGCCGAGGTGCGCGCCGAGCTCGTCCGCTGCGGGACGCGAGAGCACGAGCTCTCCGGAGGCGACCGGCGACTGCGGTGCGAAGTCGGGCTGCACGCCGAAGACGGCGATCGATGCGACGGTGTCTTCCGACTCCGCTCTGGTCTGACTGATGCCGAGGGGGTGCACGGATTCGACACCGGCGGTGGATTCCCACTCGGATGCCTGCTCCGCGGTCACTCGTGACTCGGCGAAGCTCGGGCCGTCGTCGGCACCGGGATCGACGAAGACCACGCGGTCCCCGGGGATGCCGACCACGGCGGAGATGTTCTGGACCGCGAGGCCGCCGGTCAGTCCGCTGAGGAATCCGACCAGGACGGTGATGAGCGCGACGACGGTGCCGATCAGGACGAATCGTCCGCGGGCGAAGCGCAGGTCGCGGAGGGCGATGTACATGCGGGGTTCCTCTCCTGTCGTCGGAATGACGACGCTTCCACTCTCCTGTCTCGGGGGTCCGCGCTCATCGGCCGTGTGCATGGTCCTGACCGGCCGTTCGGTGGGGGACGGAATCGTCCTTTCGGACGATGCGGTGCGCACCCCGAAGCGTAGGATTCGAGGCATGGCCCACACCCCGCTCACGCCCGTTTTCACGGGGTTGCGGACGGGATTGCACCTGCTGTTCGTCGCGCTGTGCGGACTCGTCATCGTGCGGGCCTTCCTCGCTCCGACCCCGACGAGCATCCCCGCGATCGCCCTCACCGTCGCGCTTCTGGCGACATACGGGTGCGGGGCTGCGCTGGCTCGCTCGACCTCTCGCTCGAGCTGGCTCACGGGTGTGTGGCTCGCGGCGGTCAGCGTCGAATGGGTGCTCCTGGTCTTCCTCACCGCCGAGGCCGCGTATCTGGTCTTCCCCCTGTTCTTCCTCTACCTGCACGTGCTCGGGCGCCGATGGGGCACGCTCGCCCTGCTCCTGGCGACCGGGGTGGCGATCTGCACGCTCGGTCTTCACAGCGGATGGACCGTCGGCGGGGTCGTGGGGCCCCTCGTCGGCGCCGGCGTCGCCCTGCTGATCGGCCTCGGCTACGAAGCCCTCGCTCAGGAGGCACGGCAGCGGGAAGATCTCATGCGCGAACTGCTCGCGACCCGCGACCGATTGGCGACCACCGAGCACGAGTCGGGAGTGCTGGCGGAGCGCGCACGTCTCGCACGGGAGATCCACGACACGCTCGCGCAGGGGCTGTCGAGCATCCAGATGCTGCTCCATGCCGCCGAGCGGACGGATCCGGAGCGCCCGGGGATCGAGCACATCCGCCTCGCCCGTGAGACCGCCGCAGACAACCTCGGCGAGGCGCGCCGCTTCATCCGCGAACTCGCTCCCCCGGACCTCGATGACCACGGTCTCGCGGGGGCCCTCCGCCGTCTGGCCGACGACCACTGGTCGACGCAGGGACTCGACGTCGACGTGCGCGTCTCGGAGGCGGTCGATCTCCCCATGCACGTGCAGACCGCGCTGCTGCGGATCGCCCAGGGAGCGATGTCGAACGTCGTGCAGCACGCCGATGCGCGCACCGCGACGATCGCCCTCACCCTGAATCCCGGCGACCTGGAGTTCGTGATCTCCGACGACGGCCGCGGGTTCGACGCCGGCCTGGACGCCGACCGCCCCGCCCGTTCGGACTCGTTCGGACTGCGCGCGACGCGCGAGCGCGTGGATCAGCTCGGCGGCACCCTCGACGTCCGTTCCCTCCCGGGTACGGGGACCACGCTGCGCGTCTCCTTGGCTCTCGAGGGCCGCGCATGATCCGGCTCCTGGTCGTCGACGACCATCCCATCGTCCGCGCCGGACTGGTCGCCCTGTTCGCTCTCGACGACGACATCGAGGTCATAGCGGAAGCCTCGACCCCCGACGAGGCCGTCGCCGTCGCGGAACGCGCGAACCCCGATGTCGTGCTCATGGATCTGCAGTTCGGCGCGGGAACGGCCGGATCCGGTGCCGAGGCCACGCGGAGGATCCGGGCACTCGACGCACCGCCCTACGTGCTCGTCCTCACGAACTACGACTCCGACGCCGACATCCTCGGAGCGGTGGAGGCGGGCGCGAGCGGCTACCTGCTGAAGGACGCGCCGCCGCATGAGCTCTCCGCGGCGGTCCGTGCGGCCGCGGCCGGGGAGAGCGCACTCGCGCCCGTGATCGCCACACGGCTGCTGCAGCGGATGCGCGCCCCGAAGGCGAGCCTGAGCGCGCGCGAGATCCAGGTGCTCGAACTCGTCGAAGCCGGCCGCACCAACACCGAGATCGCGAGCGAGCTCTTCGTGAGTGAGACGACGGTCAAGTCGCATCTCGCGCACATCTACACGAAGCTCGACGCGACGTCGCGCACGGCCGCGGTATCGGAAGCCCGGCACCGCGGCATCCTGCGCTGACCCGCCATTCACAGGCACAGAACAGTGGCCCGCGCAAGCCCGCGTGTCCTTGCTTGACCCGGGTCGGACGCGGTGGTCAACTGAGAGGTCTGCACTACGAGGGGATCCATCATGCGCCGCAGGAAATCAGTCACGAGGACCGAGACCATCGAATCGGGCCCCGCGACGGGCCGCACCTCGCGGCAGGTCAGCTCGGTCACGGCCGCGGCCCGCACGAATCCCTTCATGTTCGGACTGCTCGGCGCACTCGGCGTTCTGGTGGCCCTCGCGATCGGCGGGATGGTCGGTCAGCTGGCGACGGTGTTCGTCTACATCGGCGTCGCGATCTTCCTCGCCCTCGGACTCGACCCCATCGTCTCGTTCATCGAGCGCAAGCTCCCGCGGCCCGCCGCCGTCGCGATCGTCGTCGCCGTCGTGGTGCTCGCCTTCGCGGGCATCATCCTCGCGATCGTCCCGATCCTCGTGGAGCAGATCACCAACCTCGTCAACGACGGCCCGCAGATGGTCGAGGACTTCATGGCCAGCGCCTGGTTCAAGGACGTGACGGCGCAGTTCGGATCGACGTTCGAAGACGCGGCCCAGGGGGTTCTGAGCTTCGTGCAGGATCCCGGCAACATCCTCAACATCAGCGGCGGGGTGTTCGCGGTCGGCGCGGGTATCGCCGGCGGCTTCACGGGCGTGACGATCGTGCTCATCCTCACCCTCTACTTCATGGCCTCGCTGCGCAGCATGAAGAAGGTCGCGACGCGCTTCGTGCCCGCCTACCAGCGCGACACGTTCAGCGGCCTGCTGGAAGACGTCTCCGGCGCCGTCGGGCGCTACGTCATGGGTCAGGCGAGCCTCGCCCTCGTCAACGGCATCCTGAGCCTGATCTTCCTCAGCATCATCGGTGCGCCAGTGCCGGCACTGCTCGCCCTCATCGCCTTCATCGGATCGATGATCCCGCTGGTGGGCACCCTGGCCGCGTCGATCATCAACTCGCTGATCTGCCTGTTCATCAGCCCCGTGACCGCGCTCATCGCCATCATCTACTACCTGGTGTACATGCAGGTCGAGGCCTACGTGCTCTCCCCGCGCATCATGAACAAGGCCGTCGCCGTCCCCGGCGCGCTCGTCGTGATCGCCGCCGTCGCCGGCGGTGCGCTCGGCGGTATCCTCGGAGCCCTGGTCGCGATCCCCGTGGCGGCGAGCATCATCATCATCGTGCAGAAGGTCGTGTTCCCCGCTCAGGACCGCAAGCAGGTGCCGCCGGCGCTCACCGCACCGTGAGAGCGCCCGGCTGCACCCGCACCGCGAACTGAGTGATCTCGCCCATCTCCTCACCGTCGATCTCGAAGACGAGCGGCTGGGCGAGCGAGACCGCGATCCTCTCGACGGCGAGATGCTGCGCCGAATCGGTGCTGACCGCCTCGTCGCCACCGGTGAGCAGCCGCCGGATGCCGTTGTCCCATACCACCGAACGCAGGGTGTTCATCCACTGGAGCGCGCCCTCCGAGCTGATGAGGAGGATGTCGAGCAACCCGTCGTCGAGCTGCGCATCGGGGAGCAGGCGGAGTCCGCCCTGGAGCATGCCGCAGTTGCCGATGAGCATCGTGTGCCCGCGCACCTCCTCGGGTTCGCGATCATCCACGGTCACGGTGATGTCGGTCATCTCGGTGCCCGCCAGCGCGCGCCCCATGGCTTCGACGTACGCGAGCCATCCCGCCCGGTCCTTGAGGTCGTCGTTCGTCTCGACCAGCATCTGCGCATCGATCCCGAACCCCACCATGACGGCGAACGCGCGAGTCTCGCCGTTGAACTCCACCCAGCCCAGGTCGATGTGCTGCGGAGTGGCATCGCGCACGCGCTCGAGGGCCGCGACCATACCGGTCAGCGGCACTCCGAGGTTGCGAGCGAGCAGGTTGCCGGTCCCCTGCGGAACGATCCCCAGAGCGACCTCCGTGCCGGCCAGGGCTTCAGCGACGGCACGGACCGTCCCGTCACCGCCCACCGCTACGACCACCTCGCACCCGTCCGCGACGGCCTCCGCGGCCATCCCGCGCCCCGGATCGTCGATGCTCGTCTCCCACCACCGGATCGGGGCATCCGTTCCGAAGACCTCGTCGACCGCGGCGCGCACCTCGTCTCCGTCGATCTTGGACGGATTCCACACGATGCCGATGCTCGAGACGCTCATGAGGCCAAGCCTGGGGCCGAACGCGTCTCGCCGCAAGTCGACACGGGTCTAGCCGTAGAACTCCTGCTCGAACGCCTTGCGGGCGCGTCGAGTGACGCCCAGGTACTCCTCCTCGAGCTCGGTGGCCGAGCGGTCGGGATAGCCGAGGATCCGCGCGATCCCGTCGAGCTCGCGGCGATCCGCGGGGAGCACGTCGCTGGTCGTTCCGGTGAGGATCGTGATCGCCGAACGCAGACGGCTCGACAGCAACCAGGCCTCACGGAGGCGATCGGCGGCCTCGGCCGGGAGGAGTCCGGCATCGACCGCCGCGCCGAGCGCTCCCAACGTCGACGTCGTACGCAGGCCCGGCACGGCGTGGGCGTGCTGCAACTGGAGCAGCTGTACGAGCCACTCCACATCGCTGAGCGTCCCGGGGCCGAGCTTGAGGTGGCGACGCGGATCGGCCCCCTGGGGAAGCCTCTCCCCCTCGACGCGCGCTTTGATGCGCTTGATCTCGCGGGTGCCCTGCAGATCGATCGACGCGGGGTAGCGGATCGTGTCGGCGAGCTCTGTGAAGCGCGCGATCAGCTTGGCGCTGCCGGCGACGCCACGCGCCCGAAGGAGCGCCTGCGCCTCCCACGACAGCGACCAGCGGCGGTAGTACTCGGCATACGCCTCGATCGATCGCACCACCGGACCGTTGCGACCCTCCGGGCGCAGTCCCGCGTCGAGATCGAGCGGAAGCCGATGGTCGGTGACCTGTTCACGGAGACCGGCGACGATCTTCGTCGCGAGCGTCTGCGCGCGGTCGGGATCGACGCCGTTCGCCGCGTACACGTAGAGGATGTCGGCATCCGATCCGAAGCCCAGCTCCGCTCCCCCGAACCGGCCCATGGCGATCACCGCGAAGTCGAGCGCATCGTCTTCGGTCGGCACGACCTCGCGCAGCACCGCACGCAGCGCGGCCTGGATGGTCGCCTCGGTGATGTCGGTGAGAGCGGTCGCGACGTCCTCGATCGTCAGGACGTCGAGCACCCCGCCCATCGCAGTGCGCAGCAGCTCGCGACGCCGCAGCGCGCGCACGGCACGCAGCGCGTCGCCGATCGTCTCGTGCCGTGTCTGGATCGCCCTGGCCTCCTCCGACAGCGCGGCGCCGCCGCGCGGACGCAGGGACTCGGTGCTGTCGAGCCACGCCACGGACTCCGGGATCCACTCCATGAGCTCGCCGATGTACCGCGACGTCGAGAGGATCCGGGTGAGGCTCTCGGCCGCCCCCGAGGAGTCCCGCAGCATCCGGAGGAACCAGTGCGTGTTGCCCAGGCGCTCGCTGATGCGGCGGAACGCGATCAGGCCGTAATCGGGATCGGTGCCGTCGGCGAACCATCGCACCATCACCGGCATGAGGTGGCGCTGGATCGTGGCCTTGCGGCTGAGTCCGCTCGTGAGCGCGCCGATGTGGCGCAACGCGCCCGCCGGATCGCGGAAGCCGATCGCCGCCAGACGATCGTGCGCCTGCGCGGTCGACAGGGAGCGCTCGCCCTCGGGCAACGCGGCGACCGCGCTGAGGAGGGGACGGTAGAAGAGTCGCGTGTGGATCTCGCGCACTTCGCGTCGCACGCTCTCCCAGCGCGCCCAGATGCCGTCACCGCTGTCGGCCAGCGCCGTGCTGCGCGCGAGGACCCGGAGTCCCGCGGGCGTCCGCGGCAGGAGGTGGGTGCGGCTGAGCTCCTTGAGCTGGAGCCGGTGCTCCATCAGTCGCAGGACCCGGTAGTCGTCGGCGAAGGTCGTCGCCTCGACCCGCCCGATGTACCCGCCCTCGACGAGGGCCTCCAAACTCTCGAGGGTGCCACGGGTGCGCAGGGTGGCGTCCGTGAGTCCATGCACCAGTTGCAGCAGCTGGACGGTGAACTCGATGTCACGCAGTCCGCCCTCGCCGAGCTTGAGCTGGTACGGGGCATCCTCCGGATCGATGTGCTCCTTGACGCGCTCGCGCATGCGCTGCACGCTGTCGACGAAGTCCTCGCGGGCCGCGCTCGACCAGATCTTCGGCTGCACGGCGCCGATGTACTCCGCCCCCAGCTCCGGATCGCCGGCGAGGGGCCGCGCCTTCAGCAGGGCCTGGAACTCCCAGCTTTTCGCCCAGCGGTCGTAATAGGCCAGATGGGATCCGAGCGAGCGGACCAGAGCACCCTGCTTGCCCTCCGGCCGCAGGTTCGCGTCGACCTCCCAGAGAGGCGGCTCCTTCTCGATGCCGCTCAGGCCGCGCATGGTCTCGCGGGCGAGCTTCGTCGCCAGATCGATCGCACGCGACTCGGAGACGATCTCCTCATCGGCCGTGCCGCCGACGAAGATCACGTCGACGTCGCTGACGTAGTTGAGCTCCCGCGCACCGGCCTTGCCCATGCCGATGATCGAGAGGCGGACGGCCGCCACCTCGCGCTGATCGACGGTCTCGCGCAATCGACTGCGCGCCACGGCCAGCGAGGCCTCGAGCGCCGCACCGGCCGCGTCCGCCAGCGCCGCCGCCACATCGGCGAGAGCCTCGACCGGTGCGGTCCGGGTCAGATCGTAGGCCGCGATCGCCGCGAGGCTGCGGCGGTAGGCGACCCGGAGCGCCACGACCTCGTCGTCACCGCCGGACCGCGCGAAGCCGTCGACGGCGCCGACACCGGCGAGCATCGCCCGGGTGAGCTCGTCGGCGGTCGGCAACGCATCGACCTCGTCGGCGAGCACCGAGAGCTCCGCGGGGTTGCGGAGGAAGAAGTCCGCCAACCCCTCGGATGCCCCGAACACCCGCCAGGTACGGCGCTGGGTGTCTCCGCCGTCGAGCAGGGCCGCCAACGGCTCGGGATCGCGTCGCGCCACCCGCAGCATCCCGCGCACGGCCGCGTCGGGATCGGCGGCATCCGCCCCCGTCAGCAGCTCGGCACGCGAGCGACCGAGCAGTTCGGCGAGCTCGGCGAGGGCCTCCGCGGCCTCGCCGAGCTCATCGAATCCGAGTCGAGCCAGCGCGGACAGCGAGAAGGAATCGTCCGGACGGGCCATGCGCACGGCTCAGAGCAGCTCGAGGTTGTTCTTCAGCTCGAGCGGCGTGACCTGGCCGCGGTACGCCTCCCACTCCTTGCGCTTGTTGAGCAGCACGTAGTTGAACACCTGCTCGCCCAGCGTCTCGGCGACGAGCTCGGAGTCCTCCATGTACTCGAGGGCGTGGTCGAGGCTCGCGGGCAGCGACGAGTAGCCCAGCGCGCGGCGCTCGGCGTCGCTGAGCGACCACACGTTGTCCTCGGCCTCGGGCGGGAGCTCGTACTCGTCCTCGATGCCCTTGAGGCCGGCGGCCAGCATGAGCGCGTACGCCAGGTACGGGTTCGCGGCGGAGTCCAGCGCGCGGTACTCGACGCGCGACGACTGCCCCTTGTTGGGCTTGTACATCGGCACGCGCACGAGCGCGGAGCGGTTGGCGTGCCCCCACGTGACGAAGCTCGGGGCCTCGTCGCCGCCCCACAGGCGCTTGTACGAGTTGACGAACTGGTTCGTGACGGCCGAGATCTCGTTCGCGTGGCGCAGGAGGCCGGCGATGAAGTGACGCCCGGTCTTCGAGAGCTGGTACTTCGCGCCCTCTTCGTAGAACGCGTTCTGGTCGCCCTCGAACAGCGACATGTGCGTGTGCATGCCACTGCCCGGGTGGCCGCTGAGGGGCTTCGGCATGAAGGTCGCGTACACGCCCTGCTCGATCGCCACCTCCTTGATCACCGTGCGGAACGTCATCACGTTGTCGGCGGTGGTGAGGGCGTCCGCGTAGCGCAGGTCGATCTCGTTCTGACCGGGTCCGCCCTCGTGGTGGCTGAACTCGACCGAGATGCCGAGGTCTTCGAGCATCCGCACCGAACGACGACGGAAGTCGTGCGCCGTGCCACCGGGCACGTTGTCGAAGTACCCTGCGGAGTCGACCGGAACCGGTCCCTCCGGACCGTACTGCGACGACTTGAGCAGGTAGAACTCGATCTCGGGGTGCGTGTAGAACGTGAACCCGGCATCCGCCGCCTTCGCGAGCGTGCGCTTGAGCACGTGGCGCGGGTCGGCGACCGCGGGCTGGCCGTCGGGCGTCGTCAGGTCGCAGAACATGCGGGCGGTCGGGTCGATCTCGCCCCGCCACGGCAGAGTCTGGAACGTCGTCGGATCGGGCTGCGCGAGCAGATCGGACTCATGGCTGCGCGTGAGCCCCTCGATGGCCGAGCCGTCGAAGCCGATGCCCTCGGCGAACGCGCCCTCGACCTCGGCCGGCGCGATGGCGACCGATTTGAGCGTGCCGATGACGTCGGTGAACCACAGGCGGACGAACTTGACGCCGCGCTCCTCGATCGTCCGGAGGACGAAGTCTCTCTGCTTGTCCATATCGTGCGGAGCCTCAGCCCTTTCCTTCGTCCCAGCCGGATTCGGCCGCTTCTTCATCGGCCCAGGCGCGGGAGCGCGCCTTCAGCGTCTCGGGTGCGTTCGCGGCCTCGGCCTCGGTGTCGAACGGGCCCACGCGGTCGATCGACTGCGAGATCATCCCGAATTCGACCTGCTTGGTCTCGAGGTTGTACCAGTACTTGTGTTCGCCGTCCGACATGGCCCGTCCCTTCGTCGTCTGATGTCATCGATCCTACTGGCGCGAACGCCTGTCGCTATGCTGTGGGTCATGGCAAAAGCGATCGGCGTCGACATCGGCGGTACCGGAATCAAGGCAGGAATCGTCGACCTCGAGCACGGCACGATGGCGTCCGATCGGGTACGGGTGCCCACGCCCGAGGGCGCGGCTCCCGGCGACGTGCTGCAGGCCGTGCAGACGGTGCTGAAGACCCTCGACGTGCACGAGTCGACCCTTCCCCTCGGCGTGGCCTTCCCGGCCATCGTAAAGCGCGGCAAGACGCTGTCGGCCGCCAACGTCTCGAAGGAGTGGGTCGACTTCGACGCGGAGCGCTTCTTCCGCGACGGCCTCGGCCGCAACATCGTGTTCGTGAACGATGCGGATGCCGCCGGCGTCGCCGAGGCGCGGCACGGTGCGGCCCGCGACGTGCGCGGATTCACCCTGCTCACGACCCTCGGCACCGGCATCGGCTCGGCCTTCATCAACGACGGCGTACTGCTGCCCAACACCGAGCTCGGGCACCTCAACTTCCGCGAGTACGAGTCCGTCGAGCAGTGGGCCGCGACCTCGGCGCGCGAGCGCGAGGGGCTCACCTGGGCCGAATGGGCCGAGCGCCTGCAGGCGTTCTACTCGCACATCGAGTTCCTCTTCAGCCCCGACCTGTTCGTGGTCGGCGGCGGGGTGTCGAAGAACGCGGGCGACTTCCTCCCGCTCCTCGACCTGAAGACCCCGATCGTCCCGGCGATCCACCGCAACAACTCCGGCATCATCGGTGCAGCCTCGCTCGCGGGCGACTGACACCCTCGAGACCGCGAAAAGGCCCGGTGACCTGATGGTCACCGGGCCTTTCACGTCGAGGCGAATGGGCCGACCTGTACGCCGGGTTCTGTTCCGGGGTTCTTCGCCCCTTCGACGGCCATCTCTCTCGGCGACACGTTGCCGTGCCGCTCCAGCGGTCTACCCGAGGACTCGGCGAGCCGCGTCAACATCCTCTGTCTGACCTTGCTCCGGGCGAGGTTTACCTGGCGGGACATGTCACCATGTCCCCCGGTGGTCTCTTACACCACCCTTTCACCCTTACCCCCGGCGAACCGGGGGCGGTCTGCTCTCTGTGGCACTGTCTCGCGGATCACTCCGGGTGGGTGTTACCCACCGCCCTGCCCTGTGGAGCCCGGACGTTCCTCGGTGCGGTTGCCCGCCACGCGACCGTCCAGTCGACCCATTCGCATCTGCCAGTCTACGACGCCCGGCCGCGCCTCATTTCTCGGCGGACTCGGTGATGCGCAGATCCAGTGGCACGTCGATCGGGAACGAACCGAACAGGCGTGCGGTCGCGACGGCCGCCGCCTCGCGCACGGCGTCGGCGGCGGCATCCGCGAGCTCGACGGGGACGTGCAGGATCACCTCGTCGTGCAGGAAGAACGCGAGGTGCGCGGCCTCCGCGAAGGGGCCGGATGCCGTGGCCGGTGTCGCAGCGGGCGGCAGGCCGCGCAACCGATGACGGATCTCGGCGAGCCAGATCAGCGACCACTCCGCCGCAGTGCCCTGCACCACGAAGTTGCGGGTGAAACGCCCCCAGTCGCGAGCGCTGCGCCGCGCCTGCGCGACCAGCGCCGCGTCGACGTCCGCTCCGGTGGCCGCGGACTGGAGCGCCGCCCACTCGGGAGACGGCTTCGGCGACGAGCGTCCGAGCCAGGTCGAGACCACCCCGCCGTCCTCCCCCGCGCGTGCGGCGGCATCGACGAGCGCCATCGCTCGCGGGTAGACCTTGCGCAGTCGCGGCACGAGCCGGCCGCTGTCGCCCGTCGTCGCACCGTACATGGCACCGAGCACGGCGTACTTGGCCTCTTCGCGTGTCGCCACCGCGCCCGAGTCGACGACTCCGGCGTACAGATCGGTGCCCTGCGCCGCACGCGCCATCGCGGCATCCGAGGCCATCGCCGCGAGCATGCGCGGCTCGAGCTGGGCGACATCGGCGACCACGAGGGTCCACCCGGGGTCCGCCCGTACGGCGGGGCGCAGACTGCGCGGCAGTTGCAGCGCTCCCCCGCCGGCCGATGCCCAGCGCCCGGTCACGACGCCACCGGGGATGTAAACCGGGCGGAACCGCCCGCGGTGCACCCAGTCGGCGAGCCAGACCCACCCGTTGGCGCTGAGCAGACGCGACATCTTCTTGTAGGCCAGGAGCGGTTCGACGACCGGGTGCTCGTACTGCGCGAGCTCCCATTTGCTCGTCGACTCGACGGGGACCCCGGAACGATGCAGCGCCCGCAGGAGCTTCGGCTGGCTGTCGAGATGGAGGGTGGCGTCGCCGAGGATCGCGCGCACCTGTTCGCCGAGCGCGACCATCTTCGCCGGGAGCCCGCCGGCGAGCGATCGAGCGCCGAGCGTCTCGGTGAGGATCTCGTCGTGCACGCCCTCGTTCCAGGGCACCCCCGCCGCGCGCATCTCCTCGGCCACCAGGCCGCCGGCGGATTCCGCGGCGCAGAGCAGGGCGAGCCGGCCATCGGATGCCGCGGCGATCACCCGGCGCTGCGCGCGGTACTGCTCCAGGGCGTCGGCGACCGGATCCGCGCGCGTCGAGTCCGTGTCGAAGAGATCGAACAGCCCGGGTGCCGCATCGGGCGCCTCGCGGCGCACCCAGTCCTCCGACGGCTCCAGAGGGTGCGGGACGGATGCCGTGTCGCGGAGGATCGCGTGGCACAGGACCAGGTCATGGGTGCGTCCGACCCGCACGCCGTCGGCGAGCAGCGGTGCATAGGTCTCGCGCGCGCTGCGGATCACCCAGCGCGGCGCGTCGCGCTGCTCGGACTCGGCCACCCAGCCCGGCAGATCGCGCTCGCTCAGTCTCTCTCGGCTGATCTCGACGTCTGCGGCATCGAGATCGACGGCGACGTATGCGCCGCCTCCGTCGGCGACCAGCAGAATGCGTCGCTCGGACGATGCGGGCGACGCACTCACGACGAGGGCGCCGCGTGCATCACAGTCCCGATTCCTCCGTGCGCACCAGGATGCAGCCGCATTCGGGGCAGTACACGACCGCGTCCTCGGCGGCGCGACGGATCTCGGCGATGTCGGTGCTGGGGAGCATCATGCGGCACCCCTCGCACGTGCCACGGGTCAGCAGGGCCGCACCCGCACTGTTCGCGGCGCGACGCGTGTACTCGGCCAGCAGCGGCGCGGGGATGCTCTCGGCCACGGCTGCACGATCGCGGGCGAGTTGAACGCCGAGCTCGGCAGCGGCGGCGACGTCGGCCTTGCCCTGCGCGCTGAGCGTCGAGCCCTCGGCGGTCGTGATGTCGATGAGCGCCTGCTGAGCGGCGACCGCGGACTCGGCTTCTTCGACCCGCCCCATGACGTCGAGCTCGGCGTCTTCGAGGTCGCTCTGGCGGCGGGTGAGACTCGCGATCTCGTGCTCGAGGGCCTGCGCCTGCTTGGGGTCGGTCGCGACCGCGAGACGCTCGGCGTCGCGTGCCCGGCGCTGCTCGACGAGCTTCACGTCGGACTCGAGACGGGTCAGTTCGGTGCGTGCGTCGTCGCGGGTGCCGGTGAGCGCGGTGAGCTCGCGCAGCTGCTCCTGCCGGATCGCCACCAGCTCGTTGATGCGCGCGGCCTGCGAGGGATGGGTGCGGGCACGATCGGCCTGCGCGATGCGCCGGTCGAGGTCGGCGATGTCGAGCAGGATGCGCTGATGTTCGGAGCTGGCGTTCACGCTGTCCAATCTATCGTCTGGCGGGGGCCGCCATCACAGCAGGTCGCCGTCGACGTACAGCCACCGGCGCTCCTCGCGCACGAACCTGCTGCGTTCGTGCAGCACGCCACGGGCTCCGTTCTGGAGCCAGTGCGCCGCGAACTCCACGACCCCGTCGCGATCGAAGGGGCCGCCCGCCTCCCGGTCGAGCACCACGAGTCGCCGCCAGCGCAGGTCCGGTTCGATCTCGATCGATGCCGGTCGCGTGGAGGCGTGCCAGGTCGCGCGCAGGTGGGCGACGTTGCCGATCACGAACGCCGTGTAGCGCGACCGCATCAGCCGCTCGGCCGTCGGGGCGGTGGTCTCGGCCCGAAGGATCGGACCGCAGCATCCGCCGAAGAGGTCACCCGATCCGCAGGGGCACCGGGCGGAATCCGTGATCGCGGCGTCATGCGGCGCCATCTCCGCCTCGGGTGTCATCCCTCCAGCGTACGCTCGAGACACCGACCGAGAAGGAGCACCGTGAGCACTCAGCCCGCCATCCCCACGTTCACCGCCCACAACGGATTCGCCCTGCCGGCGATCGGCCTGGGGACGTACGCGCTCAACGGCGATGCCGGGGCGGATGCCGTGACCGGCGCCATCGGTGCCGGGTACCGCCTCATCGACTCCGCCTTCAACTACGAGAACGAGGGTTCCGTCGGACGCGGGGTCGCGGCATCCGACGTCGATCGCGACGAGATCATCGTCACCACGAAACTTCCCGGTCGCCATCACCCCGCCGAGAAGGCCCGGGCGAGCATCGAGGAGAGCCGGTCGCGTCTCGGCCTCGACATCACCGACCTGCACCTCATCCACTGGCCCAACCCGAGCCAGGACGAGTACGTGCAGGCGTGGGCGGCGCTCGTCGACGCCCAGCAGCGCGGGGTCGTGCGCCAGATCGGCGTCTCGAACTTCCTGCCCGAGCACCTCGAGCGCATCGAGCGCGAGACCGGGGTGCGTCCCGTCGTGAACCAGATCGAGGTGCACCCCTACTTCCCGCAGAGCGAGCAGCTCGCGTACCACCGGGAGCACGGCATCCTCACCGAGGCGTGGAGCCCGCTCGGCCGCGCGAAGGAACTGCTCGACGAAGACGTGATCCGCGAGGTCGCCGCCTCGCACGGCATCACCCCGGCACAGACGGTGCTCGCCTGGCACGTCGCCCGCGGCACGGTCTCGATCCCGAAGGCCTCGTCGCTCGAGCACCAGGTCGCGAACCTCGCCGCCGCCGAGGTCGCGCTCGACGAGGCGGAGGTGCTGGCGATCACGGGCCTCGGGCGTGCGGACGGGCGACTCTTCGACGCCGATCCCGCGCACCACGAGGAGTCCTGACCGAGGATCAGACCTTCTGCGTCCCCAGCACGCGCAGGAACTCGAGCTTGCTCGCCGCCTCGCTGCCCGGCGCCGCGGTGAGCACGATGAGCGCCTGGGACTCGTCCTCGGTGAACAGCGCCTGACAGTCGACCTCGATCTCCCCGAGCTCGGGATGGATCATCGTCTTGTGCTGCTCGAAGCGCCTGCTCACCTCGTGGTTCTCCCAGAGCCCGATGAACTCGTCGCTGCGCGCCGAGAGTTCTCCGGCGATCTCGCCGGCCCGCGATCGCGCCCCCATCACGCCGTGCGCGGCGCGCAACGAGGCCACCATGGCGCGGCTCTGGCGGGCGTGGTCGGCCTCGGGATAGCGCCGCCGCTCGGTCTCGGGCATCGCGAACCACCGGTAGATGCCGCTGCGTTCGAGTCCCGTCAGCGCGCTGGCGTCGCCGAGGAGGGCCCGAGCGGCGTCGTTCTGCACGAGCACCTCGTCGAGGACCGAGACCACGAACGCCGGGGTGTCGTGGAGGCGGTCGAGTACGCGCAGGATGCCGGGGCGCACGTACTCCGTGACGTGCGCGCGATCGGGGGCGCTGTAGCCGCACAAGCGATAGAGGTAGTCGCGCTCGTCTTCGCTGAGCCGGAGCGCACGAGCGAGCGATGAGAGGATCTGCGCGCTGGGCTGCGGTCCACGGCGCTGCTCGAGGCGCGTGTAGTAGTCCGTTGACATCGTCGCGAGCTGAGCGACCTCCTCGCGGCGCAGCCCGGCCGTACGCCGACGCGGCCCCGGCGACAACCCCACGTCGTCGGGGGTCAACGCCTCCCGGCGACGGAGGAGGAAGTCGGCCAGCGCATCACGATCCACCCCCCGAGTATCCCGCGAGTCGCCGACCCGATCCAGGGATCGTCGCTCCCTGGATCAGCCGTCTCTGGAGCGGTCCATGCGATCGGCGGAGGCTGGACGCATGAACATCAGCGGAAACACCATCTTCATCCCCGGAGCGACGAGCGGCATCGGCCTCGCGCTCGCCCTCGCCCTGCGCGATCGCGGCAACACCGTGATCGTCGGCGGCCGGCGCACCGACCGTCTGGAGGCGATCGCCGCCGAGCGCCCGGATCTCGGCACCGTGCGGATCGACACCGCGGATGCCGGGAGCATCGAGAACGCCGCCCGCACGGTGCTCGCCGAGCATCCCTCCCTCAACGTGCTCGTGACGATGGCGGGCATCATGCGCACGGAGGACTGGCGCACGCCGGACGGTTTCCTCGCCACGGCCGAGGAGATCGTCACCACGAACGTCCTGGGGCCGATCCGCCTCATCGCGGCGTTCGTCGAGCACCTGCGCCGTATGCCCGACGCCACGATCATGACGGTGTCCTCCGGGCTCGCCTTCGCTCCGCTGCGGGTCACGCCGACGTACAACGCGAGCAAGGCGGCGATCCACATGCTCAGCGAATCGCTGCGTCTCCAGTTCGAGGGATCGAGCGTCTCGGTCATCGAGCTCGAGCCCCCGGCCGTGCGCACCGACCTCATGCCCGGACACGCCGAGAACGACGCGGCGATGCCGCTCGACGAGTTCATCGCGGAGGCCATGACACTGCTCGAATCCCGGCCCGACGCCTCGGAGGTGCAGGTCGAGCGAGTGAAGTTCCTCCGCTACGGCGAGGCACGCGGGGACTACGCGCAGGTGGTCGCCGCACTCAACAGCACCGACCCGCACGGGAAATGAGAGCGGCCGGGGCACCGGCCCCGGTGCCCCGGCCGCTCTCATTTCCGGGGGCGGATACGGTCAGGAGCGCAGGGTCGCCGCGGCCGAGCGGAGCGCGTCGGCGGATCCGCGCAGCAATGCCAGCTCCGAGTCGGAGAACGACGTGTTCCGGATCGGCACGGCACCCGAGGCGCTGACGATCGACGGCACCGAGAGTGCGACGCCGTCGATCCCGTGGAAGTCGTCGAGCACCGTGCTCACCGGCATCACCGCGTGCTCGTCGTGCAGGATCGCCTCGACGATGCGTGCGCTCGAGAGACCGATCGCGTAGTTCGTCGCTCCTTTGCCGCGGATGACCTTGTAGGCCGCGTCGCGGACGTCGACGGCGATCTCGTCGAGCTCGGCGAGCGTGAAACGGGGATGCTCGGGGGTCTCCCATTCGAGGATCGGCACTGTTCCGATCGTTGCCCGCGACCACAGGGGGAACTCGGTGTCGCCGTGCTCGCCCACGATGTGCGCATGCACGCTCGCCGTCGAGACGCCCGCTCGCTGCGCCAGCTTCCAGCGCAGCCGCGAGGTGTCCAGCACGGTACCGGACGCGAAGATGCGCTCGGGCGGCAGACCCGTCTCCTGCTGGGCGATGACGGTGAGCACGTCACAGGGATTGGTGACGATCACGTACACGGCGTTCGGGGCCACCTCGAGGAGTTGCGGCATCATGCGTCGGATGATCCCCGCGTTCACGTCCGCGAGCTCGATCCGCGTCTGACCGGGCTTCTGCTTCGCCCCGGCGGTGATCACGACCACGTGCGAGCCTGCGGCGACGGAGACGTCGCTGCCGCCGATGATGTCGCTCGTTCCCGTGAACTGCGTGCCGTGCGCGAGGTCGAGCACCTCGGCCTCGACCTTCTCGGTCGCGATGTCGTAGAGGGCGATGTGCCGCGCGGACCCGCGGATCAGCGCTGCATAGGCCACGCTCGACCCGACGCTGCCCGCGCCGACGACCGTGAGCTTCGAGTTCTCGATGATCTCCATCCGCCCAGTGTGGCAGGTGGCCGGGTGGATAGCATGGGGCGGTGTTCGCCGGCATCCGCATCGCTCCCCCGGCGGCACGCGCGTACTTCGCACTGCAGGCCGTGGCCGGCGGATGCTGGTGGCTCGGAGTGCTCCTGATCCCCGTGATCCGCACGGCGACGCTCGACGGACTCCCCGTTCTCCCGATCGCGATCGCCGACATCCCTCTCTTCGTCGGAGGGTCGGCGCTCGCCGCGTGCGGCGTGCGGGCGGCGGTCTGGGTCGTCACCGCCTGGACCGTGCTCGTGGCGGGCGGGATGGTCGTGCACGCGACCGTCACCGGTCTGGCCGGGTGGGGTGCGCTGCTCATGGTGACCGCCGCGGTGGGGAGTCTCGCCGCCGGCATCGTGATCATCGTCGGCCGGGCGCCCTTCGAGTGGATCGCCCGTGGACCGTTCGCCTTCCGTACCTCCCGCGCCCAGGGGCGTGCCCGGGTGATGGCGCGCACGGGACTTCAGACCCTGTTCTTCTGGGGCGTGTTCCTCGGGCTCCTCCCTCTGCTCATCGCCATGGTCGAGGCTCGGTGGGGGCTTCATCTCGAGCTGCCTCTCGCGCTCCGTCTGACCGGTGTCGCGCTGTTCCTCGCCGCGACCGCTCTG
This sequence comes from Microbacterium galbinum, assembly GCF_023091225.1. NCBI lineage: Bacteria > Bacillati > Actinomycetota > Actinomycetes > Micrococcales > Microbacteriaceae > Microbacterium > Microbacterium galbinum. The sequence continues at coordinate 323,056 of NZ_JAHWXM010000001.1, read as the reverse complement.
GGCCTCTGGTCGGCGATCACGATGTCGCTCCTCGGCGAGGGCACGCCGCTCCCCTCCGAGATGGCGCGCCGTCTCGTCATCGCCGGTCCGTACCGCTTCGTGCGCAACCCGATGGCCGTCGCCGGCATCGCACAGGGCGTCGCGGTCGGGTTGATGCTCGGCTCCTGGCTGGTCGTCGTCTATGCGCTGTGCGGCTCGCTGGTGTGGAACACCGCCGTGCGTCCGATCGAGGAAGCCGATCTCGCGGAGCGGTTCGGCGACGACTACGCCGACTACCGCCGCCGAGTCACCTGCTGGGTGCCGCGATTCGCCGGCTGACGGTTCGCGCGCACCCTGTCGAGCGACCCGAGTGCACGTAAACGAAGGGATTTCGGCCCCGACACGCCGTTTCTCGCTTGTCGTCCGGCCCAGAGACGTGAAATGGTATCCCGGGCGGATCCCCCACCGCTCGTCCTCCGGTTCCTGCGTGACTCCCCTACTCGTCGGAACCTCGTGCTCCATCCGTGCCGCTCCGCCCACCGCGGGCAGAGCGAGTCACCGAGCGAGCCACGAAACCCCACCGATCGACCATCGGGGAGCGAAGGAGGAGGGTGTGGCCAGCACTTACATCGAGACCGGCGGTCACGTGCGGGTCTACGACGACGCCGTGCGCACCCACCAGGCGTTCCCCCTGGGGACCTATCGGGTCAGCTTCACCTCGAAAGAGGGCTTCAGCCTCGTGCGCATCGATGATCTGACCGTCGGAGCGGAGCGCGTCTACGGCGGCCGCGATCGCAAAGTCGCCAAGATCTTCCGCTCCTACGCTCTCTCCGACCGCAGCCTCGGGGTCATGCTCTCCGGCGACAAGGGCATCGGCAAGTCGCTGTTCCTGCGCATGGTAGCCGAGGCCGCGCGCGAGCAGGGCCTTCCCGTGGTGGTCGTCTCCGAGGACCACGACGGCATCGTGGAATTCCTCGACAGCCTCGACGAGTGCCTCATCGTCTTCGACGAGTTCGAGAAGATCTTCCCGGCGGGCCGCCGAGGAATCACCGACGGGTTGAATCGGCAGAACCAGTTCCTGTCGCTGTTCGACGGACTCTCCTCGGTGAAGCGCGTCTACTGCCTCTCGGTGAACGCGATCGCCGACGTGAGCACCTATCTGGTCAACCGCCCCGGCCGGTTCCACTACCACCTGCGCTTCGACTATCCGGGTCCCGACGAGGTGCGGCAGTACCTTCTCGATCAGGCACCGAACGCGCACCCCGACGAAATCGAGAACGTGGCGTTGTTCTCGCGGCGGGCGCGGCTGAACTACGACCATCTGCGGGCGATCGCCTTCGAGCTGCAGCAGCCCGACACGCTGTTCGCCGAGATCGTCGACGATCTCAACATCAAATCGGTCGAGCCCGGCACGTATCGCATCGAGGCGCGCTTCCCCGACGGCAAGGTCTGGTTCGACGAGGTCGAGATGAACCTGTTCGAACGCGGAGACGTCGGGCGCACGTTCGAGCTGCGCAACGGCACCCGTTCGCTCTTCGCGTCGTTCGTGCCGCGCGACCTGATCTTCGAACCCGACGGCAGCATCTTCGTGCCGATCGATCGACTCGATCTGCTCGGTGACGACGACGAGGAACCGGAGGTCTATCCGACGACCGTCAGCCTCGCGCTCGTCGCCCCGGCGACCTACGGATTCGGACTCTGACGTCCGGGCCCGTGTCGTTCAGTCGGTGACGTCGGTCAGTCGGTGACCTTGACGCGACGATTGACCTCGCGGGTCGCGGAGAACTTCAGCACCGTGTAGTCGGTGACCTCGCCGGTGCCCTCGTCCTTGCCGAACTGCACGCGGTGTCCCTTGTGGGTCTGCGGATAGAACTTGCCGAAGTTGGTGAGGGTGACGGTGTTGCCCTGGCTGACGAGATCGAGGAGTTCGTCGATCATCGCGTTGTACGCCGTCTGAGCGGCGAAGACCGAGATCCCTCCGCGTCGCGCGAATCGCTGTACGAATTCGCGCTTGCTCACGCGATTGGCCTCGAGCGTCTTGGATGTGCTCATGCTCTGTACCGTCCCCTGGTGTGTTCGCTCGTCGCCGAGCGTCTTGCGCTGCGCCCCTGACAGCTGCACCGGTGATTCGTCGAAGGCCCCCCTGCGACGAACCGGGATCAGCGAGGCCCCAGCCCTTACCCCTCAGAGGATAGTGCCTCTTCCTTGGTATACGCGGTGAACTCCGGTTTCACCTGATTCTTCCGTGTTTTCGCGATTTCTCGGGCCGAGCGTGCGGCGGCGGTCGACATGTCGATCTGCGTACGGATGTCGAGGCCGCGTTCGTCGGCGCTCACCGAGAGCTCGGTCGGCTCGAGCGTCTTGGTGTTCACCACCACGTCGCCGTCGTTGATCAGCAGATCAGCCTTCACACCGTAGGCGCGGCCAACGACCGTCCCGCGCGCATCGAGCAGCGACGCGGTGTTCTCGCCGGCGGCCTCGGCGATCGCGGCGAGTTGGGCCGCGGTGTACCGGGCCGAGTTCTCGAACTCCGCATCGGACGACTCCTCCTTCGAGGGGACGAGTGCGAGTTCGGTCTGCCCCGGTGCCCGACGGTCGCCGGGGTGCACCCGCGCATCGAGGTGGTGGACGGCGCCGTCTGCATCGTCGCCGACGATGAGGCGGTCATCGTAGGCGAGGACCACGAGGTTGACCCCCTTCGTCGCACCGGGACCGTGCGTACGAGAGCGAAGATCGACCATCCGTCACCGTCCGCCGAGAAGCGAACGGATCGGGTAGGTCTGATCCTCGAGGATCACCTGCACCGCGCGCCCGTTTCCGGGGTGGACGACGATCGGCGCGCGCAGATTCACGTGCACACCCTCGTCCCCGGGGTTGGCCACGACCAGCATCCGGAGCGCATCGTCCGCGGATGCTCCGATCTCGGCGCGGACGGATGCCGGAACCTTCGGCGCGTACGCACGATCGACGAACGGCGCCTCTACCACGAACAGGCGCACCTCGGCATCCGTCGCCCGGAGCGCGTACAGACCGTCGGCCCCCTCGATGCTCTCGAGGGTGAACGTCGTGTGCGGGGCCAGGCCGAGCATCGGCGAGGTGAACTCGATCACGCGGGCTGCCGACTCGATGTTCGCTCGGGCGGTCGTCGCGGTCATCGCAGGAACTCCAGGAGGTTGGTCTGCAGCGACTTGGCGGTCACCTGCAGGGCGGATTGGAAGACGAGCTCGGCTGACTGCAACCGTACGAGGACCTCGAGGCTGTCGACGTTCTCGACCTCGGCACGACGCGCCTCGAGGTCGGTGGAGGTGGCGAGGTTCTGCGAAGCCGCGCGCTCGATCTGCACCTGCCGGGCACCGGTCGTGCCGCGCGCGGCGATGACGCCCTTCAGGCGCGCGTCGATGTCGTCGAGGCGCGGGCCGACGTTCGCGCCGCTGCGCAGTTCGGCCGCGATGTCCCTCAGAAGCGCGAAAGCGCTGTTCGCTCCCTCGCCGAAGGCCTGCGAGCCGTCGAAGTCGACGCGAACCGTCTCGTTGTCGCTGATACGTCGCTGCACGCCGTCTCCCGGGCTGCCGTGGAACGCGAAGGTGTCGGGGTCGAACGCGGCACCGGCATCGCCGGTCCCGGCGAAGACGCTGCGGCCCAGCACCGTCGTGTTCGCCTGAGCGAGCAGCTCCGCGCTGATCGTCTCGAGCTCCTGCGCGATGGATTCCCTCGCCGTCGGGCTCAGCGCCCCGGAGTTCGCTCCCTGCGCCGTCAGATCGCGGGCCCGGTTGAGCAGGTCGGTGCTCGCTCCGAGCGCCGTGTCGACCGTGGTGACCCAGGCCATACCGTCGCTCAGATTCCGTGCGAACTGTGCGACCCGCGCCTGTTCGCCGTGCACGCCGAGCGTCGTCGCCGCGGCGGCGGGATCCTCGCTCGGTGAGCGAAAGGCGCGCTGCGAGGCGGCCTGATTCTGCAGGCGCTCGCGGTCCGCGAGGTTGGTCTGCAGCGTGCGCAGCGACTGCTGCGTCATGGTGCTGCTCGTGATGCGTCCGATCATGGTCGACTCCCGGGTCAGCGGCCGACCAGGCCGGTGCGGTTGATGAGCAGGTCCAGCGCCTCGTCCATCGCCGTCAGCACGCGGGCGGCGGCCTGGTAGGCGGTCTGGTAGGTCAGCAGGTTGATGGTCTCCTCGTCGCCGTCGACCGAGGCGTTCGACTGCTGCGCGGTGACCGCGGCCACGGCGCCCATGTCGGCGATGTCGGCCCGCTGCAGATCACCGGCGACCGCGACCGCGAAACCGGTGACGAACGTCGCCCAGGTCTTGCTCGGCCCCGTGGCGGAGGCACCGAGAGCACTGATGCGGTCGGCGATCGTGGTGTCCTTCGCTCCGGCTCCCGGCGCCGCCAGCGCGAGCTGATCGAGCCCGGTGGGCACGACGCTCAGTCCGAGCGCCGCGGGCCCCGTCGTGTCGAGGGCGAAGAAGTCGCCCCCGGCCGCGCCGCCGGCGGTCACCCCGGTGCGGTGCACGTCGTTGACCGCCGCGGCGAGGGCGGCTGCGGTGTCGTTGTACGCGGCGGCGACGCCGGCGAGCGTGCCACCGTCCGCCGCCGGGGCGAGCGCGCTGATGGTGCCGCCGATCACGCCGCCGCCGACGGCGACGGGAACGTCCGGCCGATCGGCCCACGACACGACGATCCGACCGGCATCCGAGATCTCGCGCGGACCGCTCACCTGGAGCGATCGGCTGCTGTCGCCCGAGACCAGCGCATTCCCGTCGACACGGAGGGTGAGAGTGCCGTCCGACTCGACGACGCCCGTCGCCCCGATCGCCGAGGACAACTGCTGGGCGAGCACATTCCGCTGATCGATCAGTTCGTTGGCGTTGCGTCCGGCGTGCAGCGCGTCGCGGATCTGACCGTTCAGCGTCGCGACCTGACCCGCCACCGCGTTCACGTCGGCGATATCGCGATCGACCTGTCCGCGCAGATCACCCCACTGGCCCGCGACGGCCTGATAGCCCGCCGCGATCTGGCCGACGAGCACCTGAGCGTTGGTGAGCACGACCTGCGCCGCCGCCGGTTCCGGGGTGTTCGCGAGATCCGACCATCCGGCCCAGAAGCGGTCGAGGTTCGCGGCGAGGCCGTCCGCGGTCGGCTCCGCCATCGTGCTCTCGGCGCGGGCGGCCGCGGTCGCCCGCGCGCTCCAGAATCCGGAGGTCGAGAGGGCATCGCGCACCCGCGCGTCGAGCACGGCATCCCCGAGGCGTGCGACACCGGTGACGGAGACGCCTCCGCCGATGCCGAGGCCGCTCTTCCACAGTCCGGTCTGACCCACGCCGGAGAGCGGAGCCTGATCGACCCTCTGCCGGGTGTACCCGGTGGTCGTCTGATTGGCGATGTTCTGACCCGTCACGGTCATCCCCGCGCGGGCGGCGGAGAGGGCGGATTCCGCCAGACGAAGACCTGAGAACGAAGACATGGTCACCTCACATCCGGGTGTCGAGAAGTCGGGCGTCGCCGCCGCGGACGACGTCGCCGCTGGGCGTGTACTCGCCGGTCGGCTCGCCGAGCCCGGCGATGGTCTCCTGGGTCACGCGGATCGCCGTGCGCAGACGCTGCTCGTTGACCTGCTTCATCTGCTCGATCTCCTCGGCCAGCGCGGTCATCGCGGAGAGGTGACCCTCGAGCACCTCCCGCCATCCGTCGGAGGGCGCCGCGGCGATCAGCTGCCGCAGAGTCGTCGCCTCGGGTGCACCCCACTCGTCGGCCACGGCCACGACGAGTGCATCACGCGAGAGCGCGACGGTCGGCATGGCGGCGAGCACGCGCTCGATCTCGGTCGACGCGTGCCGGATCCACCGGTTGCGGCCGGTCGCGAGCAGCATCTGCTGCTCGTCCAGTTTGAACAGCAGCGTCTCGAGCAGCTCGCGCTCGCGCAGCAGGTGCATGCTCAGGTCGTGAGCGGCCACAGGGCGTCACCTCGTCGGGTCGGGTCGTCGATGACGGGAATCCCCGTCACATCTACGACTATCGCGACATCGCGGAGGCGAGTAACTCGACACGGATGGGGAGAACTCCCCATTGACACCCGTCAGGAAGCTCCACTCAAGCGTCGCAGGGCACCGAGGAGCGCGCTCTCCGCCGACTCGTCACCCGCGGTCTGCACCGCCTGCTGGTTGGCATCGCCGACCGCGAGCACGATCTCCGCACGGTTGATGCGGGTGTCGCGAGGGGCGTCGATCCCGACCCGGACGCCGCTCGGGGTGACCGCCAGGATCGTCACCGTGATGTCGTCGCCGATCACGATGCTCTCGTTCGCGCGCCTCGTCAGAACCAGCATGTCCGTCCGCCTTCCCTGGCTGCGGCGCACTCGCGCCATCCTCTTCCCCAAGGTAGTACATGCCCTCGTAAACGAGCGGAATCTGCAGATCAGCCCGCCGCGCTGGGGAGAGCGGACGGAGCGATGCGCACGACCCCGACGACGTCGGTCGCGTGACCCGCCGCCCCGGCCTCGTCGTAGGAGAGCACGGGGAGAGACTCGACCTGCGGTGCGAGCATCCGCCGCACGGCCTGACGCAGCGACGGCGCGCAGACGAGCACCGGTTCGGGCCCCGCCTGCGTGAGCTCCGACACCGTGCGGCGCACGCTTTCGAGCACCTGCAGCGTCGCCTCCGGCGTGAGAACGATCTGGGGATTGCCGTCGACGACGCGCATTCCCTCGAGCATCTGCTGCTCCAGCATGGGATCGAACATGACGACCCGGATGCGCCCGTCCTCGGCGAAACGTGCGGCGATCGCGGGTCCGAGCGCCGCACGGGCGGCATCGATGAGTCCGGGGATCTCGGTCGACGTCTTTCCCCGGAGCACGAGCGCCTCGTAGATGCGCGCGAGGTCGTTGATCGGCACGCGCTCCGCCAGCAGTCCGGCGAGCACGCGCTGGATCGCCGCCAGCGAGAGCACCGCGGGAGTGAGCTCCTCGACCGTCGTGGGGCTCGTCTGCTTCAGGTGCTCGGTCAGTTGGCGCACGTCTTCGAGCGAGAGGAGGCGGTGCGCCTGACTCTGCACGATGTCGGACAGGTGGGTGATGATGACGCTCGCGCGATCGATCACCGTCGCCCCCGCCATGTCGGCCGCGTGCGACATCTCGGCCGGCACCCACTTGCCCTCGAGCCCGAACACCGGGTCGACCACGGCCTCGCCGGGGAGCTGCTCGAGCCCCGTGCCGATCGCCAGCACGTGACCGCGGGGCACGGCTCCGCGACCGACCTCGACACCGGCGATGAGGATCGCGTAGGTCTGCGCCGGCAGATCGATGTTGTCGCGGGTGCGCACGGGAGGCATGAGGATGCCGATGTCGAGGGCGAGCTTGCGACGGAGGGACTTGACCCGGGTGAGCAGATCCCCCGAGCCACCGGCGGCGAGGTCGACGATGTCGGTGGAGAGCGAGATCTCGAGCGCGTGCACCCGCATCCGGTCCATGAGGTCGTCCGGTCCCTCCGCACCGGCCTCGGCGGCTTCCCGCTCCAGCGCATCGGCCTCGCGCGCGGCATCCCGATCCTCGCTCGCCTTCACGCGCGACGCGGCGAAGAGCAGCACGGCGCCGATGCTCGCGAACACGAGCAGCGGCATCCCGGGGATGAATCCCATCGCGACCGCCGCCAGCCCGGTGATGACGAGCGCGTTGCGCGACTGCAGCAGCTGTCGCGCCGCGGCCTGCCCCATCTCTGCCTCGACGTTCTCACGCGTGACGATCATGCCCGTCGACACCGCCATCAGCAGCGCGGGGATCTGCGTCACGAGCCCGTCGCCGATGGTCAGGATGCTGTACGTCTCGAGCGCCTCCCCCATCTCCATGCCGTGCTGCGCCATCCCGATGATGATGCCGCCGACGAAGTTGATGACGACGATCACGATGCCGGCGATGGCATCGCCCTTGACGAACTTCGACGCGCCGTCCATCGCCCCGTAGAAGTCGGCCTCCGCGGCGACCTCGGCCCGGCGCCTGCGCGCCTCGGCGTCGGTGATGAGCCCGGCGTTGAGGTCGGCGTCGATCGCCATCTGCTTGCCGGGCATCGCGTCGAGGGTGAAGCGCGCGCCGACCTCCGCGACGCGCTCCGCGCCCTTGGTGACCACCACGAATTGGATGACGGTGAGGATCAGGAAGATCACCGCACCGATCACGAGCGAACCGCTGATCGTGATCTGCCCGAACGCCTGGATCACCTGGCCCGCGTGCGCCTCACTGAGCACCAGGCGCGTGGACGCCACGTTGAGTCCGAGGCGGAACAGCGTGGCGACGAGCAGCAGGCTCGGGAACACCGAGAAGTCCAGCGGCTTCTTCACGAACATGGCCGTGAGCAGGATCAGGAGCGCGAACGAGATGTTCACGACGATGAGCACGTCGAGCAGTGGCGTCGGGATCGGCACGATGAGCAGGAGGATGATCCCGACCACCCCGACGGGGACGGCTCCCTTCGACAGCAGCTGACCGATCATGCGTCCTACCTTCTCGTTTTCCGTGTCTGGGGTTCGGGTCAGAGCCCGCGGTCGCGGGTGCTCGCGAACGGCATGGTGTGGGTACCGCGCGCCGAGCCGCGCCGCTTGAGGTGCTCGATGAACGCCAGCACCTGGGCCACCGCGGTGTAGAGCTCCTCGGGGATCTCGCGGCCGATCTCGCAGGCCGCATGCAGGGCGCGGGCGAGCGGGATGTCACGCACCAGCGGCACCCCCGACTCCTCGGCCCGCTCGCGGATCTTCTGCGCCACGATGCCGACGCCCTTCGCGACGACGCGCGGGGCGGACTTCCCGGGCTCGTACCGCAGCGCGACGGCGACGTGGGTGGGGTTGACGAGCACGACGTCGCTGTCGCCGACCGCCGCGATCATGCGGTTGCGACTGAGGGCGATCTGGCGCGATCGCCGCTGCGAACGCACGAGCGGGTCGCCCTCGCTCTTCTTGTGCTCGTCCTTCGCCTCCTTCTTCGTCATGTGCGTGTGCTTGCGGTTGCGGCGCAGCACGACGGCGACGTCGATGGCGGCGAGCAGGATGCCGACGACGACGGCGACCTGCAGGAGGGCCATCACTCCCCCGGCCGCCTGCTCGAGGAGCCAGGTGATGTTGTGGCTGCCGCTGGCCATGAGCACGGGGACCAGGCCGGACACCACGATCCACAGCGCGAGACCGATGGCCGTCGTCTTGAGCAGCGCCTTCGCACCCTCCCAGAGCGCCTGCCGTCCGACGACGCGCTTCAGCCCGGTGACGAGGTTGAACTGCTCGGTGCGCATCGTCACACCGCGCAGGTGGATGCCGCCCTGTGCGACGGCGGTCGCGGTCGTCGCGAGCAGCACGACGACCAGCATCGGCAGCAGGATGCCGCCCATCGACGTCAACGCCGCCCCCAGCACCTCGACCGCGGCGTCGGCGGTCGGATGACCCGCCACCGGCGCCACCCGCAGGAAGAGCTCGGTGAGCACCTGGGTCGCCGAGGCGATCGCCGGGAGCGACATGATCGCCGCCGCCGCGATGCAGACCCAGGCCGTGAAGTCCTGGCTGCGACCGATCTGGCCCTTCTTCCGCGCCTCCTTCAGGCGACGATCGGTCGCCTTCTCGGTGCGTTCTCCGGTATCGGTCTCGCTCATCGGGTCACCTCCAGGAGCAGCCGGGCGGCGTCGTCGGCGATCGCCGCGACCACGCCGGGGAGCGCCGCGTACACGAAGCCCACGAGCAGGAGGGTGAGCCCGATCTTGATCGGGAAGCCCATCGCGAAGGCGTTGAGGGCCGGGGCGACGCGGGTCACGAGGCCGAGTCCGACATCGGCGAGGAAGAGCACGATCAGCAGGGGGCCGGCGATCTGCACGGCGCTGAGCATCATCTGCCCCGCCGCCCCCACGAGCGCTTCGGCGGGATGGGCGAGATCGATCATCCCCGTGACCGGCACCGCGTCGAACGAGCGGAAGAGTCCGCCGAGAACGAGCTGGTAGCCGTCGGAGGCGAACAGCAGCACGATCGCGGTCATCTGGAACAGGCGGGTGAACTGGGCGCCGTTCACGGCCATGCCGGGGTCGAAGGCCTGCGCGAGCTGGAAGCCGCCGAAGGTGTCGACGAGGTAGCCGGAGCTCTGGATCGCGCTGAAGAGCACCATCACGAGGAAGCCGAGAAGCGCGCCCGTGAGGGCCTGCCCGACCAGTGCGAGCAGGAATCCTCCGGTGTCCAGACGCTCGTAACCCGCGGTGACGACCGGTGACACCGCCAGCGCGAGACCTGCGCCGAGCATGGCGCGAATGCGCATCGGCACCGTGCCGTGGCTGAACGGGGGCGCGATCACGAGGAACGCCGTGATCCGCACACAGGCCAGAGCCGTCGCCTCGAGCCAGGTGAAATCGATCGGGATGTGCATCAGCCGCCGTTCAGCAGCGACGGTATGCGTGCGAACAGCTCGTTCGAGAACGCGATCATCTCGGAGATCATCCAGTGCCCGCTCACCAGCAGCGCGATTCCGACCGCCACGAGCTTGGGCACGAAGGAGATCGTCATCTCCTGCACCTGGGTGATGGACTGCAGCAACGAGATCGCGAAGCCGACCACGAGTGCCGTGATCAGGAGCGGGGCGCACAGCTTCGCCGCGAGGATGAGCGCCGCCTGGCCGATGTCGATGACCGCTTCGGGATTCATCCCCCACCTCCGGCGTAGGACTGCACGAGGGCGGTGATGACCATCCCCCACCCGTCGATGAGCAGGAACAGCAGGATCTTGAACGGCAGCGAGATCATGACGGGCGGGAGCATCATCATGCCCATCGACATCAGGGCGCTCGCGACGACGAGGTCGATGACGAGGAACGGCACGAAGATGATGAAGCCGATGAGGAAGGCCGCGCGCAGCTCGCTGAGCATGAATGCGGGCACGAGCGTCTGCAGGGGGATGCTGGACGGGTCGCTGGGGTTGTCCATCTGCGCGGCGCGGTGCATCAGCGCGATGTCCTCTTCACGCGTGTAGGCGAGCATCCACTGCCGCAGCGGTTCCTGGGCGAGTTCGAACGCCCGGCCGAAGTCGATCTGCCCCTCGGTGAACGGCGCGACGGCGACCGTGTTGATGTCGGTGAGCACCGGCCACATGATGAACAGGGTCAGGAAGAGGCTGAGGCCGGCGAGCACCTGGTTCGGCGGGATCGACGGCAGCGACAGGGCGTTGCGGGTGAGGGCGAGCACCACGAAGATCTTCGTGAAGCTCGACATCATCAGCAGCAGCGCGGGTGCCACGCTGAGCACCGTGATGCCGAGCAGCGTCACGATGCTGTCGGACGGCGTGCCGTTGATGCCGTTGATCGTCACTCCCTCGCCGTCTCCCGACTGTGCGGGGACGACGGATGCCGCGGCGTGGGCGCCCGCGGCGCCCCAGAGCACGAACACCGCCACGAGCACGAGGACGACGGCGGCGAGGACCCCGATCCGACCGCGGGCTCGCCGCGCGTGCGCCATCGGCGCGGCGGCGAGGGCTGATGCGGGCACGGCGGCACTCCGAAGATGGGTGTCGTGGCCGATCCGTAGCCAGGGGGACGAGCGATCCGTGCTCACACGCGACTATCGCGACAGGGGTTCTCCCGCGTAACCGCGCGAAGGGGCGAGCACGCCGATCAGGCGACGGAGGTGAGCGGCGGGCGCTCCGTGTCGTCGCCGCGCTCGTCGTCGATCGTCTCGTCGTCGATCGTCTCGTCGATCTCGGCCGGAGCCTCCTGCGTGTCGACCACGCTCACACCGCCCTCGGTGACGCCGAGCACGTAGCGGATGCCCCCGAACTCGGCCACCACCAGCTGCGCCTTGGCACCGATCCCTGTGCGGGCGACGACGGTGATCTTCTCGGGACGCGGCCGCGCGGACTTCGACGCCGAGGATCGCGGCGGACGGAGCACGGACAGCCGCCCGAGCTTCTTCGGCAGGAGTCCGTCCAGCGGGCTTCCGCCCTTCGCACCGGCCTTCTGCAGACGTCGGCTGAGGAACAGCAGCAACCCGAGCACCGCGGCCAGGGCCACGATCATCCGCAGCGCGACGAGGACGTCGTCCATGTTCAGACGCTCTCGGCGCCGTCGAGGATGCGTTCGACGCGGATCGCGAAGTCGCCGTCGGCCACGACCACGGTGCCATGACCGATCAGACGCCCGTTGAGCTTGATGTCGGCGGGAGAGCCCGCGGCACGGTCGAGCTCGACCACGTTGCCCGGCTCGAGCGCGAGGACGTCGCGCACCGGCATCCGCGTGCGGCCGATCTCGACCACGAGCTCCATCTCGACGCCGGCGATGCGATTGATGCGCTGCGGTCCCGTGGAGCCCGAGCCCGTACGGTCGCCGTCGATGCGCACCGAGGCGCGCGCGGCGATCGCACCGGTCGAATCGACCAGGTCGAACACCTGCGTACCCGGAGCGGCGAACACCTCGGTCGCCGCGACGGTCTCCCCGGAGCCGAGAGCCCCGGGCCCGAGCACGATCGACGCCGCCTCGAAGATCGGATGCAGCCGGTCGGCGAGATCGGCCTTCTTCGATCCGTCCTCCAGCTGCGCGGGATCGATGACCTGGATGGCGAGCCGTGCCCCCGGTGTGCCGGTGAAGGTCACGGCGATCGCCTCTCCCACCGCGCCGGGGTCGGTCGACGGCGTCGGGATGACGGGGAAGCCGAACGGCAGCTTGCCGGCGATCGCCGCGGCGATGGCGGTCTCGTGGAAGGTGCTCATCAGTGGTTCTCCTCGTGGGTGGTCGTGATCGTGCAGGCGAGGCGCGATCCGCGGCTGCCGGGCGTCGCGCGCGCTATTGGTGTGTCGCCCGCCATCAGTTCGTAGGGCATCGTCTCGGGGTGGGGCAGGCGCAGCAGATCGCCCGGGGCGAGGTCGAGCACCTCCCCCGCTCCGATCGTGATCGGAGCGAGACGCAGCGTGATCTCGAGCGGAGTGCTGTGCACCTGGTCGCGCGTATGACCCGCGCCGCGCGTCGCCGCGGCATCCGCCCCCGCCTCGGCGAGATGGTCGACGACCGCGGAGGCCGGCAGCATGATCGAGGCGACCGTGCGTGTGTCGCCCAGGCGCATCGTGTATCGGGCGACGATCACGGCGGCCGACGCCGAGATGACCTGGAGGTACTGCGGGTTGTAGTGCACACCGCCGAAGACGGGCTCGCCGGGAAGCAGCGGACCGAGGCTCGCGGACAGGTGCTCGAACGTGCCCTCCATGAGGTTGCGCACCAGGGCGAGCTCGATCGGCGTGAACGTGCGGGCATCCGGGAGGGAGGTGCTGCGCCCTCCCATCATCTGCACGACCCAGAGCAGCGCGCTGTCGAGCCCGAACTGCACGACGCACGGCTCGTCGCGATCGGCGAAGGCGCCGGCGACCATGGCCGTGGTGCTCGGCAGCGTCTGCGCGTACTCCTCGTACGACACGAGTTCGACGTCGTCGAGGGTGAGGTGCGTGCGCACGCGGATCTTCGCGGTCAGCTGCGACGACCACAGGCGGGCGAAGGACTCGAACGACGCCTCCAGCCGGCGGATGCTGTCGCGCCCGAGCTGCGCGGGGCGACCGAAGTCGTACGCCGGATGGCGCCCGGCGGGGTCGTCCGGCACGGCGTGCGCGGTCATGGCGGTCTCCTCGGAGATGGTGGACACGTCTCAGCCCTTCCCGGCCGCGTCGGCGAGTGCGGGGAGCAACGCCCGCACCTGGTCTTCCTCGGTGGACTCGACGACGATGTCGACCCGTCGGTTGCTCGCGAGCGCCTCCGGGCTGTCGCCCTCGACGAGCGGACGCGTGTCGGAGAACGCGGTCGCCTTCACCCGCGCACCGCCGACGAGTTCGTGCTCGACCAGGAAGCGCGCCACCTGCGTGGCGCGACCTCCCGACAGCTCCCAGTTCGTCGGGAAGGGCGCGGCCGAGAGACGCCGATCGGCATGCCCCTCGACGCTCACCTGATTGTCGACGGTCGTCAGCACGTCGCCGATCGCGTCGAGCACGGCGTCGGCCTTGGCCGAGAGATCCGTGCTGTTGTCGCCGAAGAACGTCTCCGCGCCGACCAGACCGACCTTGAGCCCCCGGTCGTCGATCACGAACTCGACCGTGTCCTGCAGCCCCTGGGCGGCGAGCGAGGCCCGCATGCGCTCCCGCAGTTCCTCGAGCGACTCGTACTCCGCCGCAGCGCGCTGGGTGAGGTCGGGCTCGCCCTCCTCGTCGAGCATCTCCGGCGGGATCACCAGCCCCTCGGAGATGTCGGCACCGCCCGTGGTCGTCTCCTCCTGCCCGAAGCCGGTCGCGAGGCTGTTCGCCAGCAGCTCGAACTTGGTCTTGTCGACGTTCGAGACGGCGAACAGCACGATGAACAGGCACATCAGCACCGTGACCATGTCGGCGTACGACACGGCCCAGCGCTCGTCCGGCTCGTCGTGCGATTCGTCCTCGTGGCCGCGCCCGCCCGCGCGGCGGGCCGTGCTCACAGGACCTCCTCCGAGCCCTGCGCCTCCGCGCCCTTCGTCGCCTTCGGAGCCCGTCGCTTCGGCTTGACGGTCGACAGCGCCTCGAGGCGCTCCTGCAGCAGATGCGGCGCGCTGCCGGCCTGGATGGCGAGCATCCCCTCGCTGACGATCATCATGCGCTCGAGCTCGACGGCCCCGATGCGGTTCAGGCGCCCGGCGATCGGGTTCCAGATGAAGTTGGCCGAGAGGAGCCCCCACAGCGTCGCGACGAACGCCGCCGCGATCATCGGACCCAGGTGGTCGGGCTCGTCGAGCTTCTCGAGCACGTGGGTCAGCGACACCACCGTGCCGACGATGCCGATCGTGGGCGCGTAGCCGCCGAGCGACGAGAAGAACTTCGCGGCGATCCGCGTCCGCGACGAGGCAGCCGTGATCTCGTCGTCCATCATGAGGCGCAGGTCGTCGGCATCCGTCCCGTCGGCGAGTGCCTGGAGCGCCTGCCGGGTGAACTGGTCGGGAGCCGAATCGAGCTCCTGCTCGAGGGCCAGCAGGCCGTCGCCGCGGGCCTTCTCGGCGTAGCCGACGAGGAACGGGATCACGGCTTCGGGCGTTGAGCGGGGCCCGCGCACCATCCGGCCCAGGCTCTGCACGGCCAGGCGCGTGTCGCGCAGCGTGTGGCTGGCGATGCCCACGCCGATCGTCGAGCCCAGCACGAGGATCATCGGTGCCGGGATGAGCAGCGCCTCGAAGCTCGCGCCCTCCATGGTGATCATCGCGACGAGAGCGCCGAACGCGAGGACGACGCCGATGAGGAATGCGGGATCCACCGTCAGTCCCCCGACTTCCGGCCGAGCGCCTGGGCGGCGTCGAGCACGCGGGCACGATAGGCGACGATCAGCTCGACGACCGTGTCGAGGCTCTCCTCGACCACGTACACCCCGCCGTCGATCATGTGCAGGGTCGTGTCGGGCGACGAGTACACGCGCTCGATGAGATCGGGGTTCACCGCGAACCGTGTGCGGTCGAGGCGGGTGACGATGATCATCGAGGAGTCTCCGGGCGAGGGGCGTCGGGTGAGAGGCGGTTCAGCCCCGACTATCGCGACGTGGCCCGCCCCGGGTAACCAGGGCGGGCCACGTGCGATGCGGGATCAGCGCTTGAGCTGGGTGAGCTCCTGCAGCACCTCGTCGCTCGTGGTGATGATGCGGGCGTTCGCCTGGAAGCCGCGCTGCGCGACGATCAGGTTCGTGAACTCCTGCGAGAGATCCACATTGCTCATCTCGAGCGCGCCGGAGACGAGGCTGCCGAATCCGGCCTGGCCCGCCTCGCCGATCTGCGCGGGGCCCGAGTTGACCGACAGGCGGTACGACGATCCGCCGGCCTTCTCGAGCCCCTCAGGGTTGGCGAACGTCGCCATCGCGATCTTGCCGAGGGTCTGGGTCGCGCCGTTGCTGAACGTGCCGACGATCGATCCGTCGCCCGTGATGCTGTACGACTTGAGCGTGCCGGCTGCTGCGCCGTTCTGATCGGTGACGGCGACCGTCGACAGGCTCGCGTACCCGGTGACCGCGGTGAGGTCGACGGTCACGGCGCCCGCGGTGAGGGTGAGCCCCGGGCCCGTCTGCTTGCCGTCCGTGAACGCGAGGGCGCCCGTCGCGCCGCTCACGGGCTCGGAGACGTCCCAGCCCGCGGCCGTGCGGGTGAACGTGAGGCTCAGCGTGGTCGGCGTGCCCTGGGCGTCGAAGACCGTGACGTCGCGCACGACCTCGTCACCGGCGGCGGCGGTCGAGGGCAGGTTCCCGGTGACCGTCGCTCCGGTCGTGGCGCGAGCGGGCGACACGGCATCGAGGGGCAGCACGATGTTGCCGACGGCCTGGCCGGTGTTGACGACGCCGTTCTGCGCCGACCAGCCCTGCACGATCGCCCCGTCCGCGGTGACCATCTTGCCGGTCGGGTCGAACGAGAATCCTCCCGCACGGGTGTACAGCGTCTCGCCGCCCGCGCGCACGGCGAAGAAGCCGTCGCCCGAGATCATGAGGTCGCCGCCGCGCCCGGTGGCCTGTGCGGAACCCTGGGCGAAGTTGGTGCGCACGCCCGCGACCTGCACCCCGAGACCGACCTGCGCGGGGTTGCGCCCGCCGACCTGGTCGTCGGGGATGCCGGCGTTGCCGATGAGCTGCGAGAGGGAGTCCTGGAAGACCACGGACGAGCCCTTGAAGCCCGCGGTGTTGACGTTGGCGATGTTGTTTCCGGTCACGTCGAGCATGGTCTGGTGCGAGCGGAGTCCGGAGATGCCGGAGTAGAGCGAGCGGAGCATGGTGTTCTATCTCTTCCTGTGTGTCAGGTGGTCGGTGCGGTCGGGGTGGCGACGCCCGTGATGGCGTCGAGTGCGATGGTCTTGTCGCCGATGGTCACCTGCGGCACGGGGCCGTCGAACGAGACCTTCGTGACGACGCCGGTGACGGCCTTGCCGTCGGCGTCCTCGTAGCTCGCCTCCTGCCCGATGAGGGCGGCGGCGGCCTGGCGCATGTCGAGTGCGAAGGCCTCGGCGCCGTTGTCGGCGAGGGCCGTGAGCTGCTCCATCATGGCGAGCTGCGTGGTCTGCGAGATCATCTCGTTGGTGTCCATCGGACTCGAGGGGTCCTGGTGGGTGAGCTGGGTGACGAGCAGCTTGAGGAAGACCTCGCCGTCGAGCACCTGCTTTCGGGCGGCGGGATCGGTGGTGCTTCCGGTGTGGATCGCGGTGGGTGCGCTCACGGCGTCGACGGTCACGGGGTGTCCTCTCAGGCGAAGGTGTCGAGACCCGCGCCGGCGACGGCGAGGGCGGAAGTCGGGACGGAACGTCGATCGGGCGCATCGGCACGAAGACCCGGGGCGACCACGGGGCCGCTGTCGCGCCTGTCGCCCGCCTGTCCCCCGGCGCCGGGATCGGCTCCGGGCTGCGCGAACCGATCGGAACCTCCGGCATCCGTCGACGATGCGGATGACGAGGTGAGCGAGAGGTTCGCGTGGGGCAGGACGGCGGCGAGGTCACGACGCAGATCGGAGACGATCGCGCGCAGCGCTTCGCGCCCGGCGTCGGTCGCTCCGACGAGTTCGACGCGCACGTCCCCGTTCTGGCCGATGTGCGCCCGCACGGTCACGGGGCCGAGGGTGTCGGGGCTCACCGTCATCGTGAGTTGGTGGCTGCCGGCCGGGCGCTGGGCAATGTTGACGACGACCGGGGACACCTGGGTGGCGACGGATCGGGCGGATGCCGGGGGCTCCGGCGGCGAGACGACCGCGACGGCGGGTGCCGACGCGCTCGCCGCGGGTGCGACGACCGGGGCGGACGGCGTCGCGGCCGCGGGGCCGGCGGGCCGATCCGAGGGGTCTGCGACGGTGCTGGGCGCAGGTGCGGCAGCCGCCGTGACCCCGGATGCCCCGGTCGACGATGGTGCGGACGGCGCAGCGGCGGGAGGAGCGGATGCCTCCACCCGCGTCGCGGCAGGCGCGGGAGTGAGGGTCGTCGGAGCAGTCATGACCCGCGGGGCACCGTGCACCGGCCCAGCGGCGGACGACGGGCCCGTCGACGGCACGGAAACGGTGGGGGCCGGGGCCGCGGATGCGCGAGCGGGAGCTGCGGCGCGGTCGAGCGGGGCATCGGCATCCTCTCCCCCCGCCGCCGACGTCGGCGGCGCGAAGAGCGTGGAATCGATCCCGTCGTCGGCCGTCGCGTCGGAGCGGGAGGCGGAAGCGGTCTCCGTCGTTCCTGGCGTCGATCCATCATCGGCGGCGAACGTCGTGACCGTCGGCGCATCGGCGAGAACCGCGGTCGGGGCCGGCGTCGGAGCCGGAGTCGGAGCCATCGCGCTGATCATCGCGACGGCGTCGACGGGGACCGCACTCACCGATGTCTCGTCCGGCGCCGACTCCGTCGCATCCGTGGCGTGCTCTCCGGCACTCGGAGCGGCCGCGAGCTCCGTCGTCACGGTCGGCGCGAGGCGCACCGATCCGTCCGTGCCGGTGGGGGCGTCGAGCATCCGTTCCGCGAGTTCCAGCGCGGCCCCGAACGACCTCGTCTCCGCGGGCGTCCCGCGTCCGGTCGGGGCCGCGCCCCCGGCGACGAGCGCGGCGAACGGGTCGGATGACGCCGTTCCCGCGGCGATCCCCGCCCTCATGCGGTGCGCTCCTCGCGCCGGCTGCGCACGACGGCGATCTCGTCGAGAGCCGTCTGCTCCGCGTGCTGCGCGATCCGGGCGCTCTCGACCCGGTGGGCGTCCTCGAGGCGTTCGAGGCCGCGGAGCTCGCGGCGGGCCTCGACGTGGGCCGCCTTCGCCTCCGCCTCCTCGGCACGGCGCATCTCGGTGAGCGCCTGCACGTCGCTCAGGGCACTGCGGCCGGCGGCACGAGCCGCGGCCATCGCGAGCAGGGTCGGCGCATCGTCGACCTGTGCGCTGATCTCGGCGAGACTCACGACCGCTCCCTGTTCGGCGGTCTCGGCCTGCAGCCGCGCGGATGATGTGCGGGACAACTGCTCCGCGGCGACGCGCTCCTGCGCATCGCGCACGCGCAGGAGGCCGGCGAGGGGGAACGTCATGGCGTCAGTCCTCCGAACTCGGTGGTGAGGGCGGCGAGGAGCCGCCAGGAATCCTCGGTTGTGGTCAGATCGTCCATGCGCTGCGTCAGGAACGCGGCGATGGCCTGCTCGTTCGCGAGGGCGGCATCGACCAGTGGATTCGCCCCTGGCCGGTACGCACCGATGTCGATGAGGTCGTTCGCGCTGCGACGCGCGGCGAGCACGCTGCGCAGCGCCACCGCATGCGCGCGCTGCTCGGAGGTCGTGATCTTCGAGACGACGCGCGAGATCGACCCCAGCGCATCGACGGCCGGGAAGTGGCCGCGCACCGCGAGGGCGCGGTCGAGCACGACGTGGCCGTCGAGGATGCCGCGGGCCGCGTCGGCGATCGGCTCGTTGTGGTCGTCCCCGTCGACGAGCACGGTGTACAGGCCGGTGACGGATCCGACCGGCCCCGTGCCGGCACGTTCGAGCAGGCGGGCGAGAACGGAGAAGGTCGACGGTGGATACCCGCGGGTCGCCGGTGGCTCGCCTGCGCTCAGCCCGATCTCACGCTGAGCCATCGCGACACGCGTGAGGGAGTCCATCATGAGCACGACGTCGTTCCCCTCCGCCCGGAAGCCCTCGGCGATGCGGGTGGCGACGAACGCCGAGCGCATGCGCACCATCGCCGGCTGGTCGGAGGTCGCGACGACCACCACCGAACGCGCCAGGCCCTCGGGCCCGAGGTCGTCCTCGAGGAACTCCCGCACCTCTCGACCGCGCTCACCCACCAGAGCGATCACGGTGACGTCGGCCGTCGAGCCGCGGGCGATCATCGACATCAGCGATGACTTGCCCACCCCCGATCCTGCGAACAGACCGAGGCGCTGTCCCGTGCCGACCGGGGTCAGCGTGTCGAGCACGCGGACGCCCAGTCCGAGCTGGCGGTCGATCCGCTGACGGTTCAGGATGCTCGGAGCCTCGTGATCGAGCGGGGCGAACGCGGTGTCGCGGCCGAGCGGCCCCTTCCCGTCGATCGGGCGGCCGAGACCGTCGAGCACCCGCCCGAGCAGTGAGCGACCGGTCGGCACGCGCAGGCGCTCGCCGGTGTGCAGCACGCGGGCCCGCGCGGTGATCCCGTCCAGCGGTCCGAGCGGCATGCACCGCGCCGATCCGCCATCGACGGCGACGACCTCGGCATCCACGCGGCGTCCGTCCGCCACGTCGATCCGCACGCGGTCGCCGACCGCGGCATCGATGCCCACGACCTCCGCTCCGAGGCCGAGCACGGACTTCACCGTGCCCGATCGCTCGGGGCGCGCGGCCTGGAGCACGCGCTCCCACGACGCCGTGCGCGCACTCATGCGAGAGCCTCGCGATCGCCATCGTCATCGCGGTCTCCGCCGCTCAGGGCATCGCTCGCCCGACGCAGTGCCTCCGCGACGCGCACGTCGACCGCGCCATCGGCGATCTGCACGATGGCGCCACCGGGCGATAGGGACGCATCGTCGATCATCTCGACGCCGTGCAACGCGGCCACGGCATCCGCATCCGCGCGCAGGATCTCGCCGTCCCGTGGATGCACGGCGACGCGCGTCCACCGGTCCACGGGCATCTCGGCGAGGGCCCTGCGGAGCGCGTGCGCGGCCGAGCGCGCCGGGTCCGACAGCTCCGCGCCGAGGATCGCGGCCGCGAGCTCCACCGCGAGCTCCTCGATTCGGTCCGCCGAGAGAGCGCTGGTCGTCCGGACGCGATCCACCACCGCCGATCGCGCATCGTCGAGTGCGGTCAGGGCGCTCTCGTACCGCACCGCCTGCGCATCGCGCTCCTGCTGGAGCCGCTCGGCCTCGGCGGCCCGCTGCGCCCGCGCCTCGTCGAGCGCGATCCGGCGCCCCTCCGCGAACCCTTCCGCATAGCCGCGCGTGCGCGCCCGAGCGGCCTCGTCGCGCACGTCGGTCGGGGTCTCCCCCACGCGCGGCACGACGAGCGGGGTGAAGGCGGTGTCGGAGAGCGTCATTCGATCAGCTCGTCCTCGTCCTCGCGGGAGATCGTGATCTCCTCCGCCGCCTCGAGCTCGCGGATGATGCGCACGACCTCGGCCCGCGCCTCGTCGACCTGACGCACGCGCACCGATCCGAGCACCCGTGCTTCCTCGGCGAGGTTCTCCTTGTTCCGCTCGGTCATGTTGCTCGTGACCTTGAGAGCGATCTGCTCGTCCGCCCCCTTGAGAGCGAGAGCCAGGACCCGCAGATCGATCCCGCGCAGCACGCGCTGCGCATCCCGGTCCTCGAGACGCGTGAAGTCGGCGAACGTCACCATGCGGCTGCGGATGTCCTCGGCCAGGGCGAGGTCGCGTCCCTCGAGGCTCGCCAGCAGCGACTTCTCGAGCGCGGTGTCGGAGCGGCTGATGATCTCGACCAGGGGCTGCACGCCGCCGATGGACTCGTGATTGTCGCGCATCGCGAAGACCCCGGTGCGCGAGCGCAGGGAGTCGGCGACGATCGAGATGGCCTCCTGCGTGGCGGTGCCCATCGTGGCGATCGCCTGCGCGACGTCGGTGCGCAGCGGATCCTGCAGGGCGGCGAGCACGGCGGCGGCACGATCCGCCCGCAGGTTCGCGAGCACGACCGCGACCGTGGTCGGCAGCTCTCCCTCGAGGATCGTGGCGAGCTGGGCGGGATCGGCCGCGTTCAGGAAGTCGAACGACACCGCGCCCTGCGACATCACCCTGCCGACCATCCCGACCGCCTTCTCCCGGCCGAAGGCGGTCTCCAGCAGTCCGGTCGCGAGCTCCTGCCCGCCGCGCGAGGGCACCGATCCGCCCGTCGCGATGCGGGTGAAGGCGGCGAGAGCGCGGGCCGTGGCGGCGAGATCGACGCCGCCGAGCTGCGTGAGCTCCGCGGCGAGCAGCTCCGACCGGTCCTCGCCGAGAAGACGGAGCACCTCGGCGCTCGCCTCGCGGTCCATGTTCAGGAGCACGATGGCCGCCTGCCGCAGTCCGCTCATCGGAGCGATCGCCTGACCGGACGCGGCGACGACGGCCTCCGTGATCTGCTCGGTCGGGGCATCCGGGGATTCGATCTGCATGCTCATACGGTCGACTCGTCCATCAGGCTCGCCAGCGCGGTAGCGGTGGCTTGGGGTTCGCGGCGGGCGATGTCGTCGATCTCACGGCGACGACGCTCGACGAGGATCTGCTCCCGCTCGGGCTCCTCCTCGACGTCGAGCAGCGTCGGTGAGACCTGCGGCAGCAGCGGTGCCGTCAGGGCCTCGCGGTCCTGCAGACCCTTGAGCGACTTGAGCTTCTGCTCCTCGCTCTCGGTCAGGGTCGCGAGGTACTCGATCGGGCCCTCGTCGGTGTAGGCGATGCGACGCTTCATGCGCAGGCGGATCGACAGGAAGACGACGAGGATGATCACGGCGAGCAGGATCGAGCCGCCGATGATCGCCGACCGCACGAGCTCCTGCTGGAACTGCGCGGCCTGCTCGGCCTCGGCCGCCGCCAGTGCGGTCTGCGCGGCGTTCGCGCCGGCGCCGGCGAACTCCACGAACTCGACGGCGATCGTGTCGCCGCGCTCGACGTCGATGCCGGCGGCCGAGGCGACGAGGGTCTCGATCTGCGCCGCGGTCACGCCGGTCACGGTGCCGCGGTTGAGCGCGATGCTCACGGTCTGCCGGGTCACCTCGCCGGCGGGGGTGATCGTCTTCTCGGTCGACTTGTTGACGGCGTTGTTGCGCGAGGTCTCCTCGAACTCGTACGCGCCGTCGCCGTCCGCACCGTTGGGCACCGCGATGTTGTCGGGGCCGAGCACACCGGTGCCCCCGCCCTGCCCGCCGGTGTAGGTCTCGGTCTTCGTCTGCTCCGAGGCGCTCAGATCGCCCTCGGGAGCGGAATAGGTCTCGTCCATGCGCTCGGAGGTCGAGTTCGCGACGTCCGCCGAGACCGTCACGGTCGCGTTCCCCGGGCCGACGATCGTCTCCAGCATCCGGTTCACCGACGCCGCCACCCGGGCCTCGTGCTCGGTCGCCTGCTTCGACGAGTTGCCGGCCACGCCCGAGCCGACGGCCGAGAGCACCGTGCCGTTCTGGTCGGTGACCGCGACGTCCTCCGGCGTCATGCCCGGAACCGACGCGCTCGTGAGGTGGATGATCGCCTCGATCTTCTCGTCGCTGAGCGTCGACCCGTTGCGGGTCTTCACGAACACCGATGCGGTGGGGGTCTGCTGCTCCGAGACGAACACGCTCTCCTCGGGGATGGCCAGCTGCACCGACGCCGTGCTGATTCCGTCCATCGCGCCGATCGTGCTCGCGAGCTCGCCCTCGATCGCGCGCTTGTAGGTCACCGACTGCTGGAACTCGCTCGCGGTGACGCCCATCTTGTCGAGCAGGGTGTAGCCCTCGCTCGTGTCGCCCGGGAGGCCGGCGGATGCTGCCGCCAGCCGCTGCGCGTAGACCTGGTCATCGGGCACGAGGATCGTGGCGCCGCCCTCGGCGAGCTCGTAGCCGACGCCCGCCGACTTGAGCTGGTCGACGACCGCCGAGGCGTCGCCGGCGCTGAGTCCGGTGAAGAGCGGGCTCATCTGCGGCTTGGTGAGCCAGGCGCCGAGCGCGACGGCCCCCATCACCAGCAGAGCGACGCCGATGATCGCGATCGTGCGCTGAGCGACGCTGAAGCCCGAGACGATCAGCTTCACGCGTTCGAAGGAGTTCGTGATCACCTTCGGCATGATCAGGCCTGCATCCGCATGATCTCGTTGAACGCCGAGACGCTGCGGTCACGGATCGCGACCACGAGGTCGAGCGTCACGCCGGCGCGGGCGGAGGCGATCATGGCCTGGTGGATGTCCTGCAGGTCACCGGTGACGGCCTGCACGGCGAGCTCGTTCGAGGTCGACTGCAACTGCTGCAGGTTCTCGATCGCGCCGGACATCGAGGTCGCGAAGGCGCCCGCCGAGGCGGACGATCCGGTGCCGTCGGCACCGGATTCGAAGCTGAGTGCCGACATCGGGCTGACGCCTGTGGCGGAGATCGCGTCGATGGGGGTCGACATCAGTTGCGTCCGATCTGCAGGGCGGCCTCGTAGGTGGTCTTGGCGCGGTCGACGACGGCGGCGTTCGCCTCGTAGCCGCGCTGGGCGAGGATCAGCATGCTCATCTGGTCGCCGAGTTCGACGTTCGGGTACTGGACGTACCCGTCCTCGTTGGCATACGGATGCTCGGGGTCGTAGACGAGCTTCGCCTCGGCCTCCGATTCGACGACCCCGGCGACGAAGACGCCCGGGCTCTCGGTACCCGCCTGCACCGTGACGAACTTCTCCCGGAACGCCTCTTCACCGGCGGGTGTGGCGGTGTTGACGTTCGCGATGTTGTCGCTGAGCGCGTCGAGCCATTTGCGGTGCACGTTCAGTCCGGTGCCGGCGATGCCGATCGCGTCGAAGGTCATGCGGATGCCTGGCCGATCGCCTTGGTGATCGAGGCCGCCTGGCCGCCGATCGCCTGGCTGGCGAACTGGAACCGGAGCACGGTGTCGATGTTCGACAGCGTCTCGGTGTCGAGGTTCACATTGTTGCCGTTCAGGCGGGTGGGCTCGAGCGAGCGCTCGACGGTCGCGGCGACCGACCCCGATCCGCCGTCGACCGCGCGACGCAGCTCGTCCTCGAACTGCACCCGCTTCGCCTGGTAGCCCGGCGTGTTGACGTTCGCGATGTTCTCGGCGATGGAACGCTGGCGCAGCGCCAGACCGTCGAGCGCGCTGATCAGCGCGGAGGAGGTTACGGATTCGAGCACGGCGGCACCCCGGATGTGTGGTGGAGAAGCCGATCCGTGGCCTGCGTCGAGCGATCCGTGCTCGTGGCCGACTATCGCGACAGTGCGGTGTCGGCGTAACCGCCGCCGCTCATCCTTCGACGTCGAGGTAGGCGGGAGCGTCGGGCGACCCCGTCGGCACCCGACGGAGCGCGGCGAGTTCACGCGCCACGTTCGCCCGCGAGGCGGTGAGTCCGCGGATCATCATCTGCTGACGCGCCAGCACCGCCTCCGCGCGTTCGCGCAGCTCTTCGGGCACGGGTCCGGGAGGCGGCTCGAAGGTCGGGTCGAGCTGGTCGTCGGCGGCATCGAGCGCCCGCTCGAACGTATCGAGCACGGCCAGCCACGACGCGAGGTTGTCGGTCATGCGACTCAGCCCAGCGCGGATGCCGGGGCGGGAGCCGCGGCCGAGGTCACCGCTGCGGCCTGGTGCCACGCTTCGCGGAGCGGCGCGACGAGTTCGCGGCACTCCGCCGTGGCCAGCCGATCGCGGGCGATGTTCGCGGTGATCAGGCGACCGGTGACGTAGGTGTACACCGCGCGCAGGTCGGCCGCGCCGTCCCAGGCGTCGGTGAGCGACCCGCTCAACTCGGCGACGATCTGCTGGGCGTGGGTGAGGTGGGTGCCCGCGGCCGCCCAGTCCTCGACATCCTGCGCGGCACCGGCTCGATCGATGTCGACGAGCAGACGGTCGTACAGCAGGGTGAGCAGACGCTCGGGCGAGGCCGAGGCGACCTGCTGCTCGAGGTACTGCTGCTTGGCGCGTTCCAGAGATGTCAGGGGCATCGCTTGTCTCTCCTCGGCGATCAGGACTTGGTGGCGGTGAGGGCGGCGAGCTGCCCGGTGAGCCACGACGACTGGGATTCGAGCTTCGACAGCTGCACCTCGAGCTGCGAGTACGTGCGCTCCAGGGTCGCCCGACGCTGTTCGAGACGGACGTCCCACCGCTCGACCTGCGTCTTGAGGGTCTTGACCTCGGACTCCTGCCCGGTGATGCGCTGCGTGAGCAGACCGTCGTACTTGTCGGAGTAGGTGTCGGCCACACCTTCGAGGCGACCGGCGACGCCCGAGAACAGCTCCTGGGTCTTCTCGGGATCGTCGGCGAGTGCCTGGGCGAACTTCTCGGCGTCGAACGACAGCACACCCTTCTCGTTGATCGAGATGCCGATGCTCGAGGGCGAGACCCCGTCGATCGGGTGCTGCACGGCGTTGGCCAGGGCTGTGCGGAGGTTGCGCACGGTGCTGTCGCCGGTGAACACACCGAGGGTGGTCTTCTCCCCCACCGCGCCGACCGTGGCCTTCGAACCGTTGTCGATGCGGGTGAGGAGACCGGCGATCTCCTTGATGAACGCCTCGGCCGTGGCCGTCTGCGCCTTCGCATCGAGGGCGACGGTGACCGTGACCGGGTCGGCGCTGGGCTTCGTGACCGTGACGGTGACGTCGTCGCCGACGGTGATCGTGTTGCTCGCGCTCGTCAGCACCTGCTCGGCCGAGGTCCCCGCGAAGAGGCGGATGCGGGCGTCGGCACCGGCCGTCAGCACGGCGGCTCCCGGCTCCGTGCCGAGGTCGATCGCGGTGCCCGCGTCGAGATCGTCGCCGTTGCCGCGGTGCAGCGTGAAGGTGTTCTCGGCACCGGTCTCTGCGGCGTTCAGTTGGATGCGCGAGAGCGGCGCGCCGTCGGCATCCGTCCCGGCGGGCACGACGGTCGCCGTCACCCCCGCCTTCGCGGCGTTGATGGCTTTGGCGAGATCGTGGGGCGATGCACCGGCGGGCGCGATCTCGGTGCGGGTGCCGTCGGCGGCCACCAGCGTGAACGCTCCTCCCCAGGAATCCGCGCCCGCAGCTGCGGTGACGACCGAGTGCGCGGTGGCGACGGCGTCGACGACGATGCTCGTCGAGAATGCGCTCGCTTTCGGCCCCGCGTTCACGGTGACGCTCTCGGACGACGACGTTGCGGTGAAGGCGGCCAGCGAGGTGGCGGACGCCGCGGTCTTGGCCTTCTCGACCAGCGCCTGCAGCGAGGTGTTCAACGACTGCAGGTTCGTGATGATCGAGGTGCGGTCGGTGATCTTGGTGGTGATCAGCTTCTTCGGGATCGCCGACACGTCCATGAGCGCGTCGATGAGCTCGCCGGTCTTCAGTCCGGAGACCAATCCGTCCAGTTTCATCCTCGGATGCCTTCCCTCGGGGCGTGTCGCAGGTCTTAGGGGAAGGCGCCCGGGCGGAGTGTCCCCCGCCCGGGCGCCCGGTGCGCCTCAGGCGCGGCGGCTCAACGGAGCAGCTGGAGAACGCCCTGGCCGGACTGGTTCGCCTGCGCGAGCATCGCGGTGCCCGCCTGCTGCAGGATGTTCGCAGCCGTGTACTTGACCATCTCGGCCGCCATGTCGGTGTCGGCGATGCGGCTCTTGGCCGCCGAGAGGTTCTCGGCCGAGACCTGCAGCGAGTTGATCGTCGACTCGAAGCGGTTCTGCACCGCACCGAGGTCGGCGCGGGCCGACGAGACGCTCTTGATCGCGGCGTCGACCGTGTCGATCGTCGCGGCGGCGACGGTCGGGTTGGCGAAGCCATCCGCAGTGGTGAGGATGTCGTCGCGCAGGTCTGCCGCCAGCGTGGCGATGTTCGCCGTGCCAAGGTTCACGGTGATCTGGCTCGAGGCGGAACCGTCGGCGCCGACCTGGAAGCTCAGCACACCGTTGCCCGCCGCGCCGGCGGTGCCGTCGAGCAGCTGGATGCCGTTGAAGTTGGCGCTCTCGGCGATGCGGTCGAGTTCGTCCACGAGCTGCGTCACCTCGGTGGTGATCGCCTTGCGCGAGTCCGCGTTGTTCGAGTCGTTACCGGCCTGCACCGCGAGGTCGCGCACGCGCTGCAGGATGGAGTGGACCTCGGTGAGCTGGCCTTCTGCGGTCTGGATGACCGAGATGCCGTCCTGAGCGTTGCGGGCTGCGACGTTCAGGCCGTTGACCTGCGAGCGCAGGCCCTCGGAGATGGCGAGGCCGGCGGCGTCATCGGCTGCGCGGTTGATGCGCAGGCCGCTCGAGAGCTTCTCGAGCGACTTCGAGACGTCGTTCTGGTTGCTCGACAGGTTGCGGTATGAGTTGAGCGCGCTGACGTTGGTTGCGATCTGAAGACCCATGAGTATCCTCCGTGGTTATGGGACTGGAAGCGGGTCCATCCGTGGACCTGCACATCCCACATTCGCGACAGCTCGCGCGGTCCGTAACCGGTGACCGACGGGAAAGTCAGATCGCAGGCAGGAGGTCTTCGCTGCGGTGCGCGCTCGCGGGCTTCTCCGATCCGAAGAGCGCTCCGAAGAACTCGGCCTTCGCGGGGCTGGTGCGGTCGCCGGCGGTCCCCTGCTCCCAGGCCTCCATCGCCTCACGCATGAGAGCGAGACCGCGCGAGCGCAGCTTCGACACGTAGGCGTGGCTCACCTCCATCTCGTCGGCGAGGTCCTTGACCATGCGATCGTCGAGGTAGATCCCGCGGATCACCCGGCGCATCGCGTCCGGCAGCGCATCGAGCACGCGCACGACCATGTCACGCGTCTCGTTCTGCTCCGCGGCGAACTCGGGGAGCACGATGCTGTCCGTGAGATCGACCGCCTGTCGACCCGATTCGGGATCGAAGTGCTCCTCGAAGCTCGTGGCCGTGCGCACCATCGCATCCAGGTGCAGCATCTCGACGACCGCCGCGATGTCGAGACCCGCTTCCTTCGCGACCTCGGCGGGTGTGCCGGCACGGCCGGTGCGGGCAAGCACGGCGTCGCCGGCGGCGCGGATGAGCTCGATCTTGTCGCGCCCGCGCTCCCCGGCGGGGTCGGCTCGACGCATCTCCGAGAGCATCGCCCAGGTGATCTGCGTGCGGGCGAAGGCGCCGAAGGGGATGCCGCGCTCGGGTTCGTAGGTCATCGCCGCGCGGGCGAGCCCGAGTCGAGCGGCCGACATGAGGTCGTCGAGGTCGACGTGCTCCGCCGTGCGGGCCTTCTCCAGCGCGAGGAACGTGGCCAGCGCCATGTTGTCGCGCGCGAGCCGCTCGGCGGCGGCCGGGGCCGTCGCGCGCGATCCGGAGACAGCAGAGGAAGCAGAATCCTGCAGCAACGTGGCTCCTTGAGTTATCAACTGATTTACGTGTGAAGCTAGCAGGTTTTACACGTAGACAAGTAAATAATTGATTTCGCAGGAGTGTCGGATCCACTTCGCCACTCAGGGCGATGCGCGGACGTTCGACAGATGTCGTAGCGCGACCGTCGCCCATCCGCTTGAATGACCCCACACGAGCGAAGGCAGGCGAGCATGAGTGTGATCTCCCGCGGATTCGGAGCGCGCAGACGAGAGTCCGATGAGCGGCTCCCTCCCGGCCAGTATTTGACCGAGGACTTCCCCGTTCTGTCGGCCGGGCCGACGCCCCGGATCCCGACCGAGTCCTGGGAGTTCGTCGTCGTCGGTCGCGACGGGATTCGGCACACCTGGACGTGGGAGGAGCTGCACGCGCTCCCGATCGAGACGGTCACCACCGACATCCACTGCGTGACCCGCTGGTCCAAGCTCGGCACGAAGTGGCGCGGCGTCGCGGTCGAACGCCTCCTCGACGCAGTCGGCGACGATGCGGCATTCGCCGAGGTCTTCTCCTACGGCGGATACACGACCAACCTCTCCCGCGACGACCTCGTCGGAGGGCGCGCATGGATCGCGCTGGAGTTCGACGGCGAGCCCCTCGCCCCCGAACACGGCGGACCCGCACGCCTGCTCGTTCCGCACCTCTACTTCTGGAAGTCGGCGAAGTGGGTGCACGGGCTGAACCTGCGCGAGCAGGACGCACCGGGATTCTGGGAGCAGAACGGCTACAACATGCACGGCGACCCCTGGAAGGAGGAACGGTACTGGTGACGACCGCACCGCTGTGGCGCCCGGCGACCGTCGTCACGACACGCGGCGCCGGAAGCCACGGGCGCATCCTCGGACTGCAGGTCGACGGCTGGCCGGGCAATCTCGCCGGGCAGCACGTGGACGTGCGCCTCACAGCCGAGGACGGATACCAGGCCGTGCGGTCCTACTCGCTCGCCTCCTCCGGCCCCGGCGAGGTTCTCGAACTCGCGGTCGACGAGGTTCCCGACGGCGAGGTCTCCCCCTACCTGGTCGAAGACGTGCGGCCCGGCGATCAATTGGAGATCCGCGGACCGATCGGCGGCTACTTCGTCTGGACCCCCGATCGCCCCGAACCCGTTCAGCTGATCGCCGGCGGATCGGGCATCGTTCCCCTCATCGCCATCGCCCGTGCACACGAGCGTTCCGGCAGCAGCGCGCCCATGCGGCTGCTGTACGCCGTGCGCTCGGCGTCGGATGCCTTCTACCTCGACGACATCGACCGCCTCACCGGCAACGGCCTCGTCGTCGACTGGGCCTATTCGCGCGTCGCTCCGCCCGGCTTCGCACGTGCCGCCGGTCGGGTGGATGCTGCGACCATCCTCTCGTCGACCCATCCGCCGTCGCTGCAGCCGTCGGTCTATGTATGCGGGCCGACCGGTTTCGTCGAGGCCGTCGCCGATCTCCTCGTCGCGGCGGGGCATCCGCCCGACCGCATCCGCACCGAGCGCTTCGGAGGAGCCTGATGGAACACACTCCCGAACCCCGGACCGTCCGGCGCGTCGACGGCAACGCCGCCGGCGGGTATCTGCTCGAGATCTTCGGCAGGGACATGACCGGCGCGCGAGCGCGATGCACGCACTGCCTGCGCGCCGCGGTGGTGGCGGATGCTGTCGCTGAACTCGACGACACCGGCATGATCCTGCTCTGCCGCGGGTGCGGTCGCACTCTGCTGACGTATCTGCGCGCGGGCGGGAGCGCGACGCTCACGATCGGCACCCTCACCCACCTCGAGTGGGACGAGGATCGTGCGATCGTTCTTGACAGAATCCGTCATGGTTTCTCAGAGGGGTCTTAGAAGCGGCTTCGTAGCCTCCGTTTCGTGACTACAACGATGAGAGCGGCCAGACCATGGGTTCGCCGCGAGATGCTGAGCAAGGTTCCCGAGATCACGCTGTGGTTCTGGATCATCAAGATCCTGTGCACCACTGTGGGCGAGAGTTTCGCCGACTGGATCAACATGTCACTGGGTGTGGGGCTCGAGAGCACGGCGCTGATCTTCACGGCGGTGTTCGCGGTCGTACTCGGATGGCAACTGCTGCTGCGGAGGTACGTGCCGTTCGTGTACTGGCTCACGGTGGTTGTGGTGAGCGTGACGGGCACCCTCTACACCGACATCCTCACCGACAGCCTCGGGGTTCCGCTCGCGGTGAGCACGGCGGTGTTCGCGGGACTGTTGGCTATCGTGTTCGGGGTGTGGTGGTTCAGTCAGCGAACACTTTCGATCCACAGCATCACGACCACGCCGCGGGAGCTGTTCTATTGGCTCGCGATTCTGGTGACCTTCGCCCTCGGCACGGCGGCGGGCGACTGGATCCTGGAACTGACCGGCTGGGGTCCGGGGGTGTCGGTGCTGCTGCCTGCGGGCCTGATCGTCGCCGTCGTCGTCGGATGGCGGATGGGTGGCAATGCGGTCCTGGCGTTCTGGCTCGCCTACATCCTGACACGTCCGCTGGGCGCAAACCTCGGCGACTGGTTCGGGCTGCCGTCCGACCAGCAGGGGCTCGGTCTGGGCGTCGCGCTCACCAGCGTGATCTTCCTGGTCGCGATCCTCGCGACGGTGATCTATCTCACCCTCACCCGAGCAGACGTCATCGAGACGAGACCGCTGACGACTCCCACCACAAAGACGAGCGAGCGGCGGGTCCTCGGCTTCTACACCGTCGTGGCTCTGCTGACTATCGCGCTCCTCGCCTGGGCAGCCGCACAGCCCCACTCGGCAGCGCCCGCCAGCGAAGGCGAAGGCCCGGCAACATCGGTCACACTGCCTCCAGGAACCTCCGCCACAGCGAAGTTCCCGGCAGCGCCCATAGCTGAGTTCCGCACCATCACGGCAGACACTCTCTCCATGATCCAAGCAGGGAAGCAGAAGGCCGCCGCTGCACGGATCACCGATTTGGAAAAGGCATGGGACGACTCCCAATCAACGCTGCAACCTCTCGATGACACGGGATGGACGTACATCGACGGGCAGATCGATACAGCGCTGACGGCGGTGCGAGCGAAAGCACCCGACACCGTAGACGAGAAGACCGCACTGTCGGCCCTGCTTGCCACGCTCGAATGACCAAGGCGGCCTGAGCCGCGCCGCACAAGGCGAAGGGGCCGAACGCGATGCACGCCCGGCCCCTCCCTTCAGCGATATCAGTTTCCGGAGGAAGCATCACCATCGTCGTTAGTCTCGACGTCGGTGTCCGCAGCGCCGGGACCGTCGTCATCGGTCTCCGCATCCGTTGCACCGGAGGCGTCATCGTTCGTCTCGGTGTCGGAGTCCGTGGCACCGGGAGCATCGTCGTTGGTCTCGGCGTCGGTGTCTGCGGCACCGGGGCCGTCATCGTTGGTCTCCCCGTCGTCGTTCGCCGTCGTGGAGTGGGACGACATCGGGGACGTCGGTGTGGCGGCTTGAGCGGGGAGATTCAATGCGAGTCCGCCGACCACGATGACTATCGCCGTCGCTCCGATCCCGCTGCCGATCATGAGCTTCTTCTTCGTGAGCATGGCTTCGTTCCTTTCCAGGCAAGGTGCCCGTCGAACCACACACTCCTCCGCCGCCTGTAAGAAACCACCAAGAAAACCGAGTCATCCGAGGGTGCCGATCATTCTGAGAGATTTCTTAGCACCTGCTGAGGAGAGTGAAGCGCATGACCCCTGTACGACGCTTCCCGCCGCTTGCACTCTGGCTCATCGCGGGCGCGATGTTTGCCACGATCGAAGCCCTCGGCCTCATCGTCAGCGGCAACCCGTCCCTCACCAACGCCGAGACGAACGCCGTGGTCGCGGTCAACGGCTTCCATGCCCCCGCGCTCGATGCGATCGCCCAATTCATCGACGTCGTCTTCGGGCCGCGATTCGCGGTTCTCGTGGCTGTACTGGCGGTCGTGATCGCGGGCATGGTCGGGCGGTCGTGGTGGACCGCCCTGCGTATGGCTCTCCTGATCGCGATCCCGTGGGCTGCCGCTGACGTCATCAAGGTGATCATCCAGCGGCCCCGACTGGACATGTCGCTGCTCGCGCATCCGATTCTCGTGGAGCCCACCTCTTTCAGCTATCCCAGCGGGCATACGGCGTTCGCGACCGCGCTCGGGATGAGCACGGTGGTGATGCTCGCCGGGTGGCGATATCGGGCAGCGGCGATCGTGGTGGCAGCCGTGGTCGCGCTGACGACGGCGTGGTCGCGGATGTACCTTGGAGCGCACTACCCCTCTGACGTGCTCGGGTCGCTCTTGTTGGTCTCTGTTTGGTGTCTGTGTCTGGGAGCGCTGATGAGGAACAGTCGCCTCTTGCACCCGCAGCGACGAGAAGAGGTGGCTGCTCTGACCCGTGTGGTGGATTCTGGAATGACAAAAGGAGATTCGTGACCGAGAAGGGAGCAGCGATGCCGTCCGTCAACCGACCGCGTCTCCTGCTCGTGGAGGATGACCCGCAGCTGGGTCCGCTGATCGCCCGGGTACTCGACGAGGTGTACGACGTCACCCTATTCACTGACGGTGAAGAGGCCCTCAGCGATGCCCAGGAACAGCGATACGACGCGATGATCGTCGACCGCCGCCTCCCGACGATCGACGGCATCTCCATCGTCGAGACCCTCCGACGGGACAACAGCGCCACCCCCATGCTCATCCTCACAGCCCTCGGCAGCGTGCACGACAAAGTGCGCGGCCTCGACGCCGGAGCCAACGACTACCTGGTCAAGCCGTTCGAATTCGACGAACTCTTCGCACGGCTGCGCGCGATCCGCCGAGTCTCCAACGGCGAGGGCCCGTTCGTCCGAATCGGCGGATGGGAGTTCTACCCGGAATCCCGAGCCATCTACTCCCCATACGACGGACGAATCATTCTCACCGACCGGGAGACGAAGTTGCTGACGCTGCTCGCCGCCCACCCCGACCGGACGTTCAGCCGCGAAGACATCCTCGAATCCGTGTTCTCCCCCACCGACACCCCCGGGACCGTCGACACGTACGTCCACTACCTTCGTCGTAAGACCGACATCGACATCGTCACCACAGTGCGCGGGCGCGGGTATCGACTGGGGCAGCTGTGAGTCGCGACCGCGGAACCGCCGACGCGGATACCCGATTGGTCCGAGTCGCCGCGAGACGGGTCGGAATCTGGATCGCCGTCGCAGTCTCGATTCTCGTCATCGGTGTCTTGATCGCCGCGCTGCTCATCGTCTTCAGCCAGATTCCCCCCGACCATCTGTTCTCACCCGGAGGGCAGGAGACCACGATCGACATCGAAGGCGTTGACATCGTGATCGGGGCGGTCATCGTCGGCATCGTCGCGATCATTTTCGCCGGTACCATCGCGCTCATCGCCACTCGTCGAGCGGTCTCACCCCTCATCGATGCGCTCCAACGTCAGCGCCGCTTCGTCGCCGACGCCTCGCACGAACTCCGCACACCGCTCGCCATCCTCGACGCACGCCTACAGGTCCTCCAGCGCACATCCGGCCCCAACGACCCGAACGCCGACATCATCACCGAACTGCGCGACGATTCAAGGAACCTCAATGCCGTCGTCACGGACCTCCTCGACTCCATCGACATCACGCCTGTCGACGGAGACCCCACGTCCTCAGTCAACGACACCATGGCGTCCGCAGCGTCAGCAATGACCGTGATCGCCCAACAGCACGGCATCAGGATCGTCGCGACAGCCACCTCCCCGGACGTCTCCGTCGAGATCCCCGAAGCAAGCCTTCGACGCAGCCTCATCGCTCTCCTCGACAACGCCGTCAAGCATTCACCGCCCGGCATCGTGGAGCTCGTTGCGCAAGCAGACCGCCGGACCGTTGCTATCACCGTGATCGACCACGGACCCGGCATCCAAGGGATCGACCCGCACCGCATCTTCGACCGCTTCGCCCGCTCCTCAGACGCTGTCGACGGCGGCGGCAACGCCCGCACGGGCTTCGGAATCGGCCTCGCACTCGTACAAGACACCATTACCCGACACGGCGGGAAGATCGCCGTCACCTCGACCTCGCCTGACGGCACCGCCCTGACCCTCACCGTGCGGCGAAGCGTTCATCACACCGATCGGGAATGAACCACAGACGCGGGCGTCGTTGATGTGATCCCGCTACGGCGCGCCTGCCCACGCACCAACGGTCGTTGATCAGCGCCCCGATCGATGGCGAGATGCTCAGGGGGCCGCCGGGGGCCGCGCACGGAATGCCACCTGAAGCCAGGTTCGGCAGATCCCAGTGATTTGTAGGTGGGCCCTGCCGGGATCGAACCGACGACATCCACGGTGTAAACGTGGCGCTCTACCAGCTGAGCTAAAGGCCCTGGTGCGTCCAGTGTATCCGTATGCGGATGCGCACCCGCATGGTGGAAGAGGGCTAGGCTGAGGACGGCGCGCGTTGTGCACAGCCGACAAGGCTGCCCGCGTCGCTTCCCGTTTCCTTGGCATGACCTGCCAGCTTGACGAAAGGCTCCCCGTGACCGTCCACGACCAGGATCCGTACTCTCAGGACTCTCTCGACAGCGACCCGGAAGAGACGGGTGAGTGGCAGCAGTCGCTCGATGAGCTCGTCGATGCCAAGGGCCACGGCCGTGGGCGCGAGATCATGCTCAGCCTGCTGAAGCGCTCGAAGGAGCTGCACCTGGGCGTGCCGATGGTTCCGACCACCGACTACATCAACACGATCGCACCCGAGAACGAGCCCGAGTTCCCCGGTGATGAAGAGGTGGAGCGCCGCTACCGCGCGTGGATCCGCTGGAACGCCGCCATCACGGTGCACCGCGCCCAGCGTCCCGGCATCAGCGTCGGCGGGCACATCTCGACCTACGCGTCGTCGGCCGCGCTCTACGAGGTGGGCTTCAACCACTTCTTCAAGGGTGCCGACAACCCCGGCGGCGCCGACCAGATCTTCATCCAGGGCCACGCCTCGCCCGGCACCTACGCCCGCTCCTTCCTCGAGGGCCGACTGAGCGAGGACCAGCTCGACGGCTTCCGCCAGGAGAAGTCGCACGCCCCGCACGGCCTGCCCTCCTACCCGCACCCGCGCCTGATGCCGGAGTACTGGCAGTTCCCGACCGTGTCGATGGGTCTCGGCCCGATCAACGCGATCTACCAGGCGATGTCGAACAAGTACCTCGAGAACCGCGGCATCAAGGACACCTCGCAGTCGCACGTCTGGGCCTTCCTCGGCGACGGCGAGATGGACGAGGTCGAGAGCCGCGGACAGCTCCAGGTCGCGGCCAACGAGGGACTCGACAACCTGACCTTCGTCGTCAACTGCAACCTCCAGCGTCTCGACGGCCCGGTGCGCGGCAACGGCAAGATCGTGCAGGAGCTCGAGTCGTTCTTCCGCGGTGCCGGCTGGAACGTCATCAAGGTCGTCTGGGGCCGTGAGTGGGACGACCTCCTCGCCCGCGACACCGAGGGTGCGCTGCTCAACCTCATGAACGTCACGCCCGACGGCGACTTCCAGACGTTCAAGGCCGAGTCCGGCGGATACATACGCGAGCACTTCTTCGGACGCGACGAGCGCGCCGCCGCTCTCGTCGAGAACTACTCCGACGACGACATCTGGAACCTCAAGCGCGGTGGCCACGACTACCGCAAGGTCTACGCCGCGTTCAAGGCCGCGACCGAGCACAAGGGCAAGCCCACCGTCATCCTCGCGAAGACCGTCAAGGGCTACGGCCTCGGTCCGCACTTCGAGGGCCGCAACGCGACCCACCAGATGAAGAAGATGACGCTGGACAACCTCAAGACGTTCCGCGACGCCATGCACATCCCGATCACGGACGCGCAGCTCGAGGAGAACCCGTACCTGCCCCCGTACTACAACCCGGGCCCCCAGGACGAGACCATCCAGTACATGCTGGAGCGCCGCAACAACCTCGGCGGCTTCCTGCCCGAGCGTCGTTCGACGCACGTCGGTCTCTCGCTGCCCGACGACACCGCCTACGCGCTCCCGAAGAAGGGCTCCGGCACGCAGGAGATCGCCACGACCATGGCGTTCGTCCGACTGCTGAAGGACCTGCTGCGCTCGAAGGACTTCGGCCACCGTATCGTGCCGATCATCCCCGACGAGGCACGCACCTTCGGTATGGACGCGTACTTCCCGACGGCGAAGATCTACAACCCGAACGGCCAGCACTACACCTCGGTCGACCGCGAGCTCCTCCTCGCCTACAAGGAGAGCCCGCAGGGCCAGATCGTGCACGTCGGCATCAACGAGGCGGGCGCCCTCGCGGCGTTCACCGCTGCCGGCACGTCGTACGCCACGCACGGCGAGCCGCTGATCCCGATCTACCTCTTCTACTCGATGTTCGGTTTCCAGCGCACGGGCGACGCCCAGTGGGCCGCGGGCGACCAGATGGCACGCGGTTTCATCATGGGCGCCACCGCCGGTCGCACCACCCTGACGGGTGAGGGCCTGCAGCACGCCGACGGGCACTCGCACCTGTTGGCCGCGACCAACCCCGCGACGATCTCGTACGACCCCGCGTACGGCTACGAGATCGCGCACATCGTGCGGTCGGGTATCGAGCGCATGTACGGCGGCGAGCACGAGGACCCCAACGTGATGTACTACATCACGCTCTACAACGAGCCCATCGTGATGCCCGCCGAGCCCGAGAACGTAGACGTCGACGGCATCGTGCGCGGCATCCACCGCATCTCGGTCGGCGAGGGCGAGGGCCACCGCGCCCAGCTCTTCGCCTCGGGCGTCGGACTCCCCTGGGCCCTCGAAGCGCAGGAACTGCTGAAGAACGACTGGGGCGTGATCGCCGATGTCTGGTCGGTCACCTCCTGGACCGAGCTGCGCCGCGACGGCCTCGCCGCCGACGAGCACAACTTCCTGCACCCGGAGGAGGAGCCCCGCACGGCTTACCTCACCCAGAAGCTGCAGGGCGCCGACGGTCCGGTCATCGCGGTGAGCGACTTCATGCACGCCGTCCAGGACCAGATCCGCCCGTGGGTCCCGCAGCGTTTCGCGACGCTCGGCGCCGATGGCTTCGGTTTCTCCGACACCCGCGCCGCGGCACGTCGCTTCTTCAAGATCGACGGCCCGTCGATCGTGGTGCGCACTCTGCAGTCGCTCGCCGAGGACGGCGTCGTCGACCGCTCGCTGGCCGCGCAGGCCATCGCGAAGTACAGCCTTCACGATGTCAACGCCGGAACCAGCGGCAACGCGGGTGGCGAAAGCTGAGTCATCGGTGACAGGTTCGTCTCCCGCCGGCATGGACAAGGCCGCGACCCTCGCCTGGCTGCGCCGGATCTCCGGTGACATCGCCTCGGTGACGATCAAGCGCCTGGAAGACACGCTGCCCTGGTACGCCGACATGCCACCAGCCCGCCGCTCTGCGGTCGGGCTGGTGGCCCAGGCGGGCATCACGTCGTTCATCCAGTGGTACGACGACCCCACCTCGACGCCGTGGATCGCGGCCGACATCTTCGCCGCCGCCCCGCGGGAGCTGCTGCGCAGCGTGAGTCTGCAGCAGACCCTGCAGCTGATCCGCGTGACCGTCGAGGTCACCGAGGAGCGGGTCGCCGGCAAGGGTGAGAACATCCGCGAGGCGATCCTGCTCTACTCGCGCGATGTCGCCTTCGCGGCCGCCGACGTCTACGCTCGCGCGGCCGAGGCCCGGGGACTCTGGGATGCCCGACTCGAGGCGCTCGTGGTCGACTCGATCCTCACGGGCGAGGCCGACGAGGAGCTCCCCAGCCGGATCGCCGCTCTCGGGTGGCACGGTCATGGTGAGGTCGCCGTGCTCGTGGGCACGACTCCCCCGCAGTTCGACGTCGACCAGGTGCGGCGCACCGCCCGCAAGCTGGCGGTCGACGTACTGATCGGCGTGCAGGGGTCACGACTCGTCCTCGTTCTCGGCCGCGCCCGTGACGAAGAGCAGGAGACCGAGGACGACGAGCTCACGTTCCTCGAGATCGCGTCTCGACTGGAGCCCTCGTTCGGCCCGGGCTACGTCGTGCTCGGTCCCGCCGTCGTCGCGCTCGTCGACGCCAGCCAGAGCGCCCGCGCGGCACTCGCCGGTTTCGCGGTCGCCCGCGCCTGGCGCAGCGCCCCGCGTCCGGTCGAGGCCGACGATCTGCTTCCGGAGCGGGCACTCGCCGGTGATCCGCTGGCCAAGCAGACGCTCATCGAGCGGATCTACCGCCCGCTGCAGGCGCATTCGACCGACCTGGTCACGACGCTCTGGAGCTATCTCGACAACGGCCGCTCGCTCGAGGCGACGGCCCGCGAGCTCTTCGTGCATCCGAACACCGTGCGCTACCGACTCAAGCGCGTCAGCGAGGTCATCGGCTGGGATGCCACGGGCCCGCGCGAGGCGTTGATCCTGCAGACGGCCCTGATCCTCGGTTCGATCGGCGCCGCCGACCAGTCCCGACGCCGCCCGTCGCAGCGTCGGGTGCCGCGCTGACCCGCGTTTCCCGCGGCGCTGTGCGCCACACACAAGCGTTCTTCGGAATCTTGTGATGAATCATCCACCGCTTGCCTTCGATCATTGGCAGACTGGGGATGTGATTGTCGTCGTATGCCCTGGTCAGGGCTCGCAGACCCCCGGTTTCCTCGCCCCTTGGCTCGAACTCGACGGGGTGGCCGAGCGCCTCGCGTCGTACTCGGACGCAGCAGAGGTCGATCTCCGCCTCCACGGCACAGAATCGGATGCCGACACCATCCGGGACACGCGCATCGCGCAGCCGCTGATCGTGGCCGCATCGCTCATCGCGGCCGACGCCCTGAACGCCCGCGCCGGGCGCCGGGCCGACGGCATCGCCGGCCACTCGGTCGGCGAGATCGCCGCCCTGGTGGGCAGCGACGTGATCGATGCCGAGACGGGCATGCGCCTGGTCGGCATCCGCGGACGGGCGATGGCGGATGCCGCGGCGCAGACCCCCACGGGCATGAG
This sequence comes from Microbacterium galbinum, assembly GCF_023091225.1. Taxonomy (NCBI): domain Bacteria; kingdom Bacillati; phylum Actinomycetota; class Actinomycetes; order Micrococcales; family Microbacteriaceae; genus Microbacterium; species Microbacterium galbinum. Next base: position 283,280 of record NZ_JAHWXM010000001.1, on the reverse strand, counting down.
CGCGGTCCTCGGTGGCGATGAGGCGGCCGTCCTCGCCCGACTCGACGACCTCGGTCTGTCGCCTGCGAACTACAACGGCGGCGGCCAGATCGTCGTCGCGGGCGAGCTCCCCGCACTCGAGGCCCTCGCCGCAGAGCCGGTCAAGGGCACTCGGGTGATCCCGCTGCAGGTGGCCGGTGCCTTCCACACCACCTTCATGGCTCCCGCCGTGGCCGTGCTGCGGGACGCCGTCGCCGAGGTCACCCCCGCCGACCCGACGCTGGCCCTCTGGACGAACCGCGACGGATCGGTCGTCACCCGCGGCGCGCAGGCTCTCGACTACCTGGTCGACCAGGTCTCGTCGCCCGTGCGCTGGGACCTCTGCATGGCGTCGTTCGCCGATCAGGGCATCACCGGCCTGATCGAGCTCGCTCCCGCCGGTGCGCTCACCGGACTCGCCAAGCGCGGTCTGCGCGGCGTTCCGAGCGTCGCCGTCAAGACCCCCGAAGACCTCGATGCGGCCGTCGCGCTGCTGAACGGAGAAGCCGCATGAGCGCCACCCTGACGCAGGCCACGGGCCCCGCTTTCACCCGCATCTACTCGTACGGTGCCGCGCGCGGCGAGAACGCCGTCCCCAACGACGACCTGATCGGTCCGATCGACTCGAGCGACGAGTGGATCCGCCAGCGCACCGGCATCATCACGCGTGCGCGCGCCGACAAGGGCACCGACGCGATCGACCTCGCGTCCGAAGCCGCCGCCGAGGCGATCGAGAAGGCCGGGATCCCGGCCGACCAGATCGACCTCGTCATCGTCGCGACCATCAGCAACCCGAAGCAGTCCCCGTCGGTCTCGGCGATCGTCGCCGACCGCGTGGGCGCGAACCCCGCAGCGGCCTACGACATCAACGCCGCCTGCGCGGGATACGCCTACGCCGTGGCCCAGGCCGATGCCCTCATCAAAGCGGGTGCCGCCCGCTACGCGCTGGTGATCGGCGCCGAGAAGCTGTCCGACATCGTCGATCCCGCCGATCGGAGCATCTCGTTCCTGCTCGGTGACGGCGCGGGCGCCGCCGTGATCGGCCCGAGCGACACCCCCGGCATCGCGCCCGCAGTGTGGGGTTCCGACGGCTCGAAGGCGGATGCCGTGGGCATGAACGGCACCCTGACGCAGTTCCGCGACGGCGAGGTGCCGTGGCCGACCCTCCGCCAGGAAGGTCAGACGGTGTTCCGCTGGGCGGTCTGGGAGATGGCGAAGGTCGCCCGCGAGGCGCTGGACCGCGCCGGCGTCGAGGCATCCGACATCGCCGCCTTCATCCCCCACCAGGCGAACATGCGCATCATCGACGAATTCGCCAAGCAGCTGAAGCTCCCGGAGACCACGGTGATCGCCCGCGACATCGAGACGACGGGCAACACCTCGGCCGCATCGATCCCGCTGGCCAGCCACCGTCTGATGGCCGAGCACCCCGAGCTCTCGGGCGGTCTCGCCCTGCAGATCGGCTTCGGCGCGGGCCTCGTGTTCGCGGCTCAGGTCGTCGTGCTCCCCTGACCGGGGCCCGACTTTCCCTAGACTGTTCCACGGTTCCGAAAACAACCCGTAAGAAAGAGGAAGACCACATGGCTTTCACCAACGATGAGGTCCTCGCCGGCCTCGCAGAGCTCATCACCGACGAGACCGGCATCAACGCCTCCGAGGTCGCTCTCGAGAAGTCGTTTACCGACGACCTCGACATCGACTCGATCTCGATGATGACGATCGTCGTCAACGCCGAGGAGAAGTTCGGCGTCACCATCCCCGACGACGAGGTCAAGAACCTGAAGACCGTCGGCGACGCCGTCAACTTCATCGTCGCGGGCCAGGAGTAATCCACGAGGGATGCCACCCCCGCACCGTCGGGGCGTGGCATCCTCCGTCCTGCCCCACCCTGCTCTGAATCCCGTCCGACAAGGAACCACACCATGACCAAGCGCATCGTCGTCACCGGCATCGGCGCCACGTCCGCCATCGGCGGGACAGCTCCGGAGAACTGGACCAACCTCCTCGCAGGTGCCTCCGGCACCCGCGCACTCGAGCACGACTGGGTCGCCCAGTACGAGCTACCCGTCGCCTTCGCCGCCGAGGCGATCGTGCGGCCCGAGGAAGTCCTCCCGCGCCATGAGGCCAAGCGCCTCGACCCTTCTTCCCAGTTCGCCCTGATCGCCGCCCGTGAGGCCTGGGCCGACGCGGGCTCCCCCGAGGTCGCCCCCGAACGCCTCGGCATCGACTTCGCCACCGGCATCGGCGGTCTCTGGACCCTCCTCGACGCATGGGACACCCTGCGTGAGAAGGGACCCCGCCGCGTCATGCCGCTCACCGTCCCGATGCTCATGCCCAACGCCGCGGCCGGCAACCTCTCGCTCCAGTTCGGCGCCCGCGCCTACGCGCAGACCGTCGTGAGCGCCTGCGCCTCGAGCACCGAGTCGATCATCCACGCGTTCCACCACCTGCAGGAGGGGCTGGCCGACGTCGTCATCGCCGGTGGCACCGAATCGGCGATCCACCCGATCACGATGGCCTCCTTCGCCTCGGCGCAGGCCCTGTCGCGTCGCAACGACGACCCCGCGACCGCTTCCCGTCCCGGCGCGATCGACCGTGACGGCTTCGTCATGGGCGAGGGTGCGGCAGCGCTCATCCTCGAGACCGAGGAGCACGCGAAGGCTCGCGGTGCGAAGATCTACGGCTACGTGCTCGGCGGCGGCGTGACGGCCGACGCCTACCACATCACCGGCAACGACCCCGAGGGCACGGGAGCGGCGCGCGCCGTCACCCAGGCGCTCGAGGAGGCGGGGATCACCGCCGATCAGGTCACGCACATCAACGCGCACGCGACGTCGACCCCGGTCGGAGACCCGAACGAGTACGTCGCGCTCAAGAAGGTCTTCGGCGACCGGATCGACGAGATCCCCGTGTCGGCGACCAAGGCATCGACCGGTCACCTGCTCGGCGGCACCGGCGCACTCGAGGCGATCTTCTCGCTGCTCGCGCTGCGCGACCGCGTCGCCCCGCCCACCATCAACATGACCGAGCCCGACCCCGCCGTGCCGTTCCGCCTCTCCGGCGAGCCGACGCCGCTGGGTGACGGCCCGCAGTACGCGATCAGCAACTCCTTCGGCTTCGGCGGTCACAACGCCGTTGCGGTGTTCGCAGCGGCCGACAACGACTGAGTCCCGCACACGACGACGGCCCCCGGAAGATCATTCCGGGGGCCGTTCTCGTAGGTCGAGAGTTCGCGTCAGATGGCGACGGACGCCGCGGGCGGGGCGAGCCGCTGAGAACGTGCCACGCGCATCCGGGTGATTCGCGGCAGGAACCAGCCGATCAGCGGACCAACGCCGAAGGCGAAGAGCACCGTGCCCACGCCGACCGGACCACCGAGCGCGAACCCGACCAGCAGGACGCTCCCCTCGATCAGCGTCCGCACGATCCACACCTTCCAGCCGGTGCGGCGCACGAGTCCGGTCATGAGTCCGTCGCGCGGTCCCGGGCCGAAGTCGGCAGCGATGTAGAGTCCTGTCGCGAAGGCGAGCAGCAGCAGACCGAAGATGAACATCGGCGCTCCGATCCAGACGGTCGGCGGAGCGGGCAGCACGAGCAGCGTGAGGTCGGCGGCGGGGCCGACCATCAGTGCGTTCAGCAGCGTGCCGAGGCCGACTCGCTGCCGCAGAGGGATCCACAGCAGCAGCACGACGATCGAGACGAGCACGGTCACGGTGCCGTAGCCGATGCCCGAACTCCCCGAGACGCCGAGTGCGAGGACATCCCAGGGAGCGACGCCGATCCCGCCCCGCACCATGAACCCGAGCGCCACGCCGTAGAGGAAGAGACCGAGCACGAGCTGCCCGAGGCGCTCGACGAGGTCGCGCCGACTCGTGGCGGTGACGGGCAGGAAGACGGAGCGCAGGTGCATCTCTCCATGGTGGATGCCGGTCACGCTCCGAATCCGAGTCCACTCCCCCAGAAGTGGCCTGCAGAAATCAGTCCACTTCTGCGCCATGCTGGAGACATGGGATCACGACTCGTCGAACAGCTCGGAGCGCAGAACGCCGCCGGCGCCACGGCGTCCGCCCTCGCCGACCAGATCCGCGCGCTCGTGCTCGACGGTCGCCTGACCGTCGGCGAGCGGCTTCCGAGCGAACGTGCGCTCGCACTGGAGTTGCGCCGCTCCCGGTCGACGATCACCCGCGCGTACGGGCTCCTCGAGGCAGAGGGCTATGTCGCCCGGCTGCACGGCGGGAGCACCCGCATCACCCTTCCGCACGCCGATATCGTGACCATCCCGACCGACGACGACTCGGCCATCGACCTGTCGATCGCCTCGATGGACTCCACCCCCGGCCTGTACGACGCCACCGTGCGCTCCCTCCCGCGCCTCGCCGCGATGCGGGGCACGAGCGGCTATTCGTTGCGCGGCCTCCCCGAGCTCCGCGAGGCCGTCGCTGCTCGCTTCTCCGAGCGCGGCGTCGAGACCTCGGCCGACGAGATCATGATCACCTCGGGCGCTCTGAACGCCCTCAACCTGGTGCTCGCGACGATCGGACGACGGGGAGAGCGCGCGCTCGTCGAGCAACCGACCTTCCCACACGCGCTCGAGGCGCTTCATCGTCACGGCTACCGCCTGGTGCCGACCCCCGTCGACGTCGAGGGCTGGGACGCACGACACCTCGCCGAGACGCTCCTGAGCGTACGCCCGCATCTCGCCTACCTGATCCCGGACTTCCACAACCCGACGGGCGCGACGCTCCCCGATGACGAACGATCGCGCCTCGTCGCCACCGCGCGCAGCGCCGGGACCACGCTGATCGTCGACGAGACGACCACGGAACTCGACATCGACCGCGGGTGGGCGCCCACACCGATGGCGGCGTACGACCCCCGCGTCGTGACCGTCGGCTCGATGTCGAAGATCGCCTGGGGCGGCATGCGCATCGGCTGGATCCGCGCCGAACGGTCCCTCATCACTCGACTCCTCGCGGTGCGCCCCTCGTTCGAGCTCGGCACGGCCCTGCTCGAGCAGTGCATCGCCGTCGAGCTGCTCGCCGACATGCCGGCCCTCACCGCACACGTGCGCACGCGCTTGCGGGCAGGACGCGCGGCGGTCGAGGCGGGACTCGCCGCGCTTCCCGGCATCCGGATGCCGTCGACGCCGGGCGGCCTCTCGGCGTGGGTCGATCTCGAAGTTCCGGTCTCGACGGCGCTGTCGCTCGCGGCGCGCGAGCGGCAGCTCATCCTGCCGCCCGGGCCTCGGTTCACCACCGGAGGCGTGCTGGAGCGCCGGCTGCGCATCCCCATCACGCTGCCCCCGGAGCGGACGGCCGAGGCGATGACGCGCGTCGCCGAGTCCTGGGCGCATGTGCAGGGCGGGGCGGCTTCCCACGGCGACGACCTCCGCCACGCCGCGGTGATCTGACCGGGCCGCCGGCTCTCCGACGACGGCACCTCCGACGACGAAGACCCCGCCGCTGCGAACAGGGGCGGGGTCTTCGTCTATGGAGCGGGGGACGTCTTCTCAGCGTCCGGGACGAATCACCGGCATCCGATACTCACGCCTCCCGCGCTCCAGGTCTGTGTGTCGGCGGCATGTCAGCCGACCTTGTGCAGCCACACGACGCGGGCGTCGTCGCTCGCGTGCCGGAACGGCTCGAGCTCGTCGTCCCACGCGGAGCCGAGGGCGACGTCGAGCTCGCGCTGCAGCTCGAGCGCGCTGCCGGCGGCGATCTCCATCGCATACCGGATGCGATCCTCGCCGATGACGATGTTGCCGGCGGCATCCGTCTGGGCGTAGTGGATTCCGAGGTCCGGGGTGTGCAGCCAGCGTCCACCGTCGCTACGGGGAGTCGGATCCTCGGTCACCTCGAAACGCAGGTGCTCCCACCCGCGGATCGCGGTCGCGAGAGCGGCGCCGGTGCCCACCGGGCCATCCCAGTAGAACTCGGCGCGGCGCGCGCCGTCGAGCACGGGCTGGTCGGCCCAGTCGAAGTTCACCGCACGCCCGATAGCGCGACCCACCGCCCACTCGAGGTGCGGGCAGAGCGCGCGAGGCGCCGAGTGGATGTACACCACTCCGCGTGCGTAAGCCGTCGCCATGATCTCTCCGTTTCATCAGGTGCGTCTTCCCCAACGACCTGAACTGAAATCAGCGACGATATGCGGTTATGCGCCCATTCTCGCCCACGATCCCGGAAATCACAAGCATGTGATTCCACGGGAAAGGCCCCGGTCGCGACGACCGGGGCCTTTCGTGGAGACGGGTCTCCGAGGTGCAGAGGATCAGGCCTCGCTCATCGCCTGCTTGACCTGCTGGCCCTTGGCGGCGTAGTACGCGGCGCGCGCGGCATCCTTGCGGGCCTGCTCGGCGTAGCCGTGCTCGAGCACCTCCTGCGGAACCTCGACGTTGGGAACGTCATCGGTGCCGTGGTACTTCTCGATGTACGCGTCGAGCTCGGGACCCGACGTCCACGAGGTGATGAGGCAGTAACGCGGCTCGGTGCCGTTGTGCGTCGCGGCGTGCCACAGGCGCTGCGTGTCGACGATGAGCTGCGCGCCGGCCGGAAGCGCGATGCGGTACTCGATGCTCGGGTCGGTGCGGTTCTCGCGCAGGACGAAGTAGCTGTCCTTGTCGTCGGTGAGGTTGAAGAAGCCGCGCACGACCCAGCCCGTGCCGTCCGGGTTCAGACGGTTGTTGTCATCCTGGTGCAGGTTGTAGAGGCAGTCGCCGTACGGGGTCGGCTGCAGCTCGATGACCCGGCAGCGCCCGACGTTGGCACCGGGCTCCTGCGCGCGGCGCGTGAGGTTCGGGGCCTTGGCGGTCTGCGAATCGATCCAGACGCCGTCCTTGTCGGTGCGCGGCGGCTTGTGGTTCCAGAAGCCGTTGCACTCGATGTCTCCGAAGGCGCTGGCGAGCGGCGCGAATCGCGTGTCGCCCGAGGACTTCCAGTCGTTGTACTCGATGTCCAGCCACTCTTTGGGGTCGAGTTCCTGGTTGTAGCTGTCGAGGACGACGAAGCCCTTCTCCTCCAGCGCTTTGGACTTGATGTATCCCATGATCGAGTCATGTTCCTTTCATCGGGGGCCAGCACGTTTTAACAGGCCCTGATAAGGCAAGCCTAACAGCGAGCCGTGCGTACGCTTCGGAGGCGGCCGTGAATAACCGAATAGACTGAAAACGGTGCCGGGTTCACCCTCGACATCGCGCGCTACGGGAGGACGAGACACCAGTATGAGCACCGCCACCAACGTCGAGGCGACAGCAGTCAACACGATCGAGTGGCTCGCGGCGGGGTCGACCACCATCGTCGTCCCCGTGTACCAGCGGCAGTACCGGTGGGACATCGGCGGGTGCGAGAGACTGCTCTCCGACATCCGCTCCGTGGCGGACGCCGACGAATCCCACCGTCACTTCATCGGCTCGATCCTCTCCGCGCAGGACGGCGCGACCGACGACGACCTGATCCTCATCGACGGGCAGCAGCGCATCACGACGCTCACCCTCCTCATCGCCGCTCTGCACCACAGCGTGCGAGGCACCGACCCGCAGCTCGCCGCCGAGCTCGAAAGGGTTCTCGTGCGCGCCGACGATTCGTCCCGCACCAAGCTGCGCCCGCACGACGCCTGGGCCGGGCTGTACGAATCGGTCGTGCTCGATCGGCGCGACGACGCCGACCGGGAATCCCGCTTCGATGACAACTACGCGTTCTTCCGAAGTCAGGTGCACGCCGACGAGGTGGCACGCATCTGGCGAGGGCTGCAGCGACTCGAGCACGTGTCGATCACGCTCGGCGCGCAGGCGAACGCGCAGCAGATCTTCGAGAGCCTGAACTCGACGGGTGAACCCCTGCGCGACCACGAGCTCATCCACAACTACATCCTGATGGGGCTCACCCACGCCGAGCAGCTCGATGTGGAGGCCCGCTTCTGGCTGCCGATCGAACGCCACACGGGTGAGACGATCGGCGCCTTCTGGCGGCACTACCTCGTGATGACGACCGGGCGCGAACTCGCGGCGAACGGCGAGCACGGCGTCTACAGCGCCTTCCGCCACTCGTTCCCCCGGGTCGATGCGGAGCGGCTGCAGGCGGATGCCGAGGTCTGGCGCCACTACGCCGAGATCTACGGCATCCTCCTCGACCCCTCGCTCGAGAGCGATCCGGAGATCGCCCGACAGCTGCGCTTCGTGAACACCTTCGGTCGCGCGGCCTACCCGCTCGTGCTCAGCGCCTACAGCGACCACTCCCGCGGGGTCATCGAGCGCGACGAACTGATCGAGACTCTCGAATGGATCCAGGCGCTCTACCTGCGCCGCACCCTCGTGAACCTGCCCAACGAGCGCCTGGTCGCCCGGCTCTGCCGCGCCCGCTCGCAGGGGCGGGAGGCGCTGGCTCGCGCATTCGCACGCATCACCCCCTCCGACGAGCGGGTCAGCGCGGTGCTGAAGTACAGCGAGCTCCCCTACGCCGCCTACGTGCTCGGCCGTCTCGAAGGCGTCGAGGATCCCCTCGAGTTCGACGTCGAGCACATCGTGCCCACCGTCCCCGGCGACGCGTGGTCGGGTGACGGGGCGCGCACGTGGAGCGAGTACAGCGAGGACGAGCAGAACAGCCACCGCGCGCTCGCCCCGACGCTGGGCAACCTGACGCTGCTGGAACAGCACCTCACCGAGAGCGTCTTCGGCGCGTCGTTCCCGGTCAAGCGCGCGGATGCCTACGCGCGGAGCAGCGTCGCCGCGACTCGGGAGCTGGATGCCATCGACCAGTGGAACACCGCGGCGATCACGGCCCGCACCGTGCGCCTCACCGCCGAGCTGCTGCAAGTCTGGGCGCGGCCGGCCCTGCCCGAGATCGACGACGACGGACTGACCCCGATCCTCGACGCCGTCCGCCGTCGCGGCTGGCCCGCCGGTTGGGAGCGCGAGTTCGACTACGTCGAGTACCGCGGCGAGCGGTGGGAGGTGTACGACGTCAAGCATCTCTTCAACCGCGTCCTGCGTCGCGCCTGGACCGACACCCGTGCCGCCGCCCTGTCGTACTCGGCAGCGCACGGCGGCCCCATCTACGACGGCATGGCCTGGAAGGGGCAGTGGGACGAACTCACCGACGGCCACCACCTCTACATGGGCTGGGACTCGAACTACATGATGAGCGCCGTGCAGGGGGTGCTCGAGGAGGCCGGCATCGCCGCCGAGGTGTTCGTCAAGTACTCCTACATCGGCAACGTGATGTAGCGCCGGCTGCGCCTTCGCCGCGGACCGCTGCTCGATAGGATCGAAGACGTGACTACCGTCGTGCGCCGCCTGCTGGATCTGACCGTCGAAGAGCACACGCTCACCGTCCCCCTCGTCTGGGGTGATCCCGCCGACAACCGCACCATCGACGTGTTCGCCGCCGTCGTCTCGCGTCCCGGCGGCGAGACGCTCCCCTACCTGGTGTTCCTCCAGGGCGGCCCGGGCAGCGAGGCGCCCCGCCCGTTCCACGCCGCCACCTCGCCGGCCTGGCTCGACGAGGCACTCGCGCACTATCAGGTCGTGCTGCTCGATCAGCGCGGCACGGGGCGCTCGACGCCCGTCTCCGATGGCGACCTGGCACTCGGTTCCTCGGTCCTCGCCGAGCACCTCACGCACCTGCGGGCCGACGCGATCGTGCGCGACTGCGAGGCGATGCGCCAGCACCTCGGCGCCGAGCAGTGGAGCGTGCTCGGCCAGTCCTTCGGCGGCTTCACGACCCTCGCCTACCTCTCCACCGACGCCGACTCCCTGACCGACGTGTTCATCACGGGAGGGTTGAGCGCGATCGGACGTCACCCCGACGACGTCTACGCCCTCTGCTACGACAAGATGCGCGATGCCTCGGAGCGCTACTACCGGCGCTTTCCCGAGCACCGCGACGCGATGCGGCGCCTGGTCGATCGTGCGGCCGCCGGTGACATCGTGCTCCCCGACGGCGAGGTCGTCTCGGTCTCCCGCCTCCGGTCCTTCGGGTCGGCCCTCGGAACGGATGCCGGATGGCAGACGGTGTGGTCGCTTCTCGAATCGGATCCGACGAAGAACGCGTTCCGCTACGACCTCATGAATGCGATGCCCTACGGCGGACGCAACCCGCTCTACTTCGCCTTCCACGAGTCCAGCTACGCCGATGGCCACGCCACGCGGTGGTCGGCCGAGCGCACCGAGCCCGCGGACTTCCGCGACGACCCGACGCTGTTCACCGGCGAGCACATCCGCCGCGAATGGACCGAGACGGTGCCGGCCTTCCAGCCCTGGCGGGACGTCGCCCTCGAGCTCGCCGAGTTCGAGTGGCCCTCGGTGTACGACGCCTCGGCGATCGCCGCGTCCGAGGCGACCGGCGCCGCCGCCGTCTATGTGAACGACGTGTACGTGCCCTACGAGTTCTCGCTCGAGACCGCGAAGCTGCTGCCGGGCGTCCACCTGTGGCAGACGAGCGAGCACGAGCACAACGGGCTGCGATCGGGCCCCGTGCTCAGCCGTCTCATCGACCTCGCGCACGGTCGACGCATCCGCTGAGCATGTCCGTCGCTCGGCGGATGCCGACGACGTGAACGCACGTCGTCGCGAGAACGACGAAGGCCCCGCTCTCCGAAGAGAACGGGGCCTTCGAGGCGGGGGTCCTTACTTGGACGATCCGCCGAAGCCCTTGAAGCGCTGGTTGAACTTCTCGACGCGGCCGGCCGAGTCCATGATGCGCTGCTTGCCCGTGTAGAACGGGTGCGAGGCCGAGGAGATCTCGACGTCGATGACGGGGTACTCCACGCCGTCCAGCTCGATGGTCTTGTCGCTCGAGACGGTGGAGCGGGTGAGGAAGGTCTCGCCCGAACCGAGGTCGCGGAACACGACTGCCTTGTACTCGGGGTGGATGTCAGTCTTCATGGGATTCCTTAGTTGCTGCCCTGGATTGTGCCAGGGACGAGGGAAGTCTGCGGTGCAGAGTGCACCAAGGGTCGATCTTATCAGATGACGGATCAGGATGCCGCGCGAGCCGCGTAGCGTCCGTCCTCGCTGCTGAGCGTGATCGGCATGCCGAACGCTTCGGTGAGCGCTTCGGCCGTGAGCGTCTCGCGGATCGGACCGGCCGAGACCACGCGCCCTTCGCGCAGCAGCATGACGTGCGTGAAGCCCACCGGGATCTCCTCGACGTGGTGCGTGACCATGAGCATGGCCGGAGTCGTCGGCGACGAGGCGTAGCCGCTGAGCAGGGCGAGGAGCTCCTCGCGCGAGCCGAGGTCGAGCGAGGCGGTCGGCTCGTCGAGCAGGAGGAGTTCGGGGTCGGTCATCACGGCGCGGGCGATCTGGACGCGCTTCTGCTCGCCGTCGCTGAGAGTGCCGAAGGTGCGATCGGCGAGGTGGTCGAGCTTCCACTCCCCCAGCACGCGCAGCGCGCGGCGCTCGTCGATGTCCTCGTAGTCCTCGTTCCAGCGCCCGAGCACGGAGTACGCGGCGGTGAGCACGGTGTTGAGCACGGTCTCGTCGCGCGGAACGCGCTTGGCCATCGCCGACGAGGCGAAGCCGATGCGCGGGCGCACCTCGAACACATCGGTGCGACCGAGGGTCTCGCCCAGCACCGTCACGGTTCCCGAGGTCGGGTGCATCAGCGTGTCGGCGAGCTGCAGCAGCGTGGTCTTGCCCGCGCCGTTGGGTCCGAGGACCACCCAGCGCTGGTCGTCCGCGACCTGCCAGGTCACGTGGTCGATGATGTTTCGCCCGTCGCGGCGCACGACGACATCGGTGAAATCCAGAGCGATCGGCATGCGACCAGCCTATCGGCTCAGGCGGTGAGCTCCGCGTAGAGCGCGCGGGTCGCGTCGGCGATCGACGACCAGCTGAACTCGCGCGTGGCCCGGTCCCGTCCGGCGTCGCCGTAGACCCGCGCCTGCGCCGGATCCATGGCCACCTCGGTGAGCACGGCCGCGAGGTCGGCGACGTACCGATCGGGGTCGACCGGGGTACCTGTGCCGTCCTGCACCTGCTCGATCGGCACGAGGCGACCCGTCACGCGGTCGGCGACCACTTCGGGGATGCCTCCGGTCGCGGTGCCGACCACGGCCGCACCGCAGGCCATGGCCTCGAGGTTGACGATGCCCAGCGGCTCGTACACCGAGGGGCACACGAAGGTCGTGGCGGCGGTGAGGATCGCCGAGAGCTCGTCGCGCGGCAGCATCCGCTCGATCCAGATCACGCCCTCGCGGGTCTGCTGGAGCAACCGCACGCCCTCCTGCACCTCGGCCATGATCTCGGGGGTGTCGGGAGCTCCGGCGCAGAGGATCAACTGCACCTCGGGCGGTAGCAGCCGCGCGGCCTGCAGCAGATACGGGAGTCCCTTCTGGCGGGTGATGCGCCCGACGAAGACCACCGACGGACGGTTCGGGTCCATGCCGACGGATGCGAGGAACTCCGGGTTGTGCACGGGGCGCCAGCGTTCGACGTCGATCCCGTTGTGGATCACCCGGACCTTTGCGGGGTCGACCTGCGGGTAGCTGCGCAGGATGTCCGCCCGCATGCCCGCGCTCACGGCGATCACGGCCGCGGCGTTCTCGTAGGCGAGCTTCTCGATGCCGCTCGACACGGCGTAGCCGCCGCCGAGCTGTTCGGCCTTCCACGGGCGCAGCGGCTCGAGGCTGTGCGCGGTGAGCACGTGCGGGATGCCGTGCAGCTGCGCGGCGAGGTGTCCCGCGAAGTTCGCGTACCAGGTGTGACTGTGCACGACGTCGGCGCTCTCGATCGCGGCGACGATCTCGAGATCCGTTCCGAGCGTCTGCAGCGCGGCGTTCGCGGAGGCGAGTTCGGAGGGCGTGGAGTAGGCGGCAGTACCCCGCTCGTCGCGCGGCGCACCGAAGGCGCGGACGCTCACGTCGATGCTTTCGCGGAGCGCCGCCACGAGCTCGGCCACGTGCACCCCGGCACCGCCGTAGATCTCCGGCGGATACTCCTTCGTGATCATTTCGACTCGCATGTCTGAACGCTAGTACAGCGGGCCGGATCGCACCTAAGGTGGAGCCATGTCCGCTCCAAAGAAGATCTTCGGCATCATCCTCGCCGGCGGCGAGGGCAAGCGACTCATGCCGCTCACGGCCGATCGCGCGAAACCCGCGGTGCCCTTCGGCGGACAGTACCGATTGATCGACTTCGCGATCTCGAACCTCATCAACTCGGGCCTGCGGCAGGTCGTCGTGCTCACGCAGTACAAGTCGCACAGCCTCGACCGCCACATCTCGCAGACGTGGCGCATGTCGGCGCTGCTCGACTCGTACGTCACCTCCGTTCCGGCGCAGCAGCGCCTCGGCAAGCGGTGGTTCTCGGGCTCGGCCGACGCGATCCTGCAGAGCATGAACCTGCTCAACGACGAGAAGCCCGACATCGTCGTCGTGATCGGCGCGGACCACGTCTACCGCATGGACTTCCGGCAGATGATCGACGCGCACATCGCCTCGGGCGCGAAGGCCACCGTCGCCGGCATCCGCCAGCCCCTCGCTCTCGCGTCGCAGTTCGGCGTCATCGACACCGATCCCGAGGATCAGGGCCGGATCCGTGCGTTCCTCGAGAAGCCGACCGATGCCACCGGTCTGCCGGACGCACCGCACGAGGTGCTCGCCTCGATGGGCAACTACGTCTTCGACGCCGACGCTCTGATCGCGGCCGTCGAGACCGACGGCGAGTCCCCGACCTCCGGCCACGACATGGGCGGCGACATCATCCCCTACTTCGTCGGGCGCGGCGAGGCCGGTGTCTACGACATGAAGCGCAACGAGGTGCCCGGTTCCTCGCCGCGTGATCGCTCCTACTGGCGCGACGTCGGAACGATCGAGTCGTTCTTCGACGCCCACATGGACCTGATCTCGACCCTGCCCGTGTTCAACCTGTACAACACCGACTGGCCGATCCACTCGCAGACCGTGAACTCGCCCCCCGCGAAGTTCGTGCGCGACTCGGTCGGCCGCATCGGCAACGCGATCGATTCGATCGTCTCGCTGGGGTCCGTGCTGTCGGGAACGCACCTCGAACGCAGCGTGGTGGGTCCGTGGACTCTCGCCGGGGGCGGATCCACGATCACCGATTCCGTCGTGTTCGACCACGTGCACGTCGGAGCCGGATCCCGCGTGCATCGGGCGATCCTCGACAAGAACGTGGTGCTCGCCGACGGTGCGACCGTCGGCGTCGATCGGGAACGCGATCTCGCCCGCGGGTTCACGGTCACCGAGACAGGCATCACGGTTGTCGGCAAGGGACTGTACATCGAGCGCTGAGCGACATCCGTCCGGCGGCAACGTCCGCGCTCGGTAGGCTCGACGTCGTGACCCCTGCGCGCTTCCTCGTCGTCCTCGATGCCGATTCGACCCTCATCCGCAACGAGGTGATCGAGCTGCTCGCCGACGAGGCCGGGCGCCGCGACGAGGTGCAGGCCGCGACCGAGGCCGCGATGCGCGGCGAGGTCGACTTCGCCGAGAGCCTGCGCACCCGTGTCGCGGCGCTCCGCGGCGTCTCGGTCGATGCCTTCCCCCGCGTTCTCGCGCGCATCGAGCCCACGCCGGGCGTGCGCGAGCTGACCGCCGCGGTGCACGCACGCGGCGGAGTCGTGGGCGTCGTGTCCGGAGGATTCCACGAGATCCTCGACGACGTGGCCCCGACCCTCGGCGTCGATCGCTGGCGGGCCAATCGGCTCCGCGTGGCCGACGGGGCGCTGACCGGCGAGGTCGAGGGCGCGATCGTCGACGCCGCAGCCAAAGCCGAGTCGCTCCTCGAGTGGGCCGCCGAGCTGGGTGTCGCCCGGCACGCGACGATCGCGATCGGAGACGGGGCGAACGACTTGAAGATGATGGCGGCGGCCGGCCTCGGACTCGCTTTCAACGCCAAGCCCGCCGTGCGCAACGCGGCGAGCCTCGTGGTCGGACCGCAGGACCTCGCCGAGGTCATCGCTCTTCTCCCCTGATCGGCCCCGCGGGGTACGGCGGTGTTCTGCGACCCCCTCGCGGATGTCGGAGGCCGGCGCTAACGTCGGCCCATGGACATCATCCTCATCCCGGGCCTGTGGCTCGATGCCGAGAGCTGGAACGACGTGACACCCGTGCTGACGCGCGCGGGCCATCGCGTGCACCCTCTGACCCTGCCGGGCGTCGGAGCACCCGCGACCCGATCCGCCGACATCGGCATCGCCGACTGGGTCGACGCCGTCACGCAGAAGATCGACGAGCTCCCCGGAGAGCGGGTGGTCGTCGTCGGACACAGCGGCGGGGGAAACGTGGCCTGGGGCGCGGCGAACGCCCGCGCCGACCGCGTCTCCCGCGTGGTCTTCGTCGACACCGTTCCGCCGCCGCCCGGTCACGGCATCAGCGAGTTCGAGGTCGTCGACGGTGTCGTGCCGTTCCCGGGATGGGACTTCTTCCCCGATGAAGACGTGTTCGATCTCGATGCCGACACGCGTGCGCGCACCGCGCCGACCGCGAAGAGCGTCCCCGCGCGCGTGCCGACCGACGCGATCGCCTTCGAGGGCGATGCGCGCTTCGGAGTACCGGTGACGATGCTGATGGGCGGACTCGACCAGGAGACGCTCGAGTCGGAGATCTCCGACTGGGGTCCCTACGGCGACGAGTACAGCGCGATCGACGACGTCGAGGTCGTGCGAGTCGGCTCCGGCCACTGGCCGCAGTTCACGGTGCCCCAGCGTCTCGGCGAACTGATCCTCGCCGCCGTCGCCCGCTGACCGACCGTCGTCGCCCGCTGACCGACCGTCGGGGCGCGGTCAGCGGCGGGGCCGCTCGGAGAATCGAGGGGAGATCAGCGCGACGGGCGTCAGTGGCCCATCCCGAGGCCGCCGTCGACGGGGATGACGGCGCCCGAGATGTACGCCGCGTCGTCACCCGCGAGCCAGGTCACGACGCCCGCGACCTCGTCGGGGCTCGCGAATCGTCCCGCGGGGATGTTGGCCTTGTACTGCTTCTGGGTGTCTTCGGGCAGCTCGGCGGTCATGTCGGTCTCGATGAAGCCGGGAGCGACGACGTTGGCCGTGATGCCGCGGCTGCCGAGTTCGCGCGTCAGCGAACGTGCGAAACCGACGAGGGCGCTCTTCGACGCCGAGTAGTTGATCTGGCCGGCCGAGCCGTACAGCCCGACGACGCTCGAGATCAGGATGACGCGGCCGAAGCGGGCACGCAGCATCCCCTTCGACGCGCGCTTGACCACGCGGAAGGTGCCCCCCAGGTTGGTGGCGATGACGCTGTCGAAGTCGTCCTCGCTCATGCGCAGGAGCAGGGTGTCCTTGGTGATGCCGGCGTTCGCCACGACGATCTCGATCGGGCCGAGCTTCTCCTCGACCTCGGTGAACGCGGCGTCGATCGCGGCGGCATCCGTCACATCCGCGCGCACCGTGAGCGTGCCGTCGGGGCCCTCGCCGCTGCGCGCGGTGACGGCGACTCGATAGCCCTCGCGCACGAATCGCTCGGCGATCGATCGGCCGATGCCCCGGTTGCCTCCGGTGACGAGGACGACGCGCTGCTCACTCATGTTCATTCACTCCCGCTGTTCACGACGATCCGGCATCCGAACCGACACCGATCCTACCGAGGATGCTCCCCCGAGTCGGGCGCGCGGCGTTTGACACCCGCGCAGCGGGCTGGGAGCCTGATCTCGACGAAAGGGTCTCCGCGTGAGCGACAACACCACTCCCCCTCCAGCCGGCGGAACGCCGTACACTCCGCCGCCCGCCCCTCCCGTGCAGCCCACCCAGGCGTACCCGGGAGCCGCTCCCGTCTACGGCGCACCTGCCGCCCCCGGCTACGGGCAGCCGCAACCGCCGGTCCAGCCCGGCTACGGCGCACCCCACCAGCCGTACGGCTACGCGCAGAATCCGTATCCCGTCTACCCGGCACCGCGTCCGACCAGCGGACTCGCGATCACCTCGCTCGTCTGCGGCATCGTGAGCCTTCTGTTCAGCTGGCTCTTCCTCCCGGCGCTCGCGTCCATCGCCGCGGTGATCACCGGGCACATGGCGCTGAAGAAGACGAAGAACGACCCGACCGTCGGCGGACGCGGAATGGCGTTCGCCGGTCTCATCCTGGGGTACGTCGTGCTCGGTATCGGCGTACTGACGATCGCGATCTCGCTCATCAGCCTCCTCGCGTTCGGAGCGTTCACCCTCCCCTTCCTCTACAACAGCTGATCGCTGCACGAACGCGCTCCCGCCCCCGCCCACCGGCGTAGGCTGGAGGCATCGTGAACCGCAAGCGCACCGTCCCCGCCGTGACCTCTCTGCCGCAGTCGCCGGCAGCCGAGTCCGATCACCGCGTGCGCCGCTATGCGATCACGATGACGATCCGCATCGTGTGCTTCGGCCTCATGGTCTTCGTGCAGCCTTACGGCTGGTACACATGGGTCTTCGCCGCCGCGGCCGCGGTGCTCCCGTACATCGCCGTGGTCTTCGCGAACGCCGGCAGCGACAGCACCGAATCGGGGGCGGAGTCCCCTCGGCAGGAGATCGAGGCGACACCGGCGGTCGCCCCGGAGCCGATCGAGGAAGCTCCCGGCATCATCACGATCCACGAGAAGCCGCAGGATCGCACGTGACCGATCTCACCTGCTCGCGCGCCGGCTGCCGGAGCGCGGCGACGAAGCAGGTCGTCTGGCGCAATCCGCGCATCCACGCTGCGGACCGCGAGAAGATCTGGCTGGCGTGCGACGAGCACGTGGACTACCTGCACGACTACCTGGCGGCCCGCGACTTCCCGGTGACCGTCCGAAACGGAGTACCCGCGTGAGCAAGCGCCTGACCCGTTGGATGGTCTACGTCCTCATCGCGATCGGCTTCGCGGTCGCCTGCGCGTTCCTCTCCAACTGGCAGTTCGAGAGGAACGAGTCCCGCGCCGAGCAGATCGAACTGGTCGAGCAGAACTACGATGCCGACCCGGTCCCGCTCGGAGACCTGATCGGCGACGACGACCTCCTCCAGCCCGGTGATGAGTGGCATCCGGTGCTGCTCCGCGGCGAGTACCTCTCCGACCAGCAACTGCTCGTGCGCAACCGTCCGCACGGCGGCACCAGCGCCTTCGAGGTCCTCGTGCCGTTCCGTGACGTCGACGGTCGCGTGTTCATCGTCGACCGCGGCTGGGTCCCCCCGGGCGACGGCGACACCCCGGATGCGGTTCCCGAGGCCCCGAGCGGCACCGTCGAGGTCGTCGCGCGACTCCGCCCGAGCGAGCAGGTCCCGGCCTCCGGGCGCGGTGCCCCCGAAGGGCAGGTGCCGACCATCAACCTGCCGACGATCGCCGGCCTCGTGGAGGGCGATGTCATCACCGCCGCCTACGGACAGCTGATCAGCGAAGATCCCGCGGGTACGCCGCTCGGAGGCTTCACGTCTCCCACCGACGATCCGGGGCCCCACCTGTCATACGCGATCCAGTGGATCCTCTTCGCGATCATGGGTTTCATCTTCATCGGCTACATCATCCGCACCGAGATCGTGAAGCACCGCGAGGAGGTCGAGGGCCGACCGGCCCCCGTCAAGGAGAAGCGTCGCCGTGACAAGGACGCCGACGTCGAGGACGAACTTCTCGACGCCCGCTGAGGTCAGCTCCCCGCCGCCCCGGCATCCGTTCGTCCCCATGCGCGGCCGTCGCGCTCGTAGACGACGCGGGTGTGCCGACGATCCTGCGAGCCCTGCCAGAACTCGATGCGTTCGGGCACGAGGCGCCACAGCACCCAGCCACCCGGCTCGATTCCCGCGCGGGCGGCAGCCGAGCGCGCGGAGAGATCGGCGGCGCTCTCCTCCCTCGCGGCTTCGACGACCCGCCCGCGCACGCGGACCGCACGCACCAGGGGCTGCCACCAGAAATTGAGCGCGGCAGCAGGATGCGCCGACAGCTGATCACCCTTGCGCGACGCTCGAGGACCGGCGAACGCCCAACCCCGTTCGTCGACGTCCTTGAGGATCAGCGCCCGCGCATCCGGGATGCCGTCGGGGCCGACCGTCGCCAGCGTCGCCACGTGAGGCTCGGGCACTCCGGCATCCACGGCCGCGCCGATCCAGTCGCGGAACAGCTCGAGCGGAGAATCGGGCAGCAGTGTCGCGTCCCAGACCGGCGCGTCGCCGATCAGAGTGGGTTGCGCCCGCAACCAGGAGGAGATCGTGCTCGGCGGGGTCGGCATGCTCTCGACTATGCCACCGATCCCTCGCGCTCGCGTCAGGCGAGCTCGATCAGGTCCTGGTACTCCTGGTTCCAGATGTCCTCCACGCCGTCCGGGAGGATGAGCACACGCTCGGGATTCAGCGACTGCACGGCGCCCGGGTCGTGCGAGACCAGCACGACGGCCCCCTCGTAGTGCGCGAGGGCGTCGAGGATCTCCTCGCGCGACGCGGGGTCGAGGTTGTTCGTGGGCTCGTCGAGAAGCAGCAGGTTCGCCGACGACACGACGAGGGTCGCGAGCGAGAGACGGGTCTTCTCCCCACCGGAGAGCACACCCGCCGGCTTCAGCACGTCGTCCCCCGTGAACAGGAAGGAGCCGAGCACGCGGCGCGCTTCCGTCTCGGTGATGTGCGGGGCCGCCGAGACCATGTTCTCGAGCACCGAACGATTCACGTCGAGGTTCTCGTGCTCCTGCGCGTAGTACCCGACCTTGAGGCCGTGGCCGGGCTCGAGCTGTCCCGTGTCGGGCTGATCGACGCCCGCGAGCATTCGCAGGAGCGTCGTCTTGCCGGCACCGTTCAGACCCAGCACGACGACCTTCGAACCGCGATCGATCGCCAGGTCGACGTCGGTGAAGATCTCGAGCGAACCGTACGACTTCGACAGCCCCGACGCCATGAGGGGCGTCTTGCCGCAGGGCGCGGGCTTCGGGAAGCGCAGCTTCGCGACCCGGTCCTGCTGCCGCACGTCGTCGAGTCCGGCGAGGAGCTTCTCGGCGCGCGCGACCATCTGGTGCGCGGCCGCGGCCTTCGACGCCTTCGCCCCGAAGCGAGCAGCCTGCAGCTGCAGCGTCGTCGCCTTCTTCTCGGCGTTGGCGCGCTCCTTCTTGCGGCGCTCTTCGTCGGCCACGCGCTGACGCAGGTAGTTCTTCCAGTTCATGTTGTACGTGTCGATGACCTGGCGGTTGGCATCGAGGTAGAACACGCGGTTGACGGTCTCGCCGACCAGTTCGACGTCGTGGCTGATCACGATCAGCCCGCCCTTGTACGTCTTGAGGAACTCGCGCAGCCACACCACGCTGTCGGCGTCGAGGTGGTTGGTCGGCTCGTCGAGGATCATCGTCTCGGCATCCGAGAAGAGGATGCGGGCGAGCTCGATGCGACGACGCTGACCACCCGACAGCGTCGACAGCGGCTGGTCGAGGATGCGGTCGGGAAGCGAGAGGTTGTGGGCGATGGATGCCGCCTGCGCCTCGGCGGCGTAGCCGCCCTGCGCCTCGAACTGCTCGGTCAGCGCCGCGTAGCGCTTCATGGCCTTCGCAGCGACGGCGGGGTCGTCCGATCCCATCGCGAGCGACGCCTCGGTCATGCCGAGATTGAGCTGGCCGAGACCACGGGCGTCGAGGATGCGCGTGCGCGCCAGGTCCTCCGGGTTGCCCGAGCGCGGGTCCTGCGGCAGATAGCCGAGCTCCCCCGAACGCGTCACGCTGCCGCCGGAGGGCAGGACGTCGCCGGCGAGCACCTTGGTGAGGGTGGTCTTGCCCGCTCCGTTGCGGCCGACGAGACCGATCTTGTCACCGTCGCCCACGCGGAACGACACGTTCTCCATCAGGAGGCGAGCGCCCACGCGGATCTCGAGTTCGTGCACGGCAAGCACAGCGGGATGTCCGTTCGTTCGGGAGGAAGGTGGCCGAGCGGCCAGCCTCCCAGTATAAGCGCCCCGACGGGACGGCCATCCCAGGAAGATCACTCCCCGGTGTGACGCGGTCGATACCGCAGAGGGATGACCGTCCTGCCACCCGGTTCGTAACGTTCGAGGGTGGACGTGATCAATGACCTCATTCTCCAGGCCGTGGCCTCGCCGTGGCTCGTGCTCGTGCTCTTCGCCGTCACGGTGCTCGACGGCTTCTTCCCTCCCGTGCCGAGCGAGACGGTGCTCGTCGCCGCCGCGGCCGCGTCGGTCTCGGGCGGAGGCACGAATCTGCTCCTCCTCGGCGTCGTGGCTGCGCTCGGCGCCGCACTGGGCGACAACATCGCGTTCCTCATCGGTCGGCGTCTCGGTACGTCCCGCGCGGGCTGGATGCGACGGCCGCGCGTCCGCGCCGCGTTCGCCCATGCCGAGCGCGCGCTGGAGACCCGCAGCGCCGCGCTGATCCTCGGCGCCCGCTACATCCCGGTCGGTCGTGTGGCGGTGAACATGACGGCCGGGGCCCTGCGCTTCCCCTGGCGACGGTTCCTGCCGCTCAGCCTCGTCGCGGGCGCGAGCTGGAGTGCGCTCAGTCTCGCGATCGGTCTGCTCGCCGGCAGCTGGATCAAGGATCAGCCGCTCCTGAGCGCCGGCGTCGGCATCGTCATCGCCCTGCTGATCGGCATCGTGATCGACCGCGTGTCTGCCGTCCGACACCGCCGGAGCGCGCCCGCCCACCTGGCAGGATGAAGATCATGACCCGTGTCCGACGTGCTCCCCGTCACTCCCGGCGGACGATCGCGTTCGTCGGCCTCTGGACGGTGACCGTCGGCCTGTACTCGGTGTTCGTCCCGGTCCACGCCGCCCTCTACGGAACCCCGGTCGCACTGGCGTTCCTGCTCGGCGCTGCGGTCTGCGGCGCCCTCCCCCTCTCGATCGCCCGCCCGCGCACGGCGATCGTGGTGTTCTGCACGGCGGTCCTCATCGTCCCGCTCGTCACCGACACTGCCCTCGCTGCGACCGCGCCTTGGCCGTGGTCGGTCCCCGCCACGCTCGCGTTCGTCGGCCTCGTCGGGCTCGTCACCGGTATCCACGGGGCGCGGCCGGGACTCCTCCTCCTCGTGCTCGCGCTCGTCGCATCGCTCACCGCCCCGCTGCTGCGCCCCGACATCATCGAGACGGCGAACGTCGCGGCGACCGCGACGGCCGATCTCATCGTCACCGCGTCCGTCGCCGCGGCCGCTTTCCTCCTCGCGCTGCTGATCGCGAGCCGCCTGCGCATCGGCGTCGAGCTCACGCGCGAGCGCGAGCATTCCGCCCTCGAGGAGTCGCGGCGCGCCTTGATCGAGGAACGCACCCGGATCGCCCGCGAACTCCACGACGTCATCGCGCACAGCATGTCGGTCATCCAGGTGCAGGCGTCGACGGCGCGATACCGCCTGCCATCGATCGACGACACCGCCGCGGCCGAGTTCGACGACATCGCCGCGACCGCGCGCACGTCGCTGAGCGAGATGCGACGGATGCTCGGGGTGCTGCGCACCGAGGATCAGGCCGTGGAACTCGCTCCGCAGAACGGCATCGACGACATCCCCGCGCTGGTCGACACCATCCGCCGCGCCGGCGTCGACGCCGGTCTCTCGCTCGTGGGAATGGATGCCGCGACATCCGCTCCCCCGGCGGTCCAGATCGCGGCCTACCGGATCGTGCAGGAGAGCCTCAGCAACGCGGTGCGGCATGCGTCCGGCAACGCGGTGACCGTTCAGCTGCAGGCGGATGCCGGCATTCTCCGCATCCGCGTGCGCAACGCCGCCCCCGCTGAGGCGCAGGATCGCGGCGCCGGGCACGGCCTGCGTGGAATGCGCGAGCGCGCCGAGGTGCTCGGCGGCAGTCTCTCGGCGGGCCCCGCTCCCGACGGCGCCTGGCTCGTCGAGGCCGCCCTCCCCTTGGCCGGAGGGCGCGACGATTTGCCGTCCCCGGCATCCGCCCCTCCGAAGGAGAACCCGTGACCATCAGCGTCCTCATCGCCGACGACCAGGCCATGGTGCGCGCAGGCTTCGCCGCGCTCCTCGACGCGCACGACGGCATCCGCGTCACCGGTCAGGCTTCCACGGGAACCGAAGCCGTGTCGCTCGCCGCACGGCTCGACCCCGACGTGATCCTCATGGACGTGCGGATGCCCGACCTCGACGGGATCGAGGCGACCCGCCGCATCCTCGGCTCCTCGTACCCCGCGGCGCATGTGCCCCGCATCCTCATGCTCACCACCTTCGACATCGACGACTACGTCTACGACGCCCTCGAGGCGGGGGCGAGCGGGTTCCTGCTCAAGGATGCGCTCCCGGAGGAACTGGTGCACGCCGTGCGCGTCGTCGCCGGGGGCGACGCGCTGCTCGCCCCGAGCGTGACCCGCCGGGTGATCGCGCAGTTCGCCGGACGTCGCCCCCGTACGCCCCGCGCGGCTTCCGCCCTCGCCGGGCTCACCGACCGTGAGCGCGAGGTGCTCGTGCTGATCGGCCGCGGGCGGTCCAACGGCGAGATCGCCGCCGAACTCTTCATCGCCGAGCAGACGGTCAAGACGCACGTCGGCAAGGTGCTCGCGAAGCTCGGACTCCGCGACCGTGTGCACGCGGTGATCCTGGCGTACGACACCGGACTCGTCGAGCCGTCCTGACCGTGCCCTCCTGACCGTACCCTCAGCGACGGCGGCGCCTCACCCCTCGGTACGGGGTCGAACGGCACCGCGGGGTGATGCCCTCCGCCGCACCGCGTCCATAACCTCCGGGAAGACCGTTCCCAAGGAGGATTCATGGCCATCGTGCAGGCACCCCCCGTCCGAGACATCCCGAGCGCCGAGGCTCGCGGCACCCGCGACACCGGCATCGACCTCGTCCGCTCGCTCTGCGTGATCGGCGTGGTGCTGCTGCACGCGATCATGGTCGGCGTCTCCGTGGTCGACGGACGCCCCGCCTTCGACAACGCCAGCACCGGCACGTGGTGGATCGTGCCCGTCAGCTGGGCGCTCCAGGTCATGCCCCTGTTCTTCGTCATCGGCGGGTTCTCCGGACTGCTCGCCTACCGTTCGGCGGTCGCCCGCGGGCGCGACGCGCGGAGCTTCATCGCGGGGCGGGTGCATCGACTGCTGCGGCCCGCCGTGGTCACGATCGCCGTGATCGGCGTCGCACTGTGGGCATTGACGCTTTTCGGGGTCCCCGCGGACCTCATCGCCGTCGCGGGCTACCGGTACGGGCAGCCGCTGTGGTTCCTCGCGGTCTTCCTGCTGTGCCAGGCACTCCTGCCCGCGCTCGTGCACCTGCACCGGACTCGGCCGCTCCTGATCCTCGCCGGGCTGGTCGCAGCCGCAGCCGCCGTCGACGCGGCGAGGGCGATCAGCGGAGTCGACGCCCTAGGGTTCCTCAACCTGGCGTTCGTCTGGCTCGCGCTCCAGCAGATCGGGTTCTTCCTCGCCGACGGCAGCATCGACTCCCTGCCCCGCCGCACCCGGGCGCGCATCGGCATGGGCGCAGCGCTCACCCTCTTTCTCGGTTTCGCCACCGGCCTCTGCTCCCCCGACCTGATCGCGCACATCAACCCGCCGACCTCCGCGCTGATCCTCGTCGGTATCGTGCACACCTGCGCCCTGTCGCTGAACCGCCCCCGTCTGTCCGCCCTCAGCGCTCGCCCTCTTGCCGCGGCCGTGAGCGGATTCGTCGGCCGACGGACGATGACGATCTACCTCTGGCACATGCCGGTACTGCTCGCCATGGCGGGCGTGACGGCGATCGTCGCGATCAGCGACGGCAGCACGCTCCCGGTGGCGGGAAGCGCCGCGTGGTGGGCGGATCGTCCGCTCTGGCTCGCGACGGCACTGACGCTCACCGCCCTCGTGGCCGTCCCGTTCACACGCATCGAGACGCGTCGTCCGCCGATGCCGACCGACGCGACCCGGCGCATCGCGCTCTCGGTGCTGAGCGGTCTGATCGGCGTGGTGCTGCTGCTCGTGACCGGCACGACACCCGTCACGGCGATGATCGCGGTCGGCCTGCTCGTCGTCGCTCTCCGCCTCGCGGCTGCGCCGGTACACGGCCGATGGATCCCCTGGTCGGCTCTCAGGAGCGTTCGGCCGCGTGCCCGAGCCTGAGACCCGGGATCGCCGCTGCCCCGACGAGCGCGAGGCAGAACACGAACACGACCCAGAACGTGCTCGCTCCGCCTCCGAGCGTCGCGACGGCGAGACCGGCGAAGGCGATCGTGACCGCCGAGCCCGTCGAGTCCGAGATCGAGAGTGCCGAGGAGTTGAACCCCTGGTTGCTCTCATCGGAGTACGCGAGCGTGAGCACGGTCAGCCGTGGGTACAGCAGGCCCATTCCGCCGCCGGCGAGGCCCCATCCGATCACGACCACGAGCGGCGAGATCCCGAACAGGGCGGCGAGGAGCACGCACAGCAGGGCCACCAGCAGCAGCGAGAGGCTGATCATGGTGATGCGGTGGTTTCCGAGCCGTTCGCCGTACTTCCCCTGCAGCGCGGATGCCCCGGCCCACGCGAGCGCGGCGAACATGAGGGCGATGCCGGCCCAGGTCGCCGTGAATTCGAAGCGCTCCATGAGCAGGTACGGGATGTACGCCTCCGCGGCGAAGAAGGCACCGGCGACGATGCCGCGCATGAGCACGACGCTCGGCAGCCCCCGTCCGGCCCGGAGCGCACCTCGGGGCAGCAGCGGGAGGATGGCGATGCCGATGACCGCCAGCGCGCCGATCGCGACCGGCCAGCGCACCTGCGGCACCATGTCGGCGGTGAAGCCGATCACGACGGCGAGAACGGCGACGACGACCGCGAGCAGCAGTCGGGCCGCGATCGTCCGCCGGTCCTGCGGCTCACCGTGGCCGAGATCGACTCCGCTCAGGCGCACCGCGATCACCGTGAACGCGATACCGGTGAGCACGGCGACCCCGAGGAACGTCCAACGCCAATCGATGTGCTCGGCCACCGCTCCGGCGAGGAAGGGGCCGATCATCGACGGCACGACCCAGGCCGCGGCGAACGCCGCGAAGATCCGCCCGTGCAGGTGCGGCGGATACAGCCGCGCGACGACGACGTAGAGCGCGACGGTCTGGCCACCGGCGCCCAGCCCCTGCACGAGTCGCCCGACGAGGAACTGGTGCATCGTGACGGCGAAGCCCGAGATCAGGAGTCCCACCAGGAACAGCGTGACCGCGACGTAGAGCGCACCCCGCGGCCCGCGGGCGTCCGACCAGGCGCCCGCGGCGACCATGCCGATGACACCGGTCGCGAGGGTACCCGAGAAGGCGACCGCATACAGCGCTCCGCCGTCGAGGGCCTCGCTGACGATCGGCATCACCGTCGTCACCGCAAGGGCCTCGATCGCGGCGAGGAAGATCAGCGCGATCGCGCCGGTCGTGACCCAGATGCGGCTCCGGTCCCAGATCGACGCGACGGGCGACGGGGCCGTCATCGCCCGACGAGCGCCGCGATGCGCTCGATGGCCTCGGTGAGGATCTCGGGACTCGTGCCGAAGTTCAGGCGCGCGAACCCCGTGCCCTCGTCGCCGAACGCCGAACCGTTGTGGAGGGCGACCTTGGCCTCGCGCAGGATGCGTCGCGAGGGATTGTCGCCCCACCCCAGGGGTCGCAGGTCGATCCAGGCGAGGTATCCGGCATCCGGCAGGCGGTAACGCGCCCCCGGAAGATGCCGCACGAGGAGATCCTCGAGAAGGATGCGGTTCTGGTCGAGCGTGCGGAGCAGACCGTCGAGCCAGGGGTCGCTCTCTTCCGAGAATGCGGCGACGGCAGCGATCAGACCGAACTGTCCCGTGCGCCAGACCACCTCGATGGGCAGGTCGCGCAGCACGGCGTACGTCGTCTCATCGGCTGCCACCATGAGCGCGCACTTGAGGCCGGCGAGATTGAACGCCTTGCTCGCACTGACCACGGCATAGCCGACCCGGCGGGCGGCATCGTTCACGGCGAGGAACGGAGTGAATCCCGTGCCGGGCTGCGCGAGCGGTGCGTGGATCTCGTCGGAGACCACCGCCGCACCGAACTCGGCGGCGAGATCCGCGAGGGCTGCCAGGGCGTCGCGATCGTGCACCGTTCCGGTCGGGTTGTGCGGGTTGCAGAGCAGGATGGCGGTGGCGCCGTCGTCGAAAGCCGCCCGGATGCCGTCGAGATCGAGTTCCCAGCGCGTACCGGTGTCGCGCAGGGGCACGCGCTCGACCTCCGCGCCGGCCTCCGCGACGAGGTCGTAGAAGGGCGGGTACACCGGAGGGGTGACGACGACGCGCTCCCCCGGTTGGGTGACCCGGCGGAGGATCTCGACGATCCCCATGCTCACATCCGCCGTGCTGCGCATGAGCGACGGGTCGGGCGCCCACCCGAACCTGCGCTCGGCGAACGCCGCGTAGGCCTCCTTCAGGGGAGTCCGCGACGCGATGTACCCCGTGTCACCGAGATCGAGCGCACGCTGGAGCGACGCCGTGATCTCCGGTGCGAGCGGGAAATCCGTCTCCGCCACGAACAGCGGCAGGACGTCCTCGGGGTACTCGCGCCATTTCTCGCTCGTGCGTCGGCGCAGCTCGGAGAGAGGCAGCGCCTTCACCTCGAGCATCAGATGGCGAAGCCGAGTGCTCGCATCATGTCGCGGCCGTCGTCGGTGATCCGCTCGGGACCCCACGGCGGCATCCATACCCAGTTGATGCGGAAGCGGTCGACGACCTTGTCCAGGGCCTGCGCGGTCTGCTCCTCGAGCACGTCCGTCAGCGGGCATCCGGCGCTCGTCAGCGTCATGTGGATGACGAGAGCGTCGTTCTCGTCATCCCACGCCAGGTCGTAGATGAGTCCGAGGTCGACGACGTTGATCCCGAGCTCGGGATCCATGACGTCCTTCAGAGCCTCGGTGACCTCGTCGTACTTCTCGTCGGTCAGCGTCGCGGTCGCGGTCATGCGGTCAGCCTACGCCTCGATGGGAGCGGCGGGGTCGAGGAAACGGTCGTATCCCTCGTCTTCCAGCCGGTCGGCGAGCTCGGGGCCGCCCTCTTCCACGATCTTGCCGGCGACGACCACGTGCACGAAGTCGGGGCGGATGTAGCGGAGGATGCGCGTGTAGTGCGTGATGAGGAGCACGCCGAGGCCGGTGGCCTCCTTGGCGCGGTTGACGCCCTCGGAGACGATCTTCAGCGCGTCGACGTCGAGGCCGGAGTCGGTCTCGTCGAGGATCGCGAACTTCGGCTGCAGGACCTCGAGCTGGAGGATCTCGTGACGCTTCTTCTCGCCGCCGGAGAACCCCTCGTTGACGTTGCGCTGAGCGAACTTCGGGTCCATGCGCAGGTTCGCCATGGCCGCCTTGACGTCCTTTGTCCACGCGCGGATCGCGGGGGCTTCGCCGTCGAGCGCGGTCTTGGCGGTGCGCAGGAAGTTGGTGACCGTCACGCCGGGGATCTCGACGGGGTACTGCATCGCGAGGAACAGACCGGCGCGTGCACGCTCGTCGACGCTCATCTCGAGCACGTCCTCACCGT
Organism: Microbacterium galbinum; assembly: GCF_023091225.1. Classification (NCBI taxonomy): domain Bacteria; kingdom Bacillati; phylum Actinomycetota; class Actinomycetes; order Micrococcales; family Microbacteriaceae; genus Microbacterium; species Microbacterium galbinum. Next base: position 254,922 of record NZ_JAHWXM010000001.1, on the reverse strand, counting down.
CGAAGGTGATCGAACCACCGGTGACGGTGTACTTGGGGTGGCCGGCGATCGTGTAGGCCAGCGTGGACTTGCCCGAGCCGTTGGGGCCCATGATGGCGTGGGTCTCACCCGTGTTCATGGTCAGGGTGATTCCGTTGAGGATCGGGGTGGCCCCCGCCTCGGTCTCGACCGTCACGTGGAGGTCGCGGATCTCGAGAACAGACATTCAGATTTCCTTCGTCACAGTCGGGTCGATGAGCACGTCGTCGCCGTCGATCTCGACGACGTAGACGGGGACGGGCTCGTAAGCAGGGAGGTTCTGGGGCTTGCCGGTGAGCAGGGAGAATGCCGAGCCGTGGGCCCAGCACTCGACCGTGTCACCTTCGACGAAGCCCTCGGAGAGCGAGATGTCGCCGTGGGTGCAGGTGTCGCCGATCGCGTGGATCACGCCCTCGCCGTCCTTGATCACGGTGATCGGGACGCCATCGGGCTCGACGCGGATCGGCATGTCCTGCTCGAGCTCCGCGACACCGCAGACGCGCTGAGCGCTCATGCCGATACCGCCGCGAGCTCCGCCTCGATCGCAGCGAGGAGTTCGGACTCGAGCGCCGGGATGCCGAGGCGCTGGACGATGTCGGTGAGGAAGCCGAGCACGACGAGACGGCGTGCCTCCTCCTCGGTGATACCACGAGCCTGCAGGTAGAAGAGCTGCTCGTCGTCGAAACGACCCGTCGCGCTCGCGTGTCCGGCGCCGAGGATGTCGCCCGTCTCGATCTCGAGGTTCGGGATCGAGTCGGCGCGGGCGCCCTCGGTGAGCACGAGGTTGCGGTTCGCCTCGTAGGAGTCGGTGCCGGTGGCATCCGGGCCGATCAGCACATCGCCGATCCAGACGCTGTGGGCGCTCTCGCCCTGCAGCGCGCCCTTGTACAGGACGTCGCCCTTGGTGTGCGGGCCCTTGTGGTGCAGGTAGACCTGGCTCTCGAGGTGCTGGCCGGCGTCGGCGTACGACAGACCGTAGAGGTAGCCCTCCGAGCCTGCACCCGCGAGCTCCACGTTGGGGTTCACGCGCACCACACCGCCACCGAAGCTGATGACGAAGTGCTTGAGCACGGCATCCGCATCGACACGGGCCTGATGCGCCGACGTGTGCACCGCGGCATCCTGCCACTGCTGGAGGGTCACCACGGTGAGACGCGACCCGGCGCGGGCGATGATCTCGACGTTCTGCGCGTACTGCGCGGCACCGATGTGGTTCAGCACGACGGTCGCCGAGCTGTGCTCGAGAGCCTCGATCACGATGTGGGCGTCGGCGCGCTTCTCGGCACCGCGACCCTCGATGGTGAGGAGGATCGGCTCCGCGACCTCTTCCTCACGCGGGATGCGGATGTGCATCGCCTCCGTGGCACCCTGCCAGGCAACCGCGCCGGTGATGTCCTCGCCGCGGAAGAACTCGCCGCGAGGAGCCGCGCCGATCGCGAGCGGTGCCGCGAGGTACTGCTCGCCGGCGGAGAACTCGTAGGCGACGCCGTCGTTCTGCGCGGCGGTCTCGAAGAGCGCCGTCAGCTTCGCGACAGGGGTGTGCTTCCAGTTCACCTCGCGCCCCGTCGGCACGCCGAAATCGGCGGGCTCGAAGGAGTGCGGGCGTTCGGAGCGGGTCTGCACCGGCACGAAGCCGGCGTCCGCCACCTGCGCCGCCGGGTCGACGTGCGCGCTCGAATAATGCGACGCCGTGGGCGTCGTCGTCTGGGAGGTCATCTCAGCCGACCGATCCTTCCATGCCCATCTCGATGAGCTTGTTCAACTCCATCGCGTACTCCATCGGCAGCTCGCGCGCGATCGGCTCGATGAAGCCGCGCACGATCATCGCCATGGCCTCGTCCTCCGGCATGCCGCGCGACTGCAGGTAGAAGAGCTGCTCCTCGCTGACCTTGGAGACGGTGGCCTCGTGACCGAGCTGCACGTCGTCGACGCGGATGTCGATCGCCGGGTAGGTGTCGGAGCGCGACTTGGTGTCGACGAGCAGCGCGTCGCATCGCACGGTGTTCGCCGAGTGGTGGGCGTTCGCATCGACGCGGACCTCGCCGCGATATCCCGCACGACCGCCGCCACGGGCGATCGACTTCGAGACGATCGACGACTGCGTGTACGGAGCCATGTGGATCATCTTCGCGCCGGCATCCTGGTGCTGGCCGGGGCCGGCGAAGGCGACCGAGAGCGTCTCGCCCTTGGCGTGCTCGCCCATGAGGTAGATCGACGGGTACTTCATCGTCACCTTCGAGCCGATGTTGCCGTCGACCCACTCCATCGTCGCCCCCTCGTGCGCGACCGCGCGCTTGGTGACGAGGTTGTAGACGTTGTTCGACCAGTTCTGGATCGTCGTGTACCGAACGCGGGCGTTCTTCTTCACGATGATCTCGACGACGGCCGAGTGCAGGGAGTCGGACTTGTAGATCGGGGCCGTGCAGCCCTCGATGTAGTGCACGTAGCTGTCCTCGTCCGCGATGATCAGGGTGCGCTCGAACTGCCCCATGTTCTCGGTGTTGATGCGGAAGTACGCCTGGAGCGGGATCTCGACGTGCACGCCCTTGGGGACGTAGACGAAGGAGCCGCCCGACCAGACGGCCGTGTTGAGGGCGGCGAACTTGTTGTCGCCGGCGGGGATGACCGAGCCGAAGTACTCCTCGAAGAACTCGGGGTGCTCGCGGAGAGCGGTGTCGGTGTCCATGAAGATGACGCCCTGCTGCTCCAGGTCCTCGCGGATCTGGTGGTAGACGACCTCGGACTCGTACTGCGCGGCGACGCCGGCGACGAGACGCTGGCGCTCGGCCTCCGGGATGCCGAGGCGCTCGTAGGTCTCGCGGATCTCGGCGGGGAGGTCCTCCCACGACTGCGCCTGCTTCTCGGTCGAGCGCACGAAGTACTTGATGTTGTCGAAGTCGATGTCGCTGAGGTCGGCGCCCCAGGTCGGCATCGGCTTGCGGCCGAACAGCTGATAGCCCTTGAGCCGGGTCTTCAGCATCCATTCGGGTTCGCTCTTGAGCGCCGAGATACCGCGGACGACCTCTTCGGAGATCCCGCGTTTCGCGACGGCGCCGGCGGCGTCAGCGTCGTGCCAGCCGAACTCGTACACCCCCAGGCCATCGAGCTCCGGGCGGTCGATCAGCACATCCGACATCACACTCTCCTCATTGGGCCTCAACGGTGTCATCCGCCCCGACACACCTGATCCCCGTCGAGTCTGCGGGGAGCGGGTGCCGCTGGTGGGCCCTCATCACCGGCGCATCCTTCGCGCCTAAACTGTTATCGATGCTTCCGCGCCCTCGAGCGCGCATCGCAACAATCCGATTCTACAGGCTCCGCTTCGCGGACGGGCCGCCCGTCCTGCGCGAAGCGCGCCGGAGGCCCCATGCCCGACACCGCCACGCCCGCCCGCACCACCGCCGCGGAGCTCGATCTGCGACCCGCAGCATTCACTTCGCCGTGGGGACGCGTCCTCCGCGTGTTCGCGTGGCTGTCGTTCCTCACCGAGACGATCATCATCGGGACGGGTGGGGCCGTGCGCCTGACGGGCTCCGGACTCGGATGCTCGGAGTGGCCGCTCTGCACACCGGAGTCCCTCGTGCCGATTTTGGCGGACCAGGGCATCCACGGCGCGATCGAGTTCGGCAACCGGCTGATGACCGGCGTCGTGGGCGTCATCGCGCTGGTGGTCGTGCTGCTCGTGCTGCACCTGACCGACGGATCGCGCTCGGTCTTCCGCGCGCTCCGCTATGCGGCGGGCGGCATCGTGGCGGCCGCGGCCGCGTTCGCTCTCGTCACCCTCACCGGCGTTCCGGTGCCCGCGTTCCCCGTGGCATCCGCAGTCCTGCTCCTCGCGGTGATCGCCGCCGCGATCCACACGACGCGTCGCACCTCGGCGCGCCGCGATCTCCTCGTCCTGGCCTGGGTCGTGTTCGCCGGCGTCATGGCGCAGGCGCTCGTCGGCGGCATCACGGTGCTCACCGGCCTGAACCCGTTCATCGTCGGATTCCACTACACGTCGTCCCTGCTCCTGGTGTGCGTCACGGCCGCATTCCTGGTGCGCCTGTACGCGGCTCCGGGACCGCGCGAGCGCGCGGTGCCGACCTGGTTCATGATCCTCAGCCACGTCACCGGGCTGGCTCTCGCGGTCACCATCCTGTTCGGCGTACTGACGACCGGATCCGGCCCGCACTCCGGCGACCAGGATGTGCTGCGGCACGGATTCGACGCGACCGTGCTCGCGCACGTGCACTCCTGGCCCGGGTACATCCTCGCCGCTCTGGTGCTCGCCCTGACGATCGCCGCCTGGGCGCTGCGCCTCCCGCCGCGGAAGTGGCTCGTCGTCCTGGTCCTGGCCATCGCGATCCAGGTCGGCGTCGGGGTCTGGCAGGCGCGCGCGGGACTCCCGCCTCTGCTGGTCGGCATCCACATGGTGCTCGCCTCGCTCTCGGCAGCGACCTACACCGTCGTCGTGCTGAAGCTGAAGCGCCCGGTCGCCGACGAGGTCAGGACCCCCTCCGCCGGCTGATCGGACGTCTCAGAGTCCGCGGACAGCCGATCCATAGGCTGCGCATACCGGAGTCATCAGCGCGTCCGTGATCGTGGTCGGCATGAACAAGTCACTGACACGCAGCATCGGATTCTGGCTGCTCCTCGTGCTCGCACTCGCCTCGACCGCGGTGGGTGGGTGGCTCATCTCCGGGCAGATCGGGACGATGACCACGACGCTCCTCGACAACACCGCGACGGGCGTCGACGTCTACGTCGGTCAGTCGCTGGTCGTCGTGGGCTCCGCACTGCTCGGCGCGGGCGTGCTCGGCATCCTCCTCGCCGTCGCCCTCGTCGCCGTGCAGTCGCTGATCCCCGCGGCGACGCCCGTCGTCGTCGAGCCGATCGACTGGACGGCCGAGGTCGACGACACGACTGCTCCGGTGGGCGACGCGACGGTCACGGCCGTCGACGAGACCTCAGCGGATGAGGCCCTCGGCACTCCGGTGAACGACGACGTCGAGGCGGATGCCGAGACCGACGATCAGAAGGGCAGCAGCGGGTCGACCGCGACCGCGACGAAGATCAACGTCAAGTAGGTGATCGAGGCGTGGAAGACTCGCATCGGCCGCGCCTCGGTCCCCCGCACCGCACGGTTGTACAGGCGGTGCGACTCGTAGACGAACCATCCGCCGAAGACCAGGGCCGACACCGTGTAGACGAGGCCCATGTTCGCGATCGGCACCAGCAACAGAGAACAGGCCAGCGTCGCCCAGGCGTAGAGGATGACCTGGAGTCCGACCTGCGAGGCGTTGCGCGTCACGCCGAGCATGGGCACGTCGACGTCGTCGTAGTCATCACGGTACTTCATCGACAGCGGCCAGTAGTGCGGCGGCGTCCACAGGAAGATCAGCAGGAACAGGATTAACGCGGGCCAGTCGAGCGATCCGGTCACGGCCGCCCAGCCGATCAGCACCGGGAAGCACCCGGCGATCCCGCCCCAGACGATGTTCTGCTCGGTCCGGCGCTTGAGGAGCATCGTGTAGATCACGACGTAGAAGAAGATCGCGAAGGCCGAGAGAGCGGCCGCGAGCCAGTTCGTGGTGACCAGCAGCCAGACCGTCGAGAGCACCGCGAGGGTCCAGGAGAACACCAGCGCGCCGCGCGGCGTGACCTCGCCCGTCACGAGCGGGCGGTTCTCGGTGCGGTGCATGTGCGCGTCGATGTCGCGGTCGAGGTACATGTTGAACGCCGCGGCGGAGCCGGCGCTCATCGCGCCGCCGATCACGGTCGCCAGCACCAGCCACAGATCGGGCATGCCGCCGTACGCCAGGAACATCACCGGCACGGTCGACACGAGGAGCAGCTCGAGGACGCGCGGCTTGGTGAGGGCGACGTACGCCTTCACCGTGCGACCGATGGACCGCTTCCCCACGGTCTGATCAGACATCGTCGAGATCTCGATCGCCTCCTCCACACGCGTCATGACAACCCTTCCAGTCTAGGGCACGCGGCGGGGCGGACTCGGAGCGTAAGACGGGGTCTGGGGTCGGACCCACCCCGCTATGCTGAAAACACTCGCGCCCGGCGCTGTGCACACTCTCCGTGACGATGCGGAGGCGCAGGGAATACGGGCGCCCTCGAAACTGTCGGAAAGGGCATGAACGTGTCGGAATTGCAGTGGGATGAGATCGATCGGCGCGCGGTGGACACCGCTCGCCTCCTGGCGGCGGACGCCGTGGAGAAGGTCGGAAACGGGCATCCCGGCACGGCCATGAGCCTCGCTCCTGCCGCCTACCTCCTCTACCAGCGCGTGCTGCGGCACGACCCGACCGACACCGACTGGCTCGGTCGCGACCGCTTCATCCTCTCGGTCGGACACTCCTCGCTCACGCAGTACGTGCAGCTCTACCTCGGCGGCTTCGGCCTCGAGCTCGACGACCTGAAGGCGCTCCGCACCTGGGGCTCGCTCACGCCGGGACACCCCGAGTACGGTCACACCAAGGGCGTCGAGATCACCACCGGTCCCCTGGGCCAGGGCCTCGCGTCGGCCGTGGGCTTCGCCTACGCCGCCCGCTACGAGCGCGGCCTGTTCGACCCCGAGGCGGCAGCGGGCACCAGCCCGTTCGACCACTTCGTCTACGTCATCGCCGGTGACGGCGACCTGCAGGAAGGCGTGACGAGCGAGGCGTCCTCGCTCGCGGGCCACCAGCAGCTCGGCAACCTCATCGCCATCTACGACTCGAACCAGATCTCCATCGAGGACGACACCAACGTCGCCTTCACGGAAGACGTCGCGAAGCGCTACGAGGCTTACGGCTGGCAGGTGCAGACGGTCGACTGGAAGAAGACCGGCGAGTACGTCGAGGACGTCGCCGAGCTGAACGCGGCCATCGACGCCGCGAAGGGCGAGACCTCCAAGCCCTCGCTCATCATCCTCAAGACGATCATCGGCTGGCCGTCGCCCGGCAAGCAGAACTCCGGCAAGATCCACGGTTCGGCGCTCGGCGCCGACGAGCTCGCCGCCACCAAGAAGGTCCTCGGCTTCGACGCCGAGGAGACGTTCGTCGTCGCCGACGACGTCATCGCCCACACCCGCGGTCTCGCCGACCGCGCCGCCGGCATCCGTGCCGAGTGGCAGGAGTCCTTCGACGCCTGGGCCGCGGCGAACCCCGAGCGCAAGCAGCTCCTCGACCGTCTCGAGGCGGGCGAACTGCCCGCCGACATCCAGAACGCCCTGCCGGTCTTCGAGGCCGGCAAGGACGTCTCGACCCGTGCGGCCTCCGGCCAGGTCATCAACGCGCTCGCCGCCGAGCTCCCCGAGCTCTGGGGCGGATCGGCCGACCTCGCCGAGTCGAACCTCACGACGATCAAGGGCGCCCCGTCGTTCATCCCGGCCGAGTGGTCCACCCACGAGTGGTCGGGCAGCCCGTACGGCCGCGTGCTGCACTTCGGCATCCGCGAGCACGCCATGGGCGCGATCGTCAACGGCATCGTGCTGCACGGGAAGACGCGCGCCTTCGGCGGTACGTTCCTCATCTTCAGCGACTACATGCGCCCCGCCGTGCGTCTGGCCGCGCTCATGAACGTGCCCAGCGTCTTCGTCTGGACCCACGACTCCGTCGCGCTCGGCGAGGACGGACCCACGCACCAGCCGATCGAGCAGCTCGCGACCCTGCGCGCCATCCCGAACCTCGCGGTGGTGCGCCCCGCCGACGCGAACGAGACCTCGGCCGCCTGGCTCGAGATCCTGCGTCGCCAGGCGGGTCCGGCCGGCATCGCCCTCACCCGTCAGAACATCCCGGTGTTCGAGCGCGGCGAGGGTGACGCGGAAGGCGAGGTCTTCGCCTCGGCCGACCGCACCGCCCGCGGTGCCTACGTGCTGGCGGAAGCCGCGAACGGCACGCCCGACGTCATCATCGTCGCCACCGGATCCGAGGTGCAGCTCGCCGTCGAGGCCCGCGCCGCACTCGCCTCCGAGGGAATCGGCGTGCGCGTCGTGTCGGCCCCCTCGCTCGAGTGGTTCGACGAGCAGGACGAGGCCTACCGCGAGAGCGTGCTCCCCGCCGCCGTCACCGCGCGCGTGTCGGTCGAGGCCGGCTCCGTGCTCACGTGGCGCGGCATCGTCGGCGACCGCGGACGCTCGGTCGGCATCGACCACTTCGGCGCATCCGCCGACTACAAGACCCTGTTCCAGAAGTTCGGTATCACCACGGAGGCCGTGATCGCGGCCGCTCGCGAGACCATCGCCGCACACAGCACCAAGGAGAACGCATGAGCACCCCCACCGCACAGCTCGCCGCCGCCGGCGTCAGCATCTGGCTCGACGACCTCTCGCGCACCCGCATCTCCTCCGGCAACCTCGCCGAGCTGATCGAGACGCGCAACGTCGTCGGTGTCACCACGAACCCGACGATCTTCGCGAACGCGCTCACCGACAAGAGCAACACGTCTTACGACGCCCAGGTCACCGAGCTCGCCGCCTCCGGCGCCTCCGCCGAGGAGGCCGTGTTCGCGGCCACCACGCAGGACGTCGCCGCCGCACTCGACGTGTTCCGTCCGGTGTGGGAGGCCTCGAACCACGTCGACGGCCGCGTGTCGATCGAGGTCTCCCCCGACCTCGCTCATGACACCGACGGCACCGTCGCATCGGCCAAGGAGCTGTGGAGCAAGATCGACCGCCCCAACCTCCTCGTCAAGATCCCCGCGACGAAGGCGGGCCTGCCGGCGATCACCGAGGCGATCGCCGCGGGCATCAGCGTCAACGTCACCCTGATCTTCAGCCTCGAGCGCTACGAAGAGGTCATCGACGCCTACCTCGCGGGCCTCGAGCGCGCGCAGGCGGCGGACATCGACCTCGCCGGCATCCACTCGGTCGCCTCGTTCTTCGTGTCGCGCGTCGACACCGAGACCGACAAGCGCCTCGACGCGATCGGCACCGACCAGGCGAAGGCCCTCAAGAGCAAGGCCGGCCTAGCCAACGCGCGTCTGGCCTACGAGCTGTTCGAGAAGAAGTTCGCCGAGAAGCGCGCGCAGGATCTCCTCGCCGCCGGCGCGAACCTGCAGCGCCCGCTCTGGGCCTCCACCGGCGTCAAGGACCCCTCGCTGCCCGACACGCTCTACGTGACCGAGCTCGTCGCGGCCGGCGTCGTGAACACGATGCCGGAGAAGACGCTCGAGGCGACCTTCGACCACGCCGTCGTCACCGGTGACACCATCACGGGCGGTTACGCCGAGGCGCACGCCGTCTTCGACGCGCTGGCGGAGGTCGGAATCGACCTCGTCGACGTCACCCAGGTGCTGGAGGACGAGGGCGTCGCGAAGTTCATCGACTCCTGGCACGACCTGCTCGCACAGGTCGCCGAGACGCTGGAGGCACAGCGATGACCTTCGGCATCCACGCCTCCGGCGACGCTCGCGTCGCGATCGACGAGGTTGTCCCCGCACTCGTGCGCGACCTGGTCGCCTCGCGGATCACCGGCGGAGACCCGACCCTCTGGGGCCCGGCGGCCGAGGCCGAGGCCTCCATCCGTCTGGGCTGGGTCGAGGCCGTCTCGGTCTCGCGTCCGCTCGTCGACGAGATCGTCGCACTCCGCGAACAGCTCGCCTCGAAGGGCGTCGACCGCGTCGTCCTCGCGGGCATGGGCGGATCGTCGCTCGCCCCCGAGGTGATCGCTCAGACCGCGGGCAAGCCGCTCACGATCCTCGACTCGACGGCACCGGGCCAGGTGCTCGCGGCCCTCGACGAAGGACTCGCCGACACCGTGCTCGTCGTCTCCTCGAAGTCGGGCTCGACCGTCGAGACCGACTCCCAGCGCCGTACGTTCGAGGCCGCCTTCCGCGACCTCGGCATCGACCCGCTGGAGCGCATCGTCATCGTCACCGACCCGGGCTCCCCGCTCGACGTCTCGGCGCGCGAGACCGGCTACCGCGTGTTCAACGCCGACCCGAACGTCGGCGGACGCTACTCCGCGCTGACCGCGTTCGGCCTCGTGCCGTCCGGCCTCGCGGGCGTCGACATCGACGAGCTCCTGAACGAGGCCGAGGCCTCGCTGCTCGAGGTCGCGGTCGACTCGGCCGAGAACCCCGCACTGCGCCTCGGCGCGGCCATCGCCGCGACCAATCCCCGCCGCGACAAGCTCGGCCTCATCACCGACGGCACCCACATCAAGGGCCTGCCGGACTGGATTGAGCAGTTGATCGCCGAGTCCACGGGCAAGGACGGCACGGGAATCCTCCCCGTGGTCCTGCTGCCGGTCTCCCCCGAGCTCGATTCCAAGCCCGCCGACCTCCAGATCGTCCGTCTCGTCGACGACGCCAACGAGTTCCACCTGCACGAGCGTCACGAGGGCGAGATCCTCGTCAGCGGCTCGCTCGGCGCGCAGCTCATCGTCTGGGAGTACGCCACCGCGATCGCCGGCCACCTGCTGCGGATCAACCCGTTCGACCAGCCCGACGTCGAGTCGGCGAAGGTCGCGGCCCGCGGTCTACTCGACGCGCGCCCGGAGCCGACCGCTCCGGCGTTCACCGAGAACGGCGTCGAGGTGCGCGTGTCCGACCCGGCTCTCGCCGTCTCGGGCACCGTCGAAGGCGTGCTGGACGCCCTGTGGGCGCAGCTCGCCGAAGACGGCTACGTCTCGATCCAGGCCTACGTCAACCGCCTCGAGGTCCCGCAGCTGCAGGGTCTCCGCGAGCTCGTCGCCGCCGATTCCGGTCGCCCGACGACGTTCGGCTGGGGACCGCGTTTCCTGCACTCCACGGGTCAGTACCACAAGGGAGGCCCCGCCCAGGGCGTCTTCCTGCAGATCCTCGAGCGCACCGATGTCGATCTCGAGATCCCGGAGCGACCGTTCACGTTCGGCCAGCTCATCGAGGCTCAGGCTGCCGGCGACGCCGCAGTCCTGGCCGAGCACGGTCGCCCCGTCGTCTCCCTGACGATCACCGACTCGTCGGCCGACGTGCTCACCCTCTTCGAAGCCGCACAGAAGTAGTCAGCAGGAGAATCCCTCACCGATGTCTGTTCCCCTCTCGCGCGGGCACAACCCGCTGCGCGATCCCGATGACCGCCGTCTCAACAGGATTGCCGGGCCCAGCGCCCTGGTGATCTTCGGCGTCACCGGAGATCTGTCTCGCAAGAAGCTCATGCCGGCGGTCTACGACCTCGCCAACCGCGGTCTGCTCCCGCCCGGCTTCGCACTCGTCGGGTTCGCCCGACGCGATTGGGAGGACCAGGACTTCGCCCAGGTCGTCTACGAGGCCGTCAAGCAGCACGCGCGCACGCCGTTCCGTGAGGAGACGTGGGCGCAGCTGCTGCAGGGCATCCGGTTCGTCTCGGGCGAGTTCGACAACCCCGAGTCGTTCCAGAAGCTGAAGGACACCGTCGACCAGCTCGACGTCGAACGCGGCACCATGGGCAACCACGCCTACTACCTGTCGATCCCGCCGAAGGACTTCCCGCTCGTCGCGAAGCAGCTGAAGGACTCGGGACTGGTCGGGGAGGATGCCGACGAGGATTCGCGCTGGCGGCGCGTGGTGATCGAGAAGCCGTTCGGGCATGACCTGGACTCCGCGCGTGCGCTCAACGCCGCGCTCGAGGTCGCGTTCCCGGCCGACTCGATCTTCCGCATCGACCACTACCTGGGCAAGGAGACGGTGCAGAACATCCTCGCTCTGCGCTTCGCCAACGAGCTCTACGAGCCGATCTGGAACCGCAACTACGTCGACCACGTGCAGATCACGATGGCCGAGGACATCGGCGTCGGCGGGCGCGCGGGGTACTACGACGGGATCGGCGCCGCGCGCGACGTCATCCAGAACCATCTGCTCCAGCTGCTCGCGCTCACCGCGATGGAGGAGCCCATCAGCCTCTCCGCCGAGCACCTGCGCGCCGAGAAGGAGAAGGTCCTCGCGGCGGTGCACGTACCGGACGACCTCTCGCAGGCGACCGCGCGCGGCCAGTACGCGGGTGGATGGCAGGGCGGCGAGAAGGTCACCGGCTTCCTGGACGAGGAAGGCATGAACCCCGAGTCGACCACCGAGACCTACGCCGCGATCAAGCTCGAGATCGACACGCGCCGCTGGTCGGGTGTGCCGTTCTACCTGCGCACCGGCAAGCGTCTGGGCCGCCGCGTCACCGAGATCGCCGTGGTCTTCAACCGCGCTCCGCAGCACCTGTTCGGACGCGGCAACGCCTCGGAGCTCGGTCAGAACGCACTGGTCATCCGCGTGCAGCCCGACGAGGGCGTCACGATCCGCTTCGGCTCGAAGGTGCCGGGCAGCGGGTCGAACGTGCGCGATGTGACGATGGACTTCGGATACGGCCACGCCTTCACCGAGGCCAGCCCCGAGGCCTACGAGCGCCTCATCCTCGACGTCCTGCTGGGCGATCCGCCGCTGTTCCCGCGGCACGAGGAGGTCGAGCTCTCGTGGAAGATCCTCGACCCCGTCGAGAAGTTCTGGGCGTCCGAGGGCGGCCCGGTTGAGCAGTACGCACCCGGTTCGTGGGGTCCGGCATCCGCCGATGCCCTGCTTGCCCGCGACGGACGAGTCTGGAGACGACCGTGATCATCGACCTTCCCGACACGACCGTCAGCCAGGTCGCCAAGCAGCTCGTGAAGGTGCGCGAAGAGGGCGGCGCCGTCGCCCTCGGCCGCGTGCTGACCCTCGTGATCTCGGCCCGCAACGGCGTCGCCGAGGCGGCCATCGATGCGGCCAACGACGCATCGCGCGAGCACCCGATGCGCGTCATCGTGCTCACCACGGGCGAGGGCGAGTCCCGTCTCGACGCCCAGATCCGCGTCGGCGGGGATGCCGGAGCGAGCGAGGTCGTCGTCCTACACGCTTACGGCGACGCCGCGAGCAACGAGGAGAGCCTCATCACGGGCCTGCTGCTGCCGGATGCTCCGGTCGTGGCCTGGTGGCCGGAAGAGGCACCGACCTCGCCGTCGTCGTCGCCGCTGGGCCGGATCGCCCAGCGCCGGATCACGGATGCCGCGACCGCGCACGACGTGCGCGACCGCCTCGCGCTGCTCGGCAAGACCCACGCCCCGGGTGACACCGACCTCGCGTGGACCCGTCTGACGCACTGGCGCGAGCAGCTCGCGGCCGTGCTCGATCAGCCGCCGTTCGAGCCGATCACCGCGATCGAGGTCCGCGGCGCCGCCGCCTCCCCGTCGACCGCGCTGCTGGCCGCCTGGCTGCAGCTCGCTCTCGAGGTTCCGGTCCGCTGGTTCTCCGAACAGCCGGAGATCTGGCACGACGGCATCCGTTCCGTGCGGCTGACCCGCGAGTCGGGCGACATCCTGCTCGAGCGCCCGTCGCCCGGCGTCGCCCAGCTCACGCAGCCCGATCAGCCGAACCACGACCTGCACCTTCCCCGGCGCACCCTTCGCGAATGCCTCGCCGAGGAGCTGCGCCGCCTGGATCCCGACCTCCTGTACGGTCGAGTGATCACCGAGGGCTGGGAGAAGCTGGGCCCGCCCGAGACAGGAGAGTGACGACGTGAGCGACGCAACGTCCGCAGAGAAGCGGGTCGTGGTCGAGGCCACCCCCACCGACGTGGCCGCACGGGTCGCCGATCGTTTCCTGACGCGCCTGCGCGCCCGTACCGTCAACGGTCGCGTCGCCCACGTCGCCCTCACAGGCGGTTCGATGGGCGGCGCGGTCCTGACGGCGACGCGCGAGGACCCGCGGGCCGCGTCGATCGACTGGTCGCTCGTGCACTTCTGGTGGGGCGACGAGCGCTTCGTGCCGCGCGACGACGCCGATCGCAACGCACTCCAGTCGCGCAACGCGCTGCTCGACCACATCCCGGTACCGCCCGAGAACATCCACGAGGTCGCCGGCTCCGATGACGGCCTCACCCTCGACGAGGCGGCGGCCGCGTACGCCGCCGAGCTCGCGCGCTTCGGCACCGACGAGAACCCGTGGCCCGCGTTCGCCGTGTGCTTCCTGGGGGTCGGGCCCGACGGACACATCGCCTCGCTCTTCCCTGACCGCGAAGAGGTCACGGTGACGGATGCGGCCGCTCTCCCCGTACGCAACTCGCCGAAGCCTCCGCCCGAGCGCGTCACGCTGACGCGTCCGGTCATCAACACCTCGAAGCGCGTCTGGCTGGTGCTCACGGGCGCCGACAAGGCGTCGGCGCTGGGCTTGGCCCTCGCCGGTGCGAGCTACACGAGTGTTCCGGTCGCCGGTGCCCGCGGGCGCAAGCGCACGGTGTTCTTCGTCGACGAGGCCGCGGCCTCCGAGGTCTCGCCGGATCTCATCGATCAGGCTTACTGATCGGGCGGACCGAGAACCGCTCTACGGACGATCCGTCCCCTCGGACCCCGGTGCCTGCTCGGCGCCGGGGTTCGTCGTTGCGGTGCCGCCGTCGCTGCCGCGCGTGATGCCGATCTCCTGGCTCTCGCTGAGCACCTGCGGGTGGTAGCGGGCGAGATTGACCACGCCGTAGACCGCGATGGCTCCGGCGACGCCGTAGATCACGAGCGCCCAAGGCGGTGCAGCGGCCGCCTCGCCGAGGATCACCATTCCGATGAGCACGGCGATGAGCGGGTCGACGACCGTGAGGCCGGCGATGACGAGGTCGGGCGGGCCGGAGCTGTAGGCGGTCTGCACGAAGTACGCCCCGACCGCCGCGGCCGCGACGAGGGCGATGACGCAGATCGCGGTGATCCACTCGAACTGCCCCGCCTCGATGCGCTTGATGACGACCTTCGCCAGGGTGGCGACGAAGCCGTAGAGCACACCGGCGCCGATCACGTAGAACAGGGCGCGCATGCGGTGCCGCAATACGAGCCAGCAGGCGCCGAGCACGATGATCACGACGAGGAGAATGGCGAGGATCACGAACAGTTCGCGATCCTGCACCTCGCGCTCGGTGGCGAACAGCGCGGCGAAGAAGACGAACAGGAAGATGCCGCCGACACAGCAGATGATCGCGGTGATGGACTTCTTCGTCGGCGAGTGCCCGGAGATGCGGGCGTTCAGCAGTGTCGTGATCACCAGCGCGATGGCGCCGAGCGGCTGCACGACCATGAGCGGAGCGCGCACGAGAGCGGCGAGCTGGCAAACGATCGCCAGGCCCAGCATCAGGGTGCCGATGATCCAGGAGGGGCGTGTGAGCAGCCGGCGGAGCTGGTCGAAGCTGAGGCCCGACGTCCCCTGCGAACCGCTCAGGCGCTCGACCTTCTCGACGCCGCGGTGCTGGTACTGCGCGCCGAGCGACATGAACACCGCACCGGCCAGCGCGAGCGGGATGCCGAGGAGCAGCCCGGGGTTCTGGAAGACACCGACGAGCTGCTCGCCGACGTCTTCTACCGAGTTCACTTCCACACCCCTGCGCTCACCCTACGACCCTACCCGTCGCAGTGCGCCCAGTAGGGTTGTGACGTGGCTGTACTTCCGATTCGCATCATGGGCGACCCCGTCCTGCACTCCCCCGCTTCTCCCGTCGACGAGATCACCGATGAGATCCGCACCCTCGTCGCCGACATGTTCGAGACGATGGACATCGCTCCGGGTGTCGGCTTGGCCGCACCGCAGGTCGGCGTCGCCCTGCGCATCTACACCTACTCGTACGTCGATGACGACGATCAGCCCTGGCGCGGCGTGATCATCAATCCCGAGCTCTGGATCACTCCGATCGAGCCCGGCTCCCCCGATCCCGACCTGGAGTCCGAGGGATGCCTGTCGTTCCCGGGCGAGCGCTTCCCGCTGCGCCGCTCCGAGCACGTCCGGGTCACCGGCATCGACCTCGAGGGCGCACCGGCGTCGATCGCGGTCGACGGATGGCGCGCACGCATCATGCAGCACGAGTTCGACCACCTCGACGGCATCCTCTACGTTGACCGCCTGTCGGACGGCGACTGGAAGACCGCGCAGAAGATCGCCCGTAAGCGCGGCTGGGGCCGTCCCGGCGCCAGCTGGCTGCCCGGCGTCGACGACCTGGAAGGCTGAGGGCGCACATGACCCGGCGTACACACCGCGGCCTCGCCGCGCTCGCACTCACGGCGACTTTCTCGCTCACCCTGCTCGGATGCAGCAGTTCGGACGAACGCGAACGCGATTCCGGGACGGGTCAGGTAACGGAGGAGGCCACCATCGACATCGTCGCCCTCGAGCTCGGCGACTGCATGATGGACGCCCCCAGCGGGCTGCGCGAAGACATCGACGTGGTGCCCTGCACGGAGCCGCACGACCAGGAGGTCTTCCACGAGATCACCATGCCCGACGGCGACTTCTCGGAGACCGACATCGACGCGGCGAGCATGGAGTGCATCGGAGAGCCCTACACGGCGTTCATCGGTCTCGAGAAGGCCGAGTCGGTGTTCGAGGTGTTCCCCCTCATCCCGAGCGAGACCTCGTGGGACGAGCACGACGACCGGACCATCCAGTGCGTGATCTTCGACCCCTCAGGCCCCGTGACCGGCACGCTCGCGGGAGCTTCCCGCTAGAACGTCGCGGTCGTCGGGTCGGAGGTCGAACCGGCGCAGGAGCTGGGCGTTGAGCGCGGCGACGACCGTCGACAGCGACATCAGCACCGCACCCACCGACATCGGCAGCACGAACCCGATCGGCGCCAGCACACCCGCGGCCAGAGGCACGGAGAGCAGGTTGTATCCGGCCGCCCACCAGAGGTTCTGCGACATCTTGCGGTAGGTCGCACGCGACAGCTCGATCACGGACATGACGGCGCGGGGATCGGAGCTGGCCAGGATCACCCCGGCCGAAGCGATCGCCACGTCGGTGCCCGCGCCGATCGCGATCCCGACGTCCGCCTGTGCCAGCGCGGGAGCATCGTTCACGCCGTCGCCCACCATCGCGACGATCCTGCCCTCCCGCTGCAGCTCCGCGACCTTCGCCGACTTGTCCTCCGGACGCACCCCCGCGAACACACGTCGGATGCCGAGCTCCGCGGCGACGGCATCCGCGACCGCCTGCGCATCTCCGGTGATCATGACGACCTCCACGCCGCGACGACGCAGGTCGTCGACCGCGGTACGGGACTCGGCGCGCACCTCATCGGCCAGCGCGAACGCGCCGATCACCGTACCGTCGACCACCGCGTGCAGGATGATCGCGCCCGTCGCCCGCCACGTCTCGGCGACGGGCAGCTCGTGCGCTCCGATCTCATCGAGCAGTTTCGGACCGCCCACGCGCACATCGGCACCGTCGACGGTCGCCCGGACCCCGACCGCCGGCGACGACGAGAAGCCGACGGCCGACGGGGAGTCGAGTCCACGCTCCTCCGCCGCGCGGACGATCGCCCGGGCCAGGGGGTGCTCGCTGTCACCCTCCGCCGACGCCGCCAGTGCGAGCACACGGGCCGGATCGACTCCGTCGGCCGCCGCGATGTCGGTGACGACCGGCTCGCCGCGCGTCAGCGTTCCGGTCTTGTCGAACAGCACCGTGTCGACGGTGCGCATGCGCTCGAGCGCCAACCGGTCCTTCACCAGGATGCCCGCGCGAGCGGCCCGCTCGGTCGCGATCGAGACCACGAGCGGGATCGCCAGACCCAGCGCGTGCGGGCAGGCGATCACGAGGACCGTGATCGAGCGCACGACGGCGGCATCGACGTCGCCGACGGCCGACCACACCACGGCGGTCACCGCCGCCGAGATCAGGGCGAACCAGAAGAGCAGCGCCGCCGCACGGTCGGCGAGCCGCTGAGCGTGCGAGGTCGAGTTCTGCGCATCCTCGACGAGTCGACGGATGCCGGCCAGCGCCGTGTCGTCACCGACCGCCGTGATCTCGACGCGGAGGCCCGAGTCGGTCGCCACCGTGCCCGCCGTGACGATGTCACCGGGCGTACGGGTCAGGGGACGCGACTCCCCGGTGATCATCGACTCGTCCATCGCCGCGCTGCCGTCGACGATCCGGCCGTCGGCGGGTACCCGTGCGCCAGGACGCACGACGACGAGGTCGCCCACGCGGAGTTCGTCGGGCGGCACGCGCACGGTGCGCTCGCCCTCGATGCGTTCGGCCTCGTCGGGCAGGAGCGCGGCCAGCGAGTCGAGTGCCGACGTCGTCTGCGCGAGTGAGCGCATCTCGATCCAGTGACCGAGCAGCATGATGACGATGAGGAGGGCGAGCTCCCACCAGAACTCCAGCTCGTGATGCAGCACCCCGAGCGTCGCTCCCCACGAGGCGAAGAAGGCGACCGTGATCGCGAGGGCGATCAACAGCATCATGCCGGGGCGTCGCGCGCGCAGTTCGCCGACGGCGCCCTGGAGGAACGGCCTGCCGCCCCACACGTACATCACCGAACCGATCACCGGGGCGACGAAACGCACCGGGCCGTCGGGGATCTCGTAGCCGATGATCATCGCGAACATCGGGGAGAGCAGCACGACGGGGACCGCGAGCACCAGGTTGATCCAGAAGAGTCGCCGGAACTGGCCCACGTGGTCGCCGTGGCCGGAATGACCGGCGTGGCCGGAGTGTCCGGCGTGCTCGGGGTGTCCGGAATGGTCGTCGACTTTCGCCTGGCCTCCGTGGGGTGGCACCTCGTGCTCGTGCTCCCGGTGCGCGTGTGGATGCGTCTCGCTCATCGATCTCTCCGCTCGTCGCGTGCGCCACTGCGGAATCCTCGCAGGCGCAGACTGTTGCCGACCACGAACACGCTCGACAACGCCATCGCGGCGCCGGCCAGCATCGGGTTCAGCAGTCCGAGGGCGGCGACAGGGATCGCCGCCACGTTGTACGCGAAGGCCCAGAACAGGTTCGTCCGGATCGTGCGCAGGGTGCGGCGCGACAGGCGGATCGCGTCGACGGCGCTGCGCAGATCCCCGCGGACCAGCGTGATGTCGGATGCCTCGATCGCGGCATCCGTTCCCGTTCCCATCGCGATGCCGAGGTCGGCACGCGCGAGCGCAGGCGCATCGTTGACGCCGTCGCCGACCATCGCGACCGTTCGTCCCTCGCTCTGCAGCCGCGCGACGACCGCGGCCTTCTGCGCGGGGAGCACCTCGGCGATGACCTCGTCGATGCCGACCTCGCGAGCGATATGACGCGCGACGGCCGCGTTGTCGCCCGTCAGCAGCACCGGGGTGAGGCCGAGCGCCTTCAGCTGCTCGACCGCTGCGGCGCTCGTCGGCCGCACGGCATCCGCCACGACGAGCACGCCTCGGACCGCTCCGTCCCAGCCGACCGTCACGACCGTGCGCCCCGCCTCCTCATGGGAACCGTGGATGGAGTGGTCGCGCGTGCTCGTCGCTCCGGCGAACATCGTCGCGCGGCCGACGCGCACACGATGCCCGTCCACGACGCCCTCCACTCCGATACCCGGGTGGTTGACGAAGCCGTCGACCGCCGGAAGCGTCCCGGCTTCGGCCTCCGCCGCCCGCGCGATCGCCCGTCCGATCGGATGCTCGGAGGCGGCCTCGAGGGCACCGGCGAGGCGGAGCAGTCGTGTGCGATCCGCTCCCGGCTCGACGATCACGTCCACGAGGCTCATCGCGCCCCGGGTGACCGTTCCCGTCTTGTCGAGCACGACCGTGTCGACCGCGCGCGTGGATTCGAGTACTTCAGGGCCCTTGATGAGGATCCCCAGCTGGGCTCCGCGACCGGTACCCACGAGCAGGGCGGTCGGCGTCGCCAGGCCGAGGGCGCACGGGCAGGAGATGACCAGCACCGCGACGGCCGCCGTGAACGCCATCGTGGCCGAGGCACCGACGGCGAACCAGGTGACGAGCGTGCCGAGCGCGATCACCAGAACGATCGGCACGAAGACACCCGAGATGCGATCGGCCAGGCGCTGCACCTCGGCCTTCCCGGTCTGCGCCTCCTCCACCAGTCGCGCCATCTGCGCGAGCTGGGTGTCGGCCCCGATCCGTGTCGCCCGGACGACGAGGCGGCCGCCGGCGTTCATGGTCGCGCCGGTGACGGAGTCTCCCACGGCGACCTCGACGGGCACGGACTCGCCCGTCATCATCGAGGCGTCGACGGCCGATGTACCCGAGACGACGATGCCGTCGGTCGCGATCTTCTCACCGGGGCGCACCACGAACTCGTCACCGATCCGTAGATCGTCCGCCGGGACGCGTTGCTCGACACCTCCCCGGAGCACCGCGACGTCCTTCGCTCCGAGCTCCAGCAGAGCGCGCAGCGCCGCTCCCGCGCGACGCTTCGACCGCTTCTCGAAGTAGCGACCGGCGAGGATGAACATCGTCACGCCCGCCGCGACCTCGAGGTAGATCGCATCGGCGCCGTCGGACGGCGTCAGGACGAATTCGAACGGATGGGTCATACCCGGCATGCCCGCCATGCCGAAGAACAGCGCGTAGAGCGACCAGAGGAATGCCGCGATCGTTCCCATCGACACGAGCGTGTCCATGGTCGCCGCACCGTGTCGGAGGTTCACCCAGGCCGCCCGGTGGAACGGCCACCCGCCCCACACCACGACGGGAGCCGCGAGCGTCAACGAGGCCCACTGCCAGTACGTGAACTGCAGCGCCGGGATCATCGCCATCGCGATGACGGGGACGGTCAGCGCCACGGAGACCCAGAGCCGGGTGCGCAGGCCGTCGAGCTCGGGGTCGCCCGCGGCATCGGGTTCGGCATCCTGGGCGCGGGCGGGCAGCGCCGCCGTGTACCCGGCTTTCTCGATCTCGGCGATCAGGACGGCCGGGTCGTAGCCCTCCGGCGCCGCGACCGACGCCTTCTCGGTCGCGTAGTTGACCGTGGCGGTCACCCCGTCGAGCCGATTCAGCTTCTTCTCGATCCGCGTCGCGCACGACGCGCACGTCATCCCGCCGATCTCGAGGTCGACGCCGATCGCCCCGGCGGTCATCAGACGCGGACGGCCGAGTACCCGGCCTCGGATACGGCCGAGAGGATCTGCGCATCGTCGACGTCCGCAGCGGTGATGCGCAGCATGCCGGTCTGCGCGCTGACGTCGACGATCTCGACGCCCTCGATCTGCTCGACCTCCTCGCGGACCGACATCTCGCAGTGGCCGCAGGTCATCCCGGTCACCCGGTAGTCGGCGGTGGTGTCGCTCATGGGAACTCCTTCGCAGTGTTCGTGGATACCCCCTGGGGGTATTAGATGCAACGCCACTCTACCCCTCGTATTCCCCGAGCGCACGCGAGAGCGGCCGGACGCCGTCGCCGAACGCCCGAGCGGCGATCGAGGAGGGCCGGCCGAGAAAAGGGAAAAGCCCCTCCGAAGAGGGGCTTTTCATTGGCTCCCCGGCTTGGACTCGAACCAAGAACCTGCCGGTTAACAGCCGGCTGCTCTGCCAATTGAGCTACCGAGGAATGTGCGCCGCTGCGCGGGCAACTCGACAAGCTTAGCAAACTCCGAGCGGTGCACGTGACACCGGAGGCGGTTATCGCGCTCTCGGGCGTGTCGCGCTCAGCGCCGGGAATCCGCCTCTGCGTTCGGCACCCAGAGCAGGTCCTTCCCGACCCCCCGCGCGACCACGTGCCCGGCGCGCAGCATGAGCGTCTCGGCGTTGAGCTCACGGATGAAGTCGGCGTCGTTCGTGACGAGCAGAGCCGCCATCGACTGCTCCTTACGGCGGCGCGTGATCGCATCGAAGACCACCGGACGCACCTCGAGATCGAGGTTCGCGAGGATCTCGTCGGCGATGAGCACCTGCGGTTCGAGCACGAACGAACGGGCGATCGCGACGCGCTGGCGCATTCCCGCGCTCAGCTCGTAGGGGAACTTCGCCGCGGTGCCGAGCGGCAGATGCAGCTCGTCGAGCAGCGTGGCGACGCGAATCGAGAGCGCCTTGCTGTTCACGCGCTTCTCGCGCATCAGGATGGGTTCGGCGATCACCTCGTTGACCGTGAGCCGGGGCGGAAGATCGGCGCCGGCTCCCTGCGGCACGAAACCCGTGCGGTACGTGAGCACGCGGTGCTTGCGCCCGGGACGCCGCGCATCGACGCCGCAGACCTCCGCGCGCCCGCCGACGACCTTCACCGAGGGATCGGTGGATCCGGCCAGCGCCGCCACGAGGCTCGACTTACCCGACCCCGTAGGACCGGCGATGCAGAGGAGCGCGCCCGGGGCGAGCGAGAACGAGACGCCGTCCACCGCACGCGTCGGAGAGCCGTGCCCGATCCGGTCGATGACCAGATCGGAGCAGTCGATGGCGTGGGTGGAGGCGTGCCTGCGGGACATGCATCCCATCCTGCCCTCCCCCGACGGCCGTGGGGGGTTACGACTCGACGAACCGCTGACGCTCGATGTCGATGTCGCGCAATCGCATGCGGAGCGCACGACCGCCGTCGGAGTCGGCGGGCACCCGTTGGACCGCGCCCAGGAGCTCCTGCTTCTCGCTCTCGAGCTGCCGCATGATGAGGCGTCGCGCGAGATCGGTGGTGCTGGCCACGGCGCCCTCCTCGTTGCGCGCGGGGAAGGGCATCATGAGCAGTTCGCCCGCGAGCGTGCGGTACGGCTCGCGCACGCTGTTGACGGCATCCGTCGCCCACCCCGCCCGCGTGCGGTCGGCAGCGGCGGCCACGGCCTCGCGCACGGCATCGAGGGCCGGGGTGCGCAGGGGGGCGCCGAGCGCCCGCGAGAGCAGCGGCTGGTCGATCTGGTGACCGTACTGCAGCGCTCCCATCAGCGCATCGCGCTCCACGGCGACATCGGCCGAGCGCGGCAGGCTCGCGAGCGTGACCGGTGCGATTCCGGATGCCGCTCCCTCACCCCCGCCGGACGGTACCGTCTCTCGCCGCGACGGGGCACTCTGCGAGCCGCCCCGCGCCGAGCGCTCCACTTCGGTGTGCACCTCGGTCGGATCCATGCCCAGACGGCGGGCGAGCACGCGCTCGTACCCGGGACGCAGCAGGCGATCGCGGATCTCGGCCACGATCGGGGCGGCCGCGCGCAGAGCACCGACACGCCCCTCCACCGTCGCCAGGTCGAAGCCGGCGAGCTTGCGATCGATCGCGAACTCGAACATCGGCACCTTGGCGTCCATGAGGCCGCGCACGGCGGCATCACCGCGCTGCAGCCGCAGGTCGCAGGGGTCGAGGCTGTCGGGCGCCACGGCCACGAACGTCTGCGCGTTGAAGCGGTCGTCCTCGGTGAACGCGCGCAGCGCCGCCTTCTGCCCCGCCTCGTCGCCGTCGAACGTGAACACGACCTCACCCGAGGCGTTGTCGTCGCCCATCACCCGGCGCAGCACCTTGATGTGCTCGGCGCCGAAGGCGGTTCCACAGGTCGCCACCGCCGTCGTGAGGCCGGCGAGATGGCACGCCATGACATCGGTGTATCCCTCGACGACCACGACGCGCCGCGGATCTCCGCGGGAGATGTCGCGCTTGGCGAGATCGAGACCGTAGAGCACCTGCGCCTTCTTGTAGATCGGCGTCTCGGGGGTGTTGAGGTACTTCGGCCCCTGGTCGTCGTCGAAGAGCTTGCGCGCGCCGAACCCGATCGTCTGGCCCGACACATCGCGGATCGGCCAGACCAGGCGCCCGCGGAATCGGTCGTACACGCCGCGCTGCCCGGTGGAGACCAGGCCCGCGGTGCTCAGCTCCTCGCGCGTGAAGCCCTGGGCCGTCAGCGCCTTGAGCATGCCGTCCCATCCGCGCGGCGCGAAGCCCACGCCGAAGTGCGCGGCGGCACCCGCGTCGAAGCCTCGCTCGCCCAGGAACCGTCGCCCCGCCTCGGCATCCGCCGACAGCAGCTGCGCCCGGAAGAACTCGGCCGCCGCGGTGTTCGCGGCGTAGAGCCGGCTCCGACCGCTCGTCTCGGGAGCAGCACCGCCGTCCTCGTAGTGGAGGGTGTAGCCGATGCGGCCGGCGAGCCGCTCCACCGCCTCGGTGAAGCTCACGTGATCCATCTCGCGCAGGAACGAGTAGACGTCTCCCGACTCGCCGCAGCCGAAGCAGTGGTAGTACCCCACCTGCGGGCGCACGTGGAAGCTCGGGCTCTTCTCGTCGTGGAACGGGCAGAGTCCCTTGAGCGATCCCACACCGGCGGATTTCAGCGCGACGCGCTCCCCCACGATGTCGGCGATGTTCGTGCGCGACTTGACCTCGTCGACGTCGGCCTGCCGGATGCGGGGCATCAGCGGGCCCCTTCGACGACGGTCGACCTCTCGGCGTGCGCGCGCGCCCCGGGGCGTGCGTGACGGGGGGTCCAGATGCCGACCTCGGCCGGGTCGATCTCGCCCACGAGGCGGTTGTGCCAGTCGATCGCGCTCTGGTCGGTGAGGCTGGCGATCTGGTCGACGATGACGCGGGCGCGCTGATCGTCGGTGTCGGCGTCGTGGAAGTCCGCGGCGAACGCCGGTTCGAGCACATCGGCACCGGCCGACCACAGCGTGTCGGTCTGCCAGAGTGCGTCTGCGAGACGGGTGAGCACCCGGCGCTGCTCCTTGTAGACGCCCTTGCGCGCCTCGATCGTCACGATGGCCTGGCCCATGATGCCCTTGAGCACGGCGATCTCGGCCTCGACCACGCGCGGCACGACGACGTGTGCGTTGTAGCGCACCAGGGCCTTGCTGCCGTAGGCCTCGCGGGTCGCCGAGACGGCCGCGCGGGCGAAGCGCCCGATCAGGTCGCTCGTCAGGTTCTTCAGACGCGCGAGCGACTGGCGGCTGCGGTCGAACGAAGAGAGCCACATCGACTGCGACGAGAGACGGTAGAGCGCGTCGGCCAGCTCCTCGCGCGTGAAGTCGTACCCCACCCACTGCTGGATGCGTCCGAGCAGGGCCTCGTGCTCTGCCGGATCCGAGAGCTGGGCGACGTCGAGGTAGCCGTTGACGATCGCATCCTCGAAGTCGTGCACCGAGTAGCCGATGTCGTCGGAGAGATCCATGATCTCGGCCTCGATGCAGCGCAGACGCCCGGGCGCACCCTCGCGCATCCAGCGGAAGACCGCCTCGTCCTCGGGGTACACGCCGAACTTGAGCCGGCCACCGGGGTCGGGCACCGGGCTGTCGACCGTCCACGGGTACTTGCACGTGGCGTCGAGACTCGCGCGCGTGAGGTTGAGTCCGACGGAGCGCTCGTCGTCGTCGAGCACCTTCGCCTCGAGACGGGTGAGGATGCGCAGCGACTGCGCGTTACCCTCGAATCCGCCGATGTCGGCCGCCCATTCGTTGAGCGCACGCTCACCGTTGTGGCCGAAGGGCGGATGCCCGAGATCGTGACTGAGGCAGGCGGTGTCGACGACGTCGGCCGAGACCCCCAGAGCGGTGGCGAGTTCCCGCCCCACCTGCGCCACCTCGAGCGAGTGGGTGAGGCGGTTGCGGGCGAAGTCGGCCGTGCTCGCGGGGCTCAGCACCTGCGTCTTGGCGGCGAGGCGGCGCAGGGCCGCCGAGTGCAGGACGCGGGCCCGGTCGCGGGCGAAGTCGTCGCGCTCCGAACGATGGGTCTCGGCGAAGAAGCGCTCGGCGTCGCGCGCGTCGTATCCGTCGCCGCGAGGTGCGCGCGCCGGTGTGACCGCGTCACCCACCGCTGTTCTCGATCTCTGCTCCGCGCATCATCTCCGAGGCCGACGCGGCGATCTCGCGCGAGTCGAGCCACTTGTCCGGAAGCGCCGGGCGCTTGGGACGGCCGGCGCGTCCGCGCTGGCCCTCGGCATCCGCTCCGGGGTAGGGCGCGGTGTGATCGAGGCGTCCGAGCAGGTCATCGATCTCGGCGAGGCTCGACGCCGTCGCGAGTCCGGTGCGGATGTCGCCTCCCACCGGGTACCCCTTGAAGTACCAGGCCACGTGCTTGCGAACGTCGCGGCACCCGCGGTCCTCGTCCTCGAAGAACTCGACCAGCAGCTCGGCATGCCGGCGGAAGGCGTCGGCCACGAATCCGAGGGTCGCGTCGACCGGGTGGCTCTCGGCGCCGAAGGCGGCGGCCAGTTCGCCGAAGAGCCAGGGGCGGCCGAGGCATCCGCGTCCGACGACCACTCCGTCGCAGTCGGTCTCGGCCATCATGCGCACGGCGTCGTCGGCCGACCAGATGTCGCCGTTGCCGAGCACCGGGATGCTGGTGACGGCCTGCTTGAGCTCGCCGATCGCGTTCCAGTCGGCGTTGCCCGAATAGAACTCGCTGGCGGTGCGGGCGTGCAGGGCGACCGCGGCGACACCCGCGTCTTCGGCTGCGCGCCCGGCGTCGAGGAACGTGAGGTGGTCGGGATCGATGCCCTTGCGCATCTTCACCGTGAGCGGCACGTCGCCCGCAGCCTTGACGGCCTGCGTGACGATGTCGCTGAAGAGCGAGCTCTTCCAGGGAAGGGCCGCTCCCCCGCCCTTGCGCGTCACCTTGGGGACGGGGCAACCGAAGTTCAGGTCGATGTGATCGGCGTGATCCTCGGCGACGATGATCCGCACGGCCTCGGCGATGGTCTTCGGGTCGACGCCGTAGAGCTGGATCGACCGGGGCGTCTCGCTCTCGTGATGGCGGATCAGACGCATCGTCGTCTCGTTGCGCTCGACGAGCGCGCGCGAGGTGATCATCTCGCTGACGTAGAGGCCGGCACCGTACTCACGGCACAGACGACGGAAGGCGGTGTTCGTGATCCCGGCCATGGGCGCGAGGACCACCGGCACGTCGAGGTCGATGGGACCGATGCGAAGCGTGCGCGCGGATGCGGTGGCGAGAGTCATGTCCTGACCATTCTCCCAGACGCGGAGCCTGTGGTGCCCCATCGACCTAAGCTGTGGAGTATGACCGATTCCGCGCTCCGTTCGATCCCCTTCACCGATGCGCAGGGCAACGAGAAGACTCTCGATGACCTCGGCGCCGATGTGCTGCTGGTGGTGAACGTCGCGTCGAAGTGCGGACTCACCCCGCAGTACGAGCAGCTCGAGGAGTTGCAGCGTCTGTACGGTGATCGCGGCTTCAGCGTGGTGGGCTTCCCGAGCAACCAGTTCCTGCAGGAGCCCGGTTCCGTGGAGCAGATCACGGAGTTCTGTTCGACCACCTACGGCGTCACCTTCCCGGTGAACGACAAGGTGAAGGTCAACGGCCGGAACGCCGCCGAACTCTTCAAGGCTCTCAAGGAGACGCCCGACGCGAACGGCAAGGCCGGACGCGTGGAGTGGAACTTCGAGAAGTTCCTGGTGCTGCCCGACGGCGAGGTCCTCCGGTTCCGGCCGAAGCAGAAGCCGGACGACCCCGCGATCGTGAGCGCCATCGAAGGCGCGCTCACGCGTTAGACGGCGGCGGCTTCGGCCTCCGCGTCGCCCTCGAGCTCGGCGTCTCCGCGCTTGGACCACAGGTCGCGCAGCACGTTCTCGAATGCGGCCGGCGGCTGCGCGCCGCTGATCCCGTACTGCCCGTCGATCACGAAGAACGGCACACCCTGGATGCCGTAGGCGCGCGCCTGCGCCTGGTCCTGACGGACGGCGGGAAGGTACTGCTCGGTCTCGAGCGCCTGCCGCGCGGCGTCGGCGTCGAGTCCGACCTCCACCGCGAGCGCGACGAGGTCGTCGATGCGACCGACGTGCTTGCCCTCGGTGAAGTAGGCCGACATCAGTCGCTCTTCCAGCTCGTGCTGGAGGCCGTGCGCCTTGGCGAAGTGCAGCAGCTCGTGCGCCTTCACGGTGTTCGTGTGCTGCAGCAGATCGAAGCGGTACTGGAGGCCCGCCTTCTCGGCGACGCCGGTGACGTTGGCGAGCATCTGCTCGACCTGGTCGCGCGGCATGCCCTTGTGCCCTGCGAGGAAGTCGATCTCGTCGCCGTCGAAGTCGACGGGGGTGTCGGGCGAGAGTTCGAACGAGTGGAAGGTGACGTTCACCTGCGGGGCGTCGTCATCACCGGCGACGGCTTCGAGCCCCTTCTCGAGGTTGCGCTTGCCGATGTAGCACCACGGGCAGGCGATGTCGGACCAGATGTCGATGGAGATGGGTTCGCTCACACCCTCTTCCAACCCCATTACTTCACCCCGTATTCCGGCGTCGCTAGGATCGACGGATGCTGTCCGCCGACGATCCGCTCCCCCGGGTGCCGCAGCGCGTGCTGGTGGCGGGGGTCACGGGTTCGGGCAAGACGACCCTCGCCGGCCGTGTCGCTCGGCTCTGGGGGCTGCGCCACGTCGAGATGGACGGGCTGTTCCACGGCCCGGACTGGACCCCGCGGCCGGGGTTCCTCGACGACGTCCGGGCCTTCGCGTCCGAGGACCGGTGGGTCACCGAGTGGCAGTACACGAGCAAGGGCACCGACCGGATCCTCGCCCCGCGCGCGGAGCTCGTGATCTGGCTCGACTACCCCTACCGAGTCGTGCGCTCGCGACTGCTGCGTCGCACGATCGGTCGCAGCATCCTGCGCACCAAGATGTGGAACGGCAACGTCGAGAAGCCGATCTGGCGCATGTTCCGCGGTTCGCCCGAGGAGAGCATCCTCGCCTGGCAGATCGCGACGCTCGACAAATGGACGGAGCGGATGCCCGTGGCCGCCGCCGCGTTCCCGCATCTCACGATCGTGCGTCTGCGGCATCCGCGCGAGGCGGAACGGTGGC
The DNA here is from genome assembly GCF_023091225.1 of Microbacterium galbinum. NCBI lineage: Bacteria > Bacillati > Actinomycetota > Actinomycetes > Micrococcales > Microbacteriaceae > Microbacterium > Microbacterium galbinum. The sequence continues at coordinate 226,509 of NZ_JAHWXM010000001.1, read as the reverse complement.
TCCGCGCTCAGGCCGAGGCGTCGGGCGCGTCGATCGCGCCGCCGAAGCGTCGGTCGCGGGACAGGTAGATCCCGATCGCCCGCCAGAGCTCCTCGCGGGAGAAGTCCGGCCACAGCGTGTCGAGGAAGACCATCTCGGCGTAGGCCGACTCCCAGAGCAGGAAGTTCGACGTGCGCTGCTCACCCGAGCTGCGCAGGAACAGGTCGACGTCCGGCATGTCCGGCACGTAGAGGTTGCGACGGATCATCTTCTCGGTGATCGCGTTCGGCTTCACCCGGCCGGCCGCGACATCCGCCGCGATCGAGCGCATCGCATCGACGAGTTCCACGCGTCCGCCGTAGTTCACGCACATCGTGAGCGTCAGGACGTCGTTGCCGCGCGTCAGCTGCTCGGCGTACTGCAGCTCCTTGATGACGCTGCCCCACAGCCGCGGCTTGCGCCCCGCCCAGCGCACGCGCACACCCCACTCGTTGAGCTGATCGCGGCGCCGGTGCAGCACGTCGCGGTTGTATCCCATGAGGAAGCGCACCTCCTCGGGCGAGCGTGCCCAGTTCTCGGTCGAGAAAGCATAGACCGAGAGGTGCTTGACCCCGGCCTGGATGGCACCGGCGACGACATCGAGGAGCACCTCCTCGCCGGCCTTGTGGCCCTCGACGCGGCTCAGTCCCCGACGGTTCGCCCAGCGCCCGTTGCCGTCCATGACGATCGCCACGTGCTCGGGCACCGCGCGGAACGCCGGCGGGTGCACCCCCGTCCAGTCGAGGGGACGGTACGCGACGGCGTCCTTGTGCGTATAGGGCTTCGGGGTCACCGTGCTCCTCCGGGGATGTCGGATACGTGCGCGAGCGAGCGGATGCCGCGCTCGAGGTGCCATTGGGCGTAGGCGCTGATGAGGCCCGATGCGGCGGCGGTGTCGGCGGCGGACGCCGCGTCGACGGCATCCCACTCGCCCGCCATGAGTGCGCGCAGCAGGCCCAGCGCCTTCTCGCCGATGCGCGGGCTGCCCGCCGGCGCGCACGACGTGCACACCAGGCCACCCAATTGAACGACGAAGGTCGAGTGCGGGCCGGGAGTACCGCATCGGGCGCACTCGCCGAATGAGGGCGCCCACCCCGACAGGGCCATGACGCGCAGGAGGTAGGAATCGAGGATGCTGCGGGGGGCGTGTTCACCTCGTGACAGCGCGCGCAGACCGCCGACGAGCAGCAGGTACTGATCGGGAGTCGCCTCGGCATCGCTCAACCGATCTGCCGTCTCGACCATCGCGTTGGCAGCGGTGAAACGCTCGTAGTGCGCGACGATGTCGGCGCCGTAGGAGCCGAGCGACTCCGCCTGCTGCACGATGTCGAGCGAGCGCCCCTGATAGAGCTGCACGTCCGCGACCATGAACGGCTCGAGCCGCGAGCCGAACTTCGACGACGTGCGCCGCACACCCTTCGCGACCGCGCGGATCTTGCCGTGCTGCCGCGACAGCATCGTGACGATGCGATCCGCCTCCCCCAGCTTGTGGGTGCGCAGGATCACCGCTTCGTCTCGATAGGTGGGCATCCCTCGATTATCCTCCGTGCGAGACAATGGACGGGTGACGGAACCGCTCTTCATCATCCCGTTCTGGGCGGATCTGCTGGGCGTGGGGCTCGGCGGCGTCCAGGGAGCCCTGTTCGCCTCCGGTTTCCAGGGTCAGCGACGCCTCGACTGGCTCGGCGTCGCGATCATCGGGATCATGATCGGGATGGGTGGCGGTCTCATCCGCGACATCCTGCTCGGGCAGACCCCGGCGACACTGCAGAACCAGTGGTATCTCGTGACGGCGACCGGGGCCGCGCTCTTCGGAATGCTGCTCGCCGGGCTCTTCACACGTCTGAACAAGGTGATCGTCGGGCTCGACGCGATCGTCATCGGCATGTTCGGCGCTTTCGGCACGAGCAAAGCCCTCGCCCTCGGCATCCCCGAGGTTCCCGCCGTCTTCATCGGCGTCTGCGCAGCGGTCGGCGGCAGCGTGCTGCGCGACATGCTCATGGGCCTGCCGACCGCGATCATGCACGTCGGCTCGCTGTACGCCGTGGCCGCCGGTGGCGGATGCGCATTCATCGTCATCGCGCACGCCCTGGGCATGTCGATCCCCCTCGCGGCGGTCATCGGCATCGCCGTCACCGCGGTGATCCGCGTGCTCGCGGTCAGCTTCGACGTCTCGTTGCCCGAGCAACGGCGCCTCTACCGCCGCAAGGTCGCCGCCGAGACCGGGGCGATCCCGATCGTCAAGCCCTGAGGCCTCGCTGACGCATTCGCGCGCTCGTGGTCCGTCAACGCCCACCGGCATCACGGCCATACGCCATCTCGGATCTTCGGGTGGCGCGCCGGACATCCTCCAGAGCAGTCTCCGCTTCCCGTCCGACGGGTCCTCGCCGAGCTCGATCAGACGAGCCTCGAGGTCCCGCCCCTCCTCTTCCAGGCGAAGTTGCGTGTCACGCAGTGCGAGTCCTCCTCCGAGACTCATGCCGCCCAGCCACGCCTCGTGATGGAGACGGCGGACCTCGTCGAGGCGCGAAGTCCTGCGGGCAGCGCAGTGACCCCCATGCGCGGAAGGGGGCCGGGAAGCGCCCTTCGTCTCGCTCCGCTCGCTCAGGAACCGGGCCCGACTGCGAACTCCGCTCGCCCAGGAACCGGCCCCGACCGCGAACTCCGCTCGCTCAGGAACCGGCCTGAAACCGGTCCCTGAGCGAGGAGCGGAGCGACGAGACGAAGGGTCGCGTCACGAAGCCGCTCAGACGGCGGCGAGCTCGCCCTGCCGAGCGCGGATCGAGCGGTTCACACCCGACACGATGGCCTTGAGCGACGCGGTCGAGATGTCGCCGTCGATGCCGACGCCCCACAGGCGCTGATCGCCGATCTGCAGCTCGACATAGGCTGCGGCCTGCGCGTCGCCGCCGGCGCTGAGAGCGTGCTCGACGTAGTCGTAGAGCGTGATGTCGAAGCCCTGTGCGCGCAGCACCTCGATGAAGGCGGCGATCGGTCCGTTGCCGTTCCCCGCGACAGCCACCTGCTGGTCGTCGTCACGGAGAGTGACGTCGAGCACCACGTCACCCGACATGTCGCTGCGGGTCTGCGTGGCGAGCAGTTCGAAGCGCCCCCACTTGTCCTCGCTCGATGCGGCCGGCAGGTACTCGTCGTTGAAGATCGACCAGATCTGGTCGCTCGTGACCTCACCGCCCTCGGCATCCGTCTTCGTCTGCACGACGCCGGAGAACTCGATCTGCAGCTTGCGCGGCAGGTCGATCGCGTGGTCGGCCTTCAGCAGGTAGGCGACGCCACCCTTTCCGGACTGCGAGTTGACGCGGATGACGGCCTCGTAGGAACGACCCAGATCCTTCGGATCGACCGGCAGGTAGGGCACCGCCCATTCGATGTCGTCGACCGTGACGCCCTCGGCGTCGGCCCGCACGGCCATGGCCTCGAAGCCCTTCTTGATCGCGTCCTGGTGCGACCCGCTGAACGCGGTGAAGACCAGGTCTCCCGCCCAGGGGCTGCGCTCGGGCACCGGCAGCTGGTTGCAGTACTCGACCGTGCGCTTGACCTGGTCGATGTCGCTGAAGTCGATCTGCGGGTCGATCCCCTGCGTGAACAGGTTGATGCCGAGTGCGACGATGTCGACGTTTCCGGTGCGCTCGCCGTTGCCGAAGAGGCATCCCTCGATGCGGTCGGCACCGGCCATGTAGCCGAGCTCGGCCGCGGCGATCGCGGTCCCGCGATCGTTGTGCGGGTGCAGCGAGAGGATCACGTTCTCGCGGTGGTTCAGGTGCCGGCTCATCCACTCGATCGAGTCGGCGTACACGTTCGGCGATGCCATCTCGACCGTGGCGGGCAGGTTGATGATGACCTTGCGGTCGGGCGTCGGCTCGAAGACCTCGATCACCTGGTTGCAGATGTCGGCGGCGAACTCGAGTTCGGTACCCGTGTAGCTCTCGGGCGAGTACTCGTAGTAGACCTGCGTCTCGGGGATGCGCTTCTCGAACTCGCGGCAGAGTCGTGCACCCTCGAGGGCGATGTCGATGATGCCCTGCTTGTCGGTGCGGAAGACGACCTCGCGCTGCAGCACGCTCGTCGAGTTGTACAGGTGGACGATGGCCTGCTTGGCACCGGCGATCGACTCGTAGGTGCGCTCGATCAGGTGCTCGCGCGCCTGGGTCAGCACCTGGATCGTGACGTCGTCGGGGATCAGGTTCTCTTCGATCAACTGGCGGACGAAATCGAAGTCCGTCTGGCTGGCCGACGGGAAGCCGACCTCGATCTCCTTGTATCCCATGTTCACCAGGAGCTCGAACATCACGCGCTTGCGCTCGGGCGACATCGGGTCGATGAGAGCCTGGTTGCCGTCACGGAGGTCGACGGCGCACCAGCGCGGCGCGGTCGTGATGCGGGCATCGGGCCAGGTGCGGTCCGGGAGGTCGACGGTGATCTGCTCGTGGAACGGCCGGTACTTGTGGATCGGCATCCCGGAGGGGCGCTGCGTGTTCTGCATGATGGGCTTCTTCTCTTCGTCAGAATGTACGGGCCAACACAAGCGCCGCGACGAGGAAGGCCCTAGCTCTTAGGACTCGTCGCGGCAGCTAAGAAGAAGCAGACCGCCGAAAGGCATGTGGTCATGCTAGCAGGATGCCCCGTCCGCCGTGCACGTGAGACGAACGCCGTCTCGACGACACTGGTGGGTATGAGCACACCACTGCGTCGCCTTCTCCTCTGGCCCGCTGCCCTCGCGACGGCGCTCGCGTCGACCCTGGCCGCCTGCGCGACGGGTCCCGGCGCGGGTGGGTCACCGACGAGCAGCGCCGACCCTCAGGTGCAGGACTTCTCAGGCATCGTCACCGAGCCGCCGACGGGACGCGTGCGCGGCACCGGCACGGTGCTCGACGTCGACGGAGAGGTGCAACTGTGCCTCGGCGGCGTCGCCGAGTCGTACCCGCCGCAGTGCACGGGTGTTCCGCTCATCGGATGGAGCTGGGACGGCGTCGACGGGAGCGAGACCAGCGGTAACACGACCTGGGGCGCCTACGCGGTGACCGGACGGTACGACGGGGAGAGCATCACCGTCACCGACCCGCCCGTGCTGCTGGCCCTGTACGACCCGGTGCGACCCGACGATCCGACCGGAGGCATCGAGGGAGATGCGACCGCCGCCGAGCTGACGGAGATCCAGGACGATCTGAGCTCACGCCTCGGCAGCGACGCGCTGACCCTCTGGACCGAGCGCGGCTACGTCTGGGTGCAGGTCGTCTGGGACGACGGACAGCTCCAGCGGGCGGTCGACGCGGAGTACGGTGACGGCACGGTCATCGTCCTCCCCGCTCTGAACGAGTTCGACGCGTCCTAGCAGGACGATGGACTCAGAGGACGCAGCGGACCGTCTTCGCCGTCCCGCCGACGTTCGCCCATCCACCGGCGTTCGCCGTCGCGAGCACGCCGCCCGCGCTGTTGCGCGCCTGGGCGTAGCCGGAGCTCCGGGCATTGGCGAGGGATCGGGGCACGAAACCGCTCGGCACCGTGAGCGTTCCGCACGTGCCCCAGGACACGCTCGTGCCCGACAGCGAGCCGGCGCTGAAGGCGCAGATCCGTCCGGACGCGCAGTTTCCCACGGCGGCGCGGGCGAAGAGCCCACCCGGGCCCGACGGAACCGTGACCTCCATGTCGAGCGCCGGCCAGACCGCGCGATGCGCGTCGATCAGCACGCCCCCGGGGATCTCGTCGAGCATCTGCGCGATCTGCGGATCGACCTCGTCTCCCCCGGTCGCGGCGGAAGCCGCAGCGGGAGTGGCTACCACGAGCAGGCCGGCGACGATCAGGGCCGAGAGCACGGCACGGGGAGACCTCATCACAGAATCCCTTCGATGTCCCAGAGCTGGTACGAGATGATGGCGCCCGCGGCGAACGCCTCGTTGTCGAGGAGGTTGGTGCGCTCGACACCGACGATGCGCCCGGTATCGGCGGAGAGCAGGACGACATCGCTCGAGGTGCCGTCCGGTGACGGGACGCGCAGCGCGGTCACGGGTCGCTCCAGTCGATCGGTCGAGGTGCCCAGCGCCTCGACCCCCGGCACCTGCTCCAGGATGCCGAGCATCTCGGACTCCTGGGCGTTCGTGAGCGTCCACTGCCCCTTGGCCGAGCTGATCGCGGCGACGACGTCGAAGCCGGTCGGATCGCTCGGCAGCCAGTAGGCCTCGAGCACCGCGCGCATGTTCTCCGGCGTGGCAGCGGGCATGTCGACGACGGGGGCGGCGAACTCGCCCGGCGCCATGTCGAGCTCCCACGCGACCTCGCCGCTGCTCGAGATCTCGGAGCCGACGTTCGCGGCGGCATCCGCGGGATCGTAAGGCACGCCCTCGATCGCGACCGTTCGCCCGGACAGATCCGGATTCCAGGTCGTCGTCACGAGCTGCGGCACGACCTCGGTCTCGCGGGTGCCCATGTCCACCGCGAACGACCACGATGCGGACTGGACGGCGCGTTCGGCTCCGGTGGGTCCGTCGCTCGTCGCGAGCGCGGCCTGCGCGTCGTCGAGGATCTGAGCGGCCGTTCCGCCGGCATCGAACTCGAGCGGGAGGGGTGTGCCGGCCACGGCCGCGTTCTGCGGAACCATGACGGCGACCGCGACGACGGCGGATGCCGCAGCGACGGTGAGCCCCGACGCCCATCCGGCGACGACCGCGCGGCGCTGGCGCGGGGCGCGCGTATCGCGCAGGATCCGATCCCGCAACGCGATGGCTCGCAGGTCGGGTGCGGATTCCCGCGGTGTGCGCGCCGGGTCGGCGTCGGTGAGCACGCGCTCGAGCAGAGCACTGTCAGTCATCGACGATCACCCCCTCCGATCTCAGCGCTTCGCGCACGTGTTCCTGTGCGCGAAGCAACGTCTTGCGCACACGGGCCACGGAGATCCGCGCGAGTTCGGCGATCTCCCCCACCGACAACCCATCCCAGTACGTGAGCACGATGATACGCCTCTCGCGGACCGGGAGTACAGAGAGAGCACGCAGAACGGCCGCCTGCTCGGTCGCATCCGCCTCGTCGCGTGGACCGCGGATCCCCTCGTGCACCGCCGCCGCCGTGCTCGACCGGGTGCTCACGCCGTGCGAGCGCGCGCGCAGCGCACGATCGGCGGCGCGCAGGAGCCACACGCGCCCCATCGGCTTGCGCGGATTCAGTCGCGCCCAGGCCGTCACGAAGACCTCCGAGACGATCTGGGTCACCTCGCCGTCATCGACGACGACGCCTTCGATGTGGTGACGGATCGCCGCCCAATGAGCGTCGAAGACCGTGGAGAAGACCTCGTCCCGCAGCGATTTCGGGTCGTCGCTGCCGGTGATCATGCGCTCGGGGGTGGCGGTCCCGCGTACGCCGCCTGAGTCCCTCGGGAAGTCATATCAGAACCCGAGCCGGCCCAGCTGCTTCGGGTCGCGCTGCCACTCCTTCGCGACCTTCACGTGGAGGGCGAGGAACACGCGGGTGCCGAGGAGCTCCTCGACCTGCGCGCGGGCGCGCGCACCCACGTCACGCAGGCGCTTGCCCTTGTGCCCGATGATGATCGCCTTCTGACTGTCTCGCTCGACGATGATCGATGCGTGCACATCGGTGAGGTCGCTGCCCTCACGCGGGGCCACCTCGTCGACGACCACCGCGATCGAGTGCGGCAGTTCGTCGCGCACGCCCTCGAGCGCGGCCTCGCGGATGTACTCCGCGATCCGGTCGTCCTGCGACTCGTCGGTCGTGATGCCCTCGGGGTACAGTGCCGGCCCCGTGGGCATGAGGGCCAGGATCTGATCCGAGAGCACGTCGAGCTGATCGCGCGTGAGCGCCGAGAGCGGGACCACAGCCGCCCAGTCCTCGCGCAGCGCATCGACCTCGAGAAGGCGCTCGGTGATCTCGTCGCGTCCCGCGGCATCCGTCTTCGTGACGATCGCGACCTTCTTCGCGCGCGGGTATCCGTCGAGCGAGGCGGCGATCCGCCGATCGCCCGGGCCGATCTTCTCGGTGGCCGGGACGCAGAAGCCGATCACGTCGACGTCGCCGAGCACCTGCTCGACGAGATCGTTCAGACGCTCGCCGAGGAGCGTCCGCGGCTTGTGGATGCCGGGGGTGTCGACGATCACGAGCTGGCCGTCGGGGCGGTTGAGGATGCCGCGGATCGCGCGCCGGGTCGTCTGCGGCTTCTCGCTGGTGATCGCGATCTTCTCGCCGACCAGGGCGTTCGTGAGAGTCGACTTCCCGACGTTCGGTCGGCCGACGAAGGTCACGAACCCGCTTCGGTTCTGCTCAGTCATCGTGTCGTTCTCCTTCGTCGTCCGCAGCATCCTCGCCACGCGCTGCTCTCTCCACGAACACCGTGGCGATCCCTCTGCCGCGTCCTCGGGACGCGCCGCCCGTCAGGACGAGCCCGTCGACGACGGCCGTCGCACCGGGCTGCGGAACCTGCCCGAGCGCCTTGCCGAGGAGGCCGCCGATCGAGTCGACGTCCTCGTCCTCCAGTTCGAGCCCGAACAGATCGCCCACGTCCTCGAGCGAGAGGCGGGAGCTCACGCGGTAGCGCCCGTCGCCCAGGTCGAAGAATTCGGCGGATACCCGATCGTACTCGTCCGATATCTCGCCGACGAGTTCCTCGATGAGGTCCTCGAGCGTCACGAGTCCCGAGATCCCGCCGTGCTCGTCGATCACCAGGCAGACGTGAACCGCATCGCGCTTCATCTGCTGCAGGAGCGTCTCGGCGCGCATGGACTCGGGAACGAAGGTCGCAGGCCGCGAGATGGGGCGGATGGACGCTCCGCGCCAGGCACCCTCGTCACGGTAGGCGAACTGCACGAGGTCCTTGAGATAGAGCACACCCACGACGTCGTCCGCCTCGTCGTCGACCACGGGCATGCGCGACACCCCTCGGTTGAGGAAGAGTTCCATCGCCTCGCTGGTCGACGCCGTGGCATCGACGGTGACCATCTCGGTGCGCGGCACCATGACGGCGCGCACGAACTGGTCGGTGAAGTCGAACACGGAGTGGATGAGGTCGCGGTCGTCGGCCTCGATGAGGTCGTTCGACGCCGCCTCGTCGACCATGCTGAGCAGTTGCTCCTCGGACGAGAAGGAGCTGCGTCCGGCGCCCGGCGTCACGCGGTTGCCGAGGAGGACGAGCCCCTGCGCGATCGGGCCCAGGATGATGCGCAGGCCGCGCACGATCGGGGCGTTCGCACGCAGCAGACCGTCGGCGCGGTGACGTCCGACCGTGCGCGGGCTCGCACCGACCAGCACGAACGTGATGCCGGTCATGAGCACGGCGGCGGCGAGCATCGCCCACCAGATGTTGTCGAACAGCGAGGTGAACGCGACCGTGACGAGCACGGCCGCCGTCACCTCGGCGAGCACGCGGATGAAGGCGACGGAGTTGACGTGGGCGTCGGGATCGGCGGCGATGCGCGCGAGCTGAGCGGCGTTGCGCCCCTCGGTGCCCATCTCCTCGAGGTCGGCGCGCGACCGCACGCTGAACGCGGCGTCGATCGCCGACATCAAGCCGCCGAAGGCGACGAGGAGGACGGCGGCGGCGAGGAGGGAGACGGCGACGAGAGTCATCGCCGACGCTCGGCCGCGGCGAAGCTCTGGATGAGCTCCTTCTGCAGGCCGAACATCTCACGCTCCTCATCGGGCTCGGCGTGGTCGTAGCCGAGCAGGTGGAGCAAGCCGTGCGTGGTGAGCAGGATGAGCTCGTCCATCAGGGTGTGCCCGGCGGCCTGGGCCTGAGTCTCGGCGACCTGCGGGCAGAGAACGATGTCTCCGAGCAGACCGGGAGCGGTCGGACGATCCTCGGTGCCGGGGCGCAGTTCGTCCATCGGGAAGCTGAGCACGTCGGTGGGACCGGGCTCGTCCATCCACTGCACGTGCAGCGCTTCCATGGCGCCCTCGTCGACGAGAACGATCGCGACCTCGGCATCCGCACTCACGTGCAGTTGAGCGAGGTTGTGGTCGGTCAACCGCTGCAGCACGGTCTCGTCGACGTCGATCGCCGACTCGTTGTTGATCTCGATCATGAGAGTCCTCGTTTCGGCATGCGGTCACGGGGACCGGGTCGTTGCGCGCCACGTCGATCGGCGCGGTTCGCGAACTCGGCGGCCTGCTCGCGCTCGAACCGCTGCGCCGTGCGTTTCTCGTCGTACTCGCTGTAGGCGTCGACGATGCGGCCGACGAGCGAGTGGCGCACCACGTCGTCGCTGGTCAGTCGGGAGAAATGGATGTCGTCGATGTCGCCGAGCACGCGGGTCACCATGCGCAGACCGGACGAGCCCTGCGGGAGGTCGACCTGGGTGATGTCGCCGGTGACGACCATCTTCGTGCCGAAGCCGAGACGCGTCAGGAACATCTTCATCTGCTCGGGGGTGGTGTTCTGCGCCTCGTCGAGCACCACGAACGAGTCGTTGAGCGTGCGACCGCGCATGTAGGCGAGAGGCGCGACCTCGATCGTTCCCGTCGCCATGAGCCGCGGCACGATCTCCGGGTCCATCATCTCGTTGAGCGCGTCGTAGAGCGGTCGCAGGTAGGGGTCGATCTTGTCGGTCAGGGTGCCGGGCAGGAAGCCCAGGCGCTCGCCCGCCTCGACGGCGGGGCGGGTGAGGATGATCCGCGTGACCTCCTTGCGCTGCAGTGCCTGCACCGCTTTGGCCATCGCCAGGTAGGTCTTGCCCGTTCCGGCGGGACCGATGCCGAAGACGATCGTGTTCTCCTCGATCGCGTCGACGTACTCCTTCTGCCCGAGAGTCTTCGGGCGGATGACCTTGCCACGGGTCGACAGGATCGCCTCGCCGAGCACCTCGCTCGGACGAGGTCCCCCGTCGCGGAGCATCCGGGCGGAGCTGGTGACGTCGCTCGGAGCCAGATCGGCGCCGCCCCGGGTCATCTGGAGCAGCTCCTCGACGAGCGTCTTCGCCGCGGCGACCGCCGATGCCGAACCGCTGAGCGTGATCTCGTTGCCGCGCACGAGGACCTGCACATCGCGGTGCTCCTTCTCGAGCATCCGCAGGAGCCGGTCCTGCGGACCGAGCAGCTGCACCATCGCGACGCCGTCGGCGTAGATCTTCTCGACGGACTCCGGAGCGGATGCTCCGCTGCGGCGTTCCGGGATCTCAGGACTCTGGTCGTGGTTTTCAGGCACCGACACTCTTCTCGTTCAGTCCCCCGCCCAGCACGTGGGCGTGGACGTGGAACACGGTCTGTCCGGCGTTCGGGCCGGAGTTGAAGACGAGGCGGTAGTCGCCGTCGTCGGTGTGCTGCGCGGCGAGTTCCTTTGCGAAGGAGACCATCTCGGCGAGCAGCGTCGGGTCACCCGCCGCGATCTCGGCGACGTCGCGGTACTCCGCGGTCTTCGGGATCACCAGGAGGTGGACCGGAGCCTGGGGCGCGATGTCACGGATGGCGAACACGCGTTCGGTCTCACCGAGGACCTCTGCGGGGATCTCACCGTTCAGGATGCGCGTGAAGATCGAGGGTTCGCTCATGTTCCCAGTCTAGCGGCGGGGTCCGCCGGCACGGCGGTGCGCTCACCAGCGGCGGAGGGCGACGGAGAGCACCGCGATCGCCGCGGGTCCGGCCGTCGAGGTGCGCAGCACCGTGTCTCCCAAGAGCACGCGCTCGGCGCCCGCCGCGGTCAACCGGGCGATCTCGTCGTCCGAGACGCCACCTTCGGGTCCGACGACCAGCACGATGTCGCGGTCGTCCGCGGTGATCTCCGACAGTCGGGTCGTCGCCGACGGGTCGAGGATCAACACGCGCTCCACGTTCGCACGGGTCGCCAGCTCCCCCGTGCTCGCGGGAGCCGCGACCTCGGGGACCCACGGCCGATGAGCCTGTTTGGCGGCCTCGCGAACGATCGTCGCCCACCGCTCACGGCCCTTGACGGCCTTGGGCCCCTCCCAGCGGGAGACGCTCCGGCTCGCCTGCCAGGGCACGATCTCGTCGACGCCCAGCTCGCAGGCGGCCTGCACCGCGAGCTCGTCGCGGTCACCCTTCGCGAGCGCCTGCGCGAGGACGATGCGCGGGGTCGGCGACGGGTGCACGGCCCGATCGGAGATCCGCACGTCCACTCGTGCGGGAGCGACCTCCTCGGCGACGCCCTGGAGCCAGACGCCCCGACCGTCACCGATCGTCACCTGCTCCCCCACACGGAGGCGACGGACGACCGCCGCATGCTTCGCCTCGGCACCGGTCAGCGACACGAGGTCGCCGGGCTCGGCATCCGACGACGTTTCGACGAGGAAATGCAGCGCCATGGCTCAGTGCGTGCGGAAGCGGTCGCGGAGCTTGGAGAAGAGACCCTGCTGGAACTGCGCCAGCTGGGGCGCCGGAGCCTTCGCCTTCTTCGCGAAGTCCTCGATGAGCGCCCGCTGCGCGGAGTCGAGCTTGGTCGGAGTCACCACCTGCACGCCGACGCGCAGGTCGCCCCGCTGCGAACCGCGGAGCGGCGTGATGCCGCGTCCCTTGATCGTGAGCACGTCGCCGGACTGCACGCCCGCGCGCACCTCGAGATCCACCGCACCGTCGAGGCCCTGGATCGAGGTCTCGGTGCCGAGGATCGCATCGGTCATCGATACCTCGAGCGTCGCGAGCAGGTCGTCTCCGTCACGGCTGAACGCCGCGTGCGGGTTGACCGTGACCTCGACGTACAGGTCGCCGTTCGGGCCGCCGGCCTTGCCGACCTCACCGGAGCCGGGCAGCTGCAGGCGCAGGCCGGTCTCGACGCCGGCGGGGATGTCGAGCGAGACGGTACGACGAGAGCGCACGCGCCCCTGACCGCCGCAGGTACCGCACGGGTACGGGATGGTCGTGCCGTAGCCCTCGCACGTGCCGCAGGGCTGCGAGGTGACGACGTTGCCGAGCAGGCTGCGCACCGTGCGCTGGACGTGTCCGGAACCGCCGCAGATGTCGCAGGTGACGGGCGACGTGCCCTCCTGGCAGCAGGAACCCTGGCACGTCTCGCAGAGCACAGCGGTGTCGACCTCGATGTCGCGGTGCGCACCGAAGACGACGTCGCCGAGGTCGAGGGTGACCCGCACCAGCGCGTCCTGCCCCCGTTCGCGGCGGGAACGCGGGCGCGCACGCCCACCACCCTGTCCCGCGCCGAAGAACGTCTCGAAGATGTCGCCGAAGCCGCCGAACCCTCCGCCGAAGTTCCCGGCCTCGCCGTCTCCCCCGCCCATGTCGTAGCGGCGGCGGGAATCGTCGTCGCTGAGCACGTCGTACGCGTGCGTGACGAGCTTGAACTTCTCCGCCGCGTCCTCGCCCGGATTCACATCCGGGTGCAGCTGACGCGCGAGGCGCCGATACGCCTTCTTGATCTCGTCGGTGGAAGCGTCCCGGGACACCCCGAGAACCTCATAATGGTCCGCCACGATCGCCTTTCTGCGTTGTTCTTCGTCGACGGCCGCTCAGCGGCTCGTCTCGTCTTCGTCGAGCATCCGCGTCAGGTAGCGGGCCACGGCCCGCGCCGCCGCGAGATTGCTCGGATAGTCCATGCGCGTCGGGCCCATCACGCCGACCCGCGCCGTGCCGCTGGGGGCGGCGTAGTTGCTCGCGACGATCGACGCCTCGCCCAGCCCGAACGGGGCGTTCTCGGTGCCGATGCTGGCCGCGAGGCCGTGCTCGTCGGTGACCATCTCGCTCATGAGCCGCAGGAGCGTCACCTGCTCCTCGATCGCCTCGAGCAGCGGATGGATGCTTCCGCGGAAGTCCTGCTCGCGACGCGCGAGCGTCGCGGCCCCCGCCATCACCAGGCGCTCCTGACGGAACGTACCCAGCTCGTCGACGATCACGGTGGCGAGAGCCCGCAGTGCGGCATCGCCGGGAGCGGCCTCGGGCGCCGCCAGCAGCGTCTGCAGACGGTCGGCCGCGTCACTGACGGCCTGCCCCGTGAGCAGGGCGGAGAGCCGCGCGCGGAGCATGATCGCATCACCGTCGTCGATCTCGATCGGCAACGGGGCCATCCGCTGCGAGACGCCGCCGGCGTCGGTGACGAGCACGACGAGCATGCGGGTCGGGGCGAGCGGCACGAGTTCGATGTGGGTGAGGTGCGCACGGGCGAACGACGGGTACTGCGCGAGCGCGACCTGACCCGTCAGCTGCGTCAGCACGCGCACGGTGCGCACCATCAGGTCGTCGAGATCGCTCGGCGCCGCCAGGAACGACTCGATCGCCGTTCGCTGAGCGGACGAGAGCGGGCGCAGCTGGGCGAGATGATTGACGAAGACGCGGTACCCCTTGTCGGTGGGCACGCGGCCCGACGAGGTGTGCGGCGCGGTGATGAGCTCCTCGTCCTCGAGGAGCGCCATGTCGTTGCGGATCGTGGCTGCGGAGACCCCGAAGGAGTGGCGGTCGACGATGGAACGGCTGCCGACGGGTTCGTGGGTCTCGACGTAGTCCTGCACGATCGCGCGGAGAACCTGGAGTCCTCGCTCTGTGACCATCGCCCTTCCCTTCCGTTGGCACTCGGACGTTCAGAGTGCCAATCCTACCCCGCCCGCGGCTCGTCTCGTCGGAGGTCCGGGCTCCGCCCTAGGATGACGACCATGACCGCCCCCACCGCCGAGCTGTCCACCGGAATCGTCGAGGGATCGAGCGAGGGCGGGGTATCCCGGTTCCTCGGCATCCCCTACGCCGCCCCTCCCTTCGGCGAGAACCGGTTCCGGGAACCGCGGCCGGCGACTCCGTGGACCGGCGTGCGTCCCGCCACGGCCTTCGGGCCCACGGCCCCGCAGTCGCCGTATCCCGGCGCGATCGGCGAGCTGCTCGGATCGTTCAGGATCGACGGTGACGACATCCTGACCGCCAACGTCTGGGCGCCGACGGATGCCGAGCGCGCCCCGGTGCTGCTGTGGATCCACGGCGGAGCGCTCGAGCGCGGCACCGCGGCGCTTCCGCTCTACGACGGGGCCGGCTTCGCCGCCGCAGGGATCGTCTTCGTGTCGATCAACTACCGCCTCGGCTCGGAGGGTTTCTCGGTGCTCGACGACGCCCCGCGCAATCTCGGCCTCCGGGACGCGGCCGCAGCTCTCGAGTGGGTGCATCGCGAGATCGGCGCGTTCGGCGGCGACCCCGCACGCATCACCCTCATGGGGGAATCGGCCGGAGGCGCGATCGTCGCGGGCCTTCTCGCGCGCGACGACTCCCGCACCCTCGTCGCGCGCGCGATCATCGAGTCCGGCCCGTTGGAGGCGCAACCGCCGCAGAAGGCGGGGCGGGTGACCGCGGTTCTCGCGAAGCGGCTCGGCATCCGCGCCGATCGTGCGTCGTTCGCGTCCGTCCCTCCCGAGAAGCTGCTCGAGGCGCGTCGCGCGCAGTCCGCGGGCTCGTCGCCGCTGGGCGGAGCGCCGGGGTTCCAATTCGCGATCGATCCGGACAGCCTTCCGCGCTCGCCTCACGAGGTCCTGCCGACCATCGACACGCCGCTGCTCATCGGCAGCAACACCGATGAGTACCGGCTCTGGTTCACACCCGAGACCCTCGCCGAGATCCGCCCGCTCAAGCTCTTCATCGCACGTCTGGCCCTGGGAATCCCGCGCCGAGCCGTATCGGAGTACCGGAAGGCGTTCCCGAAGGCCTCCACCGGCGAGATCTTCGGACAGTTGGCGACCGACGTGATGCTGCGCGCGCCACTCTCGCGCGCGGCGCGCGCCCGCCCCGCGCTCACCTTCGTCTACGAGTTCGCGTGGCCGAGCCCGGTGCGCGACCTGCGTGCCGCACACGCTCTCGAGCTCGGATTCGTCTTCGACCGTCTGGCGGATGCCGAGGCGCAGCGCCTCGCGGGCGCCGATGCACCCCAGGCTCTCGCCGACGAGATGCACGCCGCCTGGATCTCCTTCGTCACGACAGGTTCGCCCGGCTGGGCGGCGTACGGCGCCGACCGCACGACACGGGTGTTCGACACGACGAGCGGCACGCTCCCCCAGCGGCGCACCGCCGGAATGGATCTGCTCCCGACCCGGAGCTGACCGCTTCGCTCCCGCGTCAGTCGGTGAGCTCGCGCACGACGGCATCGGCCAGGAGCCGTCCGCGCAGCGTCAACTGCACCCGACCCTGCACCGCGGCGCGGGCGTCGACGAGGCCGTCGGCGATGAGACCCGCGACGTTCGCGCGATTGCCGGACGGCAGGTCGGCCACCGCGATGCCCTCGACGAGGCGGCTCTGCAGCAGCACCCGTTCGAGCATCCGTGCGCCCTCGTCCGGACGCTCGGTGCCGGCCGCCGGAGAATCGGATGCCGAAAGCCGCTGCGCGTACGCCGCCGGATGCTTGACGTTCCACCAGCGGAGTCCGGCGACGTGGCTGTGCGCCCCCGGCCCGAAGCCCCACCAGTCGCTCCCCCGCCAGTAGGCGAGATTGTGACGCGAGCGCTGCGCGTCACTGCGGGCCCAGTTGCTCACCTCGTACCACTCGAAGCCCGCCGCGGCGAGGCGGCGATCGGCCAGCTCGTACATGTCGGCCTGCAGATCGTCGTCGGGCGTCGGCACCTCGCCACGCCGGATCTGGCGGGCGAGCTTCGTGCCGTCCTCGATGATGAGCGCGTAGGCCGAGATGTGATCGGAGTCGAGTTCGAGGGCCGCATCCAGCGACGCCTCCCAGTCGGCGAGGGACTCGCCCGGCGCGCCGTAGATCAGATCGACGCTGACCGCGAGCCCGGCCTCCTTCGCCGCGGCGACGGCCGTGCGCACGTTGTCGGGGTCGTGCGTGCGGTCGAGCGCGGCGAGCACGTGCGGCACCGCCGACTGCATGCCGATCGAGAGACGCGTCACGCCGGCATCCGCGAGCGTGCGGGCGACCTCCGGCGTGACGGTGTCGGGGTTGGCCTCGACCGTGACCTCCGCGCCCTCGGCGAGGCCGAAGGCCGAGACCGCGGCGCCGAGCATCAGCGCGAGATCGCCGGCGGGGAGCAGCGTGGGTGTTCCCCCGCCGAAGAAGACCGTGTCCATCGGGCGCAGCGCGCCCGCCTCGTCGAGCACGTTTCGCGCGAGATCGATCTCGGCGCGCAGCATGGAGGCGTAGTCCTCCTGACGGGCGCCGCGCAGTTCGCTCGAGGTGTAGGTGTTGAAGTCGCAGTATCCGCACCGCACGCGGCAGAACGGGATGTGGAGGTACGCCGAGAAGGGAACCGAGGGATCGATCGGCAGATCGGCCGGCAGGCGGCCGTCGGACGGTGCGGGATCGCCGAGAGGAAGGGGCCCCGCCATCAGAGGGGGGTCGCGTAGAGCGGGGAGATCGCCCGGAGATAGCGGGCGAAGAGCTCGCGACGGCGACGCTTCACGAGCGGCGGCACCGTTCGGTAGAGCAGGGAGTTGGGGGCGTCGAACGCGCGCACCGTGAACCAGACCTCGTCGTTGTCCTCGCGCCAGTCGACGTCGAAGGACTCCTCGCCGCTGACGACCGAGCCGCCGACGGTGCCGAGCACGAAACCGATGCGTCGAGCCTCCTCGGTGACCGAGATCACACGCAACTCGGCATCCGCGCGCATGCCCGACAGACGACCGCGCACGCGCAGCGTCATGCCCGGGCCCACGAACGGAGTCCCTTCGGCATCGTAACGGGGCTCGACGTCGCGCTTGCTGGGGGCGATCGGGTTGCCCTCGGCATCGAAGCTCACGCCCGCGTACGCCGGGCCGGGCGCGGGGCGCACGTCTTCGATCGCGAGGCCGGCCGCGCGCTGCGCCGTCCACGACAGCAGAGCTTCGCCGGCGGTCTGGAACCGCTCCGCTCCGGATCCGATCCGCCAGGACTCCTCCGCCGGGAAGCTGCGCTCCGGCGGGTACTGCATCAGATCGGGCGCGTGGGTGGCACCCACGGCCGCATAGTCCACCGTGTCGTCTCGGAAGTTCCCGCGCCGCATGAGATCCAGCCTACTGGCGGTTGCCTGGACGAACACCCCACTCGCGCGCCTCGGCGGCGACGATGCGGGTGTACCGCGCGTGGGTGCGGCGCTGGATCAGCCTCAGCGCGGGCGACAGCAACCACCACACGAGGGTCGCGGGGCGCGAGATCGAACGGGCGGTGAACACGCCGTCGTCGAGCACGAACGATTCCTCTCCGTAGATCGGATGACCCGGGCGCGTCTCGTACCCGAAACCCCGCTCATCCGCCCACACCACCCGGATCGGTTCGGAGAATCGAATACCGAGCACACGCTTGGCCAGCACGCCCTCGGCGTTCGCGACCGGCGCGGACGCCGGGCCGTCGAAACCCGCCCGCCGCTTGAACTCCCAGGAGCGGATCAGCGTGCGCACGGCATCCTGATCCTCCGGAGCGACCGCGATGCTGCGCTCGGACAGGCGCATCCCCGCCGGCACGTCGACGATCGGATGCCGCGTCATCCCGCGCGTGTACGGCGGGAGCGGCCTCACTACTTCTTGTCCTTGCCCTCGACGTCGCCCGACAGCGCGGCGATGAACGCCTCCTGGGGGACCTCGACGCGGCCGACCATCTTCATGCGCTTCTTGCCCTCCTTCTGCTTCTCGAGGAGCTTGCGCTTGCGGGTGATGTCACCGCCGTAGCACTTGGCGAGCACGTCCTTGCGGATGGCGCGGATCGTCTCGCGAGCGATGATGCGTGCACCGATCGCCGCCTGGATCGGCACCTCGAACTGCTGGCGAGGGATGAGCTTGCGCAGACGCTCGGCCATCATCGTGCCGTAGGCGTAGGCCTTGTCGCGGTGGACGATCGAGCTGAATGCGTCAACCTTCTCGCCCTGGAGCAGAATGTCGACCTTCACGAGGTCGGCCTCCTGCTGCCCCGCGGGCTCGTAGTCGAGCGAGGCATAGCCCTGCGTCTTGGACTTGAGCTGGTCGAAGAAGTCGAAGACGATTTCGCCGAGCGGCATCATGTAGCGCAGCTCGACGCGCTCCTCCGAGAAGTACTCCATGCCGAGCAGCGAGCCGCGACGCGACTGGCAGAGCTCCATGACCGTGCCGACGTAGTCCTTCGGGAGCAGGATCGCGGTCTTGACGATCGGTTCCGACACGGAGCCGATGCGGCCGTCGGGGTACTCACTCGGATTCGTGACCGTCACGGTCTCGCCGGTGTCGGAGGTCAGCACCTCGTAGATCACGCTCGGCGCCGTGGTGATGAGGTCGAGTCCGAACTCGCGCGAGAGCCGCTCGGTGATGATCTCGAGGTGCAGCAGGCCGAGGAAGCCGCAGCGGAAACCGAAACCGAGAGCCACCGACGTCTCCGGCTCGTACTGCAGGGAGGCATCCGAGAGCTTGAGCTTGTCGAGGGCTTCGCGGAGTTCGGCGTAGTCGCTGCCGTCGATGGGATAGATGCCCGAGAAGACCATCGGCTTGGGGTCGGTGTATCCGGACAGCGCGTCGGTCGCGGGCTTGCGTGCCGACGTGACGGTGTCACCGACCTTCGACAGTCGCACATCCTTCACGCCCGTGATGAGGTACCCCACCTCGCCGACCCCGAGTCCCTTGGTCGGGATCGGTTCGGGGCTCGACACGCCGACTTCGAGCGCCTCGTGGTTCGCGCCGGTCGACATCATCTGGATGCGCTCGCGCGGCGACAGACTGCCGTCGACCATGCGGACGTAAGTGACCACGCCGCGGTAGGCGTCGTAGACCGAGTCGAAGATCATCGCGCGCGCCGGAGCATCCGCGTCACCCACCGGAGCGGGGATCTCCTTGACGAGTCGATCGAGCAGCGCCTCGACGCCGACGCCGGTCTTGCCGGAGACGCGGAGGACGTCTTCCGGCTTGCCGCCGATGAGCGAAGCGAGCTCCTTGGCGTACTTGTCGGGGTCGGCGGCCGGGAGGTCGATCTTGTTCAGCACCGGGATGATGTGCAGATCGTTCTCGAGCGCGAGGTAGAGATTCGCGAGGGTCTGCGCCTCGATGCCCTGCGCCGCGTCGACGAGCAGGATCGCTCCCTCGCACGCGGCCAGCGAGCGGGAGACCTCGTACGTGAAGTCGACGTGGCCCGGGGTGTCGATCATGTTGAGCGCGAACGTCTCGCCCTCGATCTCCCAGGGCATGCGCACGGCCTGGCTCTTGATCGTGATGCCGCGCTCACGCTCGATGTCCATGCGGTCCAGGTACTGAGCGCGCATGTCTCGGTCGGAGACGACACCGGTGATCTGCAGCATGCGGTCGGCGAGGGTCGACTTGCCGTGATCGATGTGCGCGATGATGCAGAAATTTCGGATCTGCGTCGCGGGCGTCGCGGCAGGCTGAAGCGGAGTGAGAGCGCGTGGGGACATGTTGCGTCGATTCTACGGTGAGGGAGGCCTAATGCCCGATTCCGCCGATCCGGTGGTAACGTCGCCCAGGTCTCCGGCGTGGAACCGAGTTCCACGGAGGAAACGACCCCGTAACATCTTTTTGGTATACCGGAACGTGCGAAGAGGCGCGTCCGGAGTGAAGCACATTGATCGGATCCGCAACGGTGATCCCGTTCGGCTCTGGTGAAGAGAGAGATACCGACCTTGATCAAGTACCTGCTGCGTCGAGCACTGGGCTGGCTGCTCATGATCGTCGTGGCGACGAACCTCACGTACTTCCTCGCCTGGCTCTATCTGGACCCGCGCAGCAACTACGTCGGGCGCCGCCCCCCTCTCAACGAGGAGCAGATCGAAGCGCTGCTCCGCCCCCGCAACCTCGACGACACGGTCCCCCTCCTCGAGCGCTGGTGGACGTGGTTCAGCAACATCCTCTTCCACTGGAACTGGGGGCTCAGCCCCACGGGCGACTCGGTGAACGACCAGGTCGCGTACCGGGTCTGGGTCAGCGCCGAACTCGTCCTCGGGGCCACCATCCTGTTCACCGTGATCGGCATCGCGCTCGGCGTCTACACCGCCTCCCGCCAGTACAAGCTCGCCGACCGGATCGGCCAGGCGACCTCGATCATCACGATGAACATCCCGATCGTCGTCGCGTCGCTGGGAATCGTGCTGCTCGCGATCCAGGCGAACAGCGCGACCGGGACGCGGATCTTCTTCGTCACGGGCGCAGCGAGTCCGGGGGTGAGCGGGTTCTTCCCCGTGCTCATCGATGCGCTGCAACATCTGATACTCCCGACGATCGCGCTGATCCTCGTCAGCTACGCCGGCATCCACTTCCTGCAGCGCTCGCTGCTGCTCGACAACATCAACGCCGACTACGTGCGCACCGCGCGCGCCAAGGGGTTGACCAAGTCCCAGGCGATCCGCCGCCACGCGCTGCGCACCTCGCTGATCCCCGTGACGACCCAGGTGGCCTTCTCCATCCCGGCGGTCTTCACCGGCGCCGTCCTGACCGAATCGATCTTCGGCTGGAACGGCATGGGCAAGTACTTCACACAGACCATCGCGACGAACGACATCCACGGCGTCGTCGCCGTCGCGGCCTTCGGCGCAGTGATGACCGCGATCGGCGCCGTCCTCTCGGACATCGCCGTGGTCATCCTCGATCCACGAGTGCGGGTGAGCTGAACCATGAGCATCGCAGACCTCTCCGATCCCCTCCGCCACGGCGACGACCCGCCGGCGACCCCGGTGCGCACACCGCGCAAGCGGATGTCGAAGTTCGAACTCTACGGTCGCCGCTTCCTGCGCAACCGCGGTGCCGTCGCGGGCGCGGTGATCTTCGTCTTCATCGTGCTGTTCGCCCTGATCGGCCCCCTCTTCCAGCAGTACGACCACATCGAACTGGACTTCCTCGCACTGACGAAGCCCCCGTCGGCCGAGCACTGGTTCGGTACGAACGGCGCGGGCAACGACCTCTACGCCCAGGTCGTCGTCGGCCTGCAGCGGTCGCTCATGATCGCCCTGGCCGTGTCGATCGGAACGACCGTGCTCTCCGCGCTCATCGGCGCGGCAGCCGCGTACTTCGGTGGCGTGTTCGAGCGCGGCGTGCTCGTCGTCATCCACTTCCTCATGGTCGTGCCGACGTTCCTCATCCTCGCGATGATCTCGAACAGCGCCGGCGGCGATTGGCGGATCATCGCGGTCATCATGATCGCGATCAACTGGTTCTTCCCCGCCCGCGTGATCTGGACGCTCTCCCTCTCCCTGCGCGAACGCGAATACATCTCCGCCGCGAAGTACATGGGCGTGCCCGGATTCCGGATCGTGCTGCGCCACATGCTCCCCAACATCGGATCGCTGCTGGTCATCAACTTCACGCTCGGCGTGGTCGGCGCGGTGCAGACCGAGACCAGCCTGTCGTTCCTCGGCTTCGGTGTGAAGGCGCCGGACGTGTCTCTCGGCTCGCTCATCGGCTCCGGCTCGGCGACCATCACGAGCGCACCCTGGCTGTTCTACTTCCCCGCGGCCGCGCTCACCCTCCTCACCATCTCGATGGCTCTGATCGCCGACGGTCTGCGCGATGCCCTCGACCCGACCTCTGCCGCGGGAGGCCGCGCATGACCGCTCCCATCCTCTCCGTCCGCGACCTGCGCGTCAGTTTTCCCTCGGAGGCCGGTCGCGTCGACGCGGTGCGCGGCATCTCGTTCGACCTCGAAGCCGGCCGCACGCTGAGCATCGTGGGCGAGTCCGGCTCGGGCAAGTCCGTCACCTCGCTGGCGATCATGGGCCTGCTGACCGAGAACGCGAAGGTCGACGGATCGATCGTCTTCGACGGCCAGGAACTGATCGGCAAGACGGATGCCCAGCTGTCGATGATCCGTGGGAACGGCCTGTCGATGGTCTTCCAGGATCCGCTCACGTCTCTGACGCCCGTCTTCACGATCGGCGATCAGCTGGTCGAAGCGCTCACCGTGCACAAGAGCATGGGCAAGAAAGAGGCCCAGGCCCGCGCGATCGAGCTCCTCCGTCTCGTCGGCATCCCGAATCCGGAGCGGCGCCTGAAGGCGTTCCCGCACGAGTTCTCGGGCGGTATGCGCCAGCGCGTGGTCATCGCCATCGCCATGGCGAACAACCCCAAACTGATCATCGCCGACGAGCCCACGACCGCCCTCGACGTCACGATCCAGGCGCAGATCCTCGACCTGCTCGGCACGGCGCAGCGCGAGACCGGCGCCGCGGTGATCCTCATCACCCACGATATGGGGGTCGTCGCCAAGACAGCCGACGACGTCCTCGTCATGTACGCGGGACGCGCCGTCGAGCAGGCGCCGGTGCGCGAGCTCTTCCACCACACGCGGATGCCGTACTCGATCGGCCTCCTCGGCGCGATGCCCCGGGTCGACGCCGCCGAGAAGGTACCGCTCATCCCGATCCACGGCAATCCCCCACTGCTGATCGACCTTCCGGACGCCTGCCCGTTCGCGGCCCGATGCCCGATCGCGATCGACGCGTGCCGCGCGTCGGAGCCCGAACTGCTCCCGGTGCCGACCAGCACGTCCAGCGAGCACCGCGCCGCGTGCATCCGATCGCACGAGATCGACGACGGCGGCATGCTCGGTGGGCTGCCCGTCTACCCCGTGCCGCCGATCCCGGAGAGCGCGCTGACCCGCACCCCGCGGGAGGAACGCCCGATCGCACTCGAGGTCACCAATCTCACCAAGACGTTCCCGCTGCTCAAGGGCGCCTTCGTCAAGCGCCGCGTGGGTTCGGTCCACGCGGTCAAGGGCGTCACCTTCGACGTGCGCAAGGGTGAGACGATGGCGATCGTCGGGGAGTCCGGCAGCGGTAAGTCCACGACCCTCCTGCAGATCATGGACTTCGTGCCGCAGGAGAACGGCGACATCCGCATCGGCGGCAAGAGCGTCTCCGACGTCAAGCGCGGCGCCGAGGAGCGCCATCTGCGGCGCGACATCCAGATCGTGTTCCAAGACCCGATGGGCGCCCTCGACCCGCGCATGACCGTCGCCGACATCATCGCCGAACCGCTGCACGCCATCGGCGTCAAGGGAGACGAGGCCGACAACCGCGTCGACGAGCTCATGGATCTCGTCGGTCTCGATCCGGCGCACTCGGATCGGTTCCCCGGAGCCTTCTCGGGTGGACAGCGACAGCGCATCGGAATCGCCCGCGCCCTCGCCACCAACCCCAAGATCATCGTGCTCGACGAGCCCGTCTCGGCGCTCGACGTGTCGATCCAGGCCGGTGTGATCAACCTTCTCGACGAGCTCAAGGTGAAGCTCGGGATCTCCTACCTCTTCGTGGCGCACGACCTCGCCGTCGTCCGCCACATCGCCGATCGCGTCGCGGTGATGTACCTCGGCGCCTTCGTCGAGGAGGGCGACGTCGACAGCGTGTTCGACGATCCGCAGCATCCGTACACGCAGGCACTGCTGTCGGCGATCCCCGTTCCCGATCCCGACATCGAGCGCGCGCGCGAGCGGATCGTCCTCTCGGGCGATCTCCCCAGCCCGACCGAGGAGGTGCGCGGCTGCTCGTTCGTCAGCCGGTGCCCCCTCTACCCGACGCTCGCGCCGGAGCAGCAGGCGCGGTGCGAGGGCGAGGTGCCCGCATTGACGGGTGCGTCGTCCGCGCACATGAACGCGTGCCACTTCCGGTAACGGTTAACAACGATTAATCGACCTCGACGCACGACAGGCTTAACCTCTCCCCATCCCCACAGGCCGACACGGCACAAGAAGGAGCACCAAACCATGAAAAGGCATCAGAAGCTGCTGGGCGCTCTCGCCCTCAGCGGCGCCCTCGCACTCGTCATGAGCGGTTGCGCATCGGGCGGCGACGGCGGTAGCACCGACAACGGCGGCGAAGCCGAAGCCGTCACGGGCGCGGACTACAACCCGCAGCCCCGCGAGAATCTGCAGGAGGGCGGCGAGGTCACCTTCCCCATCGGTGAGATCACGCCGCAGATGAACGCCAACCACTCCGACGCCACGGTCGACACCGCGACGCTCTGGGAGTGGTACAACCCTCAGACGATCCTCATGACGCCGGAGGGCGAGGCATACGCCAACCCGAACTACCTGACCGACTGGACCACCGAGGTCGTGGACGACAAGACCGTCGTCACCTACACGATCAACCCCGACGCCGTCTGGAACGACGGGACGCCGATCGACTGGACCGCCTACGAGCAGACCTGGAAGGCGCTGCGGTCGACGGATGAGGGCTACGTCCCCAACTCCACCGACGGTTACTCGCTGATCGAGAGCGTCGAGCAGGGCACCGACGACCGCCAGGCCGTCGTGACGTTCACCCAGGTCTACCCCTGGACGAACGGCCTGTTCTGGCACCTCGTCAACCCGAACATCAACACGCCGGAGCTCTTCAACGAGGGCTACCTCAACGAGGCGAACCCCGACTGGGGTGCAGGCCCCTATGAGATGACCGAGTTCGACCCCAAGGGCGGCACGGTCATCTTCGAGCCGAACCCGGACTGGTGGGGCGACAAGCCGCTGCTCGACAAGGTCACCTTCCGTCAGCTCGACGATACCGCCGAGATCAACGCGTTCAAGGCCGGCGAGATCAACATGGCATCGACCGGCACGTCCGACCGCCTCGCGCAGGTCGCCGACATGGATGACGTCGTCACCTACAAGGCCCAGCGCACCGCCACCAACCTCATGCAGCTGAACGCCGAGCGCCCGCAGCTCGCCGACATCAAGGTGCGCGAGGCGATCATGAAGGCGATCGACCGTGAGCAGCTCAAGGAGGTCGTCTGGAACGGCCTGGGCTACACCGAGGAGCCGGCCGGCTCGCTCATCCTCTTCCCGTTCCAGGACGGCTACGTCGACTCGCTGAGCGAGGCCGGCTGGAAGTTCGACGACGACGAGGCGAACAGCATCCTGGACGAGGCGGGATGGGTCGCCGGCAGCGACGGCGTTCGCGAGAAGGACGGCGTGCGACTCGCCGTCAACCTCCCCGTCTTCGGTGACGACCCCATCGTCGAGACCCGCGGTAAGGTCATCCAGGCGCAGCTCAAGGCGATCGGCGTCGAGGTCACGGTCGACGTGCGCCCGAGCTCGGAGTTCTCGACGACGGTGACGACGAAGGACTGGGACATCATCCTCATGGGCTTCTCGTCGAGCGACCCCTACGGCTTCGCGTACTTCTGCCAGGTCTACTGCTCCGACAGCGGCCTGAACCTGTCGGCCACCGGCACCCCGGAGCTCGACGAGAAGATCGCGGGCGTCGCCGACCTCCCCACCGCGGAGGAGCAGATCGCCGAGGGCACCAAGGTCGAGACCGAGGTCATCAAGGAGACGTGGGGCATCCTGCCGCTGTACTCCGGCCCCGAGATCCGCACGGTGACCAAGGGACTCGCCAACCTCACCCCCGAGACCTACACGGGTCTCGACCTCTTCGGGCTCCTGCCCGTCGAGAACGTGGGCTGGGAGAAGTGATCTAGCACTCACCCATCGTGTGGGGGTCGGCGAGAGATCGCCGGCCCCCACACGCGTCTACCCAGGGAATCCGCACTGCGCAACCCCCCTGGACGAGGCTGCGCATTCGGATTAATTTCTCGCACACGCACAGACGGAGTCCAAAGGAGGGCGCTCATGCTGAAAGACAAGAAGACGACTGTCCGGAACTCGATCGTCGGGGTCGCGGCGGCTTCGATGCTCACCCTGGGGTCAGCGATCCCCGCAGGTGCAGTCGTCGACATCACCCATCCCGGTGACGGCGGAGGTGGGGGCGGTGCGGGTCCTTGGCCCATCAAGTGCATCAAGTACTGCCCCGGACCGCGTTGACGCACCCCGCGACGAGCAGGCGGGGTCGGTGGTCTTCCACCGGCCCCGCTTTCTCGTGCGGTGCGCGGGCTGCGCACCTAGGCTGAGAGCGTGAGCGTCCAGATCGTCTTCGTGCACGGCATCCGCACGTCGGCCACCATGTGGCGTTCGCAACAGGCGTTCCTCGACGCGCGGGGGTACGCGCACACCGCGGTCGACCTGCCGGGGCACGGCACGCGCATCGCCGAGGACTTCACGCTCCACGAGGCCCTGCACACGATCGATGCCGCTGTCCGCGATGCGGCGACGCGCGGACCGGTGCTGCTGGTCGGGCACTCCATGGGCGGAATCCTGTCTCTCGCCTACACCGGAGGCGGGGAGACGACACCGGTCGCGGGCCTCGTCGCGGCGTCGTGCACCGCGTTGCCCGTCGGTGCCGGGCTCGCCGCCTATCGCTGGCTCGCGCGCGCGATGGATTCACTACCCGACCGCGGACGCTGGCTCTCGGATCGTGTGCTCGACGCGACGATCCCCCCGGATACTCGCGAAGACTTCGGCGCAGGCGGCTACGCGCTCGACGCGCAGGACATCGCCCTGGGCAGCCTCGCGGCGCTCGACCTCGCCGCGGCGGTCGCCCGCATCCGACTGCCGCTCTGGTTCGTCAACGGCCAGTACGACCAGCTGCGCCGCCACGAGGCGCTCTTCTGCTCGCTGGCCCCCCAGGCCGAGCTCATCGTGGTACCGCGCACCACGCATCTCGTCACGGCGATGCGACCTCGCGTCTTCAACGCCGTGCTGCAGCTCGCGATCGCGACCCTCGAGAACGAGAGCTCATGACCTCTGCAGCTGCCTCGCGAGGCCGGTGAGCACTCCGCCTGCGAGTGACAGCACCGCGGCGGCGGCGAAGACGAGCCAGAATCCTCCCACCAGCGCCACGAGTCCCGCCCCGAGCACCGGACCGATCAGCTGGCCGAGAGCGGCCGTGACGTTCACGATGCCGAGATCGCGGGCGTGGTCCTTCTCATCGGGCAGCAGATCGGCGGCGAACGCGAGGCCGACGGTCGAGAACGCGCCGTAGCCGAGCCCCATGAGGGCGGCGGCGACCATCGTCATCTCGAAGGTCGGCACGAGCGCGATCGCCACACCGGATGCCGCCTGCACCACCGTGGCGATCACGGCGAGCCGGCGCCGGTCGCCCGTGCGGTCCGACAGGATGCCGGTGAGAACGGATGCCGCGACCACGAACAGCGTGTAGACGACGATGAGCAGCAGCAGGTTGTCCTGCGCCGTCGACGACGGCTGACCGAGTCCGTGCAGCAGGAAGAAGAGGAACAGCGCGGTCCCCAACGCATTGCCGACGTTGGTCACGAGGCGCCCGGCGAGCATCCACGCGAAGTCGCGATCGCGCAGCGAGGCGAGGGGCCGACGGTCGCGGGTCGTCGGCCGCACGGCCTCCGACGCGGAGGGATCGGGAAGCAGCAGGGCCACCGCAGTGCCGACCGCCGCGATCACGGCGGCGAGCAGCAGATAGCCCGAGACGATGTCGAGCCCGAGGAGAACGACGAGGCCGACGCCCAGCACGATCCCGACGGCCTGACTCGACCCGACGGCCGCGGATGCCGCGCCCCGCTGGGTCGTGGGCAGTTGGTCCGCGATCATCGCGGTGAAGGCCGCCGACGACACCGCGACACCGATCGATACACCGACCCACGCCCCGCCGACCGCCCAGGGCCCCTCGGAGAAACCGGTGAGCACCAGGAAGGCCGCGGTCGTCCACACCCCCGCCAGCGCCCACGGACGCCGTCGAGGGCGCCCCGGTCGAGCACGATCCGACAGCGCCCCGGCGAGCGGTCCGGCGACGATGCCCGCGAGTCCGCCGATGCCGAGGACGAGCCCCGAGGAGACCACTCCCCGGATCCAATCGTCTTCGGGGGTGTCGAGCTGCAGCGGCAGGAGGAGCTGCACGGGCGTGAGCTGCACGGTCCAGATGGCGAGCCAGGCGAGGGTGAACAGCGACATCCATCGCGCGCCGACCCGCGTCGCCGCGGTCATTGCACGCTCCGCTCGATCGCCACTGCGGTGCGCGTGCGGGCGATGGCGTCGCGGTACCAGTCGTACGAAGCCTTGGGTGTGCGCTCCCCCGTGGTGAAATCGACGTGCACGAGGCCGAAGCGCTGGGCGAATCCGTCGGCCCACTCCCAGTTGTCCAGGAGCGACCAGACCGTGTACTCCTCGACGGGAACGCCCGCGGCCATCGCCTCGCCGACCGCCGCGATGTGATCGGCGAGGTAGTCGATGCGATCGGCGTCGTCGACGCGGACCGCGTCGTCGGGCTCGGGGAACGAGGCGCCGTTCTCGCCGATGATCACCGGTGGCATGTGCGGATGCCGCCGATGGAGGTCGATGAGCAGATCGCGGAGCGCCCCGGGCACGATCGGCCACTCCGGGCCGAAACCGGTGACGGGTGCCTCGGGCGTCGGCACGATCTCGAACGGCAGTGGTCCCGCCGGATCGGCGGCGGTCACCGTCGTCGGGTTGTAGAAGTTGATGCCGTAGAAGTCGATCGACCCCGCGATGCGCGCGAGTTCACCGTCGAGCACGGGCATCGGCGGCAGGCCGAACGCCTCGAGGTCGGGGTACTCACCCGCGAGCAGGGGTTCGCTGAACAGCCCGTTGTGGAGCGTGTCGTACATGGTCGCCGCCACGAGGTCTTCCCGCGATGTGGTGAGCGGCAGCACGCGGGTGTGGTTGTTGACGAGTCCGACGGCCGTCGCGCCCCGCGAACGCAGCGCCTCGGCGGCGAACGCGTGCGCCAGGAGCTGATGGTGGACGGTCGGCAGGGCGTGGAAGAGCAGCGGTCGTGCGGGGGCGAGCGCCCCGGTGCCGTACCCCTGCAGCGTGGTCATCGCCGGTTCGTTGAGCGTGTACCAGTGGGTCACCCGATCGCCGAGCCGATCCGCCACGATCGCGGCATAGTCCGCGAAGCGCTCGGCCGTATCGCGGACGAGCCAGCCGCCGTCGGACTCCACCGCGCTCGGCATCTCCCAGTGGTACAGCGTCGGGAACGGGGTCGCGCCGACCTCGAGCAGGGCATCGACGAAGCGGGAGTAGTGATCGAGCGCGGCGGTGCTGGCCGGGCCGCGCCCGTCCGGCTGCACCCGCGCCCACGGAATCGAGAAGCGATAGCGGTCGATGCCGAGGTCCGCCACCAGGGCGACATCCGCCTCCGGATGCCGATAGCTGTCGCACGCGCGTTGCGGCGTCGAGGCGTCTCGCACCGCACCCGGCACATCGACGAAATCGTCCCAGATCGAGCGTCCTCCCCCGCCGTCGGAGGGAGAGCCTTCGATCTGGATGGCGGACGTCGCCGCGGACCAGCGGAGACCTGAGGGCAGAACGGTATCGCGGGAAGCAGAACTCATGTCGCTCCTTGGCGTCTGTGTCGGGTGCTCCTGATTCTGCACCCGGTACCGCGTTTCGCGCGACCGAGTTCCGCGATCGGCTCGTCGTGTCGGACTCCGGACGCCACCCGAGAGGCGTCGTTTCGCGTGATCCGCTCGACTGCTGGTAGAGTTGCTTCTTGGCTTGCGTGTGGGTTCTTCCCTCACGACCGTCGTGCAGCAGCCCTCTTCTGCTGCCGGCACTCCGAATCACTCCTGTACAGAAAGCGTCCACACGTGGCAAACATCAAGTCGCAGATCAAGCGCAACAAGACCAACGAGAAGGCTCACGAGCGCAACAAGGCCGTGAAGAGCGAGCTCAAGACCCTCGTTCGTCAGACCAAGGCAGCCGTCGCCGCAGGCGACAAGGCAGCCGCCGAGGCCACCCTCAAGAAGGCCGCCGTCAAGCTCGACAAGGCCGTCAGCAAGGGTGTCCTGCACAAGAACCAGGCGTCGAACCGCAAGTCGGCCATCGCCAAGTCGGTCGCCGCTCTCTGAGCCAGCACCGCTGAGAAAGGCCCGTCCCGTTCGCGGGGCGGGCCTTCTTCGTGTCGGTGACGCGTGCAGGCTTCTCCCCTGAGGCGACGGAGCGGAGTGGCGGACTACTCCTCGCCGAACGGGCGACGGGTGGCGATGACCGTCACCATGCGCTCGAGCGCGAAGATCGGGTCGCGCGATGCGCCCTTCACCTCGGCATCAGCCCGTGCCGTCGCCTGGATCGCGAGCCCGAGCGAGCGCTCGTTCCACCCGGCGAGATCGCGTCGTGCACGATCGACCTGCCAGTCCTTCATGCCGAGGCGCTGGGCGAGCTGACGGCTCGGTTCCCGGTTTCCCGCGACACGCGCCATGGTGCGCAGCTTCATCGCGAAGGCCGCCACCATCGGCACCGGATCGGCGCCCGACGACAGCGCGTGCCTCAGCGAGATGAGCGCCTCGCCGTAGCGACCGGCGATCGCCGTGTCGGCGACGACGAAGGCGGAGACCTCGACGCGGCCGCCGTAGTACTTGGTGACGATGTCGTCGGTCACATCGCCCTCGACATCGCCGATGAGCTGCTGGCAAGCGGCGGCGAGCTCGGTGAGGTCGTCGGCGAAGGCCGAGACGAGCGCCCGCAGCGCCGAGGGCTGGATGCGCTTCTTCGCGGCCTTGAACTCACCGGCGGCGAAATCGACGCGGTCACCGTCGCGCTTGATGGCGGGGCAGGCGATCTCGATGCCCTCCCCCGTTCCGGCGCGCAGAGCGTCGAGAAGCTTCTTACCGCGCACGCTGGCTCCGGTGTGCCGGAGGATCACGGTGGCACCGTCCTGCGGCTGGTCGAGGTACGACACGGCCTCCTGCAGGAAGGCATCGGAGCAGCGCTCGACGCCCGAGACCCTCACGAGCCGCGGCTCGCCGAAGAGCGACGGCGACGTCATGGCAAGCAGGGTGCCGGGTGCGTAGTCGTCGGCCCGGATGTCGCTGACCTCGAGGGCCGGGTCCTCCGCGCGCAGATAGTCGCGGATGCCGGCGATCGCACGCTCGGCGCAGATCTCCTCGGGCCCGGACACCAGCACGAGCGGGGCGGGACGCGGTTCTCGCCAGGAGACCTGGGGGATCTTCGACGGCTTGGCGGCGGTGCGGGAAGAGGATCGCGGAGCTGCCATGGATCCAGCCTACTCGCGGGCACCGACGTCGGATTCCGTCCAGACCGCGATCCGGTCGTCGTCGATCCCCAGCAGGATGCGTCCCTGTCGATCGGTGCGCAGCACGTGCGCCCCGACCGCCGTGAGCAGGTCGAGCGTCTCCGCGCGCGGATGGCCGTAGTCGTTGTCGATGCCCGCGCTGAAGACCGCGATCGCCGGACGGATCGTCTCGTAGATCGCGGGATCCTGATCGGCACTGCCGTGATGGGCGACCTTGACCACGTCGTAGGGTCCCGCCAGACGGGCGTTGCGCGCGAGCATCCGCTGCGCTTCGGCCGACAGGTCGCCGAGGTAGAGCGAGCGCGGCACGCCACCACCGGAGACCTCCATCACGACACTCGCGTCGTTGCCGGAGGGGAACACCGCCGACTCGCGGAGCGGCCAGAGCACCCGCCAGGTCGATGCACCGAGCGTGCCGCGCATCCCCGCTGTCGCCTCGGTGACAGTCGCACCACCGGCCCCCAGCCCGTCGAGGATCAACTGTTCCTCCGCCTCGACGACGGGTCCGTGGAGCACCGCGTCGACCCGTCCGCGCACGGCGTCCGCTCCCCCGACATGATCGAGATCGAAGTGCGTCAACACGAGGAGGTCGATGCGGTCGATGCCGAGCGACCGCAGGCAGTCGCCGAGCGGGCCCGGCTCCGGACCGGTGTCGATCAGTGCGACTTCTCCTTCCGATCGCACGAGCAGCGCATCCCCCTGCCCCACGTCGCACGCCGCGATCGACCAGCCGGATGGCGCCGCCATCGCCGCGAGCGGCCCCTGCAGAGCGAAATGCGCACCGCCGAGCGAGAGCGCCACGATGAGCACCACCGCCGCGATGCGGTACGTCCAGGAGAACCACCGGCCTCGGCGGCCGCCGACCCCGCTCGTTCCTCGCCGCCCGCGCACGATGATCCCCAGGGCGGCGCTGAGCACCGCGACGAGCACGGCACTGCCGATGCCGGGAACCAGGGATGCCTGCGCGAGCGGCAATCGCGCGCTCACCGTCGCGGTCACCGAGATCCACGCGGCCGGCAACCAGGCGGATGCCGCGAGAAGATCGGCGAGCATCGGGATCGGGGCAGCGAGGCAGGCGAGAAGACCGATCACGGTCGCGATCGGCGCCGCGGGAGCGGCGAGCAGGTTGGCGGCGATCCCCACCAGGGACTGCTGCTCGGCGAACAGCGCGATGATCGGACCGCAGGCCAGTTGAGCGGCGAGGGGCACCGAGATCGCGAGAGCGAGCGGCTGCGGCATCCACCGCGCGAGCCCGCGCGCGAGCGGAGGCGCCAGCAGGATGAGCGCTCCCGATGCCGCGACCGACAGGGCGAACCCGGCCGTCGCGGCCAGCCACGGATCGGCGATGAGGATGCCGGTCGCGCACAGCGCGAGCATCCCCGCGCCCGCGCTCGGACGCCCGAGGAGCACCGTGAGCATCGCGACCCCGGCCATCACCGCCGCGCGGATCACACTGGGTTCGGGGGTCACCAGCACCACGAACCCCGCCAGTGCGAGTGCGGCGACGAAGACCCGCAGACGGCGCCCACCCCCGCACAGGGCCACGAGCCAGAACGCCGCCGCGACCACGATCGCGCAGTTGGCGCCGGAGACGGCCGTGAGGTGGCTGAGGCCGCTCGTGCGCATGTCGTCGTTCAGAGCGTCGGAGACCGCCCGGGTGTCACCGACGGCGAGACCGGGCAGCAACCCGGCACCCGGCTCGGGCAGGCGCGTCGCTCGCTCGATGAACGCGCTGCGCGCACCTGCGGCCACAGCGAAGACCCCCGACGCCGGGCGCATGATCTCCGCCTCGCTCGCGAAGACGACGACCGTGGCGCGCTCGCCCGCATCCGTCGCCTCCATCTGCCCCGTCACTCGGATCGTCGCGCCGAGATCGAAGCCCTCGTCCGGCTCGATACCGATGCGCACCGGCGCCGAGACCGCCACCTTCTCGTCCGACGAACCGACGGAGCTCGACTGCGCCTCGAACCAGAGACGCCCGTCCTTCCCGACCGACGCCGACGACGACACGTCCGCGACCACGTCGACCGCATACGCCTCTCGCTCACGAACCGCCTCGCGTGCCGGCATCGCGAGGCAGGCTGTCGTCGCCACCGCGGCCGCCGCCGCGAGCACCACGATCATGAGGCCCCCGCGCTCCACGCCACGCGCACGGGAGCGCCCGACGATTGCCCCGGCGACGACAGCGGCCAGCACGCAGAAGGCAGCCACCGCGCCCGCGATCTGCGGGAGGAACACGCACAGCAGCCCCGTGGCCCATGCTCCCCCGGCGATCGGCAGCAGTCGGAGGTCGCGTCTCCTCACACCCGCACGCCGTCGCGCAGACCCTCGAGCAGCTTCTCGCCGATGCCCGGCACGGCGAGAAGGTCGTCGACGGTCTGGAAACGCCCGTTCTCGTCGCGCCACGAGATGATGCGCTCGGCCAGCGCGGGGCCGATGCGCGGAAGGGTCTCGAGCGCCGCCTGATCCGCGGAGTTCAGGTCGATTCGGTCGTCGCCCGGAGTCGTCGTCCCCGAGCCCGGAGTCGTCCCGGAACCCGGTACGAGAGCGCCCGCGCCGACGACGGGCACGACCACCTGCTCACCGTCGGTCACGATGCGGGCGAGGTTGATCGCGGCGAGGTCGGCCTCCTCGGTCGTGCCGCCGGCCGCAGCGAGGGCGTCGACGATCCGGGCATCGATCGCGAGCACGTACAGGCCCGGCTTCTCGACGGCGCCGAGGACGTGCACGTAGAGCTCCCCGCCCGGCGCGGTTGCTCCCGCGGCATCGGTCGCACCGATCGACTCGTCTCCGATTGACACCGTCTCGACGGGCGCGGCCTGCCCGCGGAGTATCCCGAGCCCGACCGCGACCGAGAGCACGACGAGGGCGAGCACGACCGCCGCTCCGATGCTCAGACGCAGGCGCCGGGGCGCAAACGGAGGATCCACGAGCGCAGCATCCACAGGCAGGTCTTCGTCGGGAAGTGCTTCGGTCGGCGGCATCCGCCCACGCTAGGCCGCCCGATTCCGCCTCTCCGCGCCACTTTCCGCGCGCAGTGGATAACTCCGACCGATCGCGCGCCGTGCAGAACCACACCCGCCGGAACGCCGAGACCGCCGCCCGGCATCCGGACGGCGGTCTCGATCGAGCGAGCGGATCAGCCCTTGACGACGAAACTCACGATCTTGGGCGCGCGCACGATGACCTTGACGATCTCCTTGTCACCGATCGCTCGGATCACGCGCTCATCGCCGCGGGCGAGAGTTTCGAGCTCCGCCTCGCCGATGCGTGCGGAGACCTCGAGCTGAGCGCGCACCTTGCCGTTGACCTGCGCGACGGCGGTGATGGTGTCTTCGACCAGCAGCGCCGGGTTCGCCGAACGCCACGTGACGAGACCCACGGAGGGCTCGTGTCCGAGGATCTCCCACATCTCCTCCGCCGTGTGCGGGGCGATGAGGTCGAGCATCACGGCGACGGTCTCGGTGGCTTCGCGCACCGCCGGGTCGGCAGCACCGTTCGCACCGTTGTCGATCGTCTTGCGGATGGTGTTCACCAGCTCCATCAGGCGGGCGACGAGCACGTTGAACTTGGTCTGCTCGACGAGCGCCGGGGCCTCGGACAGGAGCTTGTGCGTCGTGCGGCGCAGCGCCGCATCACCACCGTCGAAGACGACGTCGACCGGGCTCGAGACCTCGCGCGCGATGCGCAGCGCCCGCGACAGGAACTTCTGGGCACCCGTCGTCGAGACGTCGGCCCAGTCCTTGTCGTCTTCCACGGGCCCCGCGAACGCCAGGCCCACGCGCAGTGCGTCGGCGCCGTGCGCGTCGAGCTCCTCCTGGAAGAGCACGAGGTTGCCCTTGCTCTTCGACATCTTCTGGCCGTCGAGCAGAACCATGCCCTGGTTGATCAGGTTCGAGAACGGCTCGGTGAAGTCGATCAGCCCCATGTCGAACAGCACCTTCGTGATGAAGCGTGCGTACAGCAGGTGCAGGATCGCGTGCTCGACCCCGCCGATGTAGGAGTCGACCGGAGCCCATCGTGCGGCCTGGGCCGGGTCGAAGGCGACCTGATCGCTGTTCGGCGACAGGAAGCGCAGGAAGTACCACGAGCTGTCGAC
Organism: Microbacterium galbinum; assembly: GCF_023091225.1. Lineage (NCBI taxonomy): Bacteria > Bacillati > Actinomycetota > Actinomycetes > Micrococcales > Microbacteriaceae > Microbacterium > Microbacterium galbinum. The sequence continues at coordinate 190,704 of NZ_JAHWXM010000001.1, read as the reverse complement.
GAAGGTGTCCATCGTGTCGGGGTCGCGCAGCACGGGCTCACCGGTGGCCGGGTCGACCGTGCGCACCCAGCCCTCGGCACCGCCCAGGGGCGAGGTGCCCTTCGGCTTGAGATCGAGGCCCTCGATGCTCGGCAGACGAACCGGCAGCTTGTCCTCCGCGACCGGGATGATGCTGCCGTCTTCGGCGTGCAGCATCGGGATCGGCGTTCCCCAGAACCGCTGACGCGAGATCAGCCAGTCGCGCAGACGGTAGTTCTTCGCGGCGCGACCGGTGCCCGATGCCTCGAGCTGCTCGATCGCGCGGGCGATCGCGTTGCGCTTCGACAGGCCGTTGAGCTCGCCCGAGTTGATCAGACGCCCCTCACCCGTGAGCGCGATGCCCGTCGACGCGGGGTTCTGGTCGTCGAGCGCGCCGGTGTCGATCGGCACGCCCTCGTCGTCGACCTCGATGACCGGCATCGCTCCCGTGATGGGCGCCGTCGTATCGACGACGACCTTGACCGGCAGGTCGAACGCGCGGGCGAAGTCGAGGTCGCGCTGGTCGTGCGCGGGAACCGCCATGACCGCACCGTGACCGTAGTCGGCCAGTACGTAGTCGGCAGCCCAGATCGGCAGCTTCTCGCCGTTGACCGGGTTGATCGCGTAGCGCTCGAGGAAGACGCCCGTCTTGGGGCGATCCGTCGCCTGGCGGGCGATGTCGGTCTCCTTCTGCACCCCTTCGAGGTACGTCTGGAAGCGCTCGCGCACCTCGGCCGGAGCATCCGCCGCCAGCTCAGCGGCCAGGTCGGAATCGGGCGCGACGACGAAGAACGTGGCACCGTGCAGCGTGTCGGGGCGTGTCGAGAACACGGTGACCGGCTCGTCACGGCCCTCGATACGGAAGTCGACGTCGGCGCCGACCGAGCGGCCGATCCAGTTGCGCTGCATCTGCAGCACCTTGTGCGGCCAGAAGCCCTCGAGCTGGTTGAGGTCGTCGAGCAGACGATCGGCATAGTCGGTGATGCGGAAGTACCACTGCGTCAGCTTCTTCTTGACGACCTCGTAGCCGCAACGGTCGCAGCGACCGTCGACGACCTGCTCGTTCGCCAGCACCGTCTGGTCGTTGGGGCACCAGTTGACGGCGCTCTTCTTGCGGTAGGCGAGACCGCGCTCGTGCATCTTCAGGAACAGCCACTGGTTCCAGCGGTAGTACTCGGGGTCGGACGTGTGCAGCACGCGCGACCAGTCGAACGAGACGCCGTACGCCTGGAATCCGACCTTCTGCTGCGCGATGTTCTGATACGTCCACTCGCGCGGGTCGGCGCCCTGACGGATCGCCGCGTTCTCGGCGGGCAGCCCGAAGGAGTCCCACCCGATCGGGTTCAGGACGTTGTGCCCGCGGTGACGCCAGAAGCGCGCCACGATGTCGGAGTACAGGTAGTTCTCGGCGTGCCCCATGTGCAGGTCGCCGGACGGGTACGGGAACATCGCGAGCACGTAACGCCGGGGGCGCGTGTCGTCATCACCGCCGGTGAGGAACGTCTCGTTCTCCGCCCAGTACTTCTGCCACTTGGCCTGGATGGCATGAGCCGACGACGTCTCGTCCTCGGCGGGAGCGGTGGACAGGTTCTCAGACAACGAACGCACGACCAATCTGAAAGGAAAATCGGGATCAGTTCAGGATATCGGAACCCCAGGCCCCGGGCAGGACAGCGCCCAGCGCCGCGAGCGGCGCACGCGCTTTGGTCGCGACCTCGGCGACCTCGGCCGCGGCATCCGATCCCCAGGTGATCCCGCCACCGGCGCCGACGGTCGCCCGCTCGCCATCGATCACGATGCTGCGGATGACCATCGCGAGATCGACGGCGCCGTCGATTCCGATGTACCCGAAGCATCCGGCGTAGATCCCGCGCGGGCCGCCTTCGAGCGCGTGCAGGCGCGTCATGGCCGAGAGCTTCGGGGCCCCGGTCATGCTGCCCGCGGGGAATGCGGCGTCGAGGAGTGAACCGACGGTCGCACCGGGCGCCGGCGCGCCGCTGACCGTGCTCACGAGCTGGTGCACCGCGGGATAGCTCTCCACGACCCACAGCCCCTCCACGCGGATGGACCCTGCGACGCAGACGCGGGAGAGATCGTTGCGCATGAGGTCGACGATCATGACGTTCTCGGCGCGTTCCTTGGGGTTGACGGCGAGCTCGGCGGCGAGAGCGGCATCCTCGATCGGATCCGCGGATCGCGGCCGCGTGCCCTTGATGGGTCGCGTGCGGATGACGCCGTCCGCGGCGAGGAGGAACTGCTCGGGGCTCGCGCTCAGCAGCGCACGCCCCTGGATCCGAACGAAACCTCCGTGGTGCGCGGGCGTCGCGGCGCGCAGTCGCGCGTAGACCGCGACCGCATCGCCGACACCGGAAGCCGAGAAGCGCGTCGTGAGGCAGAGCTGATACGCGATCCCTTGCCGGATCAGGTCACGGCAGCGCTCGATGAGGCTCGCGTACTCCGCCGGTTCGTGCCGGGCCTCGGCCACGACACCGGCGACCGGCGCCTTCGGCAGGTCGGGAAGAGCGGATGCCGCGACCGCCGCCTCCTCGACGAAGGACTCCCACTCGGCGAAGTCTCCCTCGGTCTGCACCCACACCCGCCGACGCGCATGGTCGAACGCGGCGAAACGCCGCACACGCATCCACGACGCCCGGTCATCCGCGTCGCCGCCGTCGGTCGGGGCACCGGCCGCGGCCGCCCCGGTCTCGTAGTCGTGCCAACCCACCCATCCGCCGCGGAACGGCGGTCGTTCATCGTCGGCCGCTCCCCCGTCGGCGGGAGCGCCGCGGACCTCCCCGAGCGCCACATCAGCGGGCAGCGCCGACGGTTCGCCGACACCGACGAAGCTCCACCCGTTCGCCGTATCGGGACCCGCGTCGAGCCAGAACACCTCCGGCGACGAGGCGTCGAGAACACGGAAGACGTCAATGGGCTCGACCCAGACGGAAAGGGGACGAGCGGGTGGACGATGGGGCACCTTGTCAGCCTAGAACCTGGCCGCTCCCGTATTCTCGTGCTGTGGATGACCTCTTGACCTGGCTGTTCGAATTCATCCGTTCGATCGACCCCGTCACCCGCACTCTCATCGCCGGCGTCGCCGTCATGCTCGAGACCAGCGTCCTCATCGGACTCATCGTGCCCGGCGACACCGTCGTGATCATGGCCTCGATCGGCGTCCGAGGTCCGGTCGAGGCGACCGCGATGGTGATCGCCGTCGTCATCGGCGCGCTGATCGGCGAGAGCATCGGTTTCGCCCTGGGTCGCTGGCTCGGCCCCCGCATCCGCACGTCGTGGCTCGGGCGCCGGATCGGCGAGAAGAACTGGGTGCGTGCCGAGCGCTATCTGCAACGCCGCGGTGGAATCGCGATCTTCCTCTCGCGATTCCTGCCCGTGCTGCACTCCCTCGTGCCCCTCACGGTCGGCATGAGCGCCTACTCGTACCGGCGTTTCCTGGCGTGGACGGCTCCCGCCTGCGTGATCTGGGCGGTCGCGTACGTCAGTGTCACCTCTCTCGCCGCGCTGACCTTCGACGAGATGGTCGATCGCGTGCACTACGCCGGATACATCTTCGTCGGCATCATCGTCGTCTTCCTCGTCGTGGTCTACCTCGGCAAGAAGCTCCTCGAGCGCTCGGAAGCCCGCCACCTCGAGGCCCACGACACGGAACCCGAGGCGGACGTGAAAGACTGAGCCAATGGCTTCCGCACCCCCGGCGCCCCGGATCCACTGGTTCGCCCGACTCGAACACCGCTTCCATGTGTGGCGTGAAGTTCGTGCGCGCAAGCGGGGTCGCACCGCGACGGTCGTGCCGTTCCCGGGCTATGGCGGACCCGGCTGGGTGCGCGTCGTCGGGCGCGTCCTGATCGTGCCGCCGCAGCGACGCGGCAAGGATGGGGAGCTCGCGAGCATCCGCGGCTGGCGAAGCTTCGTCGGGATCCCGGTGAGCTTCGCGAAGGTCTCGGTGCACGTCGGCGACACGGTTCACCAGGTCGTCGCCGATCGCGGCGGCGTCGTGGACGCCGTGATCCACGCGGATCTCGACGCCGGATGGCAGACGTTCCGCGTGTCGACGGAAGAGCAGGAGCCGGTCGAGGCGACCGCCTTCGTCGTCGGCGAGTCCACCACGTTCGGGGTCGTCTCCGACGTCGACGACACCGTGATGGTGACCGCTCTGCCGCGTCCGTTCATCGCGTTCTGGAACTCCTTCGTGCTCGACGAGCACGCCCGCATCCCCGTGCCCGGCATGGGAGTGCTCCTCGACCAGTTGCTGCGCCAGCACCCCGGCGCTCCGATGGTGTACCTGTCGACCGGCGCATGGAACATCGCGCCGACGCTCCGTCGCTTCCTGAGCCGCCACCTCTTCCCCGCCGGTTCCATGCTCCTCACCGACTGGGGCCCCACGCACGACCGCTGGTTCCGCAGCGGCCGTGAGCACAAGCTCACCAACCTGCGTCGGCTCGCCGACGAGTTCCCGCACGTGCGCTGGCTGCTCATCGGCGACGACGGGCAGCATGACGAGGCCATCTACTCGACCTTCCTCGAGGAGCATCCCGAGTCCGTCGCCGGCGTGGCGATCCGTCGTCTGCTCCCCGCAGAGGCCGTTCTCGCCGGTGGGCGCACGGATGCCGAGCCGCACGGCGACGAAGACGTGCCGTGGGTCAGCGCCGAGGACGGCGCCGGACTCCGCGACCGGCTCGGCGACGCCGGCATCCTGGACTGACATGTCCCTCCCCCTGGACGAGGTCGACTGGCGCGCGCGGGAGCACGCCCACCAGGAGCGCGCCGACGCCCTGACCGCCGAGCACCGCTCGCGCGCCGCGGCCGGGGAGAAGCACCCCGTGTGGGACTTCCTCTTCACCTACTACTCGTACAAGCCCGCGCAGGTGCGTCGCTGGCATCCCGGCGCGGGCGTCGAGCTCGCCGACGCTGCGGAACGCGCGGGCTGGCGTTGGTACGCCGCGGGATCGGCTCCCGGCAGCGTCGTGCCCGACGCTCCGGCTTTCGCGCGCGAGAAGCCGGAACTCGCGGGACTCGTCGAACGGATGCTGCGCCGCACCGCTTCACGGCCCGGACAGTTCGGCTGCTTCGGTCTGCACGAGTGGGCCATGGTCTACCAGGCGGACGAGCACCGCCATCCCGTGCCGCTCCGGCTGGGACGAGAGGGCACCGACGCGGTGGTCGAGGCGCACGATCTGCGCTGCACCCACTTCGATGCCTTCCGCTTCTTCACTCCCGAGGCCGTGCCCCTCAACCGCTCGGCGCTCACGCGCGAGGAGCAGCCGCTGTTCGAGCAGCCGGGCTGCCTGCACGCGGGGATGGACCTCTACAAGTGGGCGACCAAGCTCGGTCCCCTCGTTCCCGGCGACCTGCTGCTCGATGCGTTCGAGCTCGCGCGCGACATCCGTCTGCTCGACATGCAGGCCGCCCCCTACGACCTCTCGGCCTGGAACGTCGAGCCGGTGCCGATCGAGACGAGCGAGGGCAAGGCGGACTACGTGCGCCGCCAGCGGGTCTTCGCCGACCGCGGTGCGGCATTGCGCACGGCGCTGCTCGACGCGTGGCTCGGCGATGCGGATACCGCGGCCGCGTAAGGCGAGTTCAGCCGGCGGGCGTGCAGTCCTCGCACACCGACCAGTCGGCGGTGTCGGCGGCCAGCTCGAGGCGCAGCTCCCTGACGCGCGTCGCCGCATCGGCGAGTCGCTCTGCCGGCAGGTCGCCGGACTCCACGGCGGCGACCAGTCCCGCGACCATTCGACCGGCGGTCTCGGGCGTGGACCCCGCGATCATGAGCACGAGGTCGTTGCCCGCGGCGATCGCGGCGACGCCGTTCGCCACCGGATCCGCGTAGGCGGGGTCGCCCGACGAGAGCAGCATGCCCAGATCGTCGGTCACCATGACGCCGTCGAACCCGAGTTCCTCGCGAGCGATCCGATGCCACTCGGCCGACATCGACGCGGGCGCGGCATCGACCGCGGTGTAGGCGAGGTGTCCGAACATCAGCAGCGAGGCACCCGCATCGATCCCGGCGGCGAACGGGGGCTCGTCGGCCGTGCGCCACTGCTCCTTCGACATCGGCGTCGTCGGGATCGCGTGATGCGAATCCCCCTCCGCCGCTCCGTGTCCCGGGAAGTGCTTGAGGGTCGAAGCGAGGAACTCCTCCTGCGCCGTCGTCGCCGCCGCGACGCGCTCCGAGGCCGACGACGGGTCGGTGCCGAGAGCCCGCCCGTAGATGAAGGATGCGGAATCCGCGGTGACGTCGGCGACGGTGCCGAAGTTGACATTGACCCCGGCGCGGGCGACCAGTGAGGCCCGTGCCGTGAAGGCATCCGTCGTGTCCTCCACCGGCGCGGACTTCAGAGTCGTCGATGCCGCGAACGCGTCGGACGGCAGACGCGAGACGATTCCGCCCTCCTGGTCGATCGCGATCAGCGGAGGAAGCGACTCGTCGACCGTCAACGCGGAGGTGAGCGCGCGCAGTTCCGGCTCGGTGGCGGGAATGTTCGAGCCCATCAGGATGAAGCCGCCGAGTCCCTGCTGCATGTACGCGTGGAGTGCCGCGGGATCCGCCACCGGGATGTGTCCCATCACGACGCTCGCCGCCTGCTCGGCGACGCTCATGCCGCGCACCTCTGCCTCCGCGCGCGCAGCGGGTCCGAGAGCCGCCGGGGTCGCGGCATCCGTCTGCAGACGAAGAGCGGTCGGCCGCGGATCATCCGATGGCGTCTGCGCCGCCGCCGGTGCCGCGACCGCCGCCACCGCGAGGGCGGCGACGGTCGCGAGCATCCAGCGACGCAGCGCTCTCATCCGATCAGCTCAAAGCCTCGGCGATGGGCAGGGCGGCGTCGGCCGAACCGTTGCCGAACCGGATGGTGCGCCCGAACGTCGACGGCTCGACGAGCGCGGCAGCGATGACCGCGGCGACATCCGCACGCGACACCTCGCCCTTGCCCTCGGGGTCGAGCACGATGCGACCGGTCGGGTCGTCGAACGTGAGGGTGCCGGGGCCGAGGATCGTGCCGTCGAGATCGGTGGAGCGCAGGTGCTCGTCGGCCGCCCACTTCGCATCGGCGTAGGCGAAGAAGCCGTCGCTCTCGGGCACGCCGTGGTCGGCGGTCGAGCCGATCCACGACACCATCACGTAGCGGCGGACTCCCGCGACCTCGGCCGCGTCCATCGAGCGGATCGCGGCATCGCGGTCGACCGCATAGGTGCGCTGCGCGTCTCCCCCACCGGCGCCGGCCGACCAGACGACCGCGTCCTGACCGCGGATCAGATCGGCGATCCCCGCGACATCGAGCGACTCGATGTCGGCCACGAGCGGACGCGCGCCCGCGGCTTCGACGTCGGCGATGTGCTGGGGGTTGCGGATGACGGCGGTCACCTCGTCGCCGCGGGCGACCAGGAGCGGGGCGAGCAGCAGGGCGATACGGCCGTGCCCTCCGAAGACGATGATGCGGGACATGCGATTCTCCTCACTCCGGCAGCTGAGAGCTGTCGATCACGAAAGCTTGCGGATGGCTCGGAAGGTAGCGTACGACCACACCCTGACCGCCCGGTATGTACGCATCGCGATCGGGGAAGACGGCCGGGCTGAAGAAGTTGCTCTCGAGGGTGTACTCCACCCCGTCGCCCGTGGTGAAGGTGACCCAGTCGCCGTCGAGCGTTCCGACGGTCGGGCGGCCGTTGTCGTAGATGTACGCGCGCGTGACCGGCACACCGGTCAGGCTCAGGATGCCGATGACGAGGTTCGCGAGCATCACGAAGGCGAGGATGCGGAACAGCACGCGCACGGTCGTTCCGCCGATGTCGCGGCGCGTCGCGCCGCCCTCCGGGAGGAGACCCTCGCGCTCCCGCACACGGCGCAGCGCCGCACCCGGACTCGTGCGTTTCGCCGAGATCGCGAACAGCCCGAGGATCGAGAAGCCGGCGATGAAGACCATCGCGTAGGCGTGGGACGCAGGGAAGTTCAGCAGCCAGAACAGGGTGTCGAGGGGGTTCATCGCCCGGCCTCCTTCTCGATCGTCACGGCCACGGTCTGCGGATCCTCCCGGCGATAGAACGCCCAGATCGGGGCGCCGACCTGCAGATGCGGGATCGCCTGCGGATACACGAACACCGTGGTGTCGGCCTCCCAGGTCTCCCCTCCCTCGGGCGCGAGCAGCACCCGCAGCGCGAGTTCGGACTGGCCTTCACGACGGCGCCCGGTGGGCCGGATCTCGAGAACGGATGCCGGAACCTGCGTACCGGTCGTGCGCGCCCGCACCTGGCTCGGGTCGATCAGTCCGCGGTCGATGCGCCATTGCAGCAACGCCTCGCTCACCGCCGGATCGGACGGATCCACGAGTTCGAGGGCGTCGTGGTCGCCGGGCCGGTATCGCACCGCGAACGGTTGTCCGACCTGCAGCGCCCCCACGTCGGCGAGCGGCACGAGGGTGCGCAGCTGTGCCACGAAGTCGTCGCCATCGGTCGGGGTCACGCGGAGGAAGATGTCGTACTGAGGCACGTCGTTGATGGTCGTTCCCGTGGTCTCGACCTCGACGATGCGTCCGATACCGATCCGTGCGTCACCCGCGCGTGCGAGTCGTCGGCGGGCAGGGCCGAGCATCACGCCCCCGAAGGTGAGGAGAAGCCCCCAGGCCACGCCGATCATGATCGGGGCACCGAGGCTGTCGCCCCCGAAAGGGAGTATCGACTGCCGCTGATCGATTCCGAAGAGCCCCTCGCCCGTCCAGATCACCAGCCAGGCGGTGAGCAGCAACCAAACGATCAGCAGTGCGAGGCGAAGCATGCCTTCAGCGTATCGAGGGAACGTTCGCCAGCGCTCGCCGCACTCCGGTCGCGGCAGAGCGCCCTGCACGGTTCGCCCCGATCGTGCTCGCCGAGGGCCCGTAACCCACGAGCTGGATCCGGGGATCGGCGACGGCCGTCGTTCCCCGTCCGCCACGATCGAGCTGGATGCCTCCCGCGGCGCTGCGCAGGTGCAGCGGGGCGAGGTGACCGATCGCGGGCCGGAACCCGGTCGCCCACAGGATCGCGTCGACTCGCTCGAACGATCCGTCGGCCCAGCGCACGCCGTCGGGTTCGATACGCGTGAACATGGGTCGCCGTGCAGAGTATGCTCCCAGGCGCTCGGCTTCTCGCTCCTGTTCGCGGAGCATGAGCCCGGTGACGCTCACGACGCTCTGCGGCGGCAGCCCCTGCGCGACGCGCTGCTCGACGAGTGCGACTGCAGCCGCGCCCGCCTCGGGCGTGAAGTCGTCGGTGCGCCAGACCGGCTCGCGCCGCGTCACCCAGAGGGTGTCGGTGATCGGGGCGAGCGCGCCGAGGAACTGGACAGCGGATGCCCCGCCCCCGACCACGAGAACGCGCTTCCCTCGGAAGTGCTCGGGGCCAGGGTAATCGATCGTGTGCAGCTGCTCGCCGAGGAACGTCTCCATGCCCGGGTAGTGCGGCAGGAACGGATGCGTCCAGGTGCCGGTCGCGTTCACCAGGGTGCGCGAGCGCCACTCCCGCTCCCCTGCTCGTGTCACGAGCACGCCGTCCTCGTCGTCCACGCGATCGACCGTGACGGGGCGGATGATCGGAAGGACATGGGTTCGCTCGTAGGCGGCGAAGTAGGCGGGGACGACGATGTTCGCGCGCTGGCCGTCACGCGGGGGCGGAGTGTCGCCCGGGAGCTCTGCGACCCCGTGCACGTCGCGCATCGTCAGGGCATCCCATCGGTGCTGCCAGGCTCCGCCCGGCTCGGCGTCGGAATCGAGCACCACGTGCGAGATGCCGAGCCGCGTCAGGTGGTACGACGCCGACAGTCCGGCCTGACCCGCGCCGATCACGATGCTGTCGAGGATGCTCACGCTGACGTGAACGTGCGGGCACCCGCCGTTGTTCCCCCGGGGCTCTCGTACCTGTTCCGCATCACGACGCGCCCGGGCGGCTCGCGCCGATTGGTGTTGAGCTCGCGACCTGTAGTACGCTTTTCGAGTTGCCCCGGTCAGTCCGGAGCGATTCTGGGCCTGTGGCGCAGCTGGTAGCGCACCTGCATGGCATGCAGGGGGTCAGGGGTTCGAGTCCCCTCAGGTCCACCGAAGATGGGAAGCCCCGCGAGAGATAGCGGGGCTTTTCTCATGCCTCCCTCAGATCGCAGAGAACCCTCGCGACGATGTCATCCGGCGACTCGTGCGGCCCGACGCGCTCTTCGTCGATCCCGGTCAGTGGAGCCCACCCGTCATACCATTCGCGCATTTGGCCAGCGCCGAACGCGCTTCGAAGCGCGCGCGTCTCATGGCGCCGAACCGTCTCCTCGAACCCCACATCGAACTGATAGAAGCGCGTGACGCCGGGGTGATCCCGCCGTAGCCGATCGAGCATCGAATCGTAATCACGCAGGTTCAGCACTCCTTCGAGGATCACGTCGTAGCCGAGGTCGATCGACTCACGCGCGACTGCGTAGATGAGCGGCGCAGCATCAGCGGACACCGAGCCTCGATCGGCGTCGGAGAGGAGCTCACGACGGAAGTAGTCCTGATGGATCAGGGCGGTGCGTCCGCCGAGTTGCCGACGTAACGCCAGCGCCGTCGTCGTCTTTCCCGACGCCGAGTCACCCCGCAAGACGACCAGGCGCGTGGTTGCCGTTCCGAACCGCGCTAGACCCCCGCTCTTGTCCGGCATGTCTGTCACAACGCAGCCGCCTCAGGGATGCTGCCGTGCATCGCATCACGCCAGAGCCAGCGAAGCGCATCCGGCAGCAGGACGCCCGCGTGGTTCGGGCTGTGCCCGCCATCACCCAGCACGAGCCGGAAGTCGTAACCCCCACGTGCAAGCGCGGCCGTGACCTCGAGATTCTCCGCGAGCTGATTCATCTGCGGCTGATCCCATCCGTCGTCACGATGGGCCGCCTGAAGGAAGAACCGCACGTTCCTCCGCGGCTCGGTCGCGATCAGATGCGGAAACGGATTGCCCCCGGGGATCTGGGCGAAGCTCGATACGAACGCGATGACGCGCGAGAACGCGTCGGGCCGCTGCCAAGCGGCCGTGAACGCGGCGTTCCCACCCGAGCTGCCACCGCAGATCCCGCGCCATCCCGGATCCACGGAGATCCGGAAGCGCGATTCGACGATCGGAAGAACCTCCGTCGTCAGAAATGTCGCGTAACGCCCGTCGAAGGCGTCGTACTCGACGTTGCGGTTCTTCGGGTGTCCCGAGTCGCGCACGACCCCGGGGTCGATGAAGAGACTGATGGTCACAGGTATCTCCCCGTGCTCGATCAGATTGTCGAGCACTGTTCCGGCGCGAATCTCCCCCTCGGGATCCAAGTACCACCAGCCATCGTTGAACACCATCAGTGCCGCATCGCGCTCACCGTCGTACGCGCTCGGCACGTGGATCCAGCATCGTCGCACGGTTCCGGGGAAGACGGTGCTCTCGTCGATCGTGAACTCGATGACCTCGCCAGGGGCGGTCCGGGCGCTCCGCTGACTGTCGGGACCGTACGCATAACGCACGTCGGCGAGGTCGACGGGAAGCTCACGGAAAGGGATCACGGATGTCATCGTCGCCACGATAGCGACGGAACGATCCTCGCGAAAGAGTCTGCATAGATCCTGTTTCCTGTAGGATTTGGCTCACCATGCCCCTCGCAACGATGCAGGATCTGCCATGAACGCCGAGCCGCTCCCCCCGCTACGGATCTCTCACGCCCCGGTCGGACCACGCCACTCGGCGGCGCTATCGTCGATGCGGGTCCCCCGGACCGGATACCTCGCCGTCTCACTCCTCTGCCCGCTCCCGAACGTCATCGCCCTTCTCGGGCTGAGCGGTCGGCGCCGCAGGAAGGAGGTGCCATCTCCGTTGAGTCGATGACGACCACCCCTCTCCCCCTCTGGCAACGACACGAAGGACGACGATGTCTCGCACGGATTCCCCCACCACCCCCACGAAGAAGAACTCGATGCTCGGCGTCGGCGCCGCAGCCCTCGTCGGCTCGGCCCTCGAGTGGTACGACTTCTACCTGTACGGCACGGCCGCAGCGCTGGTCTTCAACCGGATCATCTTCGTGAATTCCGACCCCGTCGTGGCCACGCTCGCCGCCTTCGCGACCTTCGCTGTCGGTTACCTCATCCGTCCCCTGGGCGGTCTCATCTTCGGCCGAATGGGCGACACCCTCGGCCGCAAGCGCGTGCTCGTGCTGACACTGCTGATCATGGGCGTCGCGACGTTCCTGATGGGGCTCACCCCCTCCTACGAGCAGATCGGCATCTGGGCACCGATCATGCTGATCGTCCTCCGCCTCGTGCAGGGCATCGGTGCCGGAGCCGAGTTCGGCGGGGCGGCCATCTTCTCGGTCGAGCACGCCGACCCGCGACGCCGCGGCCTGCACGGCGCCTGGCCGTCGGCCGGCGTCTACCTCGGTCTGCTGATGGCTTCGGGTGTCTTCGCCGTCGTCACCCAGCTGCCCGAGGATCAGTTCCTCGCCTGGGGCTGGCGCATCCCGTTTCTGCTCAGCGCCGTCGTCGTGATCGTGGCGTTGATCATCCGTCTCCGCCTCGCCGAGAGCCCCGCATTCGTCGCGATGCAGTCGGACGAGCACGCCCCCGTCTCCCCGGTGAGGACCGTCTTCGCGCAGGAGAAGACCGGCATGCTCACCCTCTTCCTCGCTCAACTGCCCCAGAACGTCGTCTCGTCGATCAACCTCGCCTTCATCACCGCGTACCTGGTCGGAAACCTGCAGCTGTCGGCATCCGTCGGCCCCATCGCCACGACGATCGGCACGGCCGTGACGATGGTGCTGCTGCCCGTGTTCGGCGCCCTTTCCGACCGGATCGGCCGACGTCCGGTGATCCTGTTCGGCATCGTCTTCTCAGGGATCTTCGCGTTCCCGTACTTCTGGCTCATCGGCGGCGGGGAGGCACCGGCACTGGTCGTCGTGGCGATCGTGCTGAGCCTGGGCCTCGGGGTGGGCGCGATGTTCGGCCCCCAGGCGGCCTACTTCGCCGAGCTCTTCACCGGCGGCGCTCGGTTCACGGGCCTCGCGTTCTCGCGGGAACTTGCCGGTGCCGTCAGCGCGGGCACGACACCGCTGATCGCCGTGGCCCTCGTCGCGGCGACCGGCGGTGCGACCTGGGCGGTCTCGCTGTTCATCGTCGCGGCCTGCGTCGTGGGAGCGATCGCGGTCTTCTTCGGCGGCGAGACTCGTGGGCGCCGGATGAGCGCGACGACCGTCGCCGATCTGAAGGCATCCACCGGGTCGTTCGAGCGCTGACGCTGCGGGTCGTCGTTCGGATGCCGTGAGCGATGTCGTGCGGCGACGAGCACGAACGACGACCCGAAGTCAACGATCTCGACCGTCACACCGTCGGGCGGGACGATGATCTCCCGCACTCGAGACAGGAGATCAGATGAGCACCCCCGATTCGCCCGAGACCGACGACCCGCGCACCTACGACGGCCCGGATTCCGACATCGCCGCAGGGAACATCACCGACGCGGACTTCACCACCGACGCTCCGGAAGGCACATCCCCCGAGGATGAGGCGGACGCGGACGCGGACGGCGGAGCATAGGAGGGCTTCGACTCTGCCTGCCGTACGGGGCGTGCTGAGCGCAAGGGGGAAGACGATGTCGGCGGCACGCCCTAACGTTCACGTTGTGAACGATCCTGATCAGCACCCCGACGACGTCCTCTGGGCGTGCGTCGAAGACGGATTCCATGTCGGCAGCCGCGGTGGGGACTTCCTCGGTTACGTCGACCGGCGGGCGGACGGGCAGTACGCCGCTTTCGATGCGCGATCGCGGGAGATCGGCGCGTTCGCGTCGCTCCACGAGGCGACGGATGCCGTCACCGCCTCGTCGACGCCGAGCACGCCCCTGTCCACCGCGGGCGACGAACTCGTCGGAGGTGACAGATGAGCGCCGACCTGATCTCCGTCGTCTACACGAGCACCGCGTCGCAGCCGTTCCGCAGCTCCGCTCTCGAAGACCTCCTCACGACCTGCCGACGCCTGAACACGCAGAGAGGTGTCACCGGCATGCTCCTCTACCGCGACGGGCGGTTCATCCAGATCCTCGAGGGGGCGCCCGACGTCGTCGATCTTCTCGTCGAGACGATCCGTCGCGACCATCGCCACCACGACCTCCGGATCCTTCTGCGCGACGGGATCGCGGAGCGTCGCTTCAGCGACTGGACCATGGGTTACCGGCCCCTCCGCGATTTCTCCGGCGGCATCCCCGAGGGGTACCGGGATTCGTTCGACGACCTCGACGAGGGAGCGGATGCCGAGACCGCTCGGCGGGCGCTGGCCGAGTTGACGCTGTGGTTCCGCGTGCGGTCCGTCCCCTCCGTCACCCGTGCATAGCGTCGTACCCGGATCGGAACGACGGGAACTCGAGCGGCCCGACGACCCTGCGAAGGAGTGCACCGTCCAACACATGGCCCGAATCGCGGTGAGCCCCGGCATCCGGCGGCGGCTCCACACCGAGTAGATCGGCGATGTAGGTCACGACCTCGCCGAGCCGGACCGGCTCTTCGTCGACGGCGTGCAGGAGCACGGGTGGAGAGGCCATGCGCAGAAGCGTGTCGATCGTGCGGACGAGATCGCTCTCATGGATGCGGTTGGTCCAGCGCCGATAGTCCACCTCCGCGTGATCCCGCACGCGGCGGATCAAGAAGTCCCTGCCCGGGCCGTAGATGCCCGCAGGGCGGAGCACGACCGCAGACAACAGCTCCTGCGCGGCGAGCTCTCCATCGCGGATCGCCTTCGAGCGCTCGGTCTGCGGGTGCGGCAGCGTGCGCTCCGTCAGCACACGGTCGGGCTCCTCGCCCGCGAAGACGCCCGTCGAGGACACGAACACCGTGCGCTCCGGGATCGCCGGCAGCGCACGGACGATATGGCCGAGCGCTACGCGGTACGCGTCGACCCCCTCTCCCGGCGGAAGGGTGACGACCAGCGAATCGATCGCCGGAAGCTCGACGGGCAACGGCGATGCGACGTCTGCCTCGATACCGATCACGCCGGCGGGCAGGTCGGATGCCGAGCGGCGAAGCGCGAACACCTCGCTCCCGTCCGCGATCAACGAGGGGGCCAGCCGGGCGCCGAGCTTGCCGAATCCGACGAGCAGGGTGCGTCGAACCGGCCTCGTCTCGTGAGCGGGAAAGGTGTTCATCCCTCCAACCTGCCACAGAGCGTCAGGGGCGGTTGCTAGGTTGGACACTCACGGTGCGCGAGCGCCGGCGAACGGGAGGAAACCGATGGGACTGTTCCGACGACCGGAGATGCCGAAGCCCGCCGAGCCGGGGCTCTGGTCCCGAGGGTTCGGTGTCGTCGCGACCCGCAGCCTGCAGACCCTGATCGTGCTCGCTCTCGTCGCCGTCGGCGTGCTCGTGATCACGCAGCTCTCTCTCGTCTTCATCCCCGTGACGATCGCGCTGATCCTCGCGAGTGCGATCCATCCGCTCGTCGCCCTGATGCGCCGTCGCGGGATGCCGTCGATCCTCGCCACCTGGATCGCCTTGATCGGCATCCTCGCCGTGCTCGGCGGCGTCGTCTGGGTGATCGTGCTGACCGTGCGATCGCAGTGGGACGACCTCGTCGACTCCGCCACCGACGGCATCGCACAGGTCACCGACTGGCTCGGCACCCTCCCGTTCGACTTCGGGGCCATCGACCTCGACGATGTCTGGGCCAACGCGCAGGACTTCCTCACGAGCGCCTCGTTCGGTCAGGGCGCCCTGGCCGGTGTCTCGGCCACCGCGAGCTTCTTCACCGGCCTCGCGCTGATGATCGTCGTGCTGTTCTTCTTCCTCAAGGACGGCCCCCGCATCTGGGAGTTCCTGCTGCGCCCCTTCACCGGCGAGAGCTACGAGCGGGCGCGCCGGATCGGTGACAAGACCGTCGACGTGTTCGGCGGCTACATCCGCGGCACGTCGATCGTCGCCGCGGCCGACGCGCTGGGTATCGGCATCGGCCTCGCGATCCTGCAGATCCCGCTCGCGATCCCGCTCGCCGTGATCGTCTTCCTCACCGCCTTCATCCCCCTGGTCGGCGCGACGGCCGCCGGCATCCTCGCCGCTCTCGTGGCCCTCGTGACGCACGGCCCGGTGGCGGCGCTGATCGTGGTCGGCATCGTGGTGCTCGTCAACCAGCTCGAAGGCAACTTCCTGCAGCCGGTCGTCATGGCGCGGTCGCTCAAGCTGCATGCCCTCGTCATCCTGCTGGCCCTGACCGCGGGCACGATCCTCGGCGGCATCGTCGGCGCCGTGCTCTCGGTACCGCTCGCCGCGGTCGCCTGGGGAATCATCACCGTGTGGGACGGACCGCACACGCCTGCTCGCCCCTTCCGCAAGAAGCGGTCCGAGACCGTCTGACGCGGGCCTCGACAGCCGACGAAGCAGTCCCCGTCCTTCGTCGGATGCCCCGTGCCGGGCGATGTGGGGAGATGGAGGAACGCAAGGACGACACCGGGAATCCTGCGTGGCTCTCCCCTCCACCCGGCACGAACGAAGGATCCCCTCATGGCTGTCACCGTCCGCTCCGACCTGGTGCTCTCCCACGCCGTCGTCACCTCCGATGTGACCGGCAACTTCGACGACGTCGACATCGAGTCCTGGCTCAAGAACCTGCCCACCCACGAGTACCAGCGCTGCGCGCCCGGCGACCACAAGGCGGCCGGCTACACGGTCGACGACGACGGCACGCCCATGTCGATCAACGTCGAGGTCATCGGCACCGGCCTCGTGATCCAGCAGTACCGCTACGAGGTCGCGAGCAAGCACTACTGCAAGATGGTGTCGATCTCCGACATCCTCACCCCGACCGGTTGGACCACCACGCAGGTGATCTGGGAGCTGGGCATGGAGCAGCTGGAGGGCGACCAGCTGCGCTACGTCAACACCGTCACCTCGCACCCGACCGAGGAGTTCCTCGAGTTCATCACGGCCAGCGGCGCGACGTTCGAAGAGGCCGCCGCGGCACGCCAGAAGGCCTCCGGTCAGCACTGCGAGCTCGAGACCCCGCACTACGCGCAGAGCATCATCGCGTACGCGAAGAGCAACCCGGCCACGGCCGCCGCCTGAGCGTTCCCGCTCGCACCCGATCCGAGAGAAGGCATCCCATGACCTCCGCCATCCGTTTCACGCACCCGGGCCCGCCCGAGGTGCTGCGTCTGGTGCCGATCGCGCGGCCCGAACCGGCCGCCCACGAGGTGCGCATCCGCGTGCATGCGGCGGGGATCAACAACGCCGACCTGCTCGAGCGCCGGGGCCACTATCCGGTCCCTCCGGGGGCACCGGAAGGCCCCGGCCTCGAGTGCGCCGGCGTGATCGACGCGGTGGGTGCGGATGTCGACGGCTGGAGCATCGGCGACGAGGTGTGCGCCCTGCTCGCCGGGGGAGGCTACGCCGAGGAGGTCGTCGTGCCGGCGACGCAGGTCATGCCGAAGCCGCGCTCCCTCACGATGGTCGAGGCAGCGGGTCTCCCCGAGGTTGCCTGCACGGTGTATTCCAATCTCGGCATGATCGCCGGTCTCACCGCCGGGCAGACCGTGCTCGTGCACGGCGGAGCGGGCGGGATCGGCTCGTTCGCGGTGCAGTGGGCGAAGGCGATCGGCGCCAGAGTCATCGCCACGGCGGGCAGCGACGCGAAGGCGGCGGCGGCCCGCACGTTCGGCGCAGACGTGGCCATCAATTACCGCGATGAGGATTTCGCCGCGGCCACGCTCGCCGCCACGCACGGACGCGGCGCCGACGCCATCCTCGACATCGTCGGCGCTCCGTACCTCGAGCGCAACATCGAGAGCCTCGCCCTCGACGGCCACCTCGTGATCATCGGAGGGACGACCGGGCCGACGACGCTCGACCTGTGGGAGCTGATGTCGCGCCGGGCGAGCGTCTCGGCCACGCTCCTGCGCGCACGCCCGGCCGCGCAGAAGGCCGCGATCGTCTCCGGTGTCATCCGCGACGTCCTCCCGCTCGTCGACAGCGGTGCGATCCGCGGCGCCGTGGATGCCGTCTTCCCGCTCGCCGAGGCCGGCCGTGCGCATGCGCTGCTGGAGAGCGGGACGACCGTCGGCAAGGTCGTGCTCGACGCGACCGCCGAGCGACTCTGACGGCACGCGCATGGACCGCCCGCCCGAACCGAAGCCCGCGACGGGTGACCGCCCCGTCCCGAACGATCCTGCGCACGACCGCATCTGGGCGCCGCTCGCCGTCCCGATCTTCCGCGCACTCTGGATCACCGCGCTCGTCAGCAACATCGGCACCTGGATGCAGACCGTCGGTGCGCAGTGGTTCATGGTCGAGCAGCACACGCATCCTCTGCTCATCGCCCTGATCCAGACGGCATCCGCCGCGCCCGTGCTGCTGCTCGGCATCCCGGCCGGGGTGCTCGGGGAGTTCCTGAACCGCCGATCGCTGCTCATCTGGATGCAGACGCTGCAGGTCCTCCTGAGCGCTGCTCTGGTGACTCTCACCGCGACCGGCGAGATGACGCCGTACCTGCTGCTGATCATCACCCTCCTGCTCGGCGGGGCGACCGCGGTGCAGTTGCCGGCGTACCAAGCCCTTGCGACCGAGATCGTGCCGGTGCGGCTGGTGCCGATGGCGGCGTCGCTGAGCGCGGTCTCGGTCAACATCGCCCGCGCGATCGGTCCCGCGATCGCCGGAGTACTGCTGTCGGGTTTCGGCGTCGCCTTCGTGTTCGGCATGAACCTCCTCTCGTTCGCCGCGTTCCTCGTCGTGCTCGTCACCTGGCGCACCTACCGTCCGGATGCGCGACAGGCCGAGCGGTTCGTCGATGCGGCACGCGCGGGAGTCCGCTACGTCACCCGCGCCGCCGTCGTACGACGCATGTACGTGCGGCTCGGGGCGTTCGTCGTGCCCGGCAGCGTTCTCTACGCGCTCCTCCCCCTCATCGCGACCGAGCGGCTGGGGCTCGACTCCGCCGGCTACGGACTGCTGCTGGCGGGGATCGGCGTCGGATCGATCGGCGCGGCCTTCCTCATGCCCGTGTTCCGTTCGTGGGGAGCCAACCGCACGGTGCTCGCGGCATCCGTCCTCTTCGGCGCGGCCACCATCGGCGTCGCCCTCTCGCCGACGATCGTGCTCGCCCTGCCCCTTCTCGCCCTCGCCGGTGCCGCGTGGATCGGCGTCGTCGCAACGCTGAACGGCGCGGTGCAATCTTTCCTGCCGGTGTGGGTGCGGGCGCGGGGCCTCTCGGTGTACCAGATGGTGCTGTACGGCTCGATGGCGGCGGGCGGGCTTCTCAGCGGTGTGGTCGCCGGCTGGGTCGGTGCCACCGCGGTGACCGCCGCCGCGGGCGTGGTCACGCTGCTGGTCGCGGCCTCGCAGCTCTTCTGGCCGCTGCTCGAGACCGCCGACAAGAAGCGAGAGACGTTCGCGCTCCCTCTCGCCGAAGCCTCCGTGGACGTCGATGGCACGAGCCCCACCCTCGTTCTCGTGCGCTACGACGTCGCGCCCGAGAACGTCGATGCCTTCCGCGCTCAGATGCGCCTCGTCGAGCATAGCCGGCGGCGCACGGGCGCGCGCACCTGGGCGCTCTACCAGGACCGCGAGGACGGCGGCTGGGTCGAGGCCTTCGGTGTCGGCAGCTGGGACGAGCACCTGCAGCAGCACCGAGCACGACTGACCCGCTACGACCAGACGGTGATCGAGACGGCGGGCGCGCTCGCGAACTCGGTGGAGGTCGAGCATCTGGTCGAGACGGCGGATGCCGCAACTCCCCGCCGCGCCCATCATGCGGGCGCTGCGCACCACTCCCCACCCTACCCCGCCGCGCCCTCATGAGAGGGCCCTCCCGGACGCTCCGCGAGCTCACCGCCGTCACTCCCTCGCCCGGTTCCTGGGTCGCCGCGACCCAGGCGATGCTCGCGGTCGTCCTGCCCGCCGTCGTGTTCACCGCCGCCGGCGCCGCATCGCTCGGTCTGCTCGCCTCGTTCGGCGCTCTCGTCGTCATGTACCTCTCCGGACGCAGCCGTCGCGAGCGCGCGGCCAAGCTCCCCGTGATCGCGGCGGGCTTCGTCCTGGGATCCCTGCTCGGAATCCTCACCGGCGATTCCCTCACCGCGAGTCTGCTCGCGATCGGCGCTGTCGCGATCGCGTTCTCCTTCCTGAGCCTCGCCGTCGATGTCGGCCCGCCGGGAGCGATCTTCCCCGTCCTGACGACGGGGTCGATGGGGCAGCTCACGGCGCCCGCCTCGTCCGGTGGGGCCGCGATGGACCCCGGCGTCGTCCTGGCGACGATCGTCGTCGGGATCCTCGCGGGCTATGCCGCGGTCGTCGCTCCGCTGCTCGTCCCCGCGGTGCGGCGACGCGATGCCCTCGCCCCGGCGGATCATGGCTGGACGTTCACCTTCACGCCGGAGTCGGCGCGCATCCTCGCACGGCTCACGATCGGGATCCTGCTCGCCCTGCTCGTCAGCGCCGCGCTCGGTCTGCACCACGCGGCCTGGGTGCTGCTCGCGGTGCTCGGCATCCTCCAGAAGGATGCCGACGTGCACCGCGGCACGATCAGGATGGCGCAGCGCGTGCTCGGAACCGCCCTGGGCGGCGCACTCGCGCTGCTCTTCCTCCTCTGGACACCGGAGCGACTGGCGCTGCTCACGATCGTCGGCGTGCTCGTGTTCGGCTTCGTGGCGCTGGTGCGACGCAATCTGCTCTTCGCATTGATGCTGGTGACGCCCATGGCGCTCCTGCTCGTCACGGGTGGAGACCGTGACCGCCTGCTGGAATCGGTGCTCGCGCGCGTCGGCGACACGGCGATCGGAGCGGTGGTCTACATGCTCGTCCTCGGTGCTGTGCTCCTGAGCCGCCGCGCGGGTCGGCGCCTTCCCGCCTCCCCGACGCACACGAAGGGGGCGGTGTGACCTTTCGGTCGCACCGCCCCCTTCGTCCGGTGCTCAGCGCAGCGGGGTGATCCCCTGCGCCCCGCGCGGGAACGTCGTGAGGATCGCCGGGTCGATGTTGAGATGCGCAGACACGAGCTGCGGCGGAACGTGCGAGAGCCAGTTCGTGAGCGAGATCTCCTCGTACTTGTCGGTGCGGAACACCTCGAGGAACTGCAGCACGTCATCACCGGTGTTCTCGATGTAGTGACCGAAGTTCTTGCGCACGACGCCCACATCGCCCGCGCGGAAGTCGGTCGTGTTGGCGTGCGGCCCCGTGTTGAACACGGTCATACGGGCGGAGCCGCGCAGGTAGTACTGCCATTCATCGGCGTTCGGGTGCCAGTGCAGTTCACGCATCGAACCGGGCTCGACCGTCACGAGCGCCGCGGCGACGGTGGACGAGTACTTGTAGTTGGTGGAGTCCGCGATCTGGATCGACCCGCCCGAGTTCTCGTAGAACGGCTTCGACCGCGAGAGGCGGAAGATCACCGGCTCCATGCCCCACTCGACGCCCGCGGCGGCCTGATCGACCTCGAGGGCCGGCGGCTCGTCACCGGGGAAGATCCAGAGGTTGTGCAGCGGGATGTCGGAGAACACCTCCTGCGCCACGCCGAAGTTCTTGGCGAGCACCTCGGGAGGCGTGTGCGCGAACCAGTCGGTGAGCAGCAGCGTGTTCGATTCGGACTGGTCGCCGTCGTCGAACGCGAGCACGAACTCCGCGCCGTCCGGACCCAGTCCCTGCAGGGAGTGCGGGGTGCCGGCCGGGAAGAACCATAGGTCGCCCTCCTCCACGTCCTCGACGGCGGGAAGACCCGAACGGCTCAGCGTCGTGACGCGCGCCTTGCCCCGGGTCATCACGGCCCATTCCGCGGTCTGGTGCCAGTGCAGCTCGCGGATGCCGCCGGGCTCCAGGTACATGTTCACCCCGGCGATCTCGTCGGAGATGTGGAAGTCCTGCTTCGTGAGCTCCCGCGCCCACCCGCCGCGCTGCACGCGCCGCGGGGAGATGTTGAACGACGACCAGAAGAACGGCTGCGTGCTGATGTCGGTCGCCGGAGCGTGCATCTGATTGGGGAACTGCGACTCGATGACCTCGTTCTGCGGCCCGCCCATGGTGTTGCTCTGCGGACGGTCGGCGATGTTCACCTCGCCCTCCTGCGGCAGGTCGGGGTTCCCGAGTGACGGGACCTCGTGCCCCAGCTCGGCGTTCTCGGACGTGTCCATGCGGTGCTCCTTCGTGATGGTTCCGGACGATACCGAGGAGTCTGCTCCTTGGTCCCTCGCCGGTACACACCCCCGTGACGAATCGGTTCTCGACTCTCGTCGGACGGGGTCGATCCCGCACGGCGCTTGCATGGGGGCATCCCTGGAGGTCTTCATGTCGTCATCGACCGTTCGCACGCCCCGCCCCTATCCCCTGCTCGAGAGCGCGCCCGCCGCTGCCGCGCTCGCCCTGGTCTCGGGCCTGCTCAATGCCTGGACGTTCGGGCAGATCGGCACCTTCGCGACCGTGCAGTCCGGCAATCTGCTCTCGATCGGCTACTTCATGGCCGAGGGAGACCCGTCGAGGGTGCTCGCGGCTGCGGCATCCGTCCTGTCGTTCGCCCTCGGCTCGTTCCTCTGCACGCTCGTCGTGCTGTGGCGAGCGCGAACCGGGCGCGGGTACTCGGTCGAGGTGCTGCTGTGCGAGGTGATCGCGCTCGCCGCGCTCGCCCTCGCGAGCGGCACGGGGGCGGTGGGGCCGGAGTGGATCGCCGGCGCGATCAGCTTCGTCGCCGGCGTGCAGGGCAATGCCTTCCACCGCGAGACCGGCATGCTCTACGGCAACATCGCCGTCACCTCGGTGGTTCAGATGGCCGCGAGCCTTCTCGCTCGAGCCGCGGGGAGGACGATCGCCTCCGACGGCGAGCCCCACCTGCGTCCGGCGGCGGCCTACACCTCGGTGCTCGTGGCGTTCGCTGCCGGCGGCGGCATCGGATTCGCCCTCGATCGGGCGTGGTCATGCGCGTCGATCGTCGGTGCCGCAGCGGTCCTCGGCATCCTCCTCATCGTCGCCCGCTCCGCGCACGGTGCGGTCGATCCCTCTCAGAACGCGCCGACCCCGTGACATCCCTCCTCGACACCTGTCTGGTCGAGTCCGGACGCACGCCCTAACCGGCGGCCACCGGAGGAAGGGAGAGTGGAGCCATGACAGACACCCCTGAGACCGAGGGCCGCGAACGGATCCTCACCGCCGGGACCACGGCACCCGACTTCACGCTGCGCGTCACCGCCGATCAGTCGCTGCGACTCGGTGAACTCCGCGGCGCGCCGGTGGTCCTCGCCTTCTACCCCGCCGACTGGAGTCCGGTGTGCGGGGATGAACTCTCCGTCATCAACGCCGCGCTGCCGATGCTCCACGAGGGCCGCGCGCAGGTCGTCGCCGTGTCGGTCGACAACGTGTGGTCGCACGAGGCGTTCTCCTCCGCGCACGGGCTGCACTTCCCGCTCCTCAGCGACTTCGAACCGAAGGGCGCGGTCTCCCGCCTCTACGGCGCCTACGACGACGGCACCGGTGAGAGCCGTCGGGCCCTCTTCGTGATCGACGCGGCGGGCGTGATCGCCTGGAGCTATCTCTCCCCCGTCGCCCTCAACCCCGGCGTCGACGGCGTGCTGGACGCGCTCGACGCTCTCACCCCGGATGGAAGGAGAGGATGATGTCCTCGCTCCGCATTCCCGTCTCGACCGACGACCACAGCACCGGACCGGACGACGCCCCCGTCGTGCTCGTCGAATACGGCGACTACCAGTGCCCCTACTGCGGCGAGGCGTACCCGGTCGTGAAGAATCTCCTCGCCGAACTGGGCGACCGCGTGCGCTTCGTGTTCCGCAACTTCCCGCTCGCCGAGATGCATCCCGAAGCGGTCGATGCGGCATTCGTGGCGGAGTTCGCCGCATCGCACGGCGCTTTCTGGGAGGTGCACGACCTGCTGTACGAGAACCAGTCCCGACTCGGATCGCCGCTCTACGCCGAGATCTGCGCGAAGCTCGCCCTCCCCGTCGCCGATCTGCGCGCGGCGGTACAGGAGCAGCGGTACCTGGCGCGCATCCGCGCGGACGAGGAGAGCGGCATCCGCAGCGGCGTGAACGGCACGCCCACGTTCTTCCTGAACGGGGAGCGGCTCGACGGCGGCACGGCCGAGCTGCCGGACGCCCTACGCGCGGCGGTGCAGCGCGCGTCCTGAGCGTCGCATTGCGCACACCGCGCAGTGCGCTCAGCGCGCGATGCGTCGCATCCGCAGCGCCGCCACCACCGTGACGACCGCCACGAGCACGACGAAGACCAGCAGCACGACGAGTTGCGGCACCACCGTGAGGGCAGCACCGATCGCCAGCACCGGGACGGCGAGACCGCAGTAGGCGACCAGGAAGATCGCGGCGAGCGTCTCGCCCCGACGACCCGGCTCGGCGATCTCGGATGCCGTGGCCAGGGCGCACTTGAACAGCGCTCCCACGCCCGCACCGGCGACCACGCCACCAACCAGGAACAGGACGAACGACGGCAGCACGGCGCCGAGCGCGATCGCCGCGAGACCGATCCCGCAGGCGAGTGCGGCGAAGAGCAGTTGCGAGCGCCGTGACACCCGGGCGAGGAGCACCTGGGCGGCGGCCGCGGAGCCGAAGACGAGGAAGACCGTGACACCGGCGACGAGGTGACGGGTCTCGCCGAAGGTGCCGACGAGCAGTGTCGGGGCGAGCGAGGTGAACAGGCCGAAGAGGGCGAACCCGGCGAAGGCCGCGAACCCCGCCGCCACGAATGCTCCGCGCGACGACGCGGGAACCGCGATCCGCTGCGGCCGGTACTGCCGGTGCTGCGGCGCGACAGTCTCGGGCACGAGCGCCACGGCGATGGCCAGACAGATCAGCACGATCGCGAACACGGTGTGCGGCAGATGCAGCGGATCGGGGAGGTAGTCCGCGAACACCCCTCCGATGAGCGGCCCGAGCGCGAGTCCCCCGAGGTTGGCCCCGCCGGCCACCGACGCCGCGACGATCGCGTTCTCGTCGGGTCGGGCTCGAGCGCGCAGCTCGCCGAGGTGCGCGGTGGCGGTCGCCGTGAGGATGCCGATGCTCACGCCGTTCACCACGCGCGCGACGAGGAGACCGGCGACGTCGGTGAAGACCATGAAGAGCACGGCGGAGAGCGCCGAGACGAGGATGGCGATCACCAGCATCCGCCGGCGCCCCATCCAGTCGCTCACGTGACCGAGCAGGAACAGGCTCGCGACCACTCCGACCGCGTAGGCGGCGAAGACCACCGTGACCACCGACACGGGGAATCCATCGAGCTGCTGGTACAGCGGATACAGCGGCGTCGGCACGGTCGAGTACGCCATCACCAGCAGGAAGGCGACGGCGACGACCCAGAACCCGGTCGCTCGGCCGGCAGGAGCTTCGATATCGGTCACAGCGCTCATTCTGTCAGCGCACGGCGTCGGCGGCGTCGACGATCAGCCGGGCGACATCGCCGGGGTGGGTGTGCAGCACGAGATGCGGACCGGGCAGTTCCACGAGCTCGCGCACGCCCGCCCGGTCGAGTCCGAAGCGCACCGCCTCGGGGTTGATGAGGCGGTCGGCGGTCGCCACGACGCCCCACGACGGTCGGTCGCGCCAGGCGGCGACCGTCGCGGGTTCCGCCAGCACCTCCGCGTCGAGCGGGCGCTGGGTGACGGCGAGCACGGCGGCCTCGTCTGCGGGGATGCCGAGGGCCGTGAGGAAGGGGAACTCCTCGATCCTCACCGAGATCTCCGCGGCATCGGCTTCTCCGGGCACGGGATAGGCCGCCTCGTCGAAGTACGGCATCGCCTCCGGGTCCGGGAAGCGGCGGTGCACGTCCTGCGCGCTCTCCCCCACCTCGAGCACGTACCCCTCGATGAAGACGAGGCCGCGGACGTTCGCCGCATCGCCGGCGACACCCGCGACCGTGGCACCGTACGAGTGCCCGACGAGCAGCACCGGGCCATCGATCCGTTCGACGAAGGAGCGCACGTACGCGGCATCCGCGGCGAGGCTCCGATTCGAGATCGCCGGCACCCGTACCTCGAGGCCCTCGCCGAGGAGCCGCATCGCGACCGGCGACCAGCTCGCCCCGTCCGAGAACGCTCCGTGCACCAGCACGACCGTGGGCTTGATGGCCATCTCACACTCCCTTGCGCCGGATCTCCGGCTCTCTTCCCCGACGCTACGGCAGAGGAGGCTCGGCCCTTTCCGACCGCTTGTCGTCAGTGCATTGGACGACTGTCGAGTGCGCCGTGCTCGACCTCGCGGAGGAACGCACCGACGACCGCGTTGAACGCCTCGGGGTTCTCGAGGAACGGGAAGTGCGAGGAGGCGATGTCGCGCGGGAAGACGTGCACGCGAGCGCCGGGGATGCGTTCCGCCAGCCACCGCTGCGACTCCGGGGGCACATGGCTGCCGTCGCATCCGATCACGAGGGTGGGGACGCGGATTCCGCGCACCACGTCACGCCAATCCTGGGTGCCGTGATCGATGAGCAGGGGCACCGCGGCATGCGGCGGCGTGCGGGCGACCTCGCTCATGACGAAGGACCAGAGCTCCTCGTCCACCGGGCCGGAGAACATTCCGCGCACGAACGCCCGCACCGCGCTCTCGCCCTCCGGACCGGCAACGGCATCGGCCAGGGCCACGAGGCCGTCGACGGGCAGGATGCTCCCCGCCCGCACGCGCTCCTCCTCGCTCATCCAGGACTGCGCGATGACCGCGGCGGGCTGGTCGACGACGACGAGGGAGCGCACGCGCGCGTCACCGAAGAGTTCGAGGTACGACCAGGCGACGGATGCACCCATCGACCACCCGAGCAGATCGACGCGATCCACGGCGAGCGCCTCCAGCACATCGCGCAGGTCGGCGGCGAAGCGGGCGATGCGGTAGCCGTGGGTCGGCGCCTCCGAGCCTCCGTGCCCGCGCATGTCGAAGCTGATCACGCGGCGAGCGCCGAAGCCGGTGAGCTGGTGGCGGAACATCTCCTGCGATTGCGACCAGCCGTGCAGGAGCAGCAGGGGGACGCCGTCACCTCCGGTGTCGTGGGCACGGAGCACGACACCGTCGCTCGTGGTCACCTCGATGCGGTGAGCGCTCATCGGATGTGACCCGCATTCTCCCAGTAGGCGGCGAGCTTGAGCCCGAGGTGCAGGGCGCTGCGCTGCATGCCGTCGTCGAGGGCGTCGCGCACCACCTGGGGCATGTTCTCGAGCCGGTAGTACAGCGTCGTGCGGTGGATGTGGAGCACCTCGCACACCTGTCGCACGTGCCCGGCGTTGTCGAGGAGCGCCTCGACGGTCTGCCGGCGCAGCGGGTCGGCGTCGTGCACGAGGGCGAAAGCGGCGGGCGAGTACCAGGAGAGTCGTCGGGGGTCGGTGAGGACGTCGGAGATCAGCAGCCAGGGACCGACGTCATCGGCGTGCAGGCTTCTGCCGAGTTCCGGGAGGAGCTCTGCGACGGTGGCGGTGGCGATGGCCCGCTCGGCGACGGGATGCAGGTCGTTGTCGGCGTCGGAGAGCCCGGCCGCGCCGATGGCGCGCAGGAGCACTCCCGCGCGCTCTGCCTCGGCGATGACGGCGGCGTCGAGGCGCTCGGTCTCGCCGCGGCGGCCGAGGAACAGCAGCGCCGCGCCGATCTCGCCGATCAGCACGAGCGCGGACCGAGTGGCGCTCTCGACGGCGCGGCCGAGTGCGGCCCGCTGGACGACGCCCGTGTCGTGGCCGATCGCGACGGCCCGCACGAGGGTGTCGGCGTCGCGGGTGACGCCGTGCGCGCGCACCGCCATGCTCAGAGCATCGCGACGGGCGATGGGGTCGGCGGCCAGCAGCGAGCGCATCACTCCGTCTCGGGCCGTGAGCGCGGTGTTCTCGGTCTGGGCGGCGAGGACGGTGCGTACGACGTCGACGGCCACGTCCAGGGCGCGGAACTGCTCCTCGCGCAGCGGAGGCAGTCCGCCGGTGATGAGCCACAGGATTCCCAGGAGGGTGTCGTCCGACCAGATCGGAACCGCGAGGCGCTCATGGGCGCCGAACTCCGCGAGGTCCACGGTCCGCGGCCTCCGGGACTGCGTCAGGCGCAGGCTCTCGACGTACGCCCGTTCCCGCGGTGGAGTGACCCGACGCAGGAGTGCACGTGCACGGAGCTCGTCGATCTCGTCGCCCTGCGCGCTGGCGACGATGGGGCGGAATGCGGGGTCGTTGATGACGATCGAGCGGTCGAGTGTCTCGGCGAGCTCGTCGACCAGGTCCTGCAGGTTCATGCCCGCCACGCGTCCGGGTACGGTGAGGAGGTCGCCTCCGGATGCCGCGGGGTGATGGTCATGCTGCTCCTCCCGGCCTGCGTCGTCGGGCCTCGCGCCCGACGCTACGGGAGCGAGGGCGAGCGCTGGGAGGCCCGCGTCGTCCCACCCACCGCTCATGGTCATCGCGCCGCCTCCACGGCATCGGCGCCGATTCCGCCGGGCAGTTGATCGGCCAGTCGGGCGAACACGGCGGCGGTGACGGCGCCCGGCGGTGCCGAGAGCACCGTGAGCTGATACCCGGGCATGCTGCGCACCGCGAAGTTCTGGGCGTCCACCGGGATCTCCCCCACTCCCTCGACGAGGATGTGGAACGTGGCATCCTCGGGGCCGGACACGTCGTGCCGCGCCCAGATGCGCACGAAGTCGGGATCCGACGACAGTTCGGCCACGATCTCCCGCAACCGAGGAGACTGCGGTACGGCGTCGCGTCTCAGCGTGGCGACGGCTGCGCGGCTCATCGCCTCCCACTCCACCAGCGTCTCCTTCATGCGGGGCACGAACAGATGACGCAACTGATTCCCGCCTGCAGAGAGACCGCCGTGCCCGAACACGGTCGCGAGAGGGTTGGCGGCGACGATGTCGCGGTGCGGATCGGTCACGTACGCCGGGGTGTGCGTCCAGGCGGACAGCGCGCGCACGATGCGGTCGGCCGAGTCCCGGGGAACGGGAACGGGGGTGTGCAGCCGTCCCGAGACGAGGCGGAAGGCGTAGGCGGTCGCCTCGTGGTCGAGCCGGAGCGCCCGGCAGAGCGACAGGAGCACCTGGTCGGAGGGGCGGGCACCGCGGCCCTGCTCCAAGCGCAGGTAGTACTCCCTGCTGATCCCGGCCAAGGCGGCGACCTCGTCGCGACGGAGGCCCGTGACCCGCCGTCCGGGGGTGGGAACGATCCCTACGTCCTCGGGCTGGGTGACGGCGCGGCGGGCGCGGAGGTACTCTCCGAGAGAGGTCGATGCATCGTCCACGGGGCGGGCTCCGGTCGTCGAGGGGGTGGGGCGTCTGCGACGCTACCCGCGCCCGAGGAAGCGCACATCACCCGCCCCGGGGGCGCACATCCCCTCCCCGCTGTCGCGTGGCCGTTCGTCATCTGTCGGATGCGCCGCACTCCGCGTTCCGCGAGACTGGCGCTGTCACAATCCACATGGGAAGGATCGGCGCGCATGACGGATCAGGACCCCCGGGGTGCGGTGCAGGCGGTCGCTTCGCCCCTCACGGCGAATGCCGTCTTCCTCGTCGTCGACGTCGCTCCCGGCGCAGCCGATCGGGTGCGAGACGTCCTCGCCGACCTCGCCGGATCGATCAAGTCCCTCGCCTTCCCCTACTCCGATTCCGCGCTCACGTGCACGGTCGGGATCGGGAGTGCGATCTGGGCCGAGCTCACGGCACTCCCCCGTCCGGCTCAGTTGCGCCCGTTCACCCCCGTGGTCGGCGCGCACCACACCGCCCCCTCGACCCCCGGAGACCTGCTCTTCCATATCCGGGCCGAGCGTGCCGACGTCTGCTTCGAGTTCGAACGTCGTCTGCTGGAGTCGCTCGGCGACGCCGTCCGCGTCGTCGACGAGACCGTGGGGTTCCGCTCCTTCGACCGGCGCGATCTCCTGGGATTCATCGACGGGACGGCGAATCCGATCGGTGCCGAACTCGACGCAGCGGTGCTGGTCGGAGACGAGGACCCCGCGCACCGCGGTGGCTCGTACATCGTCACGCAGAAGTACCTGCACCCTCTCGCCGCCTGGCGTGCCCTGCCGACCGAGACGCAGGAGGCGATCATCGGGCGCACGAAGCTCGAGAACGTCGAGCTCGACGATGCACCGTCGGGTCAGCAGTCGCACAAGTCCCTGGCGACGATCGTCGACGAACAGGGGGTCGAGCACGACATCCAGCGCGACAACATGCCGTTCGGCCGCCCGGGCCATGATGAGTTCGGCACGTACTTCCTCGGATGCTCCCGCGATCTGAGCGTCATCCAGCGGATGCTCGAGCGCATGTTCCTCGGCGATCCGCCCGGACTGCACGACCGCCTCCTCGATTTCTCCACCGCCGTCACCGGCTCCGTGTTCTTCGCCCCGCGACCGGAGGTTCTCGCCGCTCTCGGGGACGGCTGACCGCCACTCGGAGAGCGACCCCGCGTGCGTTCGACGGCGTGATCAGCTTCGCCGTGCGCATCCGTCATAATCGGATCATGCACGATACATCCGATGGCGGAGCCGTCGGATCCGACCGCGCTCTCCTCGCCGGCTCCCCCGCGGCGCACGCGGCTCCTCTCCGCGGTCGCGACGACGCCCTGACGGACATCCTCGACGTGCTCACCTCCGTGCGCGACGGCGCCGGCGGTCCGGTTCTGGTGCGCGGCATGCCGGGCATCGGTAAGACGCGATTGCTCGCCGAAGTGCTCGCCCGCGCTTCGGTGTCCGACTGGCGCACGCTGGTCATCGCCCCGGACGTCGACGAATCGACCGTGCCTCTCGCGGCCCTCCTCGAGGCGTCGCTGCGCGGGTCCTCCCCGCTGCTGACGCCCGCCGATCTGAAGCCGGTGCTCTCCGGCGGCGAGCACCGGTACTGGGTCACCCGTCTGCTGCTCGACCGTCTCGAGCAGGCCGCAGCCGAGCATCCTCTCCTTATCGTCATCGACGACCTGCAGTGGCTCGACACCGCATCCGTGACCACGCTCATCGCGCTCGTGCGCGGACTCGCCGACCAGCCCGTCGCGTGGCTCGTCGCCGCACGCGATGGCGTCCTCCCTTCCGCGCATGCTCGTGCGGCAGCGCACATCGCCGCGGAGGGTCTCGTCATCGAGCTCGCTCCGCTCGACTCCTCGGCATCGGCGGAGATCGCCGCCGACATCGCCGGTGGTACCCCCGGTCCTGTGCTGCGTGCGGCACTCGACCAGACGGCCAACGTTCCCCTCCTCGTCGTCGAACTCGTGCGCGGGCTCCGCGAGGAGCACCTCCTGGCCCGACACGCGGGGTCCGTCGACGCGGTGGATGCCGCCGTGCCGGCGAGGTTCGGTGCGGCCGCGCGCGAACGACTCTCCTCGATCTCACCGGCCGCCCGGCGATTCGCGCAGGTGGCGAGTCTGTTCGGACGCAGGTTCCGCCTGCGCGACGCGCTCCGCGTGCTGGACCTCTCGGCAGCGGCCGCCGCGCCATCGGTCGACGAGCTTCTCGCGGAGTCGATCCTCGTCGGGGACGGCGCGGCTCTCGCCTTCACCCACGACACCCTGCGGGAAGCGGCCGATGCGTCGATCGCCCCACCCATCCGCCCCGCGCTGCTCCGAGAGGTCGTGCGGGTGCGCCTGTCGTCTGGCGAGCCGGCATCGGCTGTCGCGCCCGCTCTGATCGAGGCGGCGGAGCCCGGCGACGAGGACTCCTTCGTCCTGGTCGCCGAGGCCGCTCGGGACATCTCGGCGACCGACTCCGCGTTCGCCGCCGATCTGGCGGCCGCAGCGATCCGCCTCGCGCTGCACGTCCCGCGACTGGTCGTTCGCGCCGCCGAACTCCTCCCGCTGGTGTGGACCGACGGCCGCCACGACGAGGCGCAGGCGGTCACGACCGCCCTCGCCCCCTATCTCTCCGCCGATCTGCGCGCCCGTGCTCTGCTGGCCGTCGCCCGACGCCAGACCGAGTTCTCGTTCGATCGAGCGATCGCGACCTGCGACGAGGCGCTCGGCATCCGGGGAATCGCACGCAGCACTCGGGCCGAGCTCCTCGCCGTCCGCGCGCTCAACTGCGCGAACCGCGCCGACTTCGCCGGCCTGGAACAGACGCTCACCCTCGCGCGGGAGGTCGCCGATCCGGAGACCGATCATCTCGCCCTGGCGACCATCGACGCGACGGATTCGGTCTATCAGTTCAACAGCGGCCACCACGATCGGGCGGTGGAGCTCATCGACGCCGCACTCCGCCGCGCCGAGGAAGCCGGACTCGTCACATCGCGCTGGCTCCCCGAAGGCCTCTGGCCCGCATTCCTGCACAACTCGATGGGCGATCCCGAGCTTGCCCTGCAGCTGGCCGACCTCGGGCTGTCCGAGGCACGCGCAGCGGGCAGCGCGGTGGCCGAGGCGTTCTGGATGATGGTGCGCACCCGGGTGCTCTACGACGGTGGCCGGATCGACGAGGCCCGTGTGCTGGCCGAGGCCGTACTCGCGCTGTCCGCCGAGCTGGGGCTGGGAGACTTCGCCAACGCCACGGCCGGGGTCGTGCTCTTCCGCATCTCTCTCCACACCGGCGACGCGCAGATCCGCGCGCAGGCCAAGCCGATCGTCGAGGCACTCGCCACGAGCACGGCCGTGACGAAGGCCGGCCGCTGGCTCCTCGCCGTCGAAGCCATCGATGAGGGGCGACTCGACGATGCGGTCTCCGCCAGCGCTCTCGCCCGGGCAGGGCTCGACGCTCCCGTGCCTCCCATGACGACCCCGTCGGACTTCTCCGACGACATCGTGCTCGCCGACCTCGCCGTGCGCACGAACGACGACGAGACCATCGCCGCCGTGCTGAAGCGCACGAGTCGTCGCTGCGAGCTCAACCCCGACAGCGTCTTCTCCCGCGCTGTGCACGATGCCGTGGTCGGACGCACCCGCGCAGACCCCGCCGCACTCGACGCCGCAGCATCCGCCCTGCGCGGACTGTCGCGTCCGCTGGTGCTGGCCCGCGTGCTGGAGCTGCGCCCCCTCGTGGGCGGCGACGAACAGCAGGCACGACGAGCGCTCGACGAAGCGCTGGAGATCTACGAGTCCCTCGGAGCCGTGCGCGACGCGAGTCGTGTGCTGCGCGCGCTGCGCACGCGGGGTGTCCGCCGCCGGCCGGCCCGGCGCGGGGCGCCCGAACTTCTCTCGACCCGCGAACGCCAGGTCATCGAGCGCGTGGCGCTCGGGGCCACGACCCAGCAGATCGCCGACGCGCTGTTCATGTCGCCGCACACCGTGGTCTCGCACATCCGACACCTCTACGCGAAGACGGGCGTCAACTCCCGCAGCGCGCTGCGCCTCTGGTATGCGAGCGCCAGTGAGGAGCGCGAGACCGCCTGACGCCGCGGTGCCCGCTCAGGCGTGCACCTGATGCCAGGTGCAGATCCGCGAGCCGTCGAGGCGGAAGCTCCCGAACCCCAGCACCTCGCACCTCTCGCCCTCCGGGAGGCGCAGGTGCAGCACCTGCTCGGTGAGCACGGTGTCTCCTGCCACCGCGACGGTGACGAGCGCCGTCGACCATTCCGCGAAGCGCGACCTGATCTCCTCGATCATCGCCAGCATCTCCCGGCGGCCCGTCACGCCCCGGTTGTGCGAAGGACGGTAAACGACGTCCTCGGTGAGGAACGGCAGCAGTTCGCCCACGCCGCCCTCGTTCAGCACCGCCACGAAATCGCGGACGATGAGCTCTCGCTCCATCTGCTGGATCCCGTCCAGCGCCTCGCGGCGGATCTCTTCCACGGCGATACCTCCCTTCCCGTGCCCCTCACGCTAGGGGCACGGGGTGGGCCGGGCATCCGACGTGCGTCGAAAGTCCGAAGGACGGATGCCGGATCGGTGCGTCGCCGGCGTCGGTCACCCGGCGACGGCGGGGGACCGGCGCGCCATGAGGTCGTACGCATCGCGTACGGCATCCGCCGTGGTCTCGACTTCTTCGTAATAGTGGGTGAACCCGCGCTCGTCGCGGACGACGAGCGAGACGCGGACCATCCCGGTCCGAGCAGATGCGGCGGACGGCAGGGGGACGACTCCAGTGGGGGACATGGAACTCCTTCGTGATCGTGCGAGCCGGAAGAGTCCACACCGTCCGGCCCCACTAGGAAGACGCCGCAGAAGCCGGTTCATTACGCCGACACGCGAGAATTCCTCCTTCGCGGTCGCCCTCTGAGGTCGTCGCCCCTCCTCGTCAGCGCGCGACGCCCTGGAGCGAGCCCTGCACCTGCGCGCTGGGGTCGAAGACGATGCACTGGATCAGGCGGTCGTCGTAGTCCTCCCAGCCGCCCGTGCTCGGCGTGAGGGCGCTGTACTCGAACACCGAATCCGCGTAGGCGATGCCGACGAAGCTCTCGAACTGCGCGAGGCAGTTCTCCTCGGCCGCGGCCGAGATCGCTTCGTCGCCCGGGAACTCCCCCTCGGGCATCTCGTGCTCGTAGTAGACCTCGTTGTCGTGCGGGTCGGCGCAGGGCACGACGGGCAGCTCGCTGACCTGTTCTGCGACCGTGTCGTTGAAGCAGTCGCCGAGTTCGAGCGTGAAGACGCTGAGGTCACCGCCCTCCGTGATCTCCGCGCTGTCGGCATCGCGAACCGCGTTGCCCCCTCCGACCAGGTCGGTGATGACCGAACAGCCAGACAGCACGGCCACTGCCGCCATTGCCGCGATCGCTGCGGTTCCA
The DNA here is from genome assembly GCF_023091225.1 of Microbacterium galbinum. Taxonomy (NCBI): domain Bacteria; kingdom Bacillati; phylum Actinomycetota; class Actinomycetes; order Micrococcales; family Microbacteriaceae; genus Microbacterium; species Microbacterium galbinum. The sequence goes on along the minus strand of NZ_JAHWXM010000001.1, from coordinate 156,095 downwards.
AGACGTGATGCACGCTTCATGTGCGTTCCTCTCCGGGGCGCGCTCGGGAACGCGCGTTCTCTCCCCGGAATATCAACGTGCCGGCCCGCGAAATCTGACGATGACGGCAGAAGTACACGCCTGGGACGCCTTCGTCAACGGCCTCTCCAGCCGGGGTCGCACACTCGTAGCGTGGGGCCCTCACCGACGAGAGGAGCATCCGATGTCCAATCCCCCACCGATCCCTCCGATCCCGTCGCTCGGAGACGAGTCGGACGATGATCGCGACGGAGTCCCCACGCTCGAGGTCGACGGCGCGGAAGAGGTCGATCCCGATATCGACGGCACGCAGGTCGACAGCGCCGAGGCCGATCGGATCGCCGCAGAGGGCGAGTGAACGAGACGTCCGACGGGCGGGTGCGAACAATCGCATCCGCCCGTTACGGGATGCCGACTCAGTTGGCCAGCAACGGTGGGAGATGAGGAATCTGCACCGGGCGGGTGGCCCGGCTCGATCCGTGCATGCGCTCGACGTCGGCGAGCACCTCGAAGGCGTTCGAATAGCGCATCGCGAGCGGCAGATCGCGCACCCACACCACCTCGACCTCGGTCTCGGCGTATTCGTAGACGCACGCGACGATGTGACGCGGGTCGTTCGCAGGGAAGCGCTGGTCGTTGATCACCCATTCGGTCGGGGTGATCCGACGCAGCACGTAGCGCGGTTCTGGATCCTCTGTCATGTCGACCCTCCAAGACTCTCTCCCCTTAAGAAAGAGTGTGCGCTCCGGTATACCGCCGGGGAAGACCCTTGACAGAATCGATGCAGGATGCCGCGCCCGGCACTCGCGGGCGCGGCAGGGGGGTCACTCCCCCGCGACGGGCTCCGGGAGGTCGATCGGCACGACGGGGCAGTCCTTCCACAGGCGCTCGAGCCCGTAGTACACGCGCTCCTCCTGATGGAAGACGTGCACGATCAGGTCGCCGAAGTCCATGAGGACCCAGCGCGACTCGGCGCGACCCTCGCGGCGGACACGCTTGTGCCCCTCCGCGATGAGACGGTCCTCGATCTCGTCGGCGATCGCGGCGACGTTGCGCTCGCTGTTTCCCGTGACGAGCAGGAAGATGTCGACGAGCGGAAGCGGCTCCGAGACGTTGAGCGCGACGAGGTCTTCACCGCCCTTCGAGACGGCGGCTGCGGCAGCGATCTGCAGCATGGCTTCAGCGGTTTCAGGTGATTGCATCAGAACACATTCGTGGTGAAGGCGACGACGAGGACCACGCCCAGTGCGAGGGCGAGACCACCCGCAACGATCGCAAGGATGAGCATGAGTTTGTTGCCCTTTTCGGGGACGGGCGGTCGGATGACCTCGCCGGCGGGCTTGATGGTGCTGACCGCCGAGCTGGCGGCGATCGGCGTGGGAGAAGAAGCGGGCGGCAGTTCGCCGTCGATGAGGACGGCATCGACGTCCTTGCCGTCGGCGACGCCGTGGGCGTGACCCTGGGAGCCGATGCCGCGCGGGAGTTCGTAGGAACCGGTGACGAGGATCTCGCCGGTCGATGCGACCGGTCCCGAGAGCGATCCCTCGCCCGGCGAGGGCGTGAAGATCAGCGCGCTGGGAGACGTGTGCTGAGAGCCGCTCGAATCGCCGACCGTGAGCAGCTCGTCGAACGACGGTGCGAACGGCTTCTGCGTCTTGTCGATCACGGACGCCCCGAACGCCGGGTTCACGGTGGGGCGCTCATCGGGAGCGATGACCTCGTCATCGTCTCCGACGTCGGCGAGCACGTCATCGGTGTCCGAGAGGGCGGGTTCCTGGTCGAGGCCCAGAACGGCATCGACGTCGTCGACGTCCTCCTGCGGCTCCTCGGCCGCCGCGTCGAGAGGCATCTCACCCACGGATGCGCTCGCGCCGGCGGCGCTCACGGGCGTGATCGCGACCTCCGCGTCGTCTTCATCGATGTCGTCGTCGGTCGAGACGGCCGGTGCGGCCGGTGCCGAGAACTCCGGCACAGCGGAGACGATCGGCGTCCGATCGGCCGGGGGCTGCTCCTGCGGCTCCGGCTCCTGTGCCACCGGCGCCGGCGGCTCCACCGGAGCGAGCGGCGTGGCGTCTTCGGGTTCGACGACGGGAACGGAGGCCGTGCGCACGCGCTCCTGGTCACGCGCCTGGCGGCGGGTGAGTGGGGCGGCCGCGGATGCGGGAGCGGCTGCTTCTTCGGCGACGGGAGCGGGCTTCGCCGCAACGGGAGCCTCAGCAACGGGCGCGGGCTTCTGCTCAGCAGGCTTCTGCGCGGCGGGCTTCTGCGCGGCGGGCTTCTCGATGGCAGGCTTCTCGACGGCGGGCTTCTCGACGACGGCGTCGGGCTCCCGCGTCTGCGCGGGCGCGGCAGCCGCCTCCTCGTCGGTGATGACGGGCGTCGATCCGGTCAGTCGGATCTCACGCAACTGCTTGCGTGTCAGCGGACCCTGGCCGTGCTGATCCGATGTAGTCATGACTTGCTCCGATACAGATGATGCTTCGCGATGTACTGGACGACCCCGTCGGGAACGAGATACCAGACCGGCTGGTCGTCCCGGACCCGCTCTCGGCAGGCGGTCGACGAGATCGACAGGGCCGGCACCTCCAGCTGGCTGACGTTGTCGCTCGGGAGGCCATCCGTGCTCAGGACGTGTCCTGGCCGGGAGACCGCGACGAAGTGGGCCAACTCCCACAACTCATCATGGTCCCTCCAACTGAGAATTTGCGCCACGGCATCCGCTCCCGAGATGAAGAAGAGCTCCGCATCCGGTCGGTCCCGTTTCAGATCCCGCAGGGTGTCGATCGTGTACGTCGGCCCTTCGCGATCGACGTCGACGCGGCTGACGGTGAACTGCGGGTTCGATGCCGTCGCGATCACGGTCATCAGGTAGCGGTGCTCGCTCGGGGTTACGTCCGACTTCTGCCAGGGGCGCCCGGTCGGGACGAAGACCACTTCGTCGAGATCGAAGGAGTGCGCGACCTCACTGGCGGCGACGAGGTGACCGTGGTGGATCGGGTCGAACGTTCCACCCATCACACCGATGCGCGGAGCGCGCGAGGTCACGGTCTTCATAGTTCCTTAGTGGCCGTGCCCTGCGCCGTGGCCGTCCTTGCCGTGCTTCGCAGCCCAGGCCTCGGCCTTGGCCGAGTGACGGTTGGCGACGTTGCGGTACGACAGCGTCACGAGACCGAGGAAGGCGAAGATGGTCGCGGCGATCACACCGAAGATCACGGTCTCGAGGGCAACGTTGCCGTGGTGCTCGGTTTCCGCAGCGGCCATCGCGACCTGTGCGATGAGGTTCATCGTTTCTCCGTTTCGTGACCTGAGTCAGTGCAGCGCCATCCAGTCTATCCCTCAGCCGCGCGTCTGCCCCGACCCACGCGCCAGCCATTTCGTGCTCGTGAGTTCGGCGAGACCCATCGGGCCCCGCGCATGCAGCTTCTGCGTCGAGATACCCACCTCTGCCCCGAAGCCGAACTCGCCGCCGTCGGTGAAGCGGGTCGAGGTGTTGACCATGACGACCGCGGAATCGACCTCGGCGAGGAAACGCTCGGCGTTGCGGGTGTCGGTCGTGATGATCGACTCGGTGTGACCCGTGCTGTAGCGGCGGATGTGCGCGAGGGCCTCGTCGAGGTCGTCGACCACCTTGATCGCGATGTCCAGGCTGAGGTACTCGGTCGCCCAGTCCTCCTCCGTGGCCGGGATGACGTTCGACACGAGCCCGGCGACCATGTCGTCGCCGTGGATCGCCACTCCCTCGCTCTGCAGCGCACTGCCCACGAGGGGCACGAGACGCGGTGCCGCCTGACGATGTACGAGCACGGTCTCGACCGCGTTGCAGACGCTCGGCCTCTGCACCTTCGCATTGACCACGATGTCGCGGGCCCAGTCGTCCGGCGCCGACTCGTCGAGAACGATGTGCACGTTCCCGGCCCCCGTCTCGATGACCGGAACGGTCGATTCCGTGACGACGGTCTCGATGAGCCCTGCGCTCCCGCGCGGAACGAGCACGTCGATGTAGCCGCGTCCGTGCATGAGCGCCGTGGCTCCGTCCCGACCGAAGTCGTCGACGGTCTGGATCGCCTCGGCGGTGACGCCCGATCGCACCAGCGCCTCCCGCATGACCTCGACGAGAACGGTGTTCGACTCACGCGCGGCGCTGCCGCCCCGGAGAACGGCCGCGTTTCCCGAACGCAGTGCGAGAGCGGCGATGTCGACCGTGACGTTCGGCCGCGCTTCGTAGATCGCGCCGACCACGCCGAAGGGCACTCGGATCTGCTCGAGGGCGACACCGTTCGGCATCCGATGCCCGCCCACCACGCGACCCACCGGGTCCGGGAGCGCGGCGACCTGGCGAACGGCGGCGGCGAGAGCCGCGACGCGCTTGTCGTCGAGGCGCAGACGGTCGATCAGCGAGTCGCCGATCCCGTTCTCGTTTCCGCGCGCGATGTCGAGCTCGTTGGCGGCGATGATGCGCTCGGCGTCGCGCTCGAGTCCGAGGGCGATCTCCTCGAGAACGCGCTCCTTGTCGCCACTGGTCAGAGCGGCCGTCGCGCGCGACGCCTCCTTCGCGCGCTCGAGGCGCACCTGCGGGGTCTGATCGGTCATCCGCCCAGTCTAGGGCGCTCCGATCCCGCTCAGACGGCGGGCTCGAACCAGGTGCCGACCTCGGCACCCGAGAGCGCCCGATCCACCAGATCGGCACTGGTCACGAGCACGCCGATCCCCGACGCGGCCGCAAGCCGGGCGGCGGAGACCTTGGTGGCCGCTCCCCCGGTGCCGACGCTGTTCACGACCGTCGCCCCGAACTCGAGTCCACTCAGATCGGCATCCGCGGCGATCACGTCGATCGGCTCGGCACCGGGATCGGAGGGCGGGCGCGTGTAGAGCGACTCGATGTCGCTGAGCAGCACGAGAGCGTCGGCTTCGATCAGCTGAGCGACGAGGGCTCCCAGGCGGTCGTTGTCGCCGAAACGGATCTCCTGGGTCGCCACCGTGTCGTTCTCGTTGACGATCGGGAGCACGCGCAGCCCGAGAAGGCGCTCCATCGCGCGACGGGCGTTGCTGCGCGAGGTGGGGTTCTCGAGATCACCGGTCGTCAGCAGCACCTGGCCCGCGACGATGTCGAACGGACGCAGCGCCTCCTGGTACCGGTAAACCAGGATGTTCTGACCGACGGCCGCGGCCGCCTGCTGGGTCGCGAGATCGGTGGGGCGGGCGTCGAGACGCAGGAACGGGATGCCGGACGCGATCGCACCGGACGAGACGAGGACGACCTCGGCGCCCCGCCCGTGCGCGGCCGCGAGGGCCTCGACGAGGACGGGGATACGCCAGGACGCCTCACCGCTGATCGACGACGATCCGACCTTGACGACGATGCGCGCAGCCGTGGCGAGGTCTGCACGCGAGCGTGCGGTCACTCGCCCTCTTCGCGATAGGCGGCGAGGCGCTGGGCCTCGACCTCCGCGCGCGCCGCGGCCTTGGCATCCATTCGCTCGTAGTAGTTCTCACGACGCTCCGACGTCGTGCGTCGCGCATTCGGCGCGAGACGCGGGTCGGTCCCTCGCGGGGCCGTCATGAGTTCGGCGGCCGAGGTCATCGTCGGCTCCCAGTCGAAGACGATGCTGTCGCCCTCGCCGATGACGACGGTCGATCCCTGCACCGCACCGAGGCGGAAGAGCTCGTCCTCGACGCCCAGCTTCTCGAGCCGGTCCGCGAGATAGCCGACGGCCTCCTCGTTCTGGAAGTCGGTCTGCTGCACCCACCGCACGGGCTTCTCGCCGATGATGCGGTAGACGTTGCCGTAGGTGCCGCCCTCGACCCGGATCGTGAACTCCTTCTTGGAGCCGCGCGGACGGATGACGACGCGCTCACGGGGCACCTCGACGGCGGCCTGCTCGGCGCGCACCTTCTCGACGAGCTCACCGAGAGCGAAGGTCAGCGGACGCAGACCCTCGTGCGAGACGGTGGAGATCTCGAAGACGCGGAATCCGCGCTCCTCGAGATCGGGGCGGACGAGCTCGGCGAGATCACGAGCCTCGGGCACGTCGATCTTGTTCAGGGCGACGAACTGCGGGCGCTCCAGCAGAGGGGTCTGTCCCTCGGGAACCTCGTAGGCGGCCAGTTCGGCGAGGATGACGTCGAGATCGGAGAGCGGGTCGCGCCCCGGCTCGAGCGTGGCGCAATCGAGCACGTGCAGCAGCGCGGAGCAGCGCTCGACGTGGCGCAGGAACTCCAGTCCGAGACCGCGCCCCTCGCTGGCGCCCTCGATCAACCCGGGCACATCGGCGACGGTGTAGCGCGCGTCGCCGGCCTGCACGACACCGAGATTCGGGTGCAGCGTCGTGAACGGGTAGTCGGCGATCTTCGGCCGTGCGGCCGAGATCGCGCCGATCAGGCTCGACTTGCCGGCCGAGGGGTATCCCACGAGCGCCACGTCGGCGACGGTCTTGAGTTCGAGGACGACATCGCCCTCGTACCCCGGCGTACCCAGCAGCGCGAAGCCCGGAGCCTTGCGCTTGGGCGACGAGAGAGCAGCGTTGCCCAGGCCGCCCAGGCCGCCCTTGGCCACCACGAAACGCTCGCCCGGGATGATCATGTCGATCAGCACGTCGCCGTCGGTGTTCTTCACGACGGTTCCGACGGGCACCGGAAGCTCGAGGTCCTCCCCCATGAACCCGGCACGGTGATCGCCCATGCCGAATCCGCCGTTGGGCGACGAGCGGTGCGGAGAGTGGTGGTACGAGAGCAGCGTGCCGGTCTGCGGGTCGGCGACGAGGACGATGTCGCCGCCGTCTCCGCCGTTGCCGCCGTCCGGGCCACCGAGAGGCTTGAACTTCTCGCGGTGCACCGAGACACAGCCGTTGCCGCCCTTACCCGCGCGCAGGTGCAGCGTCACGGTATCGACGAACGTGACCATGTGTCGGTCTCCTCAGGTGGTAGCTGTTGCCCATCGGAATCGGTGGGCAGATACACGGACGGGGCGAGCCGAAGCCCGCCCCGAACCGGATGTCTGTTGCTGTGCGGCGATTACTCGCCTGCAGCGACGATGTTGACGACCTTGCGGCCGCCCTTCGCGCCGAACTGCACCGCACCGGCGGACAGCGCGAACAGCGTGTCGTCGCCGCCACGGCCGACGTTCACGCCGGGGTGGAAGTGGGTGCCGCGCTGACGGACGATGATCTCGCCGGCGTTGACCTGCTGGCCGCCGAAGCGCTTGACGCCGAGGCGCTGAGCGTTGGAATCACGACCGTTACGGGTGGAGCTTGCGCCCTTTTTGTGTGCCATGTCCTGGTCTCCTCGGTCTTACTTGATGCCGGTGATCTTGACGCGCGTGAGCTCCTGACGGTGGCCCTGGCGCTTCTTGTAGCCGGTCTTGTTCTTGTACTTCTGGATGATGATCTTCGGGCCGCGGAGGTTGCCGATGACCTCGGCGGTGACCTTGACCTTGGCCAGCTTGTCGGCGTCGGTGGTCACCGTAGCGCCGTCGACGAGCAGCACAGCGGCAAGCTCGATCTTCTCGCCCTGGGCAGCCTGCACACGGTCGAGCTGAACGATCGTGCCGACCTCGACCTTCTCCTGCCGCCCACCGGCGCGCACTACTGCGTAAACCACTTCATACCTGTTTCGTTGGGGAGCTCGCGGCTCCGAGAATCTCACGGGAAGACTGTTGCTTGCATGCGCCGCGGGGCGACGGGTGCGAATGCAAGACTCTCCGCTTCGACCGACGAGGACGACGCGGCATACGCACCAAGGGACTACTTTACCGGATGCCGGAGCCACTCGCAAAGTGAGCCGAGGGGTGTGTCCGGTCATAGGCTTGCGGGATGACCGTTCTCGTCGACGACCCGCTCTGGCCCGCGCACGGACGCCTGTGGGCGCACCTCGTCAGCGACGAGAGCCTCGACGAGCTGCACGCGTTCGCGCTCAGCCACGATCTCCCCCCGCGCGCCTTCGACCTGGACCACTACGACGTGCCGGAGGAGAGCATCCCCCGGCTCGTCGCCGGCGGCGCCCAGCACGTCGGCGGCAAGGAGCTCGTCCGACGCCTGATCGCCTCAGGCCTCAGGATCCCCGCTCGCGACCGGCGCTGACGCCTCGCCGTTCACCGATACCGGGGTTCCGGTGAGCGCCGCGGTGCTGACCCGACGGCGTCCACGACCCTGTCCCGGCGCCTTCGGCTCCGGGAGGGCGTCGAGCACCGAGTCGAGCAGCTGCTCGGCCTGGCTGCGCGGCGCGGGCTTGCGATCCGCCCCACGCTTCTTGCGGGGCTTCTTCGCGCGCTCCGGCGCCTCGACCGGCGCCTCGTCGACGACGACCACGTCGCCGGCACCCTCGGCGGGAGCCTTCGTGGATGCCGCGATCTGCGCGAGGGCCGACTTCGCACCCTCGGGGATGCTGTGCGTCACGTTCGCAGCGGGCGGGGCGCTCTGGCTCTGTCCGCCACCGTTGCCACCGCGCTGACGGCGGCCGCTCTGGTTGTTGCCGTTGCCCCCGTTGCCGTTGCCACCGTTTCCGTTGGAGCGGTGCTTGACGACGGGGTCGTGGTGCACGATCACACCGCGTCCGGCGCAGACCTCGCACGCCTCGCTGAAGGTCTCGAGGAGGCCGAGGCCGAGCTTCTTGCGGGTCATCTGCACGAGACCGAGCGAGGTGACCTCGGCGACCTGGTGCTTGGTGCGGTCGCGGCTGAGGCACTCGATGAGACGGCGCAGCACGAGGTCGCGGTTGGACTCGAGCACCATGTCGATGAAGTCGACCACGATGATGCCGCCGATGTCGCGCAGACGCAGCTGGCGGACGATCTCCTCGGCGGCCTCGAGGTTGTTCTTGGTGACCGTCTCCTCGAGGTTGCCGCCGGAGCCGACGAACTTCCCGGTGTTGACGTCGACGACGGTCATGGCCTCGGTGCGGTCGATCACGAGCGAACCGCCCGACGGCAGCCAGACCTTGCGGTCGAGCGCCTTCTCGATCTGCTCCGTGATCCGGAACGCGTCGAAGGGGTCGGCGGCGTCCTCGTACGACTCGACGCGCTCGAGGAGGTCGGGGGCGACGCTCTCGAGGTAGGAGCGGATCGTGCGCTGCGACTCCTCGCCCTGGATGAGCATCTTCGTGAAGTCCTCGTTGAAGACGTCGCGGACGATCTTGACGAGCAGGTCGGGTTCGGCGTGCAGCAGCGCGGGAGCCTGCTGACTCTCGACCTGCTTCTGGATGTGCTCCCACTGCGAGGTCAGACGCTGCACGTCGCGCGTGAGCTGGTCCTCCGTCGCGCCCTCCGCGGCCGTGCGCACGATGACGCCGGACGACTCCGGCAGCACCTCCTTGAGGATGCGCTTGAGACGCGCGCGCTCGTTGTCGGGCAGCTTGCGGCTGATGCCGTTCATCGAACCGCCGGGGACGTACACGAGGTAGCGGCCCGGGAGCGAGATCTGGCTGGTCAGGCGGGCGCCCTTGTGGCCGACCGGGTCCTTGGTGACCTGCACGAGCACGCGGTCGCCCGGCTTGAGGGCGAGCTCGATACGACGGGGCTGGTTGCCGGTCTCGACGCCGTCCCAGTCGACCTCGCCGGAGTAGAGCACGGCGTTGCGGCCACGGCCGATGTCGACGAAGGCGGCCTCCATGCTCGGGAGCACGTTCTGCACGCGACCGAGGTAGACGTTGCCGATGAGGGAGGCGTCCTGGTTGCGCGCGACGTAGTGCTCGACGAGGACCCCGTCCTCGAGGACGCCGATCTGCGTGCGGCCGTTCTTCGATCGGACGACCATCTTGCGGTCGACGGATTCGCGGCGGGCGAGGAACTCGGCCTCGGTGACGACCGGACGGCGGCGACCGGCGTCGCGTCCGTCACGGCGGCGCTGCTTCTTGGCCTCGAGACGCGTGGAGCCCTTGATCGCCTTCGGCTCGGTGATGTACTCGACGACGCGCTGGCGCTGACGGGGAGCATCGCGCTGGTCGTCACCCTCGGATCCGCCCCGACGGCGGCGACCGCGACGACCACCGTCGGCATCGTCGAGCTCGCGCTCGGGAGCCGGGCCACGACCGGGGCGTGCCGGCAGCGGCACGATCTCGGGGGCGTAGAAGTGCAGCTGGGTGGAGACCTGCGACACGAACACCTCGGGGAGCAGACCCAGCGACACGGCGGTGACCGCGGCGGGCTCCTCGGGAGCGGCAGGTGCCTCGGGAGCGGCAGGCGCCTCGACCGGGGGCTCCTCGGCCACGGGCTTCTCCTCAGCCGAGGGCTCCTCGACCGCGGACTCTTCCGGGACTGAGGACTCGTCCTCGGCCACGAGGGTCTCCTCGACCTGTGCGACCTCTGCGGGAGCATCCGACTCGGCCGGGGCCTCGTCTTCCGGAGTCTCGCCCTCGGGAGTCGGGGACTCCGTCAGCTCTTCCGCGGCGTCAGCCGGGAAGTCGAGGGTAGGGGTGTTGTTGTCATTGTTCTCATCGGCCATCTCTGGCTTGCTCCCTGCGCGGATCACCGGAGTGTTCCGCGAAACTCATGCGGCACCCGCGGGTGCCGCGAACTCACTCGATCTGCGACCGGCTCGTAGCTCTGGTCGCGTGGGGCATGGGCCCCGAAGTCTGCGTCGACACGTGTCACGGCTGGGCCGCTCATCGCGTCACAGGCCATTATCGCACCAAGTTCCGCAGAATGCGGCATCCGTGCACGTCCGGAGATTTTCTCCGGCCCCGTTCTCGCCCGATCCATAGCCGTCGCTGAGATAATCCTCAGATGAGCGAGCAGCGCACCCGCCCCGTCATCTTCGCCGTCTGGCTGATCATCGCGAGCGTGATCGGCTGGTTCGCCGCCTTCCAGCTCACAGTCGAAAAGTTCACACTTCTCGAAAACCCGAGCGAAGCGCTCGGGTGCGATCTCAGCCCCTTCATCCAGTGCAGCAAGAATCTCGAGTCCTGGCAGGGCTCAGTGTTCGGCTTCCCCAATCCGATCATGGGACTCACAGGCTGGATGGCTCCGCTCGTCGTCGGGGTCGCAGTGCTTGCGGGAGCCCGCTTCCCCCGCTGGTTCTGGGCCGCGTTCGGCGCTGGAATCACCTTCGCGTTCGGCCTCGTCTGCTGGCTGATCGGACAGAGCCTCTACGACCTCTTCGTTCTCTGCCCGTGGTGCATGGTCACCTGGGCAGTCACCATCCCGACGTTCTTCGCGACGATGATCCACCTCACGCGAAACGGGACGTTCTCCCAGAACGAGCGGGTTCAGGGGCGCGCAGACAAGCTCATGCAGTGGGTCCCGCTGATGACGATCGTCGCCTACGCCATCATCATCCTTCTCGCTCAGCTCCAGGGGTTGGACTTCCTGGGCGAGATGGCCAAGATCATTTTCTGATCCGACCCGCGCACGAGAAAGGCCCGTACGCTTCCGAAGCGGACGGGCCTTTCTCCTGCAGTGCGACTCAGTCGAACCAGATGCCGAGCTCGCGTGCGGCGCTCTCGGGGCTGTCCGAGCCGTGCACGAGGTTCTGCTGGACCTTGAGGCCCCAGTCGCGGCCGAAGTCGCCGCGGATCGTGCCGGGGGCTGCGGTCGTCGGGTCGGTCGTGCCGGCGAGGGAACGGAATCCCTCGATCACGCGGTTGCCGGCGAGGCGGATCGCGACCGACGGCCCCGACAGCATGAACTCGAGGAGCGGCTCATAGAACGGCTTTCCCTCGTGCTCGGCGTAGTGCGCGGCGAGCAGGTCGCGGTCGGGCTCGACGAGGCGGATGTCGACGAGCGCGTAGCCCTTCGCCTCGATGCGGGCGAGGATCGCGCCGGTGAGGCCGCGAGCGACGCCGTCGGGCTTGACGAGGACGAGGGTTTCTTCGGTGGCCATGTCATTCACTCTCTGTCTGAGTCTCGGTCGAGGGCTCGGTCGGGCGTTGTGCATCCACCCGCGCCCCCTTGATGGTCGCATACGCCCACATGCCGCCGAAAATCAGGACGACGAACAGGATGGACGGAACCAGGATCGCGGACAGGGCGATGATGACCTGCACGATCCACCCTGCGGTGATGGCCCAGGGCCGGGTGATCATCCCGGCGATGGCGATGCAGACCAGCGCCATCACGATGCCGCCCACGATCCCCCACCACTGCGGGATGGCCGGCGGGAGCGAGCGCAGGCCGAAGATCGTGAGTCCGACGAGGAACACGACGATCGACTCGAAGCCGAGCACGACCGGCGCGAGCTTCTGCACGAGGGTACGAGGCGGACGGGGCGGGCGTGGAGCGCGTCCGCCGGCGGCGCTGGAGGTCATGCGCGCCACCCGGATTTCCAGTCCTCTTCCTCGGCGAGGGCGATCGCCTCGCCCGCGAGCACGACCGATCCGGCGATGACGACCGCTCGGCGGTCGTTGGACGCGGCCCACTCCCGCGCGGCATCGGCCGCATCGGCGAGGGTCGGATGCACGGTGGCGCGCTGTCCCGTCTGCTCGACGAGGTCGGCGATCACATCGGCGTCCGACGCGCGATCGGAGTCGGGGGCCGTGGCGAAGACGTGCGCCGCCGCAGGAGCGAGCTGCGCGACGATGCCCGCGGCATCCTTGTCGGCCAGGACCCCGAGCACCACACCCCACTCGTCGAAGTCGAAGCTGTCGTCCAGCGCCTGCACGAGCGCTTTCGCGCCGTGCGGGTTGTGGGCGGCGTCGACGACGACGGTCGGGGCGACACCCAGCAGCTGCAGGCGGCCGGGCGACGTGGCGCCCTGCAGACCCTCCGACATGATGTCGTCGGCGATCCGCTGCGCCGCTCCACCGATGAGCGACTCGACCGCCGCGACGGCGAGGGCGGCGTTGTGGCCCTGGTGGGCGCCGTAGATCGGCAGGTACTCCTCGACGTAATCGCCGGCCAGGCCGCGGATGGTGAGCAGTTGCCCGCCGACCGCCAGCTTCTGCTCGGCGAGGCCGAAGTCGTCGCCCTCGAAGGCGATCGTCGCTCCCCGCTCGGCGGCGACTCGGCGCAGCACCTCGGCTGCCTCGGCCGGCTGCTGCGCCGAGACGACGGCTGCGCCGTCCTTGATGATGCCGGCCTTGACCTCGGCGATCTTCGCGATCGTGTCGCCGAGGCGGTCCGCATGATCGATGTCGATGGGCGAGAACACGGCGACGTCGCCGTCGGCCGTGTTGGTCGAATCCCATTCGCCGCCCATGCCCACTTCGAGCACGAGCACGTCGACCGGAGCATCCGCCACGGCGACGAAGGCGAGCACCGTCAGCAGCTCGAAGAACGTCAGCGGCGCGTCGCCCGCGGCCTCGAGCTCGGCGTCGACGATCTCGACGAACGGGGCGATCTCGTCCCAGGCGTCGGCCACGGCGGCGTCGTCGATCGGCTCGCCGTCGATCATGATGCGCTCGGTGAAACGCTCCAGATGCGGACTCGTGAAGAGTCCCGTGCGCAGACCGTGCGCGCGCAGCAGACTCTCGATCATCCGGGCGGTCGACGTCTTACCGTTCGTCCCGGTGATGTGCACGACGCGGTAGGTGCGCTGGGGGTCGTCGAGGAAGGCGAGGATGCGCGCGGTGCGCTCCTTGCGCGGCTGCACCCAGCGCTCCCCCGCGCGCCCCAGAAGGGTCTCGTAGACGGCATCCGCCCGTTCGCGAGCACTCATGCGGCACCGCCGATCCGGGACACGGCGATCGTGAAGGCCGCACGGTTCGCGTACGTGCCCTTCGCGATGTCGGCGATGAACTCGGCCCCTGCCACGGGTCGGTCCTCCCGGTGCAGCGAGTGCTCGACGGCCAGCGTCTCCCCCGCCACATCCGCGATCTCGAAGGCGGAGGCGACGGCATCCGCGTCCTCCTCGCTCGCGAACCGCAGATCCAGGCGGATGCGGTCGCTCACGTCGAAGCCGGCGTTCTTGCGCGTCTCCTGCACGGCGCGGATCACGTCGCGCGCCAACCCCTCGGCCTCGAGCTCCGGGGTCGTCTGCGTGTCGAGCAGCACGAAGCCTCCGGTGGGCACGATCGCGAGGGCCTCGCCCTCGGGGCGACCCGTCGTCTCGAGCACCAGCTCGTACTCGGCCGGTTCCAGGGCGATGCCTCCGGCCGTGACCACACCGTCGACCTCCGACCAGTCGCCGGAGCGCGCGGCCTGGATGGCCTTCTGCACCTCTTTGCCGAGGCGCGGTCCGGCCGCTCGCGCGTTCACGCTGAGGCGGTGGTCGATGCCGTATTCGTGGGCGGTGGTGTCGGCGAGTGCCACCAGCTCCACCGACTTCACGTTCAGCTCCTCGCGCAGGATGTCCTCGAACTGCCCCAGCGTCGAGGCGAGCGGCGACACGACGGTGAGGCGCGCGAGCGGAAGACGCACGCGCAGCTTCTCCTTCTTGCGCAGCGCGTTGCCGACGCTCGAGAGTTCGCGGACGGCATCCATCGCGTCGCGGATCTCGTCGGCGGCGGGGAACGCCGCGGCATCCGGCCAGTCCTGCAGGTGAACGCTGCGCCCGCCCGTGAGTCCCTGCCAGACGCGCTCGCTGATGAGCGGCACGAGGGGCGCGGCGACGCGGGTGAGCGTCTCGAGCACGGTGTAGAGAGTGTCGAAGGCCTCGCGGCTCTTCAGGTCCTCGCTCACACCCACCCAGAAGCGGTCGCGCGAGCGGCGGATGTACCAGTTCGTCAGCACCTCAGCGAAGTCGCGCAGGCGACCGGCTGCGGTGGTCGAGTCGAGTCCTTCGAGGTCGGCGCGCACCTCGCGCACGAGGTCACCGAGGCGCGCGAGGATGTACCGGTCGAGCACGTCGGTCGAATCGGTGCGCCACGACGCCTCGTACCCGTCGCCCGACGCATTCGCGTAGGTGGCGAAGAAGTACCACGAGTTCCACAGCGGCAGCAGGAACTCCCGCACGCCCGAGCGGATGCCCTCCTCCGTCACCGCGAGGTTGCCACCGCGCAGCACCGAGCTCGACATGAGGAACCAGCGCATCGCGTCGGAACCGTCGCGATCGAGCACCTCGGAGACGTCGGGGTAGTTGCGCAGCGACTTCGACATCTTGTAGCCGTCGCTGCCGAGCACGATGCCGTGGCAGCTGACGCCGGTGAATGCCGGGCGGTCGAACAGCGCGGTCGACAGCACGTGCATCACGTAGAACCACCCGCGGGTCTGCCCGATGTACTCGACGATGAAGTCGGCGGGTGCGTGCGTGTCGAACCACTCCTGGTTCTCGAACGGGTAGTGCACCTGGGCGTACGGCATCGAGCCCGAGTCGAACCACACGTCGAACACGTCCTCGATGCGGCGCATCGTGCTGTTGCCGGTGGGGTCGTCGGGGTTCGGACGCGTCAGGTCGTCGATGTACGGGCGGTGCAGGTCGATCTCACCCTCGGGGTTGCGCGGCAGCGTACCGAAGTCGCGCTCGAGGTCCTCGAGCGAACCGTAGGCGTCGACGCGCGGGTACTCGGGGTCGTCGCTCTTCCAGATCGGGATCGGCGATCCCCAGTAGCGGTTGCGGCTGATCGACCAGTCGCGCGCGCCCTCGAGCCACTTGCCGAACTGTCCCTGCTTGACGTTCTCGGGCACCCAGGTGATCTGCTCGTTGTTCGCGAGCATGTCGTCCTTGATGTCCGTCACGCGGATGAACCAGCTCGACACGGCCTTGTAGATCAGGGGGTTCCGGCAGCGCCAGCAGTGCGGGTACGAGTGCTCGTAGCTCTGCAGACGCACGAGGCGGCCGTTCTCGCGCACCAGGCGCACGAGCGGGGTGTTCGCGTCCATCCAGAGCTCACCGGCGACGTCGGTGACGCTCGGCAGGAAGCGCCCGCCGTCGTCGAGCGACAGGATCGTGGGGATGCCGGCGGCACCCGCGACCCGCTGGTCGTCCTCACCGTAGGCCGGGGCCTGGTGGACGATGCCGGTGCCGTCGCTCGTCGTCACGTAGTCGTCGACCAGGATGCGCCAGGAGTTCTCGGTGCCCCAGACCTCGGCATCCGCGTAGTAGTCGAAGAGCCGGTCGTACGTGACGTCCTGCAGCTCGGATCCGCGGACGGATGCCTCGACCGCGGCGAGCGCCTCCTCGGCGCTCTCGTAGCCGAGATCCTTCGCGTAGCCGCCGAGCAGTTCGCGGGCGAGAAGGTAGCGGTGGGCGGAGGCCTCGACCGCGGCATCCGCGGAGCCTGCGACCTGGTGCACGTCGGCCGCTCCGTTCGGGCCGGCCGGCACGACGACGTACTCGATGTCGGGACCCACGGCGAGCGCGAGGTTGGTCGGGAGGGTCCACGGCGTGGTCGTCCACGCGAGGGCGCGCACGGCGGTGAGGCCGAGCGCCTCGGCCTTGGCCCCGGTGAGGGGGAAGGTGACGGTGACGGACGGGTCCTGACGCATCTGGTACACGTCGTCGTCCATACGCAGCTCGTGGGCGCTGAGCGGCGTCTCGTCACGCCAGCAGTACGGGAGCACGCGATAGCCCTCGTAGGCGAGGCCCTTGTCGTAGAGGGTCTTGAACGCCCAGAGCACGCTCTCCATGTACCCGAGGTCGAGCGTCTTGTACCCACGGTCGAAGTCGACCCAGCGGGCCTGGCGGGTGACGTAGTCCTGCCACTCGCGCGTGTAGGCGAGCACCGAGCTCTTCGCCTTGTCGTTGAAGACGTCGATGCCCATCGACTCGATCTCGCTCTTCTCGGTGATGCCGAGCTGCTTCATCGCCTCGAGCTCGGCGGGGAGCCCGTGGGTGTCCCACCCGAACACGCGGTCGACCTTGTGACCGGTCATCGTCTGGAAGCGCGGGAACACGTCCTTGGCGTAGCCGGTGAGCAGGTGGCCGTAGTGCGGCAGGCCGTTGGCGAACGGAGGGCCGTCGTAGAACACCCACTCGGGCGAGCCCTCGCGCTGCTCGATCGAGGCGCGGAAGGTGTCGTCCGTCTTCCAGAACTCGAGCACCTCCTCCTCGATCCGGGGGAAGCGGGGGCTGGGCGCGACGGAGGCGTCGGCGGCGGGGCCGAAGGAGGAACGCGGGTAGGTCATCGTGTCTCGCAGTGGTCGTCGTGGCGGATGCTCCTGCGAGGACGACCCTGCCGGGCCGCGGTACCACCTCGCGTGCGTTCCCGCCCCTCTCGGTGCGTTCACGCCACTCTCACTGCGGCTGTGACGGGCCTGCCCCGCTCGGTTCTACTGAGCCCGTCGCCGGGCCGTTCTTCCGAGAGCTCCCCGGTGATGCCGGATCGATGCTCGTGCTTCCAGTGTACGCGCCCCGGCGGGCCTGCGGGATCCCGTGAGTGTCGGCGCTCCGCCCTACGCTCGAGGAATGGCCCGCTCCCCCGAGACCCCCGTCGCACCTCGCGTCTCGCCTCCCGACCTCCCCGATCACCTCGACGCCGCCGTCGCCGCGCGCAACGCCGACCTCATCGCCGCACGTATCGAGCTCGCAGGCGACGCCGACCTCGCCTACGCCTCGCTCGAGCAGTGCGTCGTGACCGCGGATGCCGACACGATCGACCTCACGGGGGCCACCGTGCTCGACGTCGACGTCACCGGCATCCGCGCCGCGTCGGTCAAGCTCCGCGGCGCCGGCATCCGCCGCCTGCGGGTGACCGGCGGCCGCATCGGCACGCTCGATCTCAGCACCACCCGGGTGTCCGAGCTCGAACTCCGCGATCTCCGCATCGACTACCTCAACCTGGGAGCGGCCCGCGTCGAAGACCTCGACGTGATCGGATGCCGCATCCGCGCTCTCGACATGCCCCAGGCGGAGCTCACCCGGGTGCGCTTCACCGATTCGGCGAGCGACGAGGTCGACACCCGCGGCATGCGGGCGACCGATGTCGATCTGCGCGGACTCGACGCCCTTGCCTTCCTCGACGCGAACAGCCTGCGCGGCACGACGCTCACGGCTTTCCAGGTGCAGCAGCTCGCCCCTGTGTTCGCCGCGGGGCTCGGCATCCACGTCACCGACTGAGCGACCCGATCAGGGTCGGCGGACGCCGCTCGCCGCGAGCAGCTCCCGGGTGAACGGATGCTGCGGAGCCGCGAACACCTCGGCGACCGCCCCCTGCTCCACGATCCGGCCGCCCTGCATCACCAGGACGTCGTCGGCGACCGCTGCCACGACGTCGAGGTCGTGGGAGACGAAGACCATCGTCAACCGCCTTTCGCGCTGCAGCCGGTGGAGCAGACGCAGCACGCGCTCCCGCACCGAGGGATCGAGCGCCGAGACCGGCTCGTCGAGCACGAGCACGTCGGGATTCGCCGCGAGCGCGCGGGCGATCGCCGCGCGCTGCCTCTGCCCGCCGGAGAGTTCCGACGGGCGACGCCGGGCGAAGGACGGATCGAGATCGACTTCACCGAGAAGGGCCGAGACGCGCTCCCGACGTTCGGCACGCGGTACGCCGCCCGCCGCGAGCGCCTCGTGCAGGGAACGGCCGACGCTCCAGCGCGGATCGAAGGCGCCGAGCGGATTCTGGTGAACGAACTGCACCCGGTGCGCCCCGTTCCAGCGGATGCTCCCGGTACCCGGCGCCTGCACCCCCAACAGCACCCGTGCGAGCGTGGTCTTGCCCGATCCGGATTCCCCGACGATCCCGAGTGTCGTTCCCTGGCGCACGTCGAACGAGGCATCGACGACGGCGGGGACCCCTGCGAACGCTACCGAGACCCGCTCGACCGAGGCGACCGTTTCACCGCCGGCATCGCCCGCCTCACGGGGCTCGTGCAGGGTCGCGGCGATGAGTTGCCGCGTGTACGGATGCTGCGGATCCTCGAGCACCTCGGCGACGGCGCCCTCCTCCACGATCTCTCCGTCGCGCATCACCAGCACCCGGTCCGCGAGCAGGCGCACGGCGGCGAAGTCGTGGCTGATGAAGAGAACGGCGGTACTGGCATCCGCGATCTCCCTCAGCAGACCGAGGATCTTCGCCTGCACGGTGGCGTCGAGCGCCGTGGTCGGCTCATCGGCGATGAGTGCGGCGGGCCCGGCGGCGAGCGCCGAGGCGATGAGCGCCCGCTGGCGCAGACCGCCCGAGAGTTCGTGCGGATACTGGCGCACGCGTCGCTCGGGGTCCGGCATCCAGACCCGGCGCAGCAGCGCGAGCACCCGATCCCGCAGTGCGCCGCCCGCCCGCGCGTGCAGGCGCAGAGGCTCCGCGATCTCCGATCCGATGCGCTGCAGCGGGTCGAGGGCCACGAGGGCGTCCTGAGCTACCAGGGCGACACGCGCCCCGCGCACGCTTCGCCATCCGCGCTCGTCGAGGCCGCGCACGTCCGTGCCGCCGACGCGCATCGCGTCGGCGGTGACGGCGGCTCGGCGGGGAGCGAGCCCGAGAAGCGCCCGGGCGGTGAGAGACTTCCCCGCCCCGGACTCGCCCACGATCGCGACGCACTCGCCGGGTGCCACGGTGAGCGACACCCCGTCCACGACCGCGGCACCGTCGATCGTGATGCGCAGGCTCTCCACCTCGATGACCGGCACGCTGTTCTCGCTCATCGCCCGTTCCCCTCCGCGCGCGCCCGCAGCACGCGACCGACGATCGTCGCCGCGACCACCGTGACGGTGATGGCGATGCCGGGGAACACCGAGATCCACCAGGCCTGACCGAGCACGTTCCGACCGCCCGCGAGCATGAGGCCCCACTCCGGTGTCGGCTCCGCCGGGCCGAGCCCGAGGAAGCTGAGTCCGGAGGCGGCGAGGATGCTCGACCCGATGCCGATCGTCGCCAGCACGCTCAGCGATCCGAGCACGCCGGGGAGGACATGCCGCCAGAACGCCACCAGACGCGGCACGCCGAGGATGCGGGCGGCCTCCACGTGCTCGGCGACGCGGAGGGTGCGCGTCTGCACGCGGGCGAGTCTGATGTACACGGGCACCGCGGCGAGCGTCACGGCGATCGCGACGTTCACCGGCCCCGGCCCGAGCACGGCGATCACGACGAGCGCGACCAGGAACTCGGGGAATGCCATGAGCACGTCGTTCACGCGCATCAGCGACACGTCGACCCAACGGGGTGCGAGACCCGCGACCGCTCCGATGGCGAGCCCGGCCACCAGCGCGATCGCCGTGGCGAGCAGCCCGATACCGACCGAACGCGCGGCGCCGAACACGACCCGGGAGTACACGTCGCGGCCGCTCTGGTCCGTGCCGAAGAGGTGGTCGGCACTCGGCGGGAGCAATGCTCCCCGCACATCGGTGAGCACGGGGTCGTGCGTCGCGAGGACTCCGGGAAAGGCGGCGGCGAACGCGATGAGGCACAGCACCCCGACGGCCGCCCACAGCAGCCCCCGCTGCGCGCGGCTCATCGGCTCGCCCCACGGTCGACCGCGCGCACGCGCGGGTCGATGAGCGGATGCACCAGCTCCACGATGACGTTCACGATCACGAACACGAGCGCACTGAGCAGGATGATCCCCGAGATCACGGGGAGGTCGCGGTCGCTGATCGCGGCGAGCGTCACCCGTCCGAGTCCCGGCCGCGCGAAGACGGTCTCGACCAGCACCGCCCCGCCGAGCACCGATCCGGTGAGGTAGGCGGTCAGCGTCACGGCTCCCGCTGCCCCATGGCGCAGACCGTGCCGCAGCGTGAACCACCCCGCACTCGCACCCCGAGCGCGCACGGTCTCGGCGAACGGCATCCGCTCGGCCTGCACGAGGCCGTCGCGCAGCACCTGCCCGAGCAGTGCCGCGACGGGCAGGGCGAGCGTGATCGCCGGAAGCACGATGGTGGCGGGGTTGCGCGCGCCCGACACGGGGAACCAACCGAGGCCGAACGCGAACACGCTCAACAGCACCAGTCCGATCCAGAACACCGGTGACGAGAGCACGACCAGCTCGACACCCGTCGCGACCGCACGCGCTGTCTCCCCGCGCACGAGCAGCGCGACGGAGAGGGCGATCACGACGGCGATGAGCAATGCGAGCGCCGAGAGCTGCAGGGTCGCCCCGAGCTGCCGACCGATAACCTCCGCCACCGGCATCCGCAACTGATACGACTCCCCCAGGTCCCCGCGCACCAGCCGGCCGAGATAGTCGACGTACTGCTCGAACGGTGGACGGTTCAGACCGAGGTCTTCTCGGATGCCGTCCTTCACCGCTTCGCTGACCTGCGCCTGGGGGCCGAGCATCACCGACACCGGATCGCCGGGGATCACGCGGAAGGCCAGGAACGCCACCGTCGCGGCGCCCCACAGCACGACCACCACGGATGCGACGAGACCGGCGATCTTCGCGAGCGCAGCCTTCACCGCTCTCCTCTCACCGCCGTGCGTCGACCCGGGTCAGCCGACCGTCACATCGTAGAACAGCGGCCGACCGTAGAGGTCGTACGAGAGTCCGTCGATGCGCTCGCCGACCGCGGTGATCGCCGACGGGCTGTAGAGCGGCACGATCGCCGTGTAGGTGGCGTTCCATTCCTGCAGCTGCGTGTAGATCGCATTGCGCTGGTTCTGGTCGCTGGTGGCCACGGCCTGCTCGAGCAGCCCGTCGACCTCGGGATCGGTCACTTGCGAGGCGTTCTGGAATCCGTCGGTGTGCAGGTGCGCGCGCAGGAAGTCGGGGTCGACGCCCGAGAAGCCCCAGTCGGTGAGGTCGAACGTCTTCGGTCCGTACTGCTCGTTGTAGGCGCCCGGCTCGAGCACCTCACGCTCGATCTCGAAGCCGATCTTCTTCAGGTCGGACTGGATCGCGTTCGCGAGGGCCGCGCGGTCGTCGGGCACCGGCGTCCAGGCGATCCAGCGTGCGGAGAGACGCGCGCCGTCCTTCATGCGGATGCCGTCGGTGTCGCGCTCGGTCCAGCCGGCTTCGTCGAGGAGGCGGTTCGCCTCGTCGGGGTCGAAAGCCCAGGTGCCCTCGATGGCGGCGTCGTAACCCGGCGTCGTCGAGCTCAACACGCTCCAGGCGCGGGGGAACTGGCCGAAGAAGATCTCCTCGACCGCGGGGTCGATGTCGATGCCGCGGGCGAACGCCTGGCGCACCTTCTCGTCGGCGAACACGCCGTACTTCTCGTTGAGGTAGAGCGAGTACGGGAGGCCCGGGTACTCGACGGAGTCGACGCTCACACCGTCGCCGAGGTCTCCGGCGAGGTTCGGCGGGATGTTGCTCGCGAGGTCGGCCTCGCCGCTGGTCACGACGCCCGCACGGACGGATGCCTCGGGCTGGATCTCGACGCGCAGCGTCTCGAACTTCGGGGCTCCCTCGCCGTGCGGACCCCAGGCGTAGTCGTCGTTGCGCGTGTACACGAGCTCTTGGTCGGGCGTGTACTCGGTGAGCTCGAACGGCCCGGTGCCGACGGTGATCCCGGGGCCACCGGCCTTGAGCTGATCGGCGGAGTCGGCGAGGACGGCCGGCGAGTAGAACCCGAGCTGCGGCGTGCTGGCCGCTTGCAGGAAGGGAGCGTAGGGCTGGGTGAAGCTCACCGTCACCGTGTGGTCGTCGACGACCTCGGTACCCGCGTAGAAGTCGGCGCCGAGCATGCTCGCCGCCTGCGCGGATGCGGTCTCCGGGTCGACGATGCGGTCGAAGTTCGCCTTGACCGCCGCCGCGTCGAAGGGCTCGCCGTCGGTGAAGGTGACGTCGTCGCGCAGCGTGAAGGTGTACTCCGTGCTGTCGTCCGACACGGTCCAGTCGGTCGCGAGCCACGGGGAGAACGTGCCGTCCTCCTCCTGGAAGACGAGGGAGTCGAGCACCGCGCGCTGCACCGTGCCCGACACGTCGAGCTGGCTGACCTGCGGGTCCATGTGACCGGCGGAGAGGTTCGCGCCCTCGATCGACCACACCACCTCGCGGTCACCGTCCTGTCCACCGGGGGTGGCGCAGGCGCTGAGCGCCAGGGCGGTCACGGCGACGATCGCCGCGGCGGGGAGAAGACGGCGCACGGATGCTGCGGGCATGACGATTCCTCAGAACGAAAAATGGGGGTGGGATCAGTCTAGGACCGATTCTTGGACTGGGTCGATTTGCGACGGCATCCGCTCGCGTGCGCCCTCGCTAGACTGGTGGGCACACCCACACTCAGGCACGCTCACACAGTGCCGCATACATCGCTCGAGGAGACCCTTCATGCCTGCTTCCGAAATCGCGCAGAACCAGATTCCCGACAAGCCCGCACTCGAAGGTCTCGAAGCGAAGTGGGATGCCGCCTGGGCGGAGCAGGGCACCTACCTGTTCGACCGCCTGCGGGCGGCGCAGTCCGGCCGCGACGGCGTGTACTCGATCGACACCCCGCCGCCGACGGCATCCGGCAGCCTGCACATCGGTCACGTGTTCTCGTACACGCACACCGACGTCAAGGCGCGCTTCGAGCGCATGCGCGGCAAGACGGTGTTCTACCCGATGGGCTGGGACGACAACGGCCTCCCGACCGAACGCCGCGTGCAGAACTACTACGGAGTGCGCTGCGACCCGTCGCTCCCGTACACCCCCGACTTCACTCCCCCGTTCGAGGGCGGCGACAACAAGTCGAGCCGTGCCGCCGACCAGCTGCCGATCAGCCGCCGCAACTTCATCGAGTTGTGCGAACGCCTCACCCTCGAGGACGAGAAGCAGTTCGAGGCGCTGTTCCGCCAGCTCGGCCTGAGCGTGGACTGGACGCAGACCTACCGCACGATCTCGGACGACACGATCCGCCAGAGCCAGCTCGCCTTCCTGCGCAACATCGAGCGCGGTGAGGCGTATCAGGCCCTCGCGCCGACGCTCTGGGACATCGACTTCCGATCCGCGATCGCGCAGGCCGAGCTCGAGGACCGCGAGCAGCAGGCGGCCTATCACACGATCGAATTCCCCTTCGCGGACGGATCGGGGTCGATCGCCATCGACACCACCCGCCCGGAACTGCTCCCCGCATGCATCGCGATCGTGACGCACCCCGAGGGCCCGCACAAGCACCTGATCGGCACGAAGGTGCGCACGCCCTTCTTCGGCGCCGAGATCGAGATCCACGGTCACCACCTCGCTCAGCCCGACAAGGGCACGGGAGCCGCGATGGTCTGCACCTTCGGCGACGTGACCGACATCATCTGGTGGCGCGAACTGCGCACCGCCGCCGGCGAGTCGCTGCCGAACATGACCACGATCGGCCTGGACGGTCGCTTCCTGCCGGAGGCGCCCTCGACCGTCGCCGACGCCGACGCCCGCGCCTGGTACGCCGAGGAGGTCGCCGGCAAGACGGTCTTCAGCGCCCGCAAGGCGATCGTCGAGAAGCTGCAGGAGACCGGCGACATGACCGCGGTCGGCAAGCCGTTCAGCCACGCGGTGAAGTTCTTCGAGAAGGGCGACCGCCCGCTCGAGATCGTGTCGACGCGCCAGTGGTACATCCGCAACGGCGCCCGCGACGGCAACCTGCGCGAGCAGCTGCTCTCGCACGGCACCGAGCTGAACTGGTACCCGGACTTCATGCGCGTGCGCTACGAGAACTGGGTCGGCGGACTCACGGGCGACTGGCTCGTTTCGCGTCAGCGCTTCTTCGGCGTGCCGATCCCGCTCTGGTACGGACTCGACGAGAACGGCGAACGCGACTACGAGCGCGTGATCGTGCCGGATGCCGCGTCGCTTCCGATCGACCCGACCACTGACGTGCCCGACGGTTACACCGAGGACCAGCGCGGCGTCGCGGGGGGCTTCGACGCCGAGGCCGACATCTTCGACACCTGGGCGACCTCGTCGCTCACCCCGCAGCTCGCCGGCGGCTGGCAGCGCGACGAGGAGCTGTGGAACCTCACGGCCCCGTTCGACCTGCGCCCGCAGGGCCAGGACATCATCCGCACCTGGCTCTTCTCGACCATGCTGCGATCCGTGCTCGAAGACGGCCGCTCGCCGTGGCGCAACGCCGCGATCAGCGGTTTCATCGTCGACCCCGACCGCAAGAAGATGTCGAAGTCCAAGGGCAATGTGGTCACGCCCGCCGACATCCTCGAGACGCACGGATCGGATGCCGTGCGCTACTGGTCCGCATCGAGCCGCCTCGGCGCCGATGCCGCCTTCGACCCGCAAAGCCCGACGCAGGTGAAGATCGGTCGTCGTCTCGCGATCAAGGTGCTGAACGCGGCGAAGTTCGTGCTATCGTTCCCGGTGCCCGAGGGCGCTCAGGTCACGCACGCCCTCGACGCTTCGATGCTCAGCGCGCTCGACGGAGTGATCGCCGAGGCCACCGCCGCGTTCGAGAACTACGACCAGGCCCGTGCGCTCGAGATCACCGAGGCGTTCTTCTGGACGTTCTGCGATGACTACCTCGAGCTGGTGAAGGAACGTGCCTACAACCAGAACGACGTGGGGCAGGCATCCGCCGCCCTCGCGCTGCGCCTCGCCCTGTCGACCCTGCTGCGGCTGCTCGCGCCCGTGCTGTCGTTCGCGACCGAGGAGGCCTGGTCGTGGTTCGAGGAGGGCTCGGTGCACACCGCAGCCTGGCCCGAGGCTCTCGGCATCGAGGGCGACACCGCCGTATTGTCGGCCGCGAGCGAGGCGCTGATCGGTATCCGCCGTGCGAAGACCGAGGCCAAGGCGTCGCAGAAGACTCCGGTGTCACGTGCGGTGATCGCCGCGCCCGCCACGACGCTCGTTGCTCTCGAAGCCGCCGCCGACGACCTGCGGGCCGTGGGCCGGATCGCCGAGCTGGAGTTCGTGGAGGCGGATGCCTTCGCCGTCACCGCCATCGAGCTCGCACCGACCGAGGCTTCCTGATGCAGCTGGGCACGCGCTGGGCCACCGGTTCCGAGGCTCCCGCATCGGTTCCCGCGGCTCTCCGCCCCGCGATCGCCGAGGTCGAGTCGCGCGGAGTCACCGGTCACTGGACACTCACCTGGCTCGAGGGGCGTGCGATCGCCGAGCTCGACGCCGGCTGGGAGGTCCTGCAGTCCGCGACGGGTGAGGTCATCGCCCGCCCGTTCGAGGACTGACGCCCTGCAGTCATCGTGAGAGGCCCCTCCGCCCACCGGCGGAGGGGCCTCTTGCGGTTTCCGCGGGAAGCCCCGACGATGTGGGCATGAACGCCTTTCCCGACAGCCCGTTCGGCGCGATGGAGCGCCTCACTCTCGATCCCGCTCCTCTGGCGGTGATCCGGCACGAGAGCATCCGCATCGCAGACCTGCGCAACGCCTTCGACACCGGCTACGGCGCGATCGCCGCCTTCTTCCACGACGGCACGCTCGTGCCGGCGGGGCCCGCCGTGGCGATCTACCACGGGGACCCCATGGGCGTTTTCGACCTGGAACTCGGCTTCCCCGTCACGACAGCGCCGACGGATCCACTGATCACCGCGAGCGGCGCGTCGGTGCAGGCGTCCACCCTTCCATCCGGCGACGCCGCCGCGACGACGCACATCGGATCGTACGACGGTCTCGGGCGGGCGTGGATGGGCCTCGCCGAGAGAGCCGGCGCAGAGGGCCTGCACCACCGGGGGATCTGGATCGAGGTCTACGTCTCCGACCCGACCGAGGATCCCGAAGAGCTGCGCACCGACCTCATCCTGCCGGTCGCCTGAGGTCCCGTCGTCCGGAGGAACTCCTCCGCCTTGTACCAGGTGAGCTGGTGATAGCTCTGATGCAGGTGCTCGGCGAGGCCCTCGAACGGAACCACATGGACTCTGATGTCCTCGTTCTCGTCGAGCGACTGCTCGGACGTCGGTTGACAGCCGAGCGCCACGAAATGATGGACGCGGTTCGTGTGGTTGCCGAAGTTCGCCCACGTCGCACCGAGCGCGATCATCGACGCCGCCTCGTATCCGGTCTCCTCTCGGAGTTCGCGGGCGGCTGCGACGGCCACGTCTTCACCCTCGGCTACGCCACCGCCGATCGTGCCCCACGCGACGATGCCGGCCCCGTGACGATACTCCTCGACGATGACGGCGTCGCCGGCGGTGTCGATGGCGAGCACGGACACCCAATCGCCGTATTCGAGAACGTAGTACGGCGCGATCGTCCGCCCTCGGGCATCGACGCAGTCATCGGCACGCACCGAGATCCACCGATCGGAGACGATGGTTTCGGACCGGCGGGTCTCCCAGGGTTCGGGCGACGACGCCCGGTCCGAGGTCACGCGCTCTTGCGCTTGCGCTCCATCACGATGGTGGGAGGCGCGCCTTCATCGACGGCGGCGCGGGTCACGATCACCTTGGCGACGTCTTCGGCCGAGGGGATCTCGAACATGATCGGACCGAGCACGTCTTCGAGGATCGCGCGAAGGCCCCGAGCGCCGGTCTTGCGCTCGACGGCGAGGTCGGCGATCGAGCGGAGCGCGTCGTCTTCGAATTCGAGCTGCACGCCGTCGAGCTCGAACATGCGCTGGTACTGCTTCACGAGCGCGTTGCGCGGGCCGGTGAGGATGTCGATCAGGGCATCCTGGTCGAGCGGAGACACCGAGGCGATCACGGGCAGACGGCCGATGAACTCGGGGATCAGACCGAACTTGTGCAGGTCGTCGGGCAGCACCTCGCTGAAGAGATCGAGATCCTTGCCCTTGTCATGCAGCGGGGCGCCGAAGCCGATGCCGTGCTTGCCGACGCGTGCCGAGACGATGTCTTCGAGACCCGCGAACGCTCCGGCGACGATGAACAGGACGTTCGTGGTGTCGATCTGCAGGAACTCCTGGTGCGGATGCTTGCGTCCACCCTGCGGTGGGACCGAGGCGACCGTGCCCTCGAGGATCTTGAGCAGCGCCTGCTGCACGCCCTCGCCCGAGACGTCGCGTGTGATCGACGGGTTCTCGGCCTTGCGGGCCACCTTGTCGATCTCGTCGATGTAGATGATGCCCTGCTCGGCGCGCTTGACGTCGTAGTCCGCCGCCTGGATGAGCTTGAGGAGGATGTTCTCGACGTCTTCACCGACGTAGCCGGCCTCGGTCAACGCGGTCGCATCGGCGACGGCGAACGGCACGTTGAGCCGCTTAGCGAGCGTCTGCGCGAGATAGGTCTTGCCGCACCCGGTCGGCCCGATGAGCATGATGTTGCTCTTCGCGATCTCGACCTCGTCGGCCTTCTGCTCCGCCGGCTGCAGCGTGCTGTGCGCTCGGGTGCGCTTGTAGTGGTTGTAGACGGCGACGGCGAGCGCCTTCTTAGCGGGCTCCTGACCGACGACGTACTCCTCGAGGAAGGAGAAGATCTCGCGGGGCTTGGGCAGATCGAAGTCCGTCACTCCCTCGGCGGAGGACTCGGCCATCCGCTCCTCGATGATCTCGTTGCACAGCTCGACGCACTCGTCGCAGATGTACACACCGGGGCCAGCGATGAGCTGCTGCACCTGCTTCTGGCTCTTTCCGCAGAACGAGCACTTGAACAGGTCAGCGCTTTCACCGATACGGGCCATGCGCGTCCTCCTATGGGGGATCCAGAGATCGTGCTTCGAGCCTAACCTCTGCATCGGACACCGGGACGCATTGGGACAGGGGCCGTGTCAGAGAGCCTCGGTTCGGAGCGCTCGACACGACGAAGGGCCGGCCCGCAGCATCCTGCGAACCGGCCCTTCGTCGAGAAATCGGATCAGGTCGGATCAGATCATGCTCTTGGTGTGCCACACGGTCTTGACCTCGGTGAACGCCGCGATGCGTTCGGGCGAGGCGACGACCTCACCCGGCGCGACCACGCGCTTGAGCGTCTCGGCGGCCGCGATCTGCAGGTCGACCCACTCGAGCGCACCGGCACCCGCGAGGTCGAGCGCGTTCACGTCCTGATGCGAGGCGAGCCACGGCGCGATCTCGGCCGGCGAGCCGGTGAGCACGTTCACCACGCCGCCGGGCACGTCGCTGGTCGCGAGCACCTCGGCGAGGCTGATGGCCGACAGCGGATGCCGCTCACTCGCGATCACGACGACCGTGTTGCCCGCGACGAGCGCCGGTGCCACGACCGAGACGAGACCGAGCAGCGCCGAGTCCTGCGGTGCGACGATCGCGACGACACCCGTCGGCTCGGGAACGGTGATGTTGAAGTACGGACCCGCCACGGGGTTCGCGTTGCCGGCGACCTGCGCGTACTTGTCGCACCATCCCGCGTACCAGACCCAGAGGTCGATCGCCTCGTCGACCTGCGAGGCTGCGGCCGATGCCGACAGCCCTTCCTGGGCGACGATCTCATCGATGAACTGCGCGCGACGGCCCTCGAGCACCTCTGCGACGCGGTAGAGCACCTGGCCGCGGTTGTACGCGGTGGCGCCCGACCAGCCCTTCACCGCGGAACGCGCCGCGACGACGGCATCCCTGGCGTCCTTACGCGAACCCTGCGCCGCGTTCGCGAGGAAGGCTCCCTTCGGTGAGACGACCTCGTAGGTGCGTCCCGACTCGCTGCGCGGGAAGGCGCCGCCGATCGCCAGCTTGTACGTCTTCGGCACGGTCAGTCGCTTGCTCATGCTGCCGATCCCTTCAGGTAGGCGGTGAGACCCTGGCGGCCGCCCTCGCGGCCGTAACCGGACTCCTTGTATCCGCCGAACGGGCTCGACGGGTCGAAACGGTTGAACGTGTTCGCCCACACCACGCCCGCGCGCAGGCGGTCGGCGACGGCGAGGATGCGCGATCCCTTGTCCGACCAGATGCCCGCGGAGAGGCCGTAAGGGGTGTTGTTGGCCTTGGCGATCGCCTCGGCCGGCGTGCGGAAGGTCAGCACCGAGAGCACCGGGCCGAACACCTCGTCACGCGCGATGCGGTGCGAGGCCTCGACGCCGGTGAAGATCGTCGGGGCGAACCAGAAGCCCTTCTCCGGGATCGCGCAGTCCGCGGTCCAGCGCTCGGCGCCCTCCGCCTCGCCGATGTCGCTGAGCTCGCGGATGCGTGCCAGCTGGGCTGCGGAGTTGATGGCGCCGATGTCGGTGTTCTTGTCGAGCGGGTCGCCCAGACGCAGCGTCGACAGGCGCGTCTTGAGCCGGTCGATGACCTCGTCGTGGATCGACTCCTGCACGAGCAGGCGGCTTCCGGCGCAGCACACGTGCCCCTGGTTGAAGAAGATGCCGTTGACGATCCCCTCGACCGCCTGGTCGATCGGCGCGTCGTCGAACACGATGTTCGCGGCCTTGCCGCCGAGTTCGAGCGTGAGCTTCTTGTTCGTGCCGGCCACCGCCTTCGCGATGTCGCGGCCGACGCCGGTCGAACCGGTGAAGGCGACCTTGTCGACGTCGGGGTGGCGCACGAGGGCCGCGCCCGTCGGCCCGGCACCGGTGATGATGTTGACGACACCGGCGGGCAGGTCCGCCTGCTGCAGGATCTCCGCGAAGATCAGCGCGGTGAGCGGCGTCGTCTCGGCGGGCTTCAGCACGACCGTGTTGCCTGCCGCGAGAGCAGGGGCGAGCTTCCACGCGAGCATCAGCAGCGGGAAGTTCCACGGGATGACCTGACCGGCCACGCCAAGCGCACGCGGGTTCGCGCCGAGGCCGGCGTGATCGAGCTTGTCGGCCCACCCGGCGTAGTAGAAGAACCAGGCGGCGACCAGGGGCACGTCGACGTCACGGCTCTCCTTGATCGGCTTGCCGTTGTCGAGGCTCTCGGCCACGGCGAGCTCGCGGGCGCGCTCCTGCACGAGGCGGGCGATGCGGAAGAGGTACTTGCCGCGGTCGCGACCGCTCATCCGCGACCACGTCTTCTCGTAGGCACGGCGTGCAGCGGCGACGGCGCGGTCGACGTCGTCATCGCTCGCGGTCGCGATCTCGGCGATGCGCTTCTCGGTCGCGGGCGAGATGGTGGTGAAGCTGTTGCCGGATCCGTCGACGAACTCACCGTCGATGAAGAGGCCGTAGCTGTCCTTGAGGTTCAGCAGCGCCGTGGATTCCGGCGCGGGGGCGTATTCCAGAAATGACATTTTGCGTATCCCAGTCAGTCGATCGTGACGTAGTCGGGGCCGGAGTAGTGGCCGGTGGTGAGCTTCTGACGCTGCAGCAGCACGTCGTTGAGGAGGCTCGAGGCGCCGAAGCGGAACAGGTGCGGCTGGAGCCACTCCTCCCCCACGGTCTCGGCGACGGTGACGAGATACTTGATCGCGTCCTTCGAGGAGCGGATGCCGCCGGCGGGCTTCACACCGATCCTCTCGCCGGTCGCGCGGTGCCAGTCGCGCACCGTCTCGAGCATGAGTAGCGTCGTCGGGAGAGTCGCCGCCGGCTGCACCTTTCCGGTCGAGGTTTTGATGAAGTCGCCACCCGCGAGGATGCCGAGCCACGACGCCCGCTTGATGTTGTCGTAGGTGTTCAGCTCACCGGTCTCGAGGATGACCTTGAGCGAGGCGTAGCTGCCGTCCTCGCGGCGGCAGGCTTCCTTCACGCGCGCGATCTGGTCGAACACGATCCCGTAGCGCCCGGAGAGGAATGCTCCCCGGTCGATGACCATGTCGATCTCGTCGGCTCCGGCGGCGACGGCCTCGGCCGTGTCGGCGAGCTTGATCTCGAGCGACGAACGGCCGCTCGGGAACGCCGTCGCGACGGCGGCGACCGAGATCAGCCCCTCGTCGGGATCGCCGTGCAGGGCACCGAGTGCGGTCACCGCGTCTCCGACCATGTCGCCGTAGACGCACACCGCGGCGACCTTCGGGGTCGTGGGGTCCGCAGCATCCGGGTTCTTGGCCTTGGCGACCAGAGAACGCACCTTGCCGGGGGTGTCGGCCCCCTCGAGAGTGGTGAGGTCGATCAGCTTGATGATCGTGTCGAGAGCCCACGCCTTCGACGTCGTCTTGATCGATCGCGTGCCCAGGCCCGCGGCGCGCTGCTCGAGGCCGACGGCGTCGACGCCGGGGAGGCCGTGCAGGAAGCGGCGGAGCGTCGCGTCGTCGGGATCTCCGCCGAGCACGTCCACCGCCGTTCTGCGGGTCAGTTCATTGGTCGTCATCGTTCCTCCAACAATGCTCGTGCTGTGGTCTCATCTGTCACCAGTACCCCGCACAGGCCGCTGGTGACGACGGTGCGGGCGATGTCATGCTTCGCGGGGCCGGCGGTGACGAAGATCGCCTTCTTCGCTCCGCGCAGGCGGTCGAGGCTCACGCCGACCGTACGGGCGTCGAGCTTCGCGTCGACGATGTTGCCCTCGGCATCGACGTAGCGGCCGAGCACGTCTCCGACGGCTCCGCGTCGGGCGAGCTCATCGACGTCTTCGGCGCTGAGGTAGCCGTTCTCGACGTGCGCCGAGGAGGCGTCGCACGGACCGGCCGTGAACAGGAAGGCCTGCGCGTCGGCGGCCTCCTCCAGGATGCCGGCGACGGTGCGATCGGACTCGATCGCCTGTTTGGTCTCGACGCGCTCGAGGATGGCGGGGCTCGGCAGCAGCGACACCTGCCCGTTCGCGCGCTGCGCGATCGTCACGGCGAGCCCTGCGGCCCCGCCCGAGCGGCGGTTCAGGCTCACTCCCCCGTTGAGCTGGACGACGGTGACGCCGTTCGCCCACCCGTCGGGAAGAGCTTCGGCCACCGCGCGGAGAGTGCGCCCCCAGCTCACTCCGAGCGTGCGGGGAACGGGACGGAGCGCGGTGAGGAAGTCTGCCGCTGCTTGGGCGACGCGTTCCAGCGTGCCGTCATCGCCCTCGGGGGCGGGCACCACGACCGCGTCGCTCAATCCGAAGCGCTCGACGACTTCCCGCTCGAGGCCGAGACGCCGGGCGCGCGGGTGGATGATCTCGATGCGGACGATGCCGCGCTCGCGCGCCTGGGTCAGAAGACGGCCGACCTTCCAGCGCGAGATCTTGAGGAGTCCGCCGATCTCGTCTTGCGTCTTGTCCTCGTCGTAGTACAGCTCGGCGACCCGGACCATGAGCAGTTCGTCTTCCACGGCATCCTCCTTCCGTGATCCAGCGTACGACGCTTCCCGCGTTGGTGCACGCTCATGCTCATATGAGCAGTGAGAGGCATCCGTCCGCACATCTGCCGGGTACGACGAAGGGGTGTCGGTCAGATGACCGACACCCCTTCGAAGAGAGTGACTCAGGCGCGCTTGCGCGAGGTGAGCACCTGATCGACGATCCCGTACTCCCGAGCCTGCTCGGCCGAGAGGATGTTGTCGCGATCGATGTCGCGGTTGATCTGCTCGACCGGCTTGCCGGTGTGCTTCGCCATGGTCTCTTCGAGCCAGGTGCGCATGCGGAGGATCTCCGCCGCCTGGATCTCGATGTCGGACGCCTGCCCCTGGCCCGCCTCGCCCATCGCGGGCTGGTGGATCAGAACGCGAGCGTTCGGAAGCGCGAGACGCTTGCCCGGCGCGCCGGCCGCGAGCAGCACGGATGCCGCGGAAGCCGCCTGGCCGAGGACGACGGTCTGGATCTGCGGCGCGACGTACTGCATCGTGTCGTAGATCGCCGTCATCGCGGTGAACGAGCCACCGGGCGAGTTGATGTACATCGTGATGTCGCGCTCGGAGTCCTGGCTCTCGAGCACGAGGAGCTGGGCCATCACGTCATCGGCGGATGCGTCGTCGACCTGCACGCCGAGGAAGATCACGCGATCTTCGAACAGCTTGTTGTACGGGTCCTGGCGCTTGAAGCCGTAGGCCGTGCGCTCCTCGAACTGCGGGAGCACGTAGCGGCTGGAGGGCAGGTTGCCTGCGGATTGGAAAGTGGGCGTGTACATGGTGTCCTTTCGAATCCGGATTACGCGGCGTCGTCGGCCGTGCCGCCGCCACCGGTGACGTCGCTGGCGTGCTCGCGGATGTGATCGACGAAGCCGTACTCGAGCGCCTCCTCGGCCGTGAACCAGCGGTCCCGGTCGCCATCGGCGTTGATCTGCTCGACCGACTTGCCCGTCTGGCCGGCGGTGATCTCGGCGAGGCGCTTCTTCATCGAGAGGATGAGCTGCGCCTGGGTCTGGATGTCGCTCGAGGTTCCGCCGAAGCCGCCGTGGGGCTGGTGCAGCAGCACACGTGCGTTCGGGGTGATGTAGCGCTTGCCCTTGGTGCCGCTGGTGAGCAGCAGCTGCCCCATGGAAGCGGCCATGCCGATGCCGACGGTGACGATGTCGTTCGGCACGAACTGCATCGTGTCGTAGATCGCCATTCCCGCGGTGATCGAGCCACCGGGCGAGTTGATGTAGAGGTAGATGTCCTTTTCCGAGTCCTCTGCGGCGAGAAGAAGGATCTTCGCGCAGATCTCGTTGGCGTTCTGGTCACGCACCTCTGAGCCCAGCCAGATGATGCGATCCTTCAGCAGCCTGTCGAAGACGCTCGTCGCGACAAGGGGTTCTGCAGCCATTTCAGCTCCTGTTTCCGTGTTCGTGCTTCGAATCTACCGGCGACCGCGCAGCCTCCAGGCCGTTGTTCGCCGTCGGCATATCAGCGTGGCGGATCGACCAGTTCGCGTGCGTATCCGGTGACCGAGCGCGTGTACCGCGGCAGGTGCGGCGCGAGCGCCTCCAGCGCGATGGCGGCGCCGCGCACGGGATCGCCGCTCGACACCAGTGCGAGGGCGTAGAAGGCCGACGCCGCATCGCCGAACGCGCCGCCTCGCTCCCGCTCGGCCCGGAGCATGTCCAGCGCCTCGTCGGTGTGCCCGAGGTTCCGCAGCGTGCTCGCGAGCTGGATGACGGCCTGGGGCCGATGCTCCTCGTCGAGACCTTCGGCGAGAGCACGTCGGTAGAGCACCTCGGCCTCCGCCTCGATACCGGCGGAGTCACGGGCCCCCGCCCGCTCGAACAGAGCACGGGCATCGTCGTCGCTCCGCTCCGCCGCGAGGGCGTCGATACGCGTGATTCGCTCCGCATCGGTCAGGGCGTCGTCCGCCCACACGGCATCGATCCGCGTGTCCCAGTCATCCATCGGTTACTCCTTCGCTGATGAGAAAGGGGCGGATGCCGCAGCATCCGCCCCTTTCATCGTGATCGTGAGATCACTCGGCCTTGTCGGCCGCCTTCTTGGCCGGAGCCTTCTTGGCGGCGGGCTTCTTCGCAGCCGGCTTCTCGTCGGCGTCGGCGTCGGCCGCCTTCTTGGCGGGAGCCTTCTTCGCCGGAGCCTTCTTGGCCGGAGCCTTCTTCTCGGCGGGGGCCTCCTCGGCCTCCGCTGCTTCTGCCTCGTCATCGGTCACGATGAAGTCCGACAGATCGACCGGCTTGCCGTTGGTGTCGACGACCTTGACCTTGCCCAGGGCGACCGCCAGCGCCTTGTTGCGCGCGACCTCTCCGACGAGGGCGGGGAGCTGGTTCGACGACTGCAGAGCCTCGACGAACTCCTGCGGGGCCATGCCGTACTGCGCAGCGGACTGCACGAGGTACTGGCTGAGCTCCTCCTGCGAGACCTGCACGTCGGCCTGCTCGGCGATCGTGTCGAGCAGCACCTGCGTGCGGAACTGCTTCTCGCTCGCCTCGGTGACCTCGGCACGGTGGACGTCGTCCTCGAGGCGGTTCTCGCCCTCGAGGTGGTTGTGCACCTCGTCCTCGATGAGCTGCGGCGGAACGGGAATCTCGATCTGCTCGAGCAGCGTCTCGACGAGCTTGTCGCGCGCGGCCGACCCCTGGGTGAAGACGCCCTGCTGCGACACGCGCTCGGCGAGGCTCGCACGCAGCTCGGCGATCGTGTCGAACTCGCTCGCGATCTGCGCGAAGTCGTCGTCGGCCTCGGGGAGCTCGCGCTCCTTGACGGCCTTGACGGTCACGGCGACCTCTGCCTCGGAACCGGCGTGGTCGCCGCCCACGAGAGCCGAACGGAAGGTGGTGTCCTCACCGGCGGTGAGCGACTCGATCGCGTCGTCGATGCCCTCGAGCAGCTCGCCCGAGCCGACCTCGTAGGACACGCCCTCGGCGCGGTCGATCTCGGCACCGTCGATGGTGGCGACCAGGTCGAGCTCGACGAAGTCGCCCTTCGCTGCGGGGCGGTCCACGGGGACCAGCGTGCCGAAGCGCGCGCGCATGTTCTCGAGCTCGGCATCGAGAGCGGCGTCATCCGCCTCGACGGCGTCGACCGTGAGGGTGATGCCCTCGTAGGAGGGGAGCTCGATCTCGGGGCGCACGTCGACCTCGACGTCGACGAGCAGGTCGCCGGAGAAGTCCTTCTCGCTCGGCCACTGGGTGATGTCGGCCGACGGACGACCGACGATGCGCAGCTTGTGCTCGGCGCTCGCCTCGCGGAAGAACTTGTCGAGACCCTCGTTGACCGCGTGCTCGATGACGGCACCGCGTCCGACGCGCTGGTCGATGATGGGAGCAGGGACCTTGCCCTTGCGGAAGCCGGGGATCTGGACGTCCTGAGCGATGTGCTCGTAGGCGTGAGCGATGCTCGGCTTGAGGTCGTCCGGGGTGACCGTGATGGTGAGCTTGACCCGGGTCGGGGTCAGCTTCTCGACGGTGCTGTTCGCCATGCTTGTGTGTCTCCTTGTGATTTCCGCGGTGCACCGCGGCCGTGAGCCTTGGGGGCCGTGTCGGGGCGACAGGAGTTGAACCTGCGACCTCCCGCTCCCAAAGCGGGCGCTCTACCAAACTGAGCTACGCCCCGGGGAATCCGCACGCAGATTCAGCCCCACCGAGTCTAACGGACAGGAGCATGCCTCAGAGTCCGGTATAGTCGATGAGTCGGCAACCGAGCTTCCGGGCTCGTTTTCCGGGGCTGTAGCTTAGTGGTAAAGCCTTAGTCTTCCAAACTAATGATGCGGGTTCGATTCCCGTCAGCCCCTCCACATCACGAAGGCCCTCGTCGCGAGACGAGGGCCTTCGTCGTCCGCGGCATCTCCTAGACTCGAGGGCATATCCACGTGGTGCCACGACGAGGGGGATGCCGGTGAGCGACGGGAATCGACCTCCGAACGGGCTTGTCCCCCTGAACGGCCACCACCATCTCCCGTTCCGGTTCTCCGGCCGAACCGAGGCGGCCGTCCGTCGCCGCCGCTCCGCACCGAAGGCCCTCGTCTTCGGAATCGTCGGAGCAGCCCTCGCCGTCGGGGCGTTCACGACGGTTCACATCGGCGCCAATCTCCGCTTCGATGATGCGGCCGATTCGTACCAGGCGATCCGCACCGACACGATCTCTGCGCGCACGGCGCTCGACTCCGGTGTCGACGGGCTGACCGCGACCACCACCTCCGCCGATCAGCTGATCGCTGCCGACACCGGCGTGTTGATGGACGGCATCCCGCTCGACGATCTCACCACGGCGATCGCCGACGCGAAGGACGAGACCGCGACCGCCCAGGAGCTGACGGCGCAGGACCCGCCGCGACTCGGCGAGAAGCCGGGGTGGTTCTGGGAGCTGTTCGGCACCGCGGATCTTCTCGATTCGCAGGCCGACGACGCCGACGCGCTCCTGACCGACCTCGACGCGCAGCTCCCCGTGGTGGAGCAGGCCGACGCCGCGATGGTCGACGCCGCCAGCACGATCGTCACCGGTGCCGCCGCCGCCGTTCCCGCTTTCGAAGCCGCGCACCTCTCCGCGAAGAACCTCGACATCATCTCGATGCGCACGGCCGCCGAGGACATCGCTCCGCTCACGACGCTCGACGAGGATGCCGTGGCTCGCTTCACCGCTCTCCAGGCGTCCGCCGCCCAGGTCGTCGTCTCTCAGGATGCGGAGATGGCGGAGAAGGCCGGCCCGCTGCTCGGCGCCCGGCTCGAGATCGAGGCGTTCGCTCGTTCGCTCGCCCCGGGCGTGCTGCTCGAGTTCGACTGGGCCCCGATCGTGAACGGCGCGGGCGACAACGGGAGCATGGGCGGCTACACGACCTGGTGGTGGGACGAGCCCGACCGCTCCGTGATCCTGCTGTCGAACTCGGTCGCCGAGCAGTGGCCTGCCGATCGGAGCAAGGCGCTCGTCGCGCATGAGGTCGGCCACGCGATCAGCGTGAAGTGCGAGGACATGTACGACTCCTCCACCCAGGACAGCATCGAGAAGTGGGCGACCGCCTGGGCGATCAGCATGGGATTCTCCGATGATGCGAACGGCGTCTGGGCCTATGGCTACCCGCCGGAGAGCTACATCGCCGCGGCCGCCGGTTGCCGCTGACGCTGCGGCGCGGGGCGAGAGACGACGAAGCCCCCGCGATTCGATCGCGGGGGCTTCGTGATGTCTGTCTGCGGAACTACTGCCCGCGACGCTCGCGCAGCTGAGTGAGCGCATCGTCGAGGAGCTGGACGGCCTCCTCGTCGGTGCGACGCTCCTTCACGTAGGCGAGGTGCGTCTTGTACGGCTCCGTCTTCGCCAGCGCAGGCGGGTTCTCACGATCGCGACCGGCCGGCAGACCGGACTGCGGGTGATCGATCGTGTCAGGAATCTCCTCTTCGGGCAGGCCAGCCGCGAAGTAGCGAACCGTCTCGTTGCCGAGGCCGTCCCAGTACGAGACCGCGATGCGGTCGGCGTGGTAACCGTGGTCCTGCTCGCCCATGGGGCCGGAGCCGACGCGGGTGCCACGAATGGCGTTGCCACCGGTAGCCATCAGATCACCTCGAACTTCGTGATGAGTCCCAGCGCGACGATCGCCACGAACCAGGCCAATGCCAGAACGACCGTGAAGCGGTTCAGGTTGCGCTCGGCGAGACCGGACGAGCCGACAGCCGAGGACATCCCTCCCCCGAACATGTCGGAGAGGCCGCCACCGCGACCCTTGTGAAGAAGGATGAGAAGGGTCAGCAGAACGCTGGTGATGCCCAGCACGACCTGCAGGACGAACTCGAGAATTGCCACGAGGAAGAGCCTTTCGCTGGGGCAGGAGTGCCCCCGTAACGGTCAAGTATACGGTGCAGCGGGGCCGAAGCCCCGCTGCACTCACACTCCGACGTGCTTCTCGAAGCGGATGATCGCAGCGAACTCGTCCACGACGAGGCTCGCGCCGCCGACCAGTGCACCATCGACGTCGGGCTCGCGCATGAAGCTCGCGATGTTCGCGGACTTCACCGAACCGCCGTAGAGGATGCGCGTGCGGGCGGCCGCATCGTCGCCGAGGACCTTCGCGATGACACCGCGCAGCGCGGCGCAGACATCCTGCGCCTGCTGCGGCGTCGCGGCCTGTCCGGAGCCGATGGCCCAGACGGGCTCATATGCCACGACGATGTCGGCGGATGCCGGCACGTTCTGCAGCGCGACCTCGAGCTGACCGGCCGGAACGGCGCTGGCCCCGAACTTCTCGAGGTCCTCCGCGGTCTCGCCGACGCAGATCACCGGCACCAGACCGTGCTTGAGCGTCGCCTGCACCTTGGCCGCGACGACCTCGTCGGTCTCAGCGTGGTACTCACGACGCTCCGAGTGGCCGAGGATGACGTACTTCGCATCCAGCTTGGCGAGGAACGCACCGGAGATCTCACCGGTGTACGCACCCGAGTCGTGAGCCGAGACGTCCTGCGCACCCAGGGCGAACGGGATCTTGTCGGCGTCGATCAGCGTCTGCACGCTGCGGAT
Organism: Microbacterium galbinum; assembly: GCF_023091225.1. NCBI lineage: Bacteria > Bacillati > Actinomycetota > Actinomycetes > Micrococcales > Microbacteriaceae > Microbacterium > Microbacterium galbinum. Next base: position 116,942 of record NZ_JAHWXM010000001.1, on the reverse strand, counting down.
GTCGGTGAAGGGCGGGAACACCGCGACCTCCACGGAGCCATCCTCGTGCTTGGCGTCCTTCAGCGTCCAGTGCAGCTTCTGCACGAACGCGACCGCCTGCAGGTGGTCGAGGTTCATCTTCCAGTTTCCCGCGATCAGCGGGGTACGGGCGTTCAGGCCCATCCGAGCACCTCCAGGCCGGGTAGTTTCTTTCCCTCGAGGAACTCGAGGCTGGCGCCGCCGCCGGTCGAGATGTGGCCGAAGCGGTCATCGGCGAATCCGAGCTGCCGCACGGCCGCGGCGGAGTCTCCCCCACCGACCACGCTGAGTCCGTCCACCTCGGTCAACGCCTGCGCGACGGTCTTCGTACCGTTCGCGAAAGCGGGGAACTCGAACACGCCCATCGGGCCGTTCCAGAACACCGTCTTCGATCCCCGGATGACCTCCGCGAACCGTGCGGCGGTCTCGGGACCGATGTCGAGGCCGATGCCCGACGAACCGAACGCCGTCGACTCGATCGCATCGGCGGCCGTGATCTCGTGCGCCGCGTCTGCGGAGAACGAGGCAGCCACGACCACGTCGGTCGGGAGCACGAGCTCCACGCCGCGCTTCTCGGCCTCGGCGATGTAGCCGCGTACGGTATCGAGCTGATCTTCTTCCAGAAGACTCGAGGCCACGTCGTGGCCCTGCGCCTTGAGGAAGGTGAACAGCATGCCGCCACCGACGAGGATCCGATCGACGCGCGGCAGCAGGTGCGAGATGACGCCCAGCTTGTCGCTGACCTTCGACCCGCCGAGCACGACCGCGTACGGGCGCTCGGGGTTTTCCGTGAGGCGATCGAGCACGTCGAGCTCGGTCGCGATCAGCAGACCGGCGGCCGAGGGCAGGATCTCTGCGAGGTCGTAGACGCTCGCCTGCTTGCGGTGCACGACACCGAAGCCGTCGGAGACGAGGACGTCGCCCAGCTCCGCCAGCTCGGCCGCGAACGCAGCACGGGTCGCGTCGTCCTTCGAGGTCTCCCCCGGGTTGAAACGCAGGTTCTCGATCACGACGACGTCGCCGTTCTCGAGCGACTCCACGGCATCCTTCGCGGACTCGCCGACCGTGTCACGCGCGAAGGCGACCGGCTTGCCGAGCAGCTCGGACAGTCGCTGAGCGACCGGCTCGAGGCTGTACTGGGGGTCGGGCGCGCCGTCGGGGCGTCCGAGGTGCGAGCACACGACGACGCGGGCGCCGGCGTTGATGAGGGCGTTGAGGGTCGGCAACGAGGCGCGTACACGGCCATCGTCCGTTATGACCCCGTCCCGCAGGGGGACGTTCAGGTCACAACGGACGATGACGCGCTTGCCCTCGAGCGAACCCAGTGAGTCCAGGGTGCGCAGAGTCACGGGGCGATGCTCAGAGACGCTCTGCCACGTACTCGGTCAGGTCGACGAGACGGTTGGAGTAGCCCCACTCGTTGTCGTACCAGCTGGAGAGCTTGACCTGGTTGCCGATGACGCGGAGCAGGCCGGCGTCGAAGATCGACGAGTGCGGGTCGGTGACGATGTCGCTCGAGACGATCTCGTCCTCCGTGTACTTGAGGATGCCCTTGAGGGGGCCCTCGGCGGCAGCCTTGTACGCGGCCTTGATCTCGTCGACCGTGACCGGGGTCTTGGTCGTGATCGTGAGGTCGGTGATCGAGCCGGTCGGCACCGGCACGCGCAGCGCGAAGCCGTCGAGCTTGCCCTTGAGCTCCGGGAGGACCAGGCCGATGGCCTTCGCCGCACCCGTGGAGGTCGGGACGATGTTGATCGCTGCCGCGCGAGCACGGCGCAGGTCGCTGTGCGGGCCGTCCTGCAGGTTCTGGTCGGCCGTGTAGGCGTGGACCGTCGTCATGAGGCCGGTCTCGATGCCGAACGCGTCGTTGAACACCTTGGCGAGCGGCGCGAGGCAGTTCGTGGTGCAGGAGGCGTTCGAGATGATGTGGTCGGTCGCCGGGTTGTAGGTGTCCTCGTTCACGCCCATCACGATGGTCGCGTCGTCGCCCGTGGCGGGAGCCGAGATGAGAACCTTCTTGGCGCCGGCGTCGATGTGCTTCTTCGCGAGCTCCGCCTTGGTGAAGAAGCCGGTCGACTCGATGACGATGTCGACACCCAGCTCGCCCCACGGGAGGTTGGCGGGGTCGCGCTCGGCGAAAGCCTTGATGACGTTGCCGTTGACGGTGATGCTGTTCTCGTCGTAGCTCACCTCGGCGTCGAGGCGACCGGTGATCGAGTCGTACTTCAGCAGGTGCGCCAGGGTCTTGTTGTCGGTGAGGTCGTTGACCGCGACGATTTCGATGTCTGCTCCCTGCGCGAGAGCCGCGCGGAAGTAGTTGCGTCCGATACGGCCGAAGCCGTTGATACCGATCTTGACAGACACTCAGGTCTCCTGATTTCTCGTGCGCTTGCGCGCGGTTTCTACTAGAGAAGCGTGGACAACGGCGTCCCGACGGGCGAATCGTCCGTCGGGACGCCCGTCTTGTTTACGACAGTACCAGCAGGCCAGCGGTCTTCTCGCGGGCCACCTCGAAGCGCTGGGCGACGTTCTCCCAGTTGGCGATGTTCCACGCGGCCTTGACGTAGTCGGCCTTCACGTTGAGGTAGTCGAGGTAGAAGGCGTGCTCCCACATGTCGAGCTGGAACAGCGGCACGGTGCCCTGCGCGGTGTTCGCCTGCTGGTCGAACAGCTGCTGGATGATCAGGCGGGCGCCGATCGGGTCCCAGCTCAGCACGGCCCAGCCGGAACCCTGGATGCCGGTGGCCGCCGCCGTGAAGTGAGCCTGGAACTTCTCGAACGAACCGAAGTACTCGTCGATCGCAGCCTTCAGCTCGCCCTCGGGCTGGCCGCCACCGTTCGGCGAGAGGTTGGTCCAGAAGATCGAGTGGTTGACGTGCCCACCGAGGTTGAACGCGAGGTCCTTCTCGAGCTTGTTGACGTTCGCGAGGTTTCCGCTGTCGCGCGCCTCGGCGAGCTGCTCGAGCGCGGTGTTCGCACCGGTCACGTACGCCTGGTGGTGCTTGTCATGGTGCAGCTCCATGATCTTTCCACTGATGTGCGGCTCGAGAGCTGCGAAGTCGTAGGGGAGGTCGGGGAGCGTGTAGGTCGCCATATCGCTTTCATCCAATCCGCGCCGCGCCGCGGCGCTTGCCGATCCTCCGCGCCGCCGAGATGCGGCGAGGAGCGGACGTAACTCATCCTACTGACGCCAACGCCCGACGGCATCGGATCCTTCCACTGAATGACGAAGAGAGCCGACCCTTGACAGGGCCGGCTCTCTTGTGTGCGAGGAACGGGTCAGACGTCGAGCCCGGCGGGCACCGCCGCCTCGGTCCCGGGGATCCCGTCGTGCTGCGCCTTCTTGTCGGCCATCGCCAGAAGACGACGGATGCGACCGGCGACGGCATCCTTCGTCAGCGGCGGATCGGCATGGTGTCCGAGTTCGTCGAGACTCGCATCGCGGTGTGCGAGACGCAGCTCCCCCGCCACGCGGAGGTGGTCGGGGACCTCGTCGGCGAGGATCTGGAGCGCGCGCTCGACGCGCGCGCAGGCGGCGACGGCGGCCTGCGCCGAACGACGCAGGTTCGCGTCGTCGAAGTTGACGAGACGGTTGACGCCGGCGCGCACCTCGCGGCGCTGGCGCAGTTCCTCCCAGGCCACCGCGGTGCGGTGGGCACCCATCTCGCTGAGGATGGCACGGATCGCCTCGCCCTCGCGCACGACCACGCGCGGCATTCCGCGGACTTCACGGGCCTTCGCGGCGACGCCCAGGCGATGCGCGGCACCGACGAGCGCCATCGCGGCCTCCGACGACGGGCAGACGACTTCGAGCATGGCGGAGCGACCGGGTTCGCTGAGCGAGCCCGCGGCGAGGAACGCCCCGCGCCAGAGACCGGCGAGCTCCGAGCGCGAACCGGTGGTCAGGCGGTTCGGGAGTCCACGCACCGGACGACGACGCTGGTCCAGGAGACCGGTCTGACGGGCGAGGGTCTCCCCCGAGTCGATGACGCGCACGGCCCATCGGGCGCCCTCATTGGCGGTGCTGGACTGCACCTGGGCGATCTCGGGACGAACACCGTAGATCTCAGCGAGATCCCGGGCCACGCGACGCGCGAGGGTCTCGGCATCCACTTCCGCTTCGACGGCCACCCGGCCGGCGATCGAGTGCAGGCCGCCGGCGAACCGCAGGATGGCGGTCACCTCCGCGACTCGCACCGTCGGGGGTGCATTTCGGATGCTGACCAGCTCGGCCTTGACGTCGGTGGTGAGTGCCACGGGGCTCCTTCTACGTTCACGCGTCGGGTCGCGACGCAAACGTCCAGCTTACCGGCTGGGCGCTCCCCTACTCGCGCCCGAGGTCGCGATGACGGACGTTGACGGCCACCCCGGGGATCGCCGCGAGACGCCGAGCGAGCTCCTCCGACATGGCGACGGAGCGGTGCTTGCCTCCGGTGCAGCCGATCGCGATGGTGGAGTGGCTCTTGTTCTCGCGCTGATACCCCTCGAGCACCGGAGTGAGAGCCGCAGCGTAGGCCTCGAGGAACTCCCCCGCCCCCTCGCGAGACAGCACGTACTCGCGCACGGGCTCGTCCTGCCCGGTGAGACCGCGCAACTCCTCGTTCCAGAACGGGTTCGGCAGGAATCGCATATCGGCCACGAGATCGACGTCGGTCGGCAGGCCGTACTTGAACCCGAAACTGAGCAGCGTCACGCGATGACGAGCCTGCCCCTCTTCGGAGAACAGCTCCGAGACCTGTGTCGCCAACTGGTGGATGTTCAGTGTCGAGGTATCGATCACCATGTCGGCGGACTCGTGGATCGGCGCGAGTCGGGCGCGTTCGCGCCGGATGCCGTCGAGGAGCGTGCCGTCGTTCTGGAGCGGGTGCGGCCGGCGGACGGCTTCGAAGCGCCGGACGAGCACGTCATCGGACGCTTCGAGGAACAGCACCCGCACGGAGCCGCGCGAGCGGAGCAGGCGCGCGACCTCCGGGAAGTCGTCGAAGAGGCTGCGTCCGCGCACGTCGACGACGGCTGCGACCTTGGGCAGGGCATCCCCGCCCATGTCGGTGAGGTCGATCAGCGGTCGGAGGATCTGCGGCGGGAGATTGTCGACGACATACCAGCCGAGGTCTTCGAGGGCGTTCGCCACCGTCGTCCGGCCTGCACCGGACATGCCTGTGACGATGAGGAACTCGCCCTTCTCGGACTCGGTCATCTCTCGCTCATCCCTTTCGCCTGGGACACCAGCCTATCGAGTGGCGAGGTGCGTGTGGATGTTCTGCGCCAGCACCGGTCCGATGCCCTGCACCTCCTCGATCTGTCCCGGCTCGGCCGCCCGCAGGGCCGTCACGGATCCGAAGTGCTTGAGCAGCACCTTGATGCGGGCGGCGCCGAGCCCGGGGACCTCGGCGAGCACCGTGGTGATGTCGTTGCGGCGCTTCTTGCGCTGATGGACGATCGCGAACCGATGCGCCTCGTCGCGCAGGCGCTGGAGCAGGTAGAGCGCCTCGCTCGTGCGCGGGAGGATCACGGGGAAATCCTCGCCGGGAAGCCAGACCTCCTCGAGGCGCTTCGCGATGCCGCACACGCTGATCTCCGGGTGCCCCGCGTCGCGCAGGGCACGCGCGGCCGCTTCGACCTGGGGTTTGCCGCCGTCGACGAGGAGCAACTGCGGCCGATAGGCGAAGCGAGGCTTCTTGCGACCGGGCTCGCCCTCGGCCTCTCCCTCCACCCCGTCGAGCAGCGGGTCGCTCACGACGACCGGGTCCGGGCGGTCGAGATACGCCAGCCGACGGCGCAGGACCTGGTACATCGAATCGGTGTCGTCCGTGGTCTCGGCGATGCCGAAGGAGCGGTACTGGTCCTTGCGCGGGAGGCCGTCTTCGAAGACCACCATCGAGGCTACGACGTTCGTCCCGCCCAGATGCGAGATGTCGAAGCACTCGATGCGCAGCGGAGCCTCGTCCATGCCGAGAGCTTCCTGCAGGTCGGTGAGCGCCTGTGTTCGGGCCACGTAGTCGCTGGTGCGCCGCGTCTTGTAGCGGATGAGGGCTTGCTGCGCGTTCAGCGTGGCGGTGCGCATGAGATCCGCGCGCTGGCCACGCTGGGCGACGGCGATCTCGACCTTCTTGCCGCGACGCTCGCGGAGCCATTCCTCCATCTCGGGTGCGTCATCCGGCAGCGAGGGCACCAGGATCCGCCGTGGCACGTCGGCGGCATCCCCGTAGGCGCGCTGGAGCACCTGATCGACCAACTCGGCACCCGAGATGTCGATCTCCTTCTCGATCGTCATCGCCCGGACGCCGCGCACACGACCCCCACGGATCACGAAGTGCTGAACCGCCGCGGCGAGCTCGTCCTCTGCGATGCCGAAGAGGTCGGCGTCCTCATCGGATGCCAGCACGAGGGCGCTCTTCCCGAGCACCGCCTCGATCGCGGAGAGCTTGTCGCGGTACTTGGCCGCCGCTTCGTAGTCCATGGCCGCGGAGGCATCGAGCATCCGCTTGCGGAGGTCGCGAGTGAATCGCTCGTCGCCTCCGGCCATGAACGCCACGAAGTCGTTCACCATCGCGCGGTGCTCCTCGATGGTCACCGTCATCGAGCACGGCCCGCCGCACTTGCCGATCTGCCCGGGGAAACAGGGGCGTCCCGTCTGCATGGCGCGCTTGTAACTCGCGTCGCTGCAGGTTCGGATCGGAAACGCCTTGATCATCAGGTCGATCGTCTCGTGCACCGCCCAGACCTTCGGATACGGGCCGAAGTACCGCGCCCCCGGAATCCTGCGATTTCGGGTGACGAGCACGCGCGGCGCCTCGTCGCCGAGGGTCACCGCCATGAACGGGTAGGACTTGTCGTCCTTGTAGCGGACGTTGAACGGCGGATCGAACTCCTTGATCCACATGTACTCGAGCTGCAGTGAGTCCACATCGGTCGAGACGACCGTCCATTCGACCGAGGAGGCGGTCGTGACCATGCGCCGTGTGCGCTCATGGAGCGTGCGCAACGGCGCGAAGTAGTTCGAGAGCCGCTGGCGGAGGTTCTTCGCCTTCCCGACGTAGAGCACCCGCCCATCGGCGTCACGAAAACGGTACACACCGGGATCGGTCGGGATCTCTCCCGGCCGCGGCTTGTACGGAAGCACATCGGCCATCAGCTGGCCTTGCGCGCGGCGCGCCCATCCCCGAGGATCTCGGCGAGGAACTGCCCGGTGTGACTCTCCTCCACCCGGGCGATCTGCTCCGGGGTGCCCGTCGCCAGGATCTCGCCACCGCCGGAACCACCCTCGGGACCGAGGTCGATGACCCAGTCGGCGGACTTGATGACGTCGAGGTTGTGCTCGATGACGATCACGGTGTTGCCCTTGTCGACGAGTCCGTTCAGCACCTCGAGGAGCTTGCGCACGTCTTCGAAGTGCAGACCGGTGGTCGGCTCGTCGAGCACGTAGATGCTTCGACCGTTGCTGCGACGCTGGAGCTCGGTGGCGAGTTTCACGCGCTGCGCCTCTCCGCCCGAGAGCGTCGTGGCCGACTGGCCCAGGCGCACGTATCCGAGTCCCACGTCGACCAAGGTCTTCATGTAGCGGTGGATCGCCTGGATGGGCTCGAAGAACTCCGCGGCCTCTTCGATCGGCATCTCGAGGACCTCGGCGATGTTCTTCCCCTTGTAGTGCACGGCGAGCGTGTCGCGGTTGTACCGCTTGCCGTGGCACACCTCGCAGTCCACGTACACGTCGGGGAGGAAGTTCATCTCGATCTTGAACGTGCCGTCACCGGAGCACGCCTCGCAGCGGCCGCCCTTGACGTTGAAGCTGAAGCGACCCGGCTGGTAGCCGCGCACCTTGGCCTCGGGGGTCTCGCTGAAGAGCGAACGGATGCGGTCGAACACACCCGTGTAGGTCGCCGGGTTCGAGCGCGGCGTGCGTCCGATCGGTGCCTGATCGACATGCACCACCTTGTCGAGATTGTCGAGACCGGTCACGCGGGTGTGCTTGCCGGGCACGGTGCGGGCACCGTTCAGCCGGGACGCGAGCACCTGGTAGAGGATGTCGTTGACCAGCGACGACTTGCCCGAGCCGCTGACGCCGGTGACAGCCGTGAGGACACCCAGCGGGAAGCTCGCATCGACGTTCTTGAGGTTGTTCTCGCGAGCCCCGATCACGTTGAGCATGCGCTTGCGGTCGAGTTTGCGCCGCTTGGTCGGTGTCGGGATCTCACGACGACCGGAGAGGTACTCCCCCGTCATCGACGATCGGTCGTCGAGCAGAGCCTCATAGGGACCCGAGTGCACGACCTCGCCACCGTTGACACCGGCTCCCGGGCCGATGTCGACCACCCAGTCGGCCGCCTCGATCGTCTCCTCATCGTGCTCCACCACGATGAGCGTGTTGCCCAGGTCGCGCAGCTTGAGCAGGGTGTTGATCAGACGCCGGTTGTCGCGCTGGTGGAGACCGATGGACGGCTCGTCGAGCACGTAGAGCACACCGGTCAGACCCGATCCGATCTGCGTCGCCAACCGGATGCGCTGCGCCTCACCGCCGGAGAGAGAGCCGGCGGACCTGCTCAGGTTGAGGTACGAGAGCCCCACCTGAAGCAGGAAATCGAGTCGCAGACGGATCTCGCGCAGGACCTGAGCGGCGATCTTCGCCTCTCGCTCCGTGAGGGTCAGCGTCTGCATGAAGGACTGCGCATCGCTCAGGCTGAGGTGCGAGACCTCGGCGATGGAGTGGCCCTGCACCTGGACCGCGAGGACCTCCGGCTTCAAGCGATCGCCGTCGCAGACGGGGCACGGCACCTCGCGGAGGTACTCGCCCCACCGACCGCGCTGCGTGTCGGACTCGGCCTGCAGGTACTGCCGCTCGATGTAAGGGACGACGCCCTCGAACCCGGAGGCGTACCGCATCTCGCGCCCGTACCGGTTCTTCCACTTGACGGTGACCTTGTAGTTCTCGCCGCGCAGCACCGCGTCCTGGATGTCGGAGTGGAGCTCGCGCCAGGGGGTGTCGAGCGAGAAGTCGAGATCGCGGGACAGGCCTTCGAGCAGACGCTCGTAGTACTGGAAGAGACCCTTGCCCTGCGTCGTCCAGGGGATGATGACGCCTTCGCGGATCGAGAGATCCTCGTCGCCGAGCATCAGGTCGACATCGACCGACATGCGCGTACCTAGACCGGAGCACGCGGGGCACGCGCCGAACGGTGCGTTGAACGAGAAGGTGCGGGGCTCGATCTCGGTCAGGCTGAGCGGGTGCCCGTTCGGGCAGGCGAGTTTCTCGGAGAAGGACTGCCACGCGTCGTCGCCCTCTTCGTCGACGAAATTGACCTGGACGACGCCTCCGGCAAGGCCCAGAGCCGTCTCGACGGAATCCGTCACGCGCCCGAGGATGTCATCCGACGCGACGAGGCGGTCGACGACCACGGCGATGTCGTGCTTGTAGCTCTTCTTGAGGGTGGGCGGCTCGGCGAGCTGGATGAGATCGCCGTCGACGATCGCACGGGAGTATCCCTTGGCGCCGAGCTCGCGGAAGAGGTCGACGAACTCGCCCTTCTTCTGCGACACGATCGGAGCGACGATCTGGTAGCGGGTACGCTCGGGCAGCTCCATGAGCTGATCGGCGATCTGCTGCACGGTCTGCCGCTGGATCTTCTCGCCGCACTCGGGGCAGTGAGGAATGCCGATGCGTGCCCAGAGCAGTCGCATGTAGTCGTAGATCTCGGTGATCGTGCCGACCGTCGAGCGCGGGTTCCGGTTGGTCGACTTCTGGTCGATCGACACCGCCGGACTCAGCCCCTCGATGAAATCGACGTCGGGCCTGTCGACCTGACCGAGGAACTGGCGCGCGTAGGCGCTCAACGACTCGACGTAACGGCGCTGCCCCTCTGCGAAGATCGTGTCGAACGCGAGACTGGACTTGCCGGACCCGGACAGGCCGGTGAACACGACGAGCGAGTCACGGGGAATGTCGATGTCGACGTTCTTGAGATTGTGCACGCGGGAACCGCGAACACTGAGTTTTCCGGGGGTGGCGACGGGGACGATAGGCACCGGACAAGTCTACGAGGGGCCACCGACATTGGCTCCGCAGGGCCTGGATGCTCAGGCGCCTCCGAGGCGCCGCCCCGCGAACGGCCCCAGCCCGTCACGGAGCGCCGACACTTCGTGCACGTCCATCCCGACCGCGGACATCACCTGCGGCGGCACCTCCAGCGCCCGCTCGCGCAGAGCGCGCCCCGCATCGGTGAGGGTGATGTCGAGACGCCGCTCGTCCTCCGCGCTGCGCTCCCGCGCGACGAGCCCGTCGGACTCCAGTCGCTTGACCAGCGGCGACGCCGTGGCCGGCTCCATCGCGAGATCGGCGGCGAGATCGTTCAGGGTGCGAGGCGATCGTTCCCAGAGCGCCAGCATCACCAGGTACTGCGGGTGGGTCAGCCCCAGCGGCTCGAGGATCGGTCGGTAGATCGCCACGACGTTGCGCGCCGCGGTCACCAGCGCGAAGCACAGCTGGTTCTCGAGCCGGAGGAGTTCGTCGGATGCGTTCATCCGGCCAACTATACAACTGCCCTAATCGTTAGTACACTAATCAACATGGCACATGATCCGGAACGGGCTCCCCTGCGCACGCGCATTCGCGAGGCGGGAGGGCTGTACGCCTGGGTGAACACCAACCTCATCCGCTTCGCCGGACCGGCGTCCGTCGGCCCCTACGAGAAGACGCCCCCGCCGAGCGCCGCAGAGCGCGCCGAGCGCGCGTGCCCCCTGTGCGGAGCGCCGATGACGGCGCACGAAATCGACCGGTCCGGACCCAAGCCCCTCATCCACTGCCCCTGAGCCGAGGAAGCGCCTGCGGCCGGCGCGAACGGTCGACGCGCCTCAGTCGGCTCCGGCCCGCGCCGCATCGATCCAGAACAGCAGTCCGTCATCGTCGGCGATCGCGGATGGGGCGACGTCGATCCATCGCGCGCTCATGGTCCGCGGGCCCATCACGGCGCGCTCGGCTCCCTCGCGCAGGAGTAGCACTGCCTCGTCTTCGGCTGCGACCTTGATCAGCAGCACGCCTCCCGGCCGGGCCCCCGCGAGGATCCGGCCATCGAGCAGGAATGCTCGGGTCCCGAACATCCTCCGCTCCTCGATGCCGGATGCGGGCGCGACGATCGCGCGAATCCGATCGGCGAGTTCTTCGCCCGCAGCATCCATCCGCGCCGCCTTCACCTTCCGAACGCCCTCAGGCGTGACCGGCCCGCTCCATGGCGCGCAGTTCCTTCTTGAGGTCCTGCACCTCGTCGCGGAGTCGCCCTGCCAGCTCGAACTTGAGCTCGGCGGCAGCCGCCAGCATCTGATCCGAGAGGTCTTGGATCGTCGCCTCCAGCTGCTGTGCTCCCTCCGCGGCGATCCCCGTACGTCGGAGGTTCGGCGTGGGCGACTTGCCCTTGCCCGTCGCACGCCCCCTCCCCGACATCAGCTCGGCGGTGTCCGCCCCCTCGCGTGCCAGAACGGCGGTGATGTCGGCGATTTTCTTCCGCAGCGGCTGCGGGTCGATCCCGTGCTCCTTGTTGTACGCGACCTGCTTCTCGCGACGACGATCGGTCTCCTCGATCGCCTTCGCCATCGAGTCGGTCATCTTGTCGGCGTACATGTGGACCTCGCCCGACACGTTTCGCGCCGCACGCCCGATCGTCTGGATGAGCGACGTCCCGGAACGCAGGAAGCCCTCTTTGTCGGCATCGAGGATCGCCACGAGCGAGACCTCGGGGAGATCGAGGCCCTCACGCAGGAGGTTGATTCCGACCAGCACGTCGTACACCCCGGAACGCAGCTCGCTCAGCAGCTCGACACGACGCAGAGTATCGACATCGGAGTGCAGGTAGCGGACGCGAACCCCGTGCTCGCCGAGGAAGTCCGTCAGCTCCTCGGCCATCTTCTTCGTGAGGGTCGTGACGAGGATGCGCTCATCGCGCTCGACGCGCAGACGGATCTCCTCGAGCAGGTCGTCGATCTGCCCCTTCGAGGGCTTCACGATGATCTCGGGATCGACCAGGCCCGTCGGGCGGATGATCTGCTCGACGATCCCGTCGGCGATCCCCATCTCGTACTTCCCGGGCGTCGCGGAGAGGTAGACGGTCTGCCCGATGCGGTTCTTGAACTCGTCCCATCGGAGCGGACGGTTGTCCATCGCACTCGGCAGACGGAATCCGTGGTCGACGAGCGTGCGCTTGCGCGAGGCGTCACCCTCGTACATCGCACCGATCTGGGGCACGGTGACGTGCGACTCGTCGATGACGAGGAGGAAGTCGTCCGGGAAGAAGTCGAGCAGCGTGTGCGGCGGCTCCCCCGGAGCGCGACCGTCCATGTGGCGCGAGTAGTTCTCGATGCCCGAGCAGAATCCGAGCTGCTGCAGCATCTCGAGATCGAAGGTGGTGCGCATGCGCAACCGCTGCGCCTCGAGCAGCTTCCCCTGCTTCTCGAACTCGGCGAGGCGCTCTTCCAGCTCTGTCTCGATCGTGCCGATCGAGCGCTGGATCACATCGGTTCCCGCGACGTAGTGCGACGCGGGGAAGATCGGCACGGCGTCGAGCTTCTCGATCACCTCGCCGGTGAGCGGGTGGAGGGAGTACAACGCTTCGATCTCGTCACCGAAGAGTTCGATGCGGATCGCGTGCTCCTCGTAGACGGGGATGATCTCGATCGTGTCGCCCCGCACGCGGAAGTTGCCCCGCGAGAAGTCGACGTCGTTGCGGTTGTACTGCATCGCGATGAACTGGCGGATGAGCGCGTCCCGGTCGTACCGCTCCCCCACCTGCAGGGCGACCATCGCACGGAGGTACTCCTCGGGAGCACCGAGTCCGTAGATGCAGGAAACGGTCGACACCACCACGACGTCGCGGCGGCTGAGCAACGAGTTCGTCGTCGAGTGCCGCAGCCGTTCGACCTCGGCGTTGATGGACGAGTCCTTCTCGATGAAGGTGTCGGTCTGCGGGACGTACGCTTCGGGCTGGTAGTAGTCGTAGTAGGAGACGAAGTACTCGACCGCGTTGTTCGGCATGAGCTCGCGGAACTCGTTCGCGAGCTGAGCCGCGAGCGTCTTGTTGTGCGCGAGGACCAGAGTGGGGCGCTGCACCTGCTCGACGAGCCATGCGGTCGTCGCCGATTTTCCCGTACCCGTCGCCCCCAGCAGCACGACGTCCGTCTCCCCGGCGTTGATGCGCGCGGCGAGCTCGGCGATGGCCTGGGGCTGATCACCGGCGGGCGCGTATTCGCTGATGACCTCGAACGGGCGAACGCTACGGGTGGGTTCCATACGTCCAGCGTAGGCGGGGCCACCGACATCGGGGCCCGCTTCCCCTTCGGGCGAACGGCTCTCACACTCTTCCGGAAGGAGACGCGTGCAGAGCGAGCGCCGCGATCGCCGCGGATGCGGCGCACATCGCGAGGATGCCGGCGATGAACCACTCCCATCCCAGCCCTCCGAAGACGAGACCGAGGATCCATCCGAACAGGCTCGATCCGGCGTAGTAGCCGAAATAGTAGAGCGACGACGCCTGCGCGCGCACCGCCGGATCGGCATCCGTCGGCACCCACCCGGAGGCGATCGCATGGGCACCGAAGAACCCGGCGGTGAACAGCACGAGTCCGGTGAGCACCAGTCCCGTGGTCGGCATCGCCAGGAGTACCGCGCCCGACGCGGTGACGCCGATCGAGACCAGCAGCACGGGGTAGCGTCCGAACCTGCTGGCGAGCGATCCCGCCCAGGGCGAGGAGACCGTGCCGGCGAGGTAGGCAACGAACAGCAGGGTCACCAGCCAGGCCGGGAGCAGGAACGGTGGAGCCGCGAGATGGAAGCCGAGATAGTTGTAGACCGCGACGAAGGCACCCATCAGAAGGAAACCCTGCGCGTAGAGGGCGAGCTGTGGCGCGGAACGCAGCGGACGCAGAAGTCGCGCGAGGATCCCCGGGCCGCCGCCTCGCGCCGCAGGAAGGAAGCCGCGGGCGCGCGGCGTGAGCCAGAGGAACAGAACGGCGCAGACGATGCAGACCGCGGCGACGCCCCAGACCCCCGCACGCCACCCGCCCGCCTCTCCGATGCCGCCGGCCACGAGGCGCCCCGTCAGCCCGCCGAGCGTGGTGCCCGCGATGTAGCTGCCCGCGGCCGCCGCCGCGTGCGAGGAGCGGACCTCTTCGCTCAGGTAGGCGAGGGCGACGGCGGGCACGGCGCCCAGCGCGATGCCCTCCCCCAGCCGCAGGATCAGCAGCGGGAGGATGCCGTCGCTCAGCGGCGCGCAGATGCCGAGCACGGTGGCGATGATCACCCCCGTCGCCATCGCGGGGATCCGTCCGATCCGATCGGCGACCATCGACCAGGGGACGACGGCCGCCGCCAGCCCGAGCGTTGCGGCGGACACGCTCAGGGCCGCCGATGCCGGTCCGATCCGGAGGTCGGAGGCGATCTGCGGAAGGACGGCCTGGGTGGCGTAGAGCTGGGCGAATGTCGCGACGCCGGCGAAGAAGAGCCCGATGATCAGTCGGCGATACTCCCGTGATCCCGGAGCATGGCCGGTGAACGGTTCGCTCACCGCGCGCGGATCCGCTCCCATAGGGCGTCGGTGCGGGCTTCGGTCTCGTCGAGAGATCCGGACGTGTCGATCACCGCGTCGGCGATCGCGAGACGCTGATCGTCGGACACCTGGGCGTCGATGCGCTCCTTCGCCGACTTCGGGTCCATTCCGCGGATCTCGACGAGGCGACGCAGCCTCTCCGTCTCGGGAGCGTGCGCCACGACGATGAGGTCCCAGGGGTCGTCGACGCGCGCCTCCACCAGGAGCGGGACGTCGTAGACGACGACCGCGTCCTCATCGGCTGCGAAAGCCTCTTCGAAGCGCCGCTGGGACTCGGCGCGAACGGCCGGGTGCACGATCGCGTTCAGGGCGCGAAGCCGCTCGGGGTCTCCGAAGACCTGCGCACCCAACGCCGGGCGGTCCAGCGACCCGTCGTCGGCGATGATGCCGTCACCGAACTCCGCGGCGATCCGACGGAGCACGGGACTCCCCGGCGCTTGGACGTCACGCACGATCTGATCCGCATCGACGAGGATCGCACCGTGCGAGGCGAGCCGTCGGGCGATGGTCGACTTCCCGGACGCGATGCCGCCGGTGAGCGCGATGAGGGGCATGGTCTCCATCCTGTCACGCGGGAGAACGCGGAACGGGCCGCCACCCGAAGGTGACGACCCGTTCCTGACGTGATGCTGCTTAGGCGTTGCCACCCGAGAGCTTCTCGCGGAGAGCCGCGAGAGCCTCGTCGTCGGCAAGCGTGCCCGCACCAGCGGTCTCGCTCGAGAACGACTGTCCGCCGAAGTCCTCGCCGGCCGCCGCCTCGGCCTCGGCCGCCTTGGTGACCTGAGCCTTGTGCGCCTCCCAGCGAGCCTGGGCAGCAGCGTACTCCTGCTCCCATGCCTCGCGCTGGGCGTCGAAGCCTTCCTTCCACGCACCGGTCTCGGCGTCGAAGCCCTCCGGGTACTTGTACTCGCCGTTCTCGTCGTACTCGGCGACCATTCCGTAGAGGGCCGGGTCGAACTCGGTGCCGTTGGGGTCGACCGACTCGTTGGCCTGCTTCAGCGACAGCGAAATGCGACGACGCTCGAGGTCGATGTCAATGACCTTGACGAACACCTCTTCGCCGACGGAGACGACCTGCTCGGCCAGCTCGACGTGCTTGCTGGAGAGCTCGGAGATGTGGACGAGGCCCTCGATGCCGTCTGCGACGCGCACGAACGCACCGAACGGAACGAGCTTCGTGACCTTACCCGGGGTGACCTGACCGATCGCGTGGGTACGGGCGAAGACCTGCCACGGGTCCTCCTGCGTCGCCTTCAGCGACAGGGAGACGCGCTCGCGGTCGAGGTCGACCTCGAGGATCTCGACGGTGACCTCCTGGCCGACCTCGACGACCTCGGAGGCGTGCTCGATGTGCTTCCAGGACAGCTCGGAGACGTGCACGAGGCCGTCCACGCCGCCCAGGTCGACGAACGCACCGAAGTTGACGATCGACGAGACGACACCCTTGCGGACCTGGCCCTTGTGGAGGTTGTTCAGGAACGTGGTGCGCGACTCCGACTGCGTCTGCTCAAGCAGCGCGCGGCGGCTGAGCACGACGTTGTTGCGGTTCTTGTCGAGCTCGAGGATCTTGGCCTCGATCTCCTGGCCGAGGTACGGCGTGAGGTCGCGGACGCGGCGGAGCTCGATGAGCGAAGCCGGGAGGAAGCCACGGAGGCCGATGTCGACGATGAGGCCACCCTTGACGACCTCGATGACGGTGCCGGTGACGACGCCGTCGTTCTCCTTGATCTTCTCGACGTCTCCCCAGGCGCGCTCGTACTGCGCACGCTTCTTGGAGAGGATCAGACGGCCTTCCTTGTCCTCCTTCTGGAGGACGAGGGCCTCGACCAGGTCGCCGACGGCGACGACCTCGTTGGGGTCGACGTCGTGCTTGATGGAGAGCTCGCGCGAGGGGATGACACCCTCGGTCTTGTAGCCCACATCGAGGAGGACCTCGTCGCGGTCGATCTTGACGATCGTGCCCTCGATGATGTCGCCATCGTTGAAGAACTTCAGGGTCTTCTCGACCGCGGCCAGGAAGTCCTCAGCAGATCCGATGTCGTTGATGGCGACCTGCTTGGTGGCCGGGGCGGTCGTTGCGGTAGTCATGTAGTGGGTTGTCCTTGTGAATGGAAACTCAGGCCGTGAACAGCGACCGCGCACGGCCGATATCCTGCTTCACAGCGATTGGATTGGATTGATCGTCACGAGAGCATGCGTATGCACGCCACGAGTGACGCTTCAGATTACCAGATCTCGGGATGCTGCGGGGGCTCGGGCGTCGGATGCCCGTGCGAGACTGTCCCCGTGACCGATCGCCTGATGCTGCTCGATACCGCCAGCCTCTACTTCCGTGCGTTCTACGGGGTGCCTGACAAGGTCACCGCACCGGACGGCTCCCCCATCAACGCGGCCCGTGGGTTGCTCGACATCGTCGCGAAGCTCGTCACGCTCTACGAGCCCACCCAGGTCATCGCCTGCTGGGACGACGACTGGCGTCCGCAGTGGCGCGTCGACCTCATTCCCAGCTACAAGGGTCACCGCGTCGTCGAGGTCGTCGCGGACGCCCCGGACGTCGAAGAGGTGCCCGATCCGCTCGAGGCGCAGATCCCTCTCATCCGTCAGACGCTCGCGGCTCTCGACATCCCCATCATCGGCGTCGCGGCGCACGAGGCCGATGACGTGATCGGCACGCTCGCCACGGCATCCGCCCTTCCGGTCGACATCGTCACCGGGGATCGCGACCTCTTCCAACTCGTCGACGACGCGAGCGACGTCCGCGTGATCTACACCGCCCGCGGCATGAGCAACCTCGAGATCGTGACCGACGCGACCGTCGTCGCCAAGTACGGAGTACTCCCCAGCCAGTACGCCGACTTCGCGACGATGCGCGGCGACGCCTCGGACGGCCTTCCCGGCGTCGCCGGCGTCGGCGAGAAGACCGCGGCGACGCTCCTCCAGACCCATGCCGATCTCGACGGCATCCGTGCGGCGGCCGACGCGGGCGAGGGGATGAGCGCCGGCGTCCGCGCGAAGATCCTCGCGGCGAGCGACTACCTCGACGTCGCCCCCACGGTCGTCGCGGTGGCCACCGGACTCGACATCTCCGCGCCGGGCACGCCGCTGCATCCGTTCGACGACGTCGCCCGCGACGCGGCCGATTCTCTCGCCGCGAAGTGGAATCTGACCTCCTCGATGAACCGCGCGATCGCCGCGATCGAGAAGGTCACCGGTTCCGCCTGACCCTCATTCCGCCCACGCGAGCAGACGCTCGAGCCCCCAGGTCGTCACGATCCGGGATGCCGGCACCCCCGCGCGCTCCGCTCGCTCGGCGCCGTGGTCGAGAAGCGACAGCTGACCGGGGGCGTGCGCATCCGAGTCGATCGAGAAGAGGCATCCGGCTTCGAGAGCGAGCGCGATCAGCTCGTCCGGAGGATCCTGACGCTCCGGGCGGGAGTTGATCTCGACGGCGACGCCGTTCTCGGCGCACGCCGCGAACACGGCGGCCGCGTCGAACTCCGACGGCGGGCGGGTGCCGCGCTCACCCTGCACGAGGCGTCCCGTGCAGTGGCCGAGCACGTTCACCCGCGGGTGCGCCACCGCTGCGAGCATCCGACGGGTCATGGAGCGGGCATCCATCCGCAACTTCGAGTGCACGGACGCGACGACGATGTCCAGATCGCCGAGAAGCCCGTCCTCCTGGTCGAGCACGCCGTCGTCGAGGATGTCGACCTCGATGCCGGCCAGGAGCGTGAAGCCGTCGCCGGACTCGGCCCGGACGAGAGGGATCTGCTCGCGCAATCGCTCCGCCGAGAGCCCGCGTGCCACTCGCAGGCGCGGCGAATGATCGGTGATCGCCTGATACTCGTGGCCCTGTGCGCGCGCTGCGGCCGCCATCACCGCGATCGACGTCGTCCCGTCCGACCAGTCGGTGTGCGCGTGGAGATCGCCGCGCAGCTTCCGCCGCAGGTCGGAGATGCGCTCCGGCTCCACGTCGCCACGGAGCTCGACCAGATAGTCGGGGACCATGCCCTCCTGCGCCTGACGGATCACCGAGAAGGTAGACGCACCGATCCCCGGGGCCGCGCGGAGCCGGTTCGGATCTGTGCGCACGTCCGCGGGCAACGACTCGAAGACCGCGGCTGCCTGTCGGAAGGCCTTGGCCCGATATCTCGACGCCCGCTCGCGCTCGAGCAGCGAAGCGATCTCGAGCAGTGCGGCGACCGGTTCCATGATGCGCCTCAGCCGGCGGCGAGCTCCCGGCTCACGCCGATCCACTCGTCGAGCTTCGACAGCGCCCGCCCATCGTCGATCGCGGCGGCCGCACGCTCGTACGCGCTGCGCAGGCGTTCGAGGATCGGACGCTGCACCTGAGCCGCGTCCTGGGAGAGCTCGAAGGCGACGATGCCCGCTGCAGCGTTCAGCAGCACGATGTCGCGCACCGCTCCCCGCTCCCCCTCGAGCGTGCGACGCAGGATGGTCGCGTTGTGCTCCGGCGCCCCTCCGAGAAGGTCCGAGAGTTCGGCGAGCGGGATGCCGAGGTCCCGCGGATCCAGATCGTGCTCGTGCACATCTCCTCGGGTGACCTCCCAGATCCGGCTGTGGCCGGTGGTGGTGAGTTCGTCGAGTCCGTCATCGCCGCGGAAGACCAGCGCGGTGGCGCCGCGCGTGCGGAACACTCCGGTGATCAGGGGCACGCGCTCGAGCTGCGCCACGCCCACGGCGTTCGCCTCGGCGCGAGCTGGATTGCAGAGAGGGCCGAGCATGTTGAACACGGTGGGCACGCCGAGCTGCGATCGCACGGCTCCCGCGTGCTTGAAACCGGGGTGGAAGGCACCCGCCCAGGCGAAGGTGATCCCCGTGCGGTCGAGGATGGACGCCACGGCGGCCGGATCGAGCGTGAGCTCGAGCCCGAGAGCGCCGAGCACATCGGAGGAGCCGGACGCCGAACTCGCCGCCCTGTTGCCGTGCTTCACGACCGGGATGCCCATCGCACCGATGATGATGGCCGCGGTCGTCGAGACGTTCACGGTGCCGACGCGGTCCCCACCCGTGCCGACGATGTCGAGGACGTCCGGCGACACCGGGAGCGGGACGGCCGCTTCGAGGATCGCATCGCGGAAACCGACGATCTCGTCGATCGTCTCGCCCTTCGCACGCAATGCGATGAGGAATCCCGCCAGTTGCGCCTCGCTGACATCGCCCCGCATGATCTGACGCATGGCCCACGTCGACTCCCAGACGCTGAGGTCGCGACGCTCCAGGAGAGTGGTGAGCACATCGGACCAGGTCAGGGATTCAGCCATGTGTGCGATCCTATCGGCGCCGAGAAAACGTGCATCTCGTCTGTCACGGATGCCGACGGCCGGAGCACCCGCGATTTCCCGCGGATTCACCGACGATTCGCAGTGTTTTCTTAGGGTTACCTAAGTGAAAAGCTGGCGAAACGAGGTGTCCGGGTGCAAGAATCACCCCCGGGAATCGGCCATAATGGAACGGTGACGACCTCAGCGACGTATGCCCCGGCGGCGAGAACCATCAAGCGGCCCAACCCGGTAGCTGTCGGCACCATTGTGTGGCTCGGCAGTGAAGTGATGTTCTTCGCGGGACTCTTCGCGATCTACTTCACGCTCCGAAGCACCTCCCCCGAACTCTGGGCCGACCGGACCGAACTGCTGAACGTGCCGTTCGCATTCGTGAACACCGCGATCCTCGTGCTCTCGTCGTTCACCTGCCAGATGGGCGTCTTCGCAGCCGAGGACCTCCAGGCCTACAAGATCGGCAAGGGCCAGAAGAACGGTGCGGGCCGTCGACGCCTGTTCGGCTGGGGCATGGTCGAGTGGTTCTTCCTCACCTTCGCCCTCGGCGCGGTCTTCGTCTCGGGTCAGGTCTGGGAGTACGCCCAGCTCGTCGCCGAGGGAATGCCCATCAGCGCCGACTCGTACGCTTCCGCGTTCTACCTGACCACCGGCTTCCACGCACTGCACGTGACGGGCGGGCTCGTCGCGTTCCTGCTCGTCATCGGACGCGCGTTCGCCGTCAAGAACTTCCGGCACAAGGAGGCGACCTCCTCGATCGTGGTGTCCTACTACTGGCACTTCGTCGATGTCGTCTGGATCGTGCTGTTCGTCGTAATTTACTTCCTGAAATAAGAGCGGAGCTGATCCCCGAGATGGCACGAGAGAAGAAGCGCCGTTCTGGCGGTCGCCGCAGCCCCCTGGCTGCCGCGGCCCTCATCGGAGCAGGCCTGATGATCACCGGCGCCGTGTACGCCGGCGCATCCGCGGCCTTCGCCGCGACCGACACGCAGACCGCGGCGACCACGCTGACCGTCGAGGACGGCGAGAAGCTGTTCCAGGCGAACTGCGCCACCTGCCACGGCCTCGACCTGCAGGGCACGCCCAACGGGCCGAGCCTCTACGGTGTCGGCGAGCTCGCCACCGAGTTCCAGCTCTCCACGGGCCGCATGCCCCTGCAGATGCAGGGACCGCAGGCTCCCCAGAAGGAGCCGCAGTTCACCGAGGACCAGATCCTCGCGATCTCGTCGTTCGTGCAGTCCACGGCCCCCGGCCCGACCTTCCCCGAGGAGCGCATCCTCGACGGTGAGGGCGACGTGGCTCACGGCGCCGAGCTCTTCCGCGTCAACTGCGCGATGTGCCACAACGTGGCCGCCGCCGGTGGAGCGCTCACCGAGGGCAAGTACGCCCCGGCCCTGACCGAGACCAGCGCGCTGCACATGTACGCGGCGATGGTGACGGGCCCCCAGAACATGCCCGTCTTCGGCGACATGAACCTGTCGGACGAAGACAAGCGCGACATCATCTCGGCTCTCCTGTACCAGCAGCAGTCCGTGCAGATCGGCGGGTTCTCCCTCGGATCGCTCGGACCGGTCTCGGAGGGCCTGTTCGTCTGGATCTTCGGCATCGGCGCACTCGTCGCCATCACCGTGTGGATCACGGCGAAGTCCAACTGACGCTTAATCATCGAAGAGGAACGTACGAGGAGCACCATGGCACACGACGACGACTCGCAGGCTCTTGACAGGGCCTACCAGCCCTCTCCGGGGCTGGGCGTCGCAGTCAGCGACCCTGTGCAGAACCCGGGCCTGCCGCCGCACCGCGAGCGGATGACCGACAAGGACCCGCGCGCGGAGAAGGCCGCGGTCCGCACTGTCTACACGCTGTTCTACCTGTCTCTCGCGGGCAGCATCTGGGCGGTCGCCGCTTACATGCTGTTCCCGATCGAGAGCGGCGCTCTCATCGACATCCGTCAGAACAACCTCTTCATCGGACTCGGCATCGCCCTGGCGCTGCTGTCCCTCGGCCTCGGAGCGATCCACTGGTCGAAGGCGCTCATGTCCGACAAGGAGCACATCGAGCACCGCCACCCCACGCGCGGCAAGGACTCGACCCGCGAGGCCGCGATCAAGGCGTTCTCCGACGCCAACGAGGAGTCCGGCTTCGGACGCCGCGCGATGATCCGCAACTCGCTGTTCGCAGCGCTCGTCGCGTCGATCATCCCCGGCGTGACGCTGTTCCGCGGCCTGGCCCCGCATGCCACCCCGGAGGACCCCTACGCGGGCGACCCGGTGCACCTGCTCAAGCACACCATGTGGGAAGAGGGAATGCGCCTCGTCCGCGACCCGGACGGCACGCCGATCCGCGCCGCCGACGTCACTCTCGGTTCCGCCTTCCACGTGATCCCGGCCGACCTGGCCGAGCTGAGCCACCACGACGGCTACCTCGAGGAGAAGGCGAAGGCCATCGTGCTGATGATGCGTCTGCGCCCCGAGCAGCTGATCGAGGCCGAGGACCGCAAGGACTGGTCGTACGACGGCATCGTCGCTTACTCCAAGGTGTGCACCCACGTCGGATGCCCGGTCGCGCTCTACGAGCAGCAGACCCATCACCTCCTCTGCCCCTGCCACCAGTCGCAGTTCGATGTGACGGATCACGCCAAGGTCATCTTCGGACCGGCCGCGCGCCCGCTGCCTCAGCTGCCCATCACCGTCGACGACGAGGGCTACCTCGTCGCTCGCAGTGACTTCACCGAGCCCGTCGGCCCGAGCTTCTGGGAGCGCCATTGAGCACCGCAACGCTGTCCAAAGAGGACAAGGACACCAAGGCGCCTCTCGGCGGCCGATTCGTCGGCGCCGCGTCGAACTACATCGATGAGCGCACCAGCCTCTCCGGCTTCGTCAAGGAGCTGGGACGCAAGATCTTCCCCGACCACTGGTCGTTCATGCTGGGTGAGATCGCCCTGTGGAGCTTCGTCGTCGTGTTCCTGTCCGGAACCTTCCTGACGTTCTTCTTCCAGGCGTCGATGGTCGAGACCCACTACACCGGTGCGTACGCTCCGATGCGCGGCATCGAGATGTCCGCGGCCCTCGAGTCGTCGCTCCACATCTCGTTCGACCTCCGTGGCGGTCTGCTCGTCCGTCAGATCCACCACTGGGCCGCCCTGGTCTTCGTGGCCGGCATCGGCGTGCACATGCTCCGCGTATTCTTCACCGGCGCGTTCCGCAAGCCGCGCGAGCTCAACTGGGTGATCGGCTTCGTGCTGTTCATCCTCGCTCTCGCCGAGGGCTTCACGGGATACTCCCTCCCCGACGACCTGCTCTCGGGTAACGGTCTCCGCATCATCGATGGCATGGTCAAGGGCCTCCCGCTCATCGGCACCTGGACCTCGTTCCTCCTCTTCGGCGGCGAGTTCCCCGGTACCGACATCGTCGGGCGCCTGTACTCGCTGCACATCCTGCTGCTGCCGATGCTGGTGATCGCCCTGATCGTCGTGCACCTCATGCTCATGATCATCAACAAGCACACGCAGTTCGCCGGCCCCGGCCGCACGAACGACAACGTCGTGGGCTACCCGATGATGCCGGTGTACATGTCGAAGATGGGCGGATACCTGTTCATCGTCTTCGGCACCATCGTGCTGATCGCGACCTTCTTCCAGATCAACCCGATCTGGAACTACGGTCCCTACGACCCCTCCCCCGTGTCCGCCGGAACCCAGCCCGACTGGTACATCGGCTTCGCGGACGGCGCGCTGCGTCTGGCGCCCTCGAACTGGGACGTCGTCTTCCTCGACCACACCTGGTCGTTCGGCATCCTCGTTCCGGTCGCCGTGCTCGGACTCTTCATCGTCGCCGTCGCGATCTACCCCTTCATCGAAGCGTGGATCACCGGTGACAAGCGCGAGCACCACATCGCGCAGCGTCCGCGCAACGCGGCGACCCGCACCGCCATCGGCGTGGCCGGCGTCATCTTCTACGCCGTGCTCTGGGCTGCAGCCTCTTCGGACCTCATCGCGACGCACTTCATGCTCACGATGGAGGGTGTCATCCACACGCTCCAGGCGCTGCTGTTCCTCGGGCCGATCCTCGGTTACTTCGTGACCAAGCGCATCTGCATCGCGCTGCAGAAGAAGGATCGTGAGATCGTTCTCCACGGCTTCGAGTCGGGTCGCATCGTCCGCCTTCCCGGTGGCGAGTTCATCGAGGTGCACCAGCCGGTCGATCAGTACGACCGGTGGAAGCTCATCGACGTCGACGGCTACGAGCCGCTCGTCGTGCGCCCCAACGCCAAGGGCCGCATCCCGTGGACGGAGAACCTCCGGTCGTCGATGTCGCGCTGGTTCTTCGAGGACCGTCTCGCGCCGCTCACTCAGGCCGAGGTCGCAGCCGCGGATGCACACCAGCACCACGTCACGGCTCACAACGAGGAGACCGAGGTCGCCGAGATCCAGGGAGCTCACGAGCGCGCCGGATTCCCGGATGCCCCGATCGAGGCGACCGAGGACCACGTCGACGAGACGCCAAACACCCCGAGCACGGTCATCGCGACCGAGCCCGTGAAGAAGCCTCGCAAGAAGAAGTCGGAGGACGGCGAGTAACGTCCCGCCGCTCCCCCTCTCGAAGGGCCCTGTCCACGCGGACAGGGCCCTTCGATGTTCCCATGGGAGGATCGAAGCATGACGTCCGTAGTCCGACTCATCCGTTCCGACTCCCTCGCCGACACCCCGTACGCCTATGCCGCGACGGCTCCCGCCGGCTCCCGCCTCATCTTCCTGGCCGGCGCCTGCCCGCTCGAAGACGATGGCTCCACGACCGCCCCGGGCGACTACGCTGCTCAGGCAGCGCGCTGCGTCGAGACCCTGCGGGGCGCTCTCGCCGCGTCGGGTGCCGCACTGACAGACGTCATCAGCACGCGCGTGCTGGTGGCCTCCACACGCCAGGCCGACCTCGTCACCGCCTGGAACGTCGTAGAAGCGGCATTCGGATCCCACGATGTCCCGAGCACCCTTCTCGGTGTCACGGTGCTCGGGTACGACGACCAGCTGGTCGAGATCGAGGCGATCGCCGCGGTGCAGGGAGCCTGACGGTGAGCGGCACAATCCGCCCTGCCCTCTCGACCGACGCCGAACACGTGCAGGCGATCGAGTCGGCAGCGGATGCCCTCCTCATCGACGCTCTCGGCGCCTGGGAGTGGCCCGACGCAGAGGACGGCGCGGCCCGCCTCGCGGCTCCCGGGTTCATTCTGCTCATCGAAGACGAGGACACGCGCTCCCCCGTCGGATTCGTGCACGTGCTCGACGCGGACGGACACGCGCACCTCGAACAGCTGTCGGTGATTCCCTCGGCGGGACGGCAGGGGCACGGGCGCGCTCTGGTGCGCGCCGCCCTGCGTGAGGCGCACGAACGTGGCTACTCCCGTGTCACACTGCGCACGTACGCCGAGGTGCCCTGGAACGCACCGTTCTACGCCACCTGCGGATTCCTCGAGAGCCTCCCCGAGACGGCTTTCCAGCGAGCTCTGATCGACACCGAAGCAGAGCTCGGGATCGATCGCTACGGTCGCCGGGTGCAGATGACGGCCGACGTCGACGACCGGACGCACCTGGCCGGAAAAGACCCACGAGCGACCGATTGATGAGCGCGGACCGACCCGTGCCTCTCCTACTCTGAGAGACATGATCGATCGCGCCGACTACTTCGCCGCCAAGCTCGCCTACGAGACCGACGCCAGTGACGTCCATGCCGACCTTAGAGCGGGGAAGCCGCTGGTCGTGATCGACGTGCGCTCCGCCGAAGCCTGGGCCCAGGGACGCGTCGCCGGCGCGACGCACATGCACTACAGCGAGATCGAGACCCGAGCGCCTGCAGAGCTCCCTGCCGACAGCGAGGTCGTCGTCTACTGCTGGAGTCCCGGATGCAACGCCGGCGCGAAGGCGGCCCTCGCCTTCGCCCGCCTCGGCTACGCGGTGCGCGAGATGATCGGCGGATTCGAGTACTGGGCTCGGGAAGGTTATCCGGTGGAGGACGCGGATGGCGTGCACCACCGGCCCGTCGACCCGCTCACCGGAATCCCTCGGATACGCAGCCGCTCGTGACGCAGAAGAGGCCCCCGGGAATCCCGGGGGCCTCTTCGTTCGTTCGCCCGATCAGCGAGCGAAGTTACCGCGGTAGTACTCGTACACCCAGCCGACGATCGCGACGACGAAGATCGCCAGGCCGATCGGCAGGAGGAAGTGTCCGACGGCCAGACCGACCACGAAGACACCGGCGGAGGCCGCCAGGACCAGCGGCCACCACGACCACGGGCTGAACTCGCCGAGCTCGGGGTCGCCGTCGTCGATGTCCGACGTCAGGATGTCTTCCGGCAGCTCTCCACCCTGCGCATTGTGCGTGCGGTCGAGGTAGAACGCGATCATCGCGCCCATGAAGGCGGCGAAGAACAGTGCGGTCGTGCCGACCCACTCGATCCGCATGGCGAAGTTGTCATCCGGCGTCGCGAGGATGTGCCAGCCGGTGTAGATCACTCCGACCAGGGCGAAGAAAGCGGTGAGAATCCACCAGAGAATGACGTTGTCGCGCATGGCTCAGTGGACCTCTCGCTCGCCCGGAGCCGTGGTGGCGAACTCCGCTGCTTCGGGGTGATTCAGATCGAAGGCCGGGCGCTCGCTGCGGATGCGCGGGATCGACGTGAAATTGTGACGCGGCGGCGGGCAGGAGGTCGCCCACTCGAGCGATGCTCCGTAGCCCCACGGGTCGTTGACGGTGACCTTCGGCGCCTTGCGGGCCGTGATCCAGACGTTCAGGAAGAACGGCAGCATGGACGCACCGAGGATCATCGCACCGATCGTCGACACCTGGTTCTGCCAGGTCCAGCCATCGGCCGCAGAGTAGTCCGCGTAACGACGCACCATGCCGTCGACGCCCAGCCAGTGCTGGATGAGGAAGGTCATGTGGAAGCCGATGAACAGCATCCAGAAGTGGACGTAGCCGAGACGCTCGTTGAGCATGCGTCCGGTCCACTTCGGCCACCAGAAGTAGAAGCCGGCGAACATCGCGAACACGACGGTTCCGAAGACGACGTAGTGGAAGTGCGCCACGACGAAGTAGGAGTCCGACAGAGCGAAGTCGAGCGGCGGGGCCGCCAGGATGACACCCGTCAGACCGCCGAAGACGAACGAGACGAGGAAGCCGAGCGAGAAGACCATCGGAGTCTCGAAGGTCACGGACCCTCGCCACATCGTGCCGATCCAGTTGAAGATCTTCACACCCGTCGGCACGGCGATGAGCATCGTCATCAGCGCGAAGAACGGGAGCAGCACGGATCCGGTGACGTACATGTGGTGAGCCCACACGGCCACGGAGAGAGCGGCGATCGCGATCGTCGCGTAGACGAGCGTCTTGTAACCGAAGATCGGCTTGCGGCTGAACACCGGGAAGATCTCCGAGACGATGCCGAAGAACGGCAGCGCGATGATGTAGACCTCGGGGTGCCCGAAGAACCAGAACAGGTGCTGCCAGAGCAGGACGCCGCCGTTGGCCGGGTCGTAGATGTGGGCACCGAGCACGCGGTCGGCGCCGGCGGCGAAGATCGCGGCCGCGAGGACCGGGAATGCCATCAGGATCAGGAGGCTCGTGACGAGCGTGTTCCAGGAGAAGATCGGCATGCGCCACATCGTCATGCCCGGTGCACGCATCGTGATGATCGTGGTGATGAAGTTCACCGCGCCGAGGATGGTGCCGAATCCCGAGATTCCGAGTCCGAGCATCCACAGGTTTCCACCCGCTCCCGGCGAGAACGAGGCGCTCGCGAGGGGCTGGTAGGCGAACCATCCGAAGGATGCCGCGCCCTGAGGGGTGAGGAAGCCGGCGACGGCGATCGTCGATCCGAACAGGAAGAGCCAGAAGGCGAAGGCGTTCAGACGCGGGAACGCGACATCGGGGGCGCCGATCTGCAGGGGCAGGATCGCGTTGGCGAAGCCCGCGAACAGCGGCGTCGCGAACATCAGCAGCATGATGGTGCCGTGCATCGTGAACAGCTGGTTGTACTGCTCCTTCGTCGGGATGATCTGCATACCCGGAGCGAAGAGCTCGGCGCGGATGACGAGGGCCATCACTCCTCCGAGGAGGAAGAACAGCACCGAGGCGATGAGGTACATGTACCCGATCGTCTTGTGGTCGGTGGAGGTGATCCACTTGACGACGATGTTGCCCTTCTGCTCGACGCGCGAAGAGCTCATGAGCGAGGCCTGGCGCGGGGGCAGAGTCGTGGGACGGGAGCGGTTCGCCTCGTCGGTGCGGGGTGCTTCAGTCGTCGACATGGCTTACTCCTCTCCTTCTTCGGAGTCGTTCTTCGGGGTCGTTCCGGGGTAGTTCGACAGACGGTCGTAAGCGTCCGTGATGTCTCCCGTGTTGCCCTTGTCCTTGAGGGTCTCGAGGTACGCGTCGTACTCGTCCTGCTCGACGACCTTCACGTTGAAGAGCATCATCGAGTGGTACTCGCCGCAGAGCTCGGCGCACTTCCCGGCGTACTCCCCCACGCGGGTGGGGATGAACGACCAGGAGTTGTCCTTGCCGATGTACATGTCCTTCTTGTAGAGGAAGTCGATGATCCAGAAGGAGTGGATGACGTCGCGGGACTGCAGCTTGATCGTGACCTTCTGGTCGACCGGGAGCACCAGGGTCGGCAGCTGCGACTGGTCGATGTTGCCCTCGGCGTCGGGCTGGGCCTGAATACCCATCGTCCAGACGGTGTCGTCCTCGGAGTCGGCGTCGTACTGGAAGTCCCACGCCCACTGCTTCGCGATCGCGGTGATCTCGACGTCGGGGTCGTCCCACTGCGTCTCGATCGCGGCCTGGTCACGCGCGGTGAAGAAGAACATCCCGAGCACGAGGATCAGCGGCACGATCGTGTAGAAGATCTCGATCGGCATGTTGTAGCGCATCTGGACGGGAAGACCCGTCTGGCCCTTGCGACGGCGGTATGCGATCGCGGCCCAGGCCATGAGGCCCCAGGTGATGACACCGACGGCGAGAAGGACGATCCAGGAGTTCACCCAGAGCGACGACACGCGCTCGGTCTGGTTGGTGGCAGCGGGGCCATCATCGACGAAGCCGGGGAGATAGCCGTTCAGCTCGGCGGTGGTACATCCCGCCAGGGCCACAGCTGCCGCGACTCCCAGAGGGAGTGCGGCCCAACGAAGGCGGCGGCGTTTCGAGGGCACGATGCACCTTTCAGATTGCGGATAGGGCACACCCAAGTCTAGAGCAACCTCACACCCGATTCATGCCAACCACGCAGGTTGACGGGGTGGTTCCGCTCAGTGGAAGCTGTCGCCGCAGGCGCAGCTGCCGGCCGCGTTGGGGTTGTCGATCGTGAAGCCCTGCTCCGAGATCGAATCCTTGAAATCGATGGATGCACCATCGAGGTACGGCACGCTCATGTTGTCGACGATGACCTCGACGCCGTCGAAGTCGACGGTCTCGTCGCCCTCGAGGTAGCGCTCGTCGAAGTAGAGCTGGTAGATCAGGCCGGAGCATCCGCCGGGCTGGACGGCGACGCGCAGGCGAAGGTCGTCGCGACCCTCCTGCTCGAGCAGGTTCTTCACCTTGGTCGCGGCCGCGTCGGTGAGGCTGATGCCGTGGGCCTTGGTGGTCTCTGAGGTCAGGGTGGTGTCGCTCATGTCGCTCCTTGTGACGGGCCGCAGTCGCACGGCTTTCCCCGCAATTCTACCGCTGCCCTCGGCGAAGTCGGCGAGATCCGGAGAGAACCGTGCGACTGAGGGTCACTGCGGGAGCGTGAGAGCGTTCATCCGAGCCAGCAGGAGCGCCTCGGTCGCGACCGCGTTGCGGAAGGTATCGAGATGCAGCGACTCGTTCGGGCTGTGGGCGCGGGAGTGCGGATCCTCCACGCCGGTGACGAGGATCTGCGCCTCGGGGAACTCCCGCACCAGGTCGGCGATGAACGGGATGGAGCCGCCGACGCCCAGATCGACGGGAGGGACGCCGTACCCGTCTCGCATGGCGTCGCGTGTGAGCGCGACCGCCCATCCGGAGGTGTCGACGAGGAAACCGTTACCCAGGTCGACGTCGGAGAACGTCAGCTCCGCGCCGAACGGGGCGTGCGCACGCAGGTGACGTTCCAGAGCCTCGTACGCTTCCTGCCCGGTCTGGCCCGGTGCGACGCGGGCGCTGATGACGACCGTCACTTCGGGGAGGAGCGTGTTGGAAGCCGCGGCCACGCTCGTGGCGTCGATGCCGATCACGGTGACCGACGGCTTGTTCCAGATGCGGCTGAGGATCGTGCCCCCGCCGATGGGCATCGTGCCGGGCAGGAGCCCGGCCTCATCGCGCAACGTCTCCTCGGTGTACTCCGGTGTCGCCGCTTCCCGTTCCGTCATCCCGTCCACGGCCACCGAGCCGTCGGCGTTCCACAGCGTCGAGAGGAGCGTGACGGTCGCCATCATCGCGTCGGGCACCGCCCCACCGAACATCCCCGAGTGCGAGGCGTGGTCGAGGGTGCGGACGCGCATCGTGAACCGCGCGTTCCCCCGCAGCGACACGGTGAGTCCGGGCGTCGTCGAATCCCAGTTGCCCGAATCGGCGACGACGATCGCATCGGCACGCAGAGCTTCCTTGTTGTCGGAGAGGAACTGCGCGAACGAGCGCGAGCCGTACTCCTCCTCGCCTTCGATGAACATCGCGATCCCGAGATCGAGGTCGTCGCCGATCACCTCCGCCGCGGCGCGGATGGAGGCGATGTGCGCCATGATCCCTGCCTTGTCGTCGGCCGCTCCCCGCCCATAGAGGCGACCGTCGCGCACGGTCGGCTCGAACGGCGGTGTCTCCCAGAGCGCGTCATCCCCGGGAGGCTGCACGTCGTGGTGCGCGTAGAGCAGGATCGTGGGACGCCCGTTCCGGGCCGCACGGGTCGCCAGGACGGCGGGCTGTCCGTGCTCGTCCGTTCCGGGGATGTCGGCACGGAGGATGCGCACCTCGTCGAAGACGCCGGTGTCCGTCGCGAGCGCCGCCACGGCCTCGGCACTGCGCTCGAGCTGGGTCTGATCGAACGCCGGCCAGGCCATTCCCGGGATGCGGACGAGGTGCCCGAGGTCCGACAGCGCGGCCGGGTTCCCGGTCGCCACCGCCTCGAGGATGTCCGTTTCGGAGACAGGGGGAATCTCAGCAGAGGTCATGCGAGTAATCTTAAGGTGATCCCCCGTCAGCGAACCGAGGAACCTCGTGGCCACTACTCCTGCATCCCCTTCGACGAACGACGACGCCGCCGAGACGCCCGCCGTCGGAAAGGGCCGGGCGACGCCGAGCCGCGCCGAGCAGGAGGCCGCCCGCCGTCGCCCCCTCGTGGCCAACACCAAAGAGGCCAAGGCCGCGGCCCGCGCCGAGCTCAACGAGCGACGAGCCCGCGCACAGGCCGGTATGGCCGCGGGTGAGGAGAAGTACCTCCCGGCCCGCGACAAGGGCCCGCAGCGCCGCTGGGTGCGCGACTACGTGGATGCCGGCTGGCACCCCGCCGAATTCGTGATGGCTGTGATGGTGCTCGTGATCCTCGCGACGCTCGTGCCGTTCAGCACTCTGGTCTCCTACTACGCCTACCTCGTGATGATGGCGTACCTCGTCATCGCGATCGGCGGAATGATCCTCCTCGGCATCCGCGTCAAGCGCAAAGTCGCAGCGAAGTTCGGACAGGAGCGCATGGAACGCGGCCTCGGCTGGTACGCCGCGATGCGTTCGCTGCAGATGCGCTTCATGCGCCTGCCGAAGCCGCAGGTCAAGCGCGGCCAGTACCCCGACTGATCCGGTCCCGTTCACGAAGGAACGCCTCGTCTCCCTGCGGAGACGAGGCGTTCCTCGTACGGGCGTCAGCCCTGCGACAGAGGTAGGCGATTCCGGAGTCCGCGATTGATCTGACGGGCCCAGAGCGGACCGCGGTAGAGGAACGCCGTGTATCCCTGCACCAGCGTCGCGCCGGCCGCCAGGCGCTCCTCGACGTCGGAGGCCGTCTCCACTCCCCCGACCGCGATGACGCAGAAGTCCGCGGGCACCGCGGCGCGTACGACGCGCAGCACCTGGAGCGACCGTTCCTTCAGCGGCGCCCCCGACAGTCCGCCCGCACCGGCCGCCGCGACGATCGCGGGGTCGGTGCGCAATCCGTCTCGACTGATCGTGGTGTTGTGGGCGATGATCCCCGCGAGTCCCTCGGCGACGGCCATCTGAGCGATCGCGGTGATCTCCTCGTCGGGGAGATCGGGGGCGATCTTCACCAGCAGCGGCGTCGCACCCGAGGCGTCGCGCACGGCGCGCAGCAGCGGGGCCAGCGTCTCGACCGCCTGCAGACCGCGGAGTCCCGGCGTGTTCGGCGACGAGACGTTCACGGCGAGGTAATCGGCGAGCGGCGCGAGCCGGGTGGCCGAGGCGACGTAGTCCGCGGTCGCGTCCTCGACGTCGACGACACGGCTCTTGCCGATGTTCACGCCGATGACGGTGTTCGGGGCACCGCGCCGCAGCCTCGAGAGCCGCCGTGCGGCGGCATCCGCTCCCTTGTTGTTGAAGCCCATCCGGTTGACCACCGCACGGTCGGGCACGAGCCGGAAAAGCCGTGGCTTCGGGTTCCCGTCCTGCGGGATCGCCGTGATCGTCCCGACCTCCACGTGACCGAATCCGAGTGCAGCGAATCCGCGCACGCCGACCGCGTTCTTGTCGAAGCCCGCGGCGATGCCGAACGGCGACGGGAAGGTCAACCCGAGGGCCTTCACCTGCAGCGACGGATCGGGACGCGTGAGCGAGCGGGTGACGGTCGAGAACGGCGGCACACCGAGCACACGGATCACCGCCATGCCGGCGTGGTGGGCGAACTCGGGATCGAAGCGCGAGAGGACAGCGCGGAAGAGCAGCGGATACATCACTGCCAGATTACCGGTCGGCGGACTCCGCCTTCGCGTGGTCGGCTCGGAGATCGGTGATCGCGGATTCGAAGTCCTCGAGCGAGTCGAAGGCCTGATACACGCTCGCGAAGCGGAGGAACGCCACCTCGTCGAGATCGCGGAGCGGGCCGAGGATGGCGAGTCCGATCTCGTTCGTGTCGAGCTGCGAGACACCCGTCTGTCGAACGGCCTCCTCGACGCGCTGCGCCAGGATCGCGAGGTCCGCTTCGGTGACCGGGCGGCCCTGGCAGGCCTTACGGACGCCGGAGATGACCTTCTCCCGGCTGAACGGCTCCATCACGCCCGAGCGCTTGATCACGTTGAGGCTCGCGGTCTCGGTGGTCGTGAACCGCCCGCCGCACTCGGGGCACTGTCGGCGTCGGCGGATCGAGAGGCCGTCATCGCTCGTGCGCGAGTCGATCACACGCGAATCGGGATGACGGCAGAAGGGGCAATGCATCCGTACAACCTACTCCGTGAATCGTGCTTCGATCGCCTCGCCGTGCGCGGGGAGGATCTCGCTGTTCGCCAGCGCGACCACGCCGTCGCGCACCTCGGCGAGAGCGGTCCGGTCGTAGGAGATCACCTGCTGCGGGCGCAGGAACGTGTAGGCGCCGAGGCCCGGCGCGTACCGCGCCTGTCCCCCCGTCGGCAGCACGTGGTTGCTGCCGGCCATGTAGTCGCCCAGGCTGACCGGCGTCTGGTCGCCGACGAAAACGGCGCCCGCGCTGGTGAAGGCGGATGCCGCGGCCTCGGCGTCGGTGAGGTGCAGTTCGAGGTGCTCGGGTGCGTACGCGTTGCTGAAGGCCGCCGCCATCGCACGATCGTCGACGAGCACGATCGCGGACTGCGGTCCGTCGAGAGCGGCGGACACCCGGTCACTGTGCCGGGTGGCAGCTCCCTGAGCCGCGACGTCGTGCGCCACTCGAGCGGCGAGGTCTTCGGAATCGGTGACGAGAACCGCGGAGGCCTGCTCGTCGTGCTCGGCCTGGCTGACGAGGTCGGCGGCGACGAGACGGGCGTCGGCGGAGGCATCGGCGACGACGAGGATCTCGGTCGCTCCCGCCTCGGAATCCGTCCCGACCACACCCGCGACCGCCCGCTTCGCGGAGGCCACGTAGTTGTTGCCCGGACCGGACACCACGTCGACGGGATCGAGCCCGACGCCGGGGACGCCCCACGCGAACGCGCCGATCGCACCGGCGCCTCCCATCGCGTAGACCTCGCTGATGCCGAGCAGTGCGGCCGCTCCGAGGATCGTGGGGTGGATGCGCCCGCCCTGGTCGGCCTGAGGCGGTGAGGCGAGGGCGATCTGCGTGACGCCGGCGACCTGCGCCGGAACCACGTTCATGATGACGCTCGACGGATACACCGCCTTGCCCCCGGGGATGTACACACCCACGCGGGTGACGGGCTGCCACCGCTGCACGATGCGCGCACCCGGACCGAGAAGGGTCGTCTGATCCGCGGGTACCTGGGCAGCGGAGGCGAGACGCACGCGGCGGATCGCCTCTTCGAGTGCGGCGCGCACCTCGGGTGCGAGCGCGTCGAGCGCTTCCGAGATGTGCTCGGCCGGAACGCGGATCGCGTGCTCGGTGACGCGGTCGAAGCGCTCCGCCTGATCACGCAGTGCGGACTCCCCCTGCGTGCGCACGTCGTCGACGAGCCGCGCGGCCGTGTCGAGCGCCTCGGCGCGTGCCTGGGTCGCGCGCGGCACGGCCGCGAGCATGTCTGCCGGCGAGAGCTCGCGCCCTCGCAGATCGATGATTCGCACTTCAGCCCTTCGTGATGCCGGAGATGTCGTGGAGGTATCCGATGCGGCCGTCATCGTGCCGGACGACGAAGGCGCCACCGCGGTCCTCGATCACGAGCGCCCAGGCCTGGGGGCCGATGCGGAAGATCGCCTCGCCGCGCTCGTCGTGCACGTCGCGCTCGGACGGGGCGAGGATCCAGAAGGGCTGCGCGGCCTGCGCGCAATCGCGGGGACGGGTCGCCTCGGGATCCGTGACGACGGACTCGTCGCCGAACACGTCGGTCGGATGCTCCGCTGCCGCGCTGGCCGGAGCCGGCACCGGTTCGGCGACCTCTTCGAGGAAGGACTCGATCTCACCGGTGTCGGAGATGATCTCAGGGGTACGGGAGCGACGGGAGTACGACGGGGTGTACTCCTCCTCGGCGACCGCTTCCTCGGTACCGGTTCCTCCACCCGAGGCGTGCGCGGCCAGCGGGACCTGCTGCGGCAGATCGAAGCGCGCGATCTCGTCGGTCGCGTAGCCGTCGGGGGTGTCGGTGTCGAGAGCGGCACGTCGCGTGGTCGGCGGCTCTGCACCGTCCCAGGATCCGTCGTGGGCCGAAACGGAATCGGGCGCGGCCTGCTCGTTCGTGTCCGGCTCGTTCGAGTCCGGCTCGGGCGCGAATGTCTCGGGTGCGAAGGTCTCGGGTGCGGCGGCGCCCTCCGCATCGGCGGGGGCGGCGCGCTCGGCCCGCGGGCGAGCGATCACCGGGCGCACCGGGTTCGCGTTGCGATGCGCGAGAGTGACGAGGCGGCCGTGGAAGTCCTCTTTCAGGCCCGGGATGATCGGAGCGAAGACCGTCAGCGCGACCAGCGCGAGGGAAGCGAGGAGCTGCACGATGCCGACCCAGTTGAGGGTCCAGACACCGAACTCGATCGCCGCGGCGATCGATGACCACAGCGCGCTGATCCACGTCACCGCCGAGACGGTGAAGGCGACCGATGCGAACTGATCGATCCCGAGGGAGCCGACTCGGCGGATGCCGTCGGGCGAGAACCGCCGCAGCACGAGCAGGAACACGGCTGCCGTCGGCACGCCGATCGGCAGGATCCACTGGATACCCGCTCCCCAGATGGAGGTGCCACCGGTCAGCGGGAAGAAGGAGATGACGAAGGCGATGAGCCAGACGCCGGCGATCGAGAGCTCCCGGAGGGTGAACCCGAGGATGCCGAACTCCGGCGTGACCTCTTCGTCGTACAGGACACCGTCATCATCGAGGAACGCCTCGTTCTCGGCATCCGCGTTGTCGGGGATATCGGTACTCATGGGTCTTCCTTTCGTCACGACGCGCAGAGGGGGGAGGCGCGTTCCGACGCGTCCTGATACTACCCGCTCAGCCCAGGCAGCCCGGCCCGAGGAGCGACTTGAGGTCACCGAACAGATCGGCGGAGACCTTCACGGGCATGGGCACTTCGAACACCTTCGCGGTGCCGCCGCGATGCACACGCAGGAGGACCTCGGTCTCACCCGAGTGGCGCCGGAGCACGTCGGCGAGCTCGTGCATCACGCGCTCCGTGGCACGCTGCTCGGCGAGCACGAGGGCGAGCGGCCCCGCGGCGTCGAACGACCCGACGTCGGGAGCGAATGCGGACTGCGCGTGGAGGTTGAGCCCGTCGTCGCGTCGCGAGACACGCCCGCGCACGGCGAGGATCGAATCCTGCTGGAGGACGTGCTGGAACTCGGTGTACGTCTTTCCCATGAACATCACGGTGACCTCGCCGTTGAAGTCCTCGACCGTGATCATGCCGTACGGGTTCCCGCTCGCCTTCGCCACGCGATGCTGGACACTCGTCACAAGACCCGCGACGGTGACCTGGTCGCCGTCCTGGAGGTCCTCGGAGTTGTTGAGGTCGTGGATCGAGATGGAGGCGTGCTTCGCGAGCGGAACCTCGAGTCCGGCCAGCGGGTGATCGGAGACGTAGAGCCCCAGCATCTCCCGCTCGAACGCGAGCTTGTCCTTCTTGATCCATTCCGGGCGCGCCGGCACCTTCGCCGGCGCAGCCTCCTCCATACCGTCGTACAGGCTGTCGAAGTCGAATCCGATCGCGCCCTGGGCTTCGTTCCGCTTGCGGTCGACGGCGGCCTCGACGGCGTCCTCGTGGATCTCGACGAGCGCGCGACGGGAGTCGCCCATCGTGTCGAAGGCACCGGCCTTGATGAGGGACTCGACCGTGCGCTTGTTCGCGACGTGCAGCGGAACCTTGTCGAGGAAGTGGTGGAAGGAGGTGAAGCGCTCGTCCTTCCGCGCCTGCACGATGCCCTCGACGACGTTGCTTCCGACGTTGCGCACCGCGCCGAGCCCGAAGCGGATGTCGTCGCCGACGGCCGCGAAGTAGTTGATCGACTCCGACACATCGGGCGGCAGCACCTTGATACCCATGCGGCGGCACTCGTTGAGATAGAGAGCCATCTTGTCTTTGGAGTCGCCGACGCTGGTGAGCAGCGCCGCCATGTACTCGGCAGGGTAATGCGCCTTCAGGTAAGCGGTCCAGTACGAGACGACTCCGTAGGCGGCGGAGTGCGCTTTGTTGAAGGCGTAGTCGGAGAACGGAAGCAGGATCTCCCAGAGCGCATTGACCGCCCCGTCGGAGTATCCGTTGGCGTGCATTCCCGCCTGGAAGCCCGCGAACTGCTTGTCGAGCTCGGACTTCTTCTTCTTGCCCATCGCACGCCGGAGGATGTCTGCCTGACCGAGCGAGAACCCGGCGACGCGCTGGGCGATCGCCATCACCTGCTCCTGGTAGATGATCAGACCGTAGGACTCCTCGAGGATGTCTGCGAGTGATTCGGTGAACTCCGGGTGGATCGGCGTGATGGGCTGCTGGCCGTTCTTGCGCAGCGCGTAGTTCGTGTGGGAGTTCGCCCCCATGGGACCCGGGCGGTAGAGCGCGATGAGAGCCGAGATGTCACCGAAGTTGTCGGGCTTCATCAGACGCATGAGCGACCGCATCGGGCCGCCGTCGAGCTGGAACACGCCGAGCGACTCTCCTCGCGCGAGCAGGTCGTACGCGCCCTGATCATCGAGAGCGAGGTGCTCGAGATCGAGCTCCTCTCCCCTGTTCATGCGGATGTTGTCGAGCGCGTCGGAGATGATCGTGAGGTTGCGCAGCCCCAGGAAGTCCATCTTGATCAGGCCGAGCGACTCGCACGACGGGTAGTCGAACTGCGTGACGATCTGTCCGTCCTGTTCGCGGCGCATGATCGGGATGATGTCGAGCAGCGGGTCGGACGACATGATCACACCGGCCGCGTGCACGCCCCACTGGCGCTTGAGGCCCTCGAGACCGAGCGCACGGTCGAAGACCGTCTTCGCCTCGGGATCCGTGTCGATCAGTGCACGGAACTCGCTCGCCTCTTTGTAGCGGGGGTGGGCGGAATCGAACATTCCGTCGAGGGGCATGTCCTTGCCCATCACGGGGGGCGGCATCGCCTTGGTCAGACGCTCGCCCATGCTGAACGGGAACCCGAGCACGCGCCCCGCGTCCTTGAGAGCCTGTTTGGACTTGATCGTGCCGTAGGTGACGATCTGCGCGACGCGCTCCGAGCCGTACTTCTTGGTCACGTACTCGATGACCTCGCCGCGGCGACGGTCATCGAAGTCGACGTCGAAGTCGGGCATCGAGACACGATCCGGGTTGAGGAAGCGCTCGAAGATGAGGCCGTGCTCGAGAGGGTCGAGATCCGTGATCCTCATCGCGTACGCGACCATCGATCCCGCACCGGAACCACGACCCGGACCGACCCGGATGCCGTTGTCCTTCGCCCAGTTGATGAAGTCGGCCACGACGAGGAAGTATCCGGGAAAGCCCATCTGGAGGATGATGCCGGTCTCGTACTCGGCCTGCTTGCGCACCTTGTCGGGGATGCCGCCCGGGTAGCGGTAGTGGAGCCCGGCCTCGACCTCTTTGACGAGCCAGCTGTCCTCGGTCTCTCCGTCGGGCACGGGGAAGCGCGGCATGTAGTTCGCCGCGGTGTTGAACTCCACCTCGCAGCGCTCGGCGATCAGGAGCGTGTTGTCGCACGCCTCGGGGTGATCGCGGAACAGTTGACGCATCTCGGCCGCGGTCTTGATGTAGTAGCCGTCGCCGTCGAACTTGAAGCGATTGGGGTCGTCGAGCGTCGATCCCGACTGCACGCACAGCAGGGCCTCGTGGGCGTCGGCCTCGTGCTGGTGGGTGTAGTGCGAGTCGTTCGTCGCGACCAGCGGGATGTGGAGGTCTTTCGCCAGACGCAGCAGGTCGGTCATCACCCGGCGCTCGATCGAGAGCCCGTGATCCATGATCTCGGCGAAGTAGTTCTCCTTGCCGAAGATGTCCTGGAACTCGGCGGCCGCCGCGCGCGCCGCGTCGTACTGCCCGAGGCGAAGTCGCGTCTGCACCTCGCCCGACGGGCATCCGGTCGTCGCGATCAGCCCCTTGCCGTAGGTCTGCAGCAGTTCTCGGTCCATGCGGGGCTTGAAGTAGTACCCCTCCATGCTCGACCGCGAGCTGATGCGGAAGAGGTTGTGCATGCCCTCGGTGCTCTGGCTCCACATCGTCATGTGGGTGTAGGCGCCCGAACCCGACACGTCATCGCTCTTCTGGTCGGGCGATCCCCACTGCACGCGCGTCTTGTCGCTGCGGTGGGTGCCCGGCGTCATGTACGCCTCGAGCCCGATGATGGGCTTGACCCCCGCGTTGCGCGCCGCGTTGTAGAACTCGAAGGCCGCGAAGGTGTTGCCGTGATCGGTGACGGCGATCGCCGGCATGCCGTATTCCGCGGCCGCCTGGGTCATCGCGTTGATCTTCGCCGCCCCGTCGAGCATCGAGTACTCGCTGTGCACGTGCAGGTGGACGAAGGAGTCGGATGCCATGGTTCGAGTCTACTTTCGGCGTCCGACATCGGGTCGCCGATCGGGGTCCGCGGGTGTCAGTCCGACAGGTCGAGCCGCATCAGCACGCGCGGGAATCCGTTCAGATGCGAAGTCGTCTCGGCCGACTTCTCGAAGCCCGCCCGTTCGAACAGCGCGCGCGTGCCGACGTAGGCCATCGTCAGGTCGACCCGCTCCCCCGCGTTGTCGACCGGATACGCCTCGATCGCCGGCGCCCCCTGTGCGCGTGCGAAAGCGACCGCCCCGTCGACCAGGGCGTGCGAGATGCCCTGCTTGCGATGCCCCGGACGCACCCGGATGCACCACAACGACCAGACGTCGACGTCGTCGATGTGCGGGATCCTGCGATTGGTGGCGAAACTCGTGTCGCGTCGAGGATGCACCGCCGCCCAGCCGACCGGCTCGTCGTCGAGATAGGCGATCACCCCGGGAGGCGGGTCTTCGGCGCAGAGACCGCGCACACGCTCGGCGCGTTCCTCGCCGCGGAGCTCCTGGTTCTCGGCGTTGCCGATCCGATAGCTCAGGCAGAAGCAGACGTTCGACGTCGGCGTCTTCGGGCCGACCAGCGTCGCGACGTCGGCGAAGACCGTGGCGGGCCGAACCTCGATGTCCATGACCTCAGTATCTCCCCGGCATCCGACATCCGCCGGAGCGACGAGTGATCACTCGTCTCGGAGGACCGCCAGGGCGTGCTGGAAATCGGCCGGATACGGAGACTCGAACTGCACCCACTCGCCGGTAGCCGGATGCGAGAACGCGAGCTGATGCGCATGCAACCACTGCCGCGTGAGACCGAGGCGGGCGGACAGCGTGGGGTCGGCCCCGTACAGAGGATCACCGACGCACGGATGCCGGTGCGCGGCCATGTGCACGCGGATCTGGTGAGTGCGCCCGGTCTCGAGATGGATCTCGAGAAGCGACGCGCCGGGGAACGCCTCGAGCGTCTCGTAGTGGGTGACCGAGGGCTTGCCGTCGGGGGTGACCGCGAACTTCCAGGAGTGGTTCGGGTGGCGACCGATCGGCGCATCGATCGTGCCCGCGAGCGGGTCGGGATGCCCCTGAACCACCGCGTGATAGATCTTCTCGACCGTGCGCTCCTTGAAGGCGCGCTTGAGGTGCGTGTAGGCGGTCTCGGTCTTGGCGACGACCATCAGGCCGCTCGTGCCGACGTCGAGCCGGTGCACCACGCCCTGACGCTCGGGCGCACCGCTGGTCGCGACCCGGAAGCCGGCGGCCGCCAGCGCACCCACCACCGTCGGCCCCTCCCAACCGAGGGAGGGATGGGCCGCGACACCGGTCGGCTTGTCGACCACGACGATGTCGTCATCGTCGAAGACGATCCCGAGTTCGGGCACCGCGATCGGAACGATCTTCGGACCTTCCTTGGGCTGCCATTCGACCTCGAGCCATCCCCCACCGCGCAGCCTGTCGGACTTGTCGAGGGTCACGCCGTCGAGGCGCACGCCGCC
The DNA here is from genome assembly GCF_023091225.1 of Microbacterium galbinum. Lineage (NCBI taxonomy): Bacteria > Bacillati > Actinomycetota > Actinomycetes > Micrococcales > Microbacteriaceae > Microbacterium > Microbacterium galbinum. The sequence continues at coordinate 75,991 of NZ_JAHWXM010000001.1, read as the reverse complement.
CGACGCCGCGACCTCCGCAGCGAAGGTTCGCGAGAAACCGAGCATCTTCGCGAGAGCGGCGTCGACGCGCGCGCCCTCGAGGCCGTCGGGCACCGGCAGTGAACGCGACTCCACGATCAGCGCTCGTCTTCGACCGGCGCCGCCGGTCGTTCGACGACGTCGCGTGCCGCGAGTTCCTGCTCCGCTGCCGCGGCCTCGGCCTCTTCCTCCGTCTCGACGGGCGCGTGGTCGCGCTCGCGGGAGCCATCGAAGCGCAGCCCGAAGACGACGAGCAGTGCGACCGAGATCATGCCGCACACGATGAAGATGTCGGCGATGTTGAAGATCGCGGGCATCATCCAGGGCATCGAGATCATGTCGACCACGTGTCCCACCGGGAAGCCGGGGTCGCGGAAGAGGCGATCTCCGAGGTTGCCGAGTACACCGCCGAGCAGCGCGCCGAGCACGACGGCCCAGAGCCGCGAGCGCAGACCGAACGCCTTCCAGACGATGACGCCGGCGACGACCGCGAGGGCGATCGTGAAGATCCAGGTGACGTCCGACCCGAGCGAGAACGCCGCTCCGGGATTGCGGACGTAGTACAGCTGAAGGAACTCACCGAGGACGGGAACCGGCTCCTGGTAGGGAAGGTTCTCGGTGGTGAGGTACTTCACAAACTGATCGGCGGCCAGCACGAGCGCTGCGAGAATCGCAACGATCGCACCGGCCGCCGACCGACGAAGGGGAAGGCGTGGGCTCAAGACCTACGACCTACAGTCCGATCGCGGAGACGGGCGTCGAGTCCGTGGAGGCCGACTTCTCGTCGAGGTCGCGGAGCTGACCCTCGATGTAGCCGCGCAGCTGCGAACGGTAGTCGCGCTCGAAGTTGCGGAGCTCGGTGATACGGGCCTCGAGCGTGTTGCGCTCGCGCTCGAGTCGAGCCGACTCCTCGCGCTGCTTCGCCTCCGCCTCGGTGCGGATGCGGGCCACCTCGGTCTCGGCGTCGGCGATGAGCTGGTTGCGCTTCGCCTCACCCTCGGCGACGTGCTCGTCGTGCAGACGCTGCGCGAGCTCGATGATCCCGGCGGTCGCCGTGGCGGAGCCGGAGGGAGCGGGCTCCGCGGGAGCCTCGGCGACGGGTGCCGGAGCCGCAGGCGCCTCGGCGACCGGAGCGGCCTCGGCCGACTCTGCGGCGGGCGTGGCGCCCGACTCGTAAGCGGCCAGTTTGGCCTTGAGTTCGACGTTCTCCTCGAGGGCCTTGCGCCACTCGATGACGATCTCGTCGAGGAAGTCGTCCACCTCGTCCGGGTCGAAGCCGTCCTTGAAGCGAACGTGCTGGAACTGCTTGGTGACGACGTCATCCGGGGTAAGTGCCATGATGGCTCCTCTTTCGGTGAGTTCGGTTGCCAGTGTCGATATGGCGTGATCGTGATGTGGCGCGAACCCGGGGCGCGCACCTGGGAGCCAGCATAGCCCCCGCACCTTGGCGCCGCGATGTCACGACACTCAGGAGTGAGAACTGGCAGGGGTCAGATGAAGAGCCGGACGATGTTCATCAGGATCAGCACGATGAGCATCGTCAGGGCGAAACCGAAGTCCAACGACAGCGTTCCGATCCGCAGGGGCGGGATGATCCGCCGGAAGAACCGGATCGGCGGATCGGTCACCGTGTAAGCGGCTTCGGCGACGACCAGGCCGAAGCCCTTCGGTCGCCACTCCCTGTTGAACAGCGGGATGTAGTCGAGGATCAGCCTCGCGAAGAGGACGAAGATGTACAGCAGCAGCACCAGATGGATGATGCTCGCGGCGATCGAGACCAGCTGCACGGCTTACTACTGATCGAAGCCCGCGGACTCCGCGTCCGCGTGCGCGATACCCCCCTGGCCCGAGACAGCGATGTTCTCCGGCGAGAGCAGGAAGACCTTCGAGGTCACGCGCTCGATACGACCGTAGAGGCCGAGGGAGAGACCGCTGGCGAAGTCGATGAGACGGCGGGCGTCTGCATCGCTCATCTGGGACAGGTTGATGATGACCGGAACGCCCTCGCGGAAGCTCTCGGCGATCAGCTGAGCGTCACGGTACTGCTTGGGGTGGACCGTCAGGATCTCGTTCACGGCACCCACCGAAGGCTGACGGACGGCGACGGGGCGGCGCAACGGGGTGACGGGAGCCGGTGCCGGCTCTTCACGGTCGCGGTCGCGCTCGCGGTGAGCGCGAGCGGGTGCCTGCTGCTCTTCTTCATAGGCTTCTTCCTCATCGGCGAGGCCCAGGTACACCATGGTCTTCTTCAGCGGGTTACCCATCGTGTCCTCCGGTTCGAACGATACGGGTTGGTCTTTGTAGAGGTTAACCCCGGTCGGGGCGGGGGCCGGTGATTGCCGACCCGATCCGAAGGTGTGTCGCGCCTGCGGCGATGGCCTCGGCGAAGTCGCCGGTCATCCCCGCGGAGATCCACGTGGCGTCGGGAGCGACCCCGCTCACCTCCTCGGCGACGCGGTGCAGACGCGCGAAAGCGGATGCCGGTTCCTCGTCGAGAGGGGCGACGGCCATGACCCCGCGCAGTCTGAGGGACGGGAGCGCGAGGACGTGCTCGGCGAGAGCGGCGGCCTCGGCGGGCTCGACGCCACCCCGCCCGGCGTCGGGCGTGAGATTGATCTGGACGAGCACGTCGAGGACGCTGTCGTCCTCGGCGGCACGATGCAGCGCGTCGGCGAGGCGCACCCGATCCACGGAGTGGACGATGTCAGCGCTGCGACGGATCGCCGCCGCCTTGTTCGTCTGCGCCTGACCGATGAAATGCCAGGTGAGGTCCAGCGCCTCGAGCTCGTCGCGCTTCGCGGACAGCTCCTGCTGCCGGTTCTCCCCGACCTCCCGCACCCCGAGAGATGCGAGCTCGCGCACCAGCTCTGCGGGATGGAACTTCGTCACGACGATGCGGGTGATCTCGGTCGCATCTCGCCCGGCCCGGCGCGCGGCGTCGGCGATCTGCTCGTCGATCGCCGACAGCCGCGCTCCCAGGTCGGTCACTTCAGGAATTCGGGGATGTCGATGTCGTCGTCGGCGAACGCCGGCTCGATGCTGGTCGTGTGCGTGCGCTGAGGAGCCGCGGAGGGCTCGGTCTCGGTGGTCTCGTCCTCCGCCACGGCATCCTTCTCATCCGAGAGCGCGACCTCCGGCAGCGTCGCGGTCGCGGGACGCGACACGACCATCGGGTCGAGGCGCAGGGACGGTTCGCCGCCGTCGAAGCCGGCGGCGATGACCGTCACACGCACCTCGTCGCCGAGGGTGTCGTCGATGACGGTACCGAAGATGATGTTCGCCTCGGGGTGCGCCGCTTCCTTGACGAGATCCGCGGCATCGTGGATCTCGAAGATGCCCAGGTTGGAGCCACCCTGGATCGACAGCAGCACACCGTGGGCGCCCTCGATAGATGCCTCCAGCAGCGGCGACTCGACGGCGAGCTCGGCAGCCTTGATCGCGCGATCGGCGCCTCGAGCGGAGCCGATGCCCATGAGCGCGGAGCCCGCGCCCTGCATGACGGACTTCACGTCGGCGAAGTCGAGGTTGATCAGACCCGGCGTGGTGATGAGGTCGGTGATGCCCTGCACACCGGCGAGGAGCACCTGATCGGCCGTCGCGAACGCCTCGATCATCGAGATCCCGCGGTCGCTGATCTCGAGGAGACGGTCGTTCGGCACCACGATGAGGGTGTCGACCTCTTCCTTGAGCTTCGCGACACCGGCCTCGGCCTGGCTCTGGCGGCGGCGGCCCTCGAAAGAGAACGGCTTGGTGACGACACCGATGGTGAGAGCGCCGATCGACTTGGCGATGCGTGCGACGACAGGGGCGCCACCCGTTCCGGTACCGCCTCCCTCGCCCGCGGTGACGAAGACCATGTCGGCACCGGTGAGGGCCTGCTCGATCTCCTCCGCGTGATCCTCGGCGGCACGACGACCGACCTCCGGGTCGGCTCCGGCACCGAGCCCGCGGGTGAGCTCGCGTCCGACGTCGAGCTTGACGTCGGCGTCGCTCATGAGCAGCGCCTGCGCGTCGGTGTTCACCGCGATGAACTCGACTCCGCGGAGACCGAGGTCGATCATGCGGTTGACGGCGTTGACGCCGCCACCGCCGACGCCGACGACCTTGATCACGGCGAGGTAGTTCTGGTTCTGGCTCATGGCCGGCCTCCGAGTTTTTCGAGCCTGGATCGGGCCAAACCTTAAACCTCAAGTAGAGGTGTAAAGTATTTCCCGGTATTGCGTTCTCTTGATCGAAGGTATGCGCCGCATCGGCATGCGCGCGCAACGGGATGGGCGTGTCGCGCGTTTCCTCGCGAAAGTCGTCAGCCGACGACGGCGGCGTTCGGGGACGAGACGTCGATCGTCCCGGCGCCGGGGTTCGCGGCGAGGGCCCTCGCGAGCACGATGCCCTTCGTCGCCGACTCGTCTTCGCTTCCCCACACCACCGTCAGACCGCTGCTCAGCGTCAACGTCACGTCATCGGCGGTGGTCGCACGCACACCCGTCAACTGCGCGCGGACGTCCGCCGGGAGCGAGCGCACGACGAGGCCGGCACTCTCGAAAGCGCTCGAGTCGGTACCGCCTGCGATGTCGAGGAGGGGCTGCCCTGCCGGCTGGTCCGTCGTGGTCGCGAGTGCCACACCCGCCGCGTCGACGAGCGTGTACCCGGCATCGGAGCGGAGCACGCCCACCGGGGTGCGCTCGACGATGCGCACCGTCAGGTCGTGCGGCGGGCGCGCCTCGAGCGCGTATGTCTCGATGAGGGGGAAGCCGATGAGCGCCGCTTTGATCTCACTGCTGTCGACGAGCGCGAGCGGCGTGCCGATCTGATCGCCGAGCGCCGCCTCGATGGCGGCGGGGTCCAGGGTGGTGGCACCGACGATCGTGATCTTCTCGACGGCGAAGAGCGGGCTGTAAGCGGCGGCGACGCTGCCCCCCACCAGCAGCAGAAGGGAGCCGACGATGCTCCAGCCGACGATGCGTCGCCGACGGGAACGCTGAGTGAAGCGGCGGATCTCCGCCCGCAGCGCCTTGCGACGAGCGCGGGCCGCGCGCCAGACGTCGCGCGTGGACGTCGGCGCATCGCCCGACGCATCGGTGGGCGAATCGATCAGCGCATCCGCTCCCGCTTCGATACCGAGGTCGGCGCTCTCCGGCGTCGTCTCCGCACCCACCGGTCCGACCTCGCGCGGCGCGCGGGGCCGTGACCGGGACGTCGACGGACTCGCGCCCGGTTCCTTCGGCCGATCGGTCGGAAGCGGAGCTGGACGTCGCACCTGCTACGCCCCGTCGGTCCGGCTCAGCGCCTCCAGCACCTGCGGGATCATCTGGTAGACGTTCCCGCACCCGAGGGTCACCACGACGTCGCCGTCGCGCGCGACCGTCGCGGTGTAATCCGAGGCCTGCTGCCAATCGGCGACGAAGTGCACGTGCGAGGGATCACGAAACGCGCCGCTCACGAGTTCGCCCGTGACTCCGGGAACCGGGTCCTCCCGCGCGCCGTAGACGTCGAGCATCACCGTGTGGTCGGCGTACGTCTCGAGGACGTCGGCGAACTCCTGGTACATGTGCTGGGTGCGCGAGTACGTGTGGGGCTGCTGGATCGCGATCAGGCGGCCGGATCCGGCGATGCCGCGCATCGCCTCGAGCGCCGCTCGGACCTCCGTCGGGTGATGCGCGTAGTCGTCGTAGACGCTCACGCCCCGGGCGATGCCGTGCAGCTCGAGGCGCCGAACGGTACCGGCGAAACCCTCCACCGCACGCACGGCGTCCGCGAGCGGGTAGCCGAGCGCGCCGAGCACGGCGACCGCGCCGGCCGCGTTGATCGCGTTGTGCACGCCGGGGACGGCGAGCTGCATGCGCACGCTCTCACCATCGCGCGTGAGCGTGGCGGCGACCCCGCCGGCGGTCTCGATCTCGGTCACACGCAGGTCGGCGTCCTCGGCCTGGCCGAAGGTGATCACCCGGGGGTGCGAGAGGTCCGCACCGACGCGGAGCGCTCCCGCGTCGTCGCTGGAGATCACGACCGCTTCGGACGCGCCGTCCGCGAACCGGACGAACGCCTCGTGGAACGCCTCCTCCGAGCCGAAGTGGTCGAGGTGGTCGGGGTCGACGTTCGTGATGAGCGCGACCGCCGTGTCATAGAGCAGGAACGTGCCGTCGGACTCGTCTGCCTCGATCACGAAGAGGTCGCCGGATCCGGTGGCGCTCGACGCGCCGAGCTGCTCGATCACTCCGCCGTTGACGAAGTGCGGGTCCGCGCCGAGATCGCGCAGCGCCGTGACGATCATCCCGGTGGAGCTCGTCTTGCCGTGGGCCCCCGCGACCGAGACCAGTCGACGGTCGCCGATCAGCCAGTGCAACGCCTGGGATCGATGGATCACGTGGAGTCCCCGCTCCTTCGCGGTGACGAACTCGGGGTTCTCGGGCCAGATCGCTCCGGTGTGCACGACGGTGTCGGCATCTCCGAGGTGGGCCGCGTCGTGCCCGATGTGCACCGTCGCACCGGCCGCCGCCAGGGCCCGCAGGTTGTCGCTGTCGGCCCGGTCGGATCCCGAGACGCGGATACCCGCATCGAGGAACATCCGAGCGAGACCGCTCATACCCGAACCGCCGATGCCGATGAAGTGCGCGGCCGTGATCGAATCGGGAATCGGCAGGGAGAGGTCAGGTCTGATCATGTCGTTCTCAGTCTACTTCCGGGCGCTCAGCGAGCGATCGACCAGTGCGATGACGTTCTCGGTGCCGCTGCGGGTTCCCGCCTTCTCGGCGGCATCGGCCATCTGCGCCAGGCGCGCGCGATCCGCCAGCAGGGGCACGACCTCCCGGCGCACGGCGTCACCGTCGAAGGTCCCGTCATCGAGCAGCCGGGCGGCCCCCGCGGCGACGGCGGACGCCGCATTCAGCCGCTGCTCGCCGTTGCCGACGGAATACGGGACGTACAGTGCCGGGATCCCGAGCGCACTGATCTCGCTGACCGTCGCGGCTCCGGAGCGCGAGACGATGAGATCGGCGAGGGCGAAGGCGAGGTCCATGCGATCGACATAGCGCCGCATCGCGTAGCCGGGAACCCCCGGATCGGCGAGGTCGCTGCGCTCGCCCGTGACGTGGAGCAGCTGCCACCCGGCCGCGAGCACGTCACCCCACGAGTCCGCGAACGCCTCGTTGAGACGCTGGGCCCCGAGCGAGCCACCGAACACGAGCAGCACGGGCGCATCGGAATCGAGATCGAAGTGCCGCGCCGCCTCGGCACGGGTCGCCGCACGGTCCAGTTCGATGATCTCGCGACGCAGCGGCATGCCGACGACCTCGCTGCCGCGCAGCGGTGTGCCCGCGAAAGCGACGCCGACCGCGGCCGCCCCGCGCGCTCCGAGCACGTTCGCGAGTCCCGGCTTGGCGTTCGCCTCGTGAACCACGAACGGGATGCCCTCGCGGCGCGCGGCCACATAGGCCGGCGCCGAGGCGTACCCGCCGAAGCCGACGACCACGTCGACGGCGTGCGTGCGGATGTGCTGGCGCACCTGCGCGATCGCGCGGCGGAAGCGCTGCGGGAACCCCAGCGCCTGGCGGTTCGGGCGGCGCGGGAACGGCACCTTGTCGACGACGAGCAGCTCGTAGCCGCGTTCGGGAACCAGACGCGCCTCGAGCCCCTCGGCCGTTCCGAGAACGAGGACGGTGGCGTCGGCGTCACGCGCGACCAGTCCATCGGCGACGGCGAGCAGGGGGTTCACATGGCCGGCGGTACCACCGCCGGCGAGAAGGTACGAGGTCACTCCGAGACCCTACCCCGCCGCGCTGCGCGCACCCCGCGAGCTCGGGTGCGTGACGCGGTCTCCTGCTTCTCGCCGCTCGGGAGCGTGCGGGCGAAGGCGAGGAGCACCCCGCATGCCAGGAGCACGGCGAGGAGAGCGGTGCCACCCTGCGACATGAACGGGAGCGGAACGCCCATCACGGGGAACAGCCCGACGACGACGCCGACGTTGAGGACGGCCTGTCCGGCGATCCAGACCGTGATCCCGCCCGCGGCGACGCGGATGAACGGATCGTCGGTCTTGCGGATGATGTGGAACGCGCCGACGGTGAAGAACGTGAAGAGGGCGAGCACGACGATGCATCCGATCAGGCCGAGCTCCTCCCCGACGATCGCGAAGATGAAGTCGTTGCCGGGAGCGGGGAGCCACCCGTACTTCTCCTGGGAGTTGCCGAGCCCGAGGCCGAAGATGCCGCCGTTGGCCATCCCCCAGATGCCGTGGATCGACTGATAGCAGTCCGTGTTGTAGAGGGCCATGTCATCGCAGTTGGCGGTGATGCGCCGCATGCGGTCGGTGCTCGAGAGCGCGTACGCGAGCACCGCGGCGACGCCTATGATCACCGGGATGATGAACAGCCGCAGCTTGACCCCGGAGAAGAACAGGCACCCCAGGAGGATGAGGACCAGCACCATCGCGGTGCCGAGGTCCTTACCCGCGAGCACCGTGCCGATCGCGAGCGCGCCGACCGGCACCACCGGGATGAAGACGTGATGCCACGTTCCGAGCATCGCGTGCTTGCGCAGCAGCACGTAGGCGATCCAGAGCGACAGCGCGAGCTTCAGGAACTCGGAGGGCTGCATCTGGAAGCCGACGACCTGTATCCAGTTGCGGTTTCCGCCGTCGGCGACACCGAGCGGGGTGAAGACCAGGAGCTGGAGCGCGACCGCTCCGAACAGAGCCGGCCAGGCCAGCTTCTTGAGGAAGCGCACCGGCAATCGGCTGATCAAGAACATGAGCGGGATGCCGAGGATCGCGAAGATCCCCTGGCGCAGTGCGCCGCTCATCGGGTTGGAGCCGTTCGCGACGGCGGTCGCGCTCGTCGCCGAGAGCACCATGACGAGCCCGAAGAGGGTGAGGAGCAGCGCGGTCGAGGCGATCAACAGGAACTCGGTCGACACCGGCGTGAACCGGCGCCCGAGCGAGACCCGAGCGGCGAGACCGCCGGACTCAGAACGCGGAGGGCGAGCCACCTGCGTCATCGGCACTCCCCCGGTCGATCCACGTGCGCACCGCCTCGGCGAAGCGATGGCCACGATCCGCGTAACTGGTGAACTGGTCGAAGGATGCCGCCGCCGGGGCCAGCAGAACCGTGCCCTCGTCGTCGACGATCCCCGCCGCGATCTCCACGACACGATTCATGACATCTCCAGTGTCGCCAGCATCCACCTCGAACACCGGCACCGTCGGCGCGTGTCGTTCGAATGCCGCGACGACGGAGGCTCGCTCGACTCCGATCACGACCGCGGCGCGTGCCGTTCCGCCGGAGCTCGCGACGAGATCGGCGATGTCGACGCCCTTCAGATCTCCCCCCACGACCCACACCGAACCGGGGTACGCGCGCAGCGAGGATGCCGCGGCGTGCGGGTTCGTCGCCTTCGAGTCGTCGATCCAGGTGATGCCCGCGTGCGTGGCGATGACCTGGATGCGGTGGGCGTCGAGCCGGAACGATTCGAGTGCCGAGTGGATCGCCTCGGGTTCGACGCCGAGCGAGCGCGCGAGCGCGCTCGCGGCGAGGATGTTCTGCACGATGTGCGGAGCCACGAGGCCGACCCGCTGCAGATCGGCGACCGTGGTGATCTCGAGCGCGCTACGGGCCCGGTCGTCGAGGAAGGCCCGGTCGACGAGCAGGCCCTCGACGACTCCCAGATCGCTGGGTCCGGGTGTTCCCAGGTCGAACCCGATCGCGCGCGCCCCGTCGACGACCTCTGCCTCCTCGACCATGCGCCGGGTGGCCTCATCGGCCTTGTTGTAGACGCACGCGACGCGGGTGTTGCGGTAGACCAAGGCCTTCGCGTCGCGGTACGCCTCGGCGCTGCCGTGCCACACGAGGTGGTCGTCGGCGAGGTTGAGGCAGACGGAGGCGTGCGGGAAGAGTTCCCCCTCCGGCTGCGAGAGCCCGAGGTACCAGAGCTGATGGCTGGAGAGCTCGACCACGAAGACGTCGAATCCGGCGGGGTCGCGCACCGCATCGAGCACCGGCACGCCGATGTTGCCGCAGGGCGCGGCGCGCAGCCCGCCCTCGACGAGCAGTGCTGCGGTGAGCTGGGTCGTGGTCGTCTTGCCGTTGGTCCCCGTGATGAGCACCCACTCGGCCGGAGTGCCGTCGTCGCGCACGACCTTGTCGCGCACTCGCCAGGCGAGTTCGATGTCGCCCCACAGCGCGATTCCGGCTTCCTGCGTCCACCGGATGATCGGATGCGCAGGCGCGAAGCCGGGCGACGCGATCACCACCTCGGGGTCGAAGTCGGTGAGGGCCGCAGGCACCGTCGCGAGCGATCCGATCTCGAGACGGGCGCCGATCACGGGGACCAGGCGCTCGTACTCCTCGTCGGCGGACTCGCTGAGCACGAGGACGTCGGCACCGAGCTCGGTGAGGGTGTCGGCGACCGAGAACCCGGTCATCGAGAGTCCGAGGACCGCGACCCTCAGACCCTTCCAGTCGGCGTTCCAACTGGTGAGGGTGCGCAGGCGCTCGTCAACCGACACGGGTGAGCCATTCGACGTAGAAGAGCCCCACGGCCGAGACCGCCAGGAGACCCGCGATGATCCACAGTCGGACGACGATGGTCACCTCGGCCCAGCCGCGCATCTCGAGGTGGTGATGGAAGGGACTCATGAGGAACAGGCGCTTGCCGCGCGTGAGCTTGAAGTACGCGCGCTGCAGGATCACCGATCCGGAGGAGAGCACGAACACACCCGCGATCACGAAGAGCAGCAGCTCGGTGCGGGTCAGGATCGCGAGGGCGGTGATCACACCACCGATAGCCATGGAACCCACATCGCCCATGAACACCTTGGCCTTGGGGGCGTTCCACCAGAGGAACCCGATGAGGGCACCGGCGAAGGATGCGGCGATGATGGCGAGATTGAACGGGTCGCGCACCTCGTAGCAGCCGGCGAGGGCCCCCATGTCGACGCCTTCACCGACGCAGGGCTGCTTGTACTGCCAGAACGCCATGAGGCTGTACGCACCGACGACGATGACTCCGGCGCCTGCCGCGAGGCCGTCGAGCCCGTCCGTGAGGTTCACGCTGTTCGAGGTCGCGACCCCGATCACGGCGATCCAGATGAGGTAGAGGGCCCAGCCGATGATCACGCCGAAGGCGAAGAGGTTGAGCCAGGTGATGTCGCGGAACAGCGAGATCGACTCGCTCGCGGGCGTCTGCCCGAACTTGTTGGGGAAGTTCAGCGCCACGATCCCGAAGGGGACGATCACGAGGAGCTGGCCGATCACCTTCCGCCAGCCCGAGAGACCCAGGCTGCGCTGACTGCGCACCTTCATGTAGTCGTCGATGAAGCCGACCGCACCGAAGCCGATCATGAGCCAGATCACGAGGAGGGCCGAGAGCGCGGGCACCGCGCCGCCGACGTACACGCCGGTGAAGTATCCGACGATGGTGCCGATGATGAAGATCACACCGCCCATCGTCGGTGTGCCGCGTTTCGCCTCGTGACTCGGGTTCTCGAGCGCTTCGGGGGTGCGGATGACCTGCCCCCAGCCCCACTTGCGGAAGAGCCGCAGGAAGACGGGAGTCAGGAAAAGGGTGAAGGCGAGCGAGATCGCCGCCGCCATGATGAGTGACCTCACGAGAACAATTCTCCCAGACGATCGCCGAGATGCCGGAGGCCCACGGAGTTTGATGACTTGACGAGCACGCGATCGCCGTCGCGCAGCTCGGAACGGAGGTATTCGAAGGCGGCATCCTGATCGGGCAGGTGCACGGCTTCGCTGTCCCAGGATCCCTCGCCCACGGCGGAGAGGTAGAGGCGTCGGGCCTCGGGGCCGACGACCACGATGCGGCGGATGTTGAGGCGCACGGCGAGCAGACCGATACGGTCGTGCTCCTCCCCCGCGCTCTCACCGAGCTCGCTCATGGCTCCGAGGACGGCGACGGTGCGCTCGTCGGGACCGGTGATCTGCGCGAGGGTGCGCAGGGCGGCCGCCATCGAGTCGGGGCTCGCGTTGTAGGCGTCGTTGATGATGCGCACGCGCTCGTTGCCGAGGGGCTGCATGCGCCAGCGCTCCGCGATCTCGACGGTCGCGAGGCGAGCGACGGCGTCCTCCGCGGACACGCCGAGGACTCCCGCGGCGGCGATCGCGGCGAGGGCGTTGGTGATGTGGTGCGCGCCGAGCACCCGGAGATCGAGAGGGATGCTCCGTCCCGCGGTCTCGATGACGCACCGGGTTCCCGAGGCGGACACCTCGATGTCGTGCGCACGCACCTCGGCCACCGGGCTCTGTCCGAAGCCGACCACGCGCATGCCGCGGGATTCGGCGAGGTCACGCATCGCCGCGACGCGCGCGTCGTCGACGTTGAGAACGGCGGTGCCGGTCGCCCTGGCGGCGGCGACGAGCTCGGACTTGGCCTTCGCCGTCTCCTCGATGCCGCCGAAGCCGCCGGCATGCGCCATCCCGACCATGAGCACGACCGCGACGTCCGGCTCGACGAGTCCTGCCAGATGCGCGATGCTGCCGGGCGCGGCCGCGCCGAACTCGCTGACGAGGAAACGCGTGGTCTCGGTCACGCGCAGCATCGTGACGGGGGCACCCACCTCGTTGTTGAACGATTTGACGGGGGCGACGGTCTCGCCCTCGTCTGACAGGATGCGCGCGAGGAAGTTCTTGGTGGTCGTCTTGCCGTTCGAGCCGGTGATCCCGACGATCTTGAGGTCGCCATTCTCCCGCACGCGGCGCACGACCTCCCGTGCGAGTGCGCCGAGCGCGACGACGGCATCCGCCACCACGATCTGGCTCACCTCGACGTCGACCGCGTGCTCGACGATCGCGAGCGCGGCCCCCGCATCGACGGCGGCTCCGACGAAGCGATGGCCGTCCGTCTCGGCACCGGGCTTCGCGACGAAGATCGAACGCGGACCCATGGTGCGGGAATCGGTGTCGACGGTGCCGTCGACGACGGTGCCGGCCATATCGGTTCCGGCAAGGCGCAGCTCACCGCCGATGGCTTCGGCGATCTCAGCGAGCGACAGGGCGATCATGACATCTCCAGGCGCGGCTCTCGCCGGCTATTCGAACTTGGGCAGCAACTCGTCCATGGGAGTCGAGGACGGCATCACGCGATAGGTCTTCATCACCTGCGTCATCGCCTTTTGGAAGGCGGATGCGGTTGCCGCGGACGATACAACCTTAGTCGGCTCGTCGAGGGTGACCACGACGACGTACTGCGGGTCGTCGACCGGGGCGAACCCGACCATGCTGGTGAAGTAGACACCGGCCTTGTAGCCGCCCTTGCCGTCGGGAACCTGCGCGGTACCGGTCTTGCTCGTCACGCGATACCCCGGAACCTGGATGCGATCGGCGTTGCCGCCCTGCACCGCCACGTTCTCGAGCATCCGGGTGAGGTCGGATGCGGTCTGCTCGGTGATGATCCGGTCGTGCTGCGGCTCGTCGGCCGCGACGACCGTGCCGTCGGGCTGCGTGCACGACTCCACCAGCGAGAGGTCGATCTTCTCGCCTCCGTTCGCGATCGCCTGGTAGGCGCCCGCCACCTGCGCGGCCGTGACCGTGAAGTACTGACCGAAGGTCGTCGTGTACAGCGACTGACTGTCCCACTCGCTGACGGGATGCAGGATGCCGGAGACCTCGGTGGGGAATCCGACGGTCTCCTCCCCGACGCCGAATCGCTGCAGGTAGTCGTAGCGCACCTCGGGGCTGACCATGGTTCCGAACTTCGACAGCGCGACGTTGGAGGAGTCGATGAGGCCACCGGCGAGCGTGTAGTTGTACGCGGGGTGGGTGAAGGCGTCGTTGATCACGGCGCCGTTCGGGAAGGTCTCCTTCGATGCGGCGCTGACGGTGCTCAGAGGCGTGACGCCCGCGCCCTCCATCACGGCTGCGGCGGTGATGGCCTTGAACGTCGAGCCGGGCTCGAAGTCGCGGTGGAAGATCTGGCTCCCCCACGACGACGGGCTCGCGCCGTCGAGGTCGTTGGGGTCGAGCGAGGGCCACTCCGCTGCGGCGCGGATCTTGCCCGTCTTGACCTCGACGACCGTGACGGTGCCGCCCTTCGCGCCCTGCGCCTGCGCCTCCTCGGCGATCATCTGCTGCAGGTACCAGTTGAGGTCGCTGTTGATCGTGAGCTGCACGGTGCCGCCGTCGACGGCATCCGTGATCTTCTCGCTGCCGGGGATGACGACGCCGTCCTTGCCCTGGCGGTAGGTCTTCGCACCGTCGGTCGGCGCGAGGCACGACTGGTCCATCTTCTCGATGCCCGCCTGCGCCTCGCCGCTGCCGTTGAGGAAGCCGACGATGTTTCCCGCCACCGCGCCGTTCGGATACACGCGCGTCTCGCGCGCGGTCTGGTGGAGGTACGCGAGCTTGAGGTCGCGCAGCTCGATGTGCTGCTCGGTGGTGAGGGACTTCTTGAGCTCGACGTACTGGCTCTTCGGATTCACAGCCAGTGCGTCGGCGACGAGCTTTCGCACCTCATCGCCGGTCTGGCCGGTGATCGCGGCGATCTTCTCGGATGCCTCGGCCCACGGCAGCTCGGGATCCTTCTCCTCGAGCTCGGTGATCACGAACGGGCTGAGCTCCGCGTCGTAGACCAGCACGCTCTCGGCGAGCGGGATGCCCGCGGAGTCGACGATCGTGCCGCGCTGGCCGGCGATCGTGTTGCTGCCGCCGATGTAGCTCTGCGAGTCGGCGACGTGCGCGTCGGCGCTGACCACCTGGATGTCGACGAGCCGCACGACGAACGCCGCCAGCACCGAGAGGATCACCGCAAGGGCGACGACAGTGCGTCGCCGCGGTCCGCGTGTGGCGCGTGTCGTCATGGGATCTCTCCGTCAGTTCGTGGTCAGTGCGTTGTGGGGCTGGGGAGGCCGTCGGTGATGGCGGGCGGGAGATCCTGGCCCGAGGTGGGGGCGTCCGCATCTCCGTCCGCAGCCGCCTCCTCCGCGGCGGGCGGCGGTGTGATCAGTGCGTTGCTCACGGCACCTGCCCCGTTCGGATCGACGGTCGAGGTCCAGTCGGCTCCGGCTCCGGTGCCGAACACCGCGCCGTCGCTCAGACGGAGGTACGACGGGGAGCCCGCGACGACCATCCCGAGCGCCGCGGCGTCAGTCGCCAGTTCTTGCGGAGAGCTGAGACCGAGGAGCTCCTCCTGGAGGGCGCTCGCCTGGAGGTCGAGTTCCCGCTGCTGCGAGCTGAGCCCGGCGAGCGTGAAGGAGTCCTGCGTGATCGCCAGGGAGAGCGCGATCTGCACACCGCCGATGAGCAGTGCACCGGCGAACGCGACGAGGGCGTAGGCGAGTTTCGGCTTGCGGCGGGTCGCGGGAGCGGTGACGGGCTGGAGCCGGCGCGGGGACGCGGTCTTGGGAGCGACCGGCTGCGCCGGACGACGGACGACGGCGGGCGCGCTCATGCGGTCTCCCGAAGTTTCTCGGCGGCCCGCAGACGCACCGGGATGGCTCGCGGATTGCGGGCGCGTTCCGCCTCGTCGGCGAGTTCAGCGCCCTTGGTGAGCACGCGGAATCGCGGGGCGTGCTCGGGCAGTTCCACGGGAAGCCCCTGCGGAGCCGTCGATGCGGATGCCGCGGCGAACGCCTGCTTGACCAGACGATCCTCGAGCGACTGGTACGACATGACGACGATGCGCCCACCGACGCCGAGTGCGTCCATGGCCGGCGGGATGGCGTCCGCGAGCACCGTCAGCTCGGCGTTGACCTCGATGCGCAGCGCCTGGAAGACCCGCTTGGCGGGGTGACCGGCTCGCTGGGCGGCCGCCGGCGTCGCCGCCTGCAGGATGTCGACGAGTTCGGCCGAACGCGTGATCGGCTTCTTCTGCCGCGCGTCGATGATGAACCGGGCGTAGCGGCCGGCGAGCTTCTCCTCGCCGTAGCGCTCGAAGATGCGGCGGAGGTTGCCCTCGCTGTAGGTCGCGATGACGTCGGCGGCCGTGACGCCCTTGGTCTGGTCCATCCGCATGTCGAGCGGCGCGTCCTTGGAGTACGCGAAGCCGCGGTCCGCCTCGTCGAGCTGCAACGACGACACCCCCAGATCGAACAGGATGCCCGAGGCGCCCTGCGCGTGCAGACCGATCTCGTCGTAGACGGTGTGGACGAGGGAGATGCGGTCGGCGAAGCGCTCGAGCCGCTGGCCGGCGATCCGGAGCGCATCGGTGTCGCGGTCCAGACCGATGAGACGGATGTTGTCGAAGCGCTCGAGGAATGCCTCGGCGTGCCCTCCCATTCCCAGCGTGGCGTCGACGAGCACGGCTCCGTCGGCCTGGAGGGCGGGAGCCAGCAGCTCGACGCAGCGCTCGAGCAGGACAGGGGTGTGGATGTCTCGGAGGTTCATGATCTCTCTCGGGTGACCTTCGGCTCTGATCCCCCTCCGCTTCGCGACCCGGCACCGGGGAAGTGTGTCGGGGCGGGAGCGGCGGGGCATCACAGCCGTGGTCAGAACAGGCCCGGAATCACCTCCTGCTCCAGATCGGCGTAGGTCTCCTCGCCTGCGGCGAGGTAGGCGTTCCAGCTCTCGGCATCCCAGATCTCGGCGTGTGCGCCGACTCCGGTGACGATGAGCTCCTTCTGCAGGCCCGCGTACTGACGCAGGTGGGGCGGGATGGTGATGCGGTTCTGGCTGTCGGGCATCTCCGCACTGGCACCGGAGAGGAACAGGCGCATGAAGTCACGCGCCTGCTTGTTCGCGAGTGGCGCCTGGCGGATCCGCTCGTGCATCGCCTCGAACTCGGCCGTGCTGAAGACGTAGAGGCAGCGCTCCTGACCACGGGTGACGACGATGCCGCCACCCAGATCTTCGCGGAACTTCGCGGGAAGGATGACCCTTCCCTTGTCGTCCAGCTTCGGAGAATGCGTCCCCAACAACATCAGCCATCACCCCCTCTCCGTCCGGCCAACTCGAGGTGCGCCCCACTTTACTCCACTTCCCTCCACATTCCTACGATTATTCCGAGTATTGTCCCACCGAAATCGGCACAGAGGTCCGAAGTTCCGCATGATTCCGCGGTGGAGGAGGGTGGAGGACCAGTGGAGGGCCAGTGGAGGAAAGAGGGGACGCCGAGAAACGCGCAGAGCACGAAAAAGGCCCGGATGCTCAGAGCATCCGGGCCTTCAGAAGTGAGTGGGGTCAGTTCCCCTCGTGGCGGCGATCCCATCGATCGTTCATGCGGTCCATGAAGGACGCGGAGTCCTGCCGCTTGGCAGCCGGCTTCTCGGAGGGGTTCGCGGCGGGTGCGGAACGGCGCACAGGAGTGACGGCCAGCATGACGCCGGCGAGCATGGCGGCGAATCCGACGACGCCGATGACGATTCCCCAGACGTCGCCCACGATCACGCCGGCGACCAGACCGCCGACGCCCGCGAGTACCAGGAGAGCCCCGTAAACGAGGTTCCGATAGCTCAGTGCGCGATCGCCCGAAGGCGCGCTCACGACGTCGGCGTCATTGTGGAGGAGATGGCGTTCCATCTCGTCGAGCAGACGCTGCTCCTGTTCGGAGAGTGGCATTTCGTCCCCCTCGGGTATCGTGCGTTCCATTCTACGCGCGCCCGACGCTCGGAGGCTAGCCGTTCGCCCCCTCATTGCTTTACGTATGCTGGGAGTCGTGTCCTCCCCCGCCCCGATCGTCGAAGCCGTCGCCTCCCGCCTGGAGCAGTTCGTCGAGAGGATGCGCACTGAGTCGACCGAGTACGGCCCCGATGCCGTCGCTCTCATCGACGCTGCGGCCGACACGCTCGTGGGCGGAAAGCGGTTGCGCGCCCGGTTCTGCCATGCGGGATGGCAGGCGGTCGCGCGTGCGGCCGATCGTCAGGCGACCGAAGGCGAAGCCCTCTGGAACACGTGCGCGGCGCTCGAGATCTTCCAGTCGGCAGCGCTCGTGCACGACGACATCATCGACAACTCCGACACGCGTCGGGGCCGACCGGCCGCGCATCGCGCCCTGGAGAGCGCGCATCGCTCGGCCGGGTGGAGCGGAGACGCCGAGGCGTTCGGGCGCGCGAGCGCGGTGCTGCTCGGCGATCTGCTCGTGGCGTGGAGCGACGACCTCGTCGAGTCCGCCATCACCGATCACGCTCACGCCGCAGACGTGCGGCGTGAGTACGCCCGCATGCGCAGGGACGTGACGGTCGGGCAGTATCTCGACATCGCCGAGGAATCCGCGTGGAGGGTGAACGACGACGCGGAGCACGCGCACCGCGCACTCCGCGTGGCCTCGCTGAAATCGGCCAGGTACAGCATCGAGCAGCCGCTCGTCCTCGGCGCATCGCTCGCCGGAGCGGATGCATCACAGCTGACGGCCCTGCGGAGCTTCGGCCACCCCGTCGGCATGGCCTTCCAGTTGCGCGACGACGTGCTCGGCGTCTTCGGCGACGAATCGGTCACCGGCAAGCCCGCGGGAGACGATCTGCGCGAGGGCAAGCGCACCGTGCTGATCGCCCTCACCCGCGAAGCCCTCGATCGCCCCGCCCGCGGGGTCGTCGACGAGATGCTCGGCGACCCGGAGCTCGAGCCTCGGCAGGTCGAGTACCTCCAGGCGACCATCCGAGACACCGGCGCGCTCGATCGTGTCGAAGCCATGATCGCGGACTACGCCCGCGAGGCCGACCGTGCTCTGGTCGGGGCGCGCCTCGACAACGCCGCCGTCAGCGGCCTCCGCGATCTCGCTCGGGCAGCCACCGTTCGTACCGCCTGAGCGGTTGCGCAGAGCCCTCAGGCGAGGGTGCGGGCGATTCGGCGGACCTCGCTCTTGTGTCCGGCGAGCAGCGCCGCGATCGGCGAGCGCCCCATCGATTCCTCCTCGGCGAGGAGCCAGTCGATCAGCTCGTCATCGGTGAACCCGGCATCCTGCAGCACGATGATCGTTCCACGCAGTGAACTGAGCGGACGCCCGTCGACGATGAAGAGCGACGGAACGGCGAACACGCCCGTGCGACGCGAACCGACCAGGTGGTGTTCGTCGATGAGGCGACGCACCTTGCCGAGCGGCTCGTCGAGCACCTCGACGAGATCGGGCAGCGTCAGCCACTCCAGGGCGGGGGTTCCATCAACGTTCTCAGACACCCAGCAACTATCTCATCTCGAAGCCGCACGTGCATTCCGAGATGCCTTCTTTCACAGACGTCACTTCTTTCACTCCTGTTGACTTCCGTTTACTTCCGTGTCAGCGTGGCAGGGTTCGAAAAGGGGGCCCTCGTGACACCGAACACCTCTTCCCGTCGCCAGCGGTACGCGACGCTCGGCCTACCCGCCGCCGTCCTGGGTGCACTCGCCGGCGTGCTGGTCGCCGCCCCCGCCGGAGCCGATGTGGCCGCCGACGCCTCGTCCACCGCTCGCCTCAACGGTGTTCCGCACCGCATCGCACCGGCGGAAGCCCCGCCGACCGATTACGTTGTCGCCCCCGGCGATACGATCTTCGCCATCGCTCAGCGCTTCGGCCTGCGCACCGCGGACGTGCTCGCGTGGAACGGGCTCGACGCGAGCTCCGTGATCCTCGCCGGACAGGAGTTGCGGCTCGATGCCCCACAGGCAGCTGCGAGCACACCCGCGCCCACTGCTCCTCCCGCATCCGCTCCCGCGACGTACACGGTCGCCGCCGGAGACACCCTCTTCGCCATCGCCCAGCGCCACGGCGTCCCGCTCGACGCTCTTCTCACCGCGAACGGGCTCGACAGATCCTCGATCATCTACCCCGGCCAGAGCCTCACCGTCTCCGCATCCGCCCCGGCAGCACCCGCTGCCGCGCCGGAACCGGCTCCCGCCGCCGCGCCCGCCACCTACACGGTCGCCGCCGGAGACACCCTCTTCGCCATCGCCCAGCGCCACGGCATCCCGCTCGACGCTCTTCTCACCGCGAACGGGCTCGACAGATCCTCGATCATTTACCCCGGCCAGAGCCTCACCGTCTCCGCATCCGCCCCGGCAGCGGCCCCTGCAGCTGCTGCGGCTCCGGCACCTGCTGGGGCCCCCGCGCCCGTCGACGCCGCACCCGCGCAGAAGTCCGCTGACCTCTCCCCCGAGCAGGCGGCGAACGCCGCACTGATCATCCGCATCGGGCGCGAACTCGGCGTGTCCGATCACGGCATCGCGATCGCACTGGCGACGGGGATGGTCGAGTCCGACCTGCGCAACCTCGACTGGGGAGACCGCGATTCGCTCGGGATCTTCCAGCAGCGACCGAGCACCGGCTGGGGCACGCCCGAGCAGATCCGGGATGCGGAGCGCAGCACGCGCGTCTTCTACGGCGGTCCGAGCGATCCGAACGGTCGGACGACCCGAGGGCTTCTCGACGTTCCCGGCTGGGAGTCGATGGCGTTCACGGACGCCGCCCAGGCCGTGCAGATCTCGGCCTTCCCGCTCCGCTACGGACAGTGGGAGACAGCGGCCCACCGTTGGCTCGCCCTGTATCAGTGACCGCGCGTTCTGAAATCGGGTTGCCGTCAGGGGTGAGGCGCTCCCCGGCCTTTCAGGCAGTTCTCCATAGAATTCTGACGTGACGTCCAACCAGCAAGCCGACCCCCTCATCGGGCGGCTTGTCGACGGCCGATACCGCGTGCGTGCGCGCATCGCCCGCGGCGGCATGGCCACCGTCTACGTCGCGACCGATCTGCGCCTCGAGCGCCGCATCGCTCTCAAGGTGATGCACGCGCACCTCAGCGACGATTCGGCGTTCCAGAGCCGGTTCATCCAGGAAGCCCGGTCCGCCGCTCGGTTGGCCGATCCGCACGTCGTGAACGTGTTCGATCAGGGGCAGGACGGCGAGCTCGCCTACCTCGTGATGGAGTACCTTCCGGGCATCACGCTGCGCGAACTCCTCCGCGAGCAGAAGCGTCTGACGATCACGCAGACGATCACGATCATGGATGCCGTGCTGTCCGGGCTGTCCGCCGCGCACCGGGCGAACATCGTCCACCGCGACGTGAAGCCCGAGAACGTGCTCCTCGCCGAGGACGGTCGTATCAAGATCGGCGACTTCGGTCTCGCCCGTGCGACCACCGCCAACACGGCGACGGGTCAGCAACTGCTGGGCACGATCGCGTATCTCGCTCCCGAACTCGTCACCCGGGGCACCGCCGACGCGCGAAGCGACATCTACGCCCTCGGCATCATGCTGTACGAGATGCTGGTCGGCGAGCAGCCATACAAGGGCGAGCAGCCGATGCAGATCGCCTTCCAGCATGCGACCGAGTCGGTTCCGCGCCCCAGCGCTCGCAACCCCGGCGTGCCCGAGCAACTCGACGAACTGGTGCTGTGGGCGACCGAGAAGTCCCCCGACGAACGCCCCGACGACGCGAAGCAGATGCTCGACCGCCTGCGCGAGATCGAGCGCGAGCTCGGCGTCTCCCCCGCCGCGGCGACCACCTCGCCACCGGTGCGATCCGCGAGCGACTCCGGGGATCTCACCAAGGTCATGCCCGCGACGGTGGCCGTCACCGATCCCGTCGCCCCCGTGCCGCAGACCGTCGACAACGCCACGCTCCTGCGGCGGCGCGCGTCGCGACGGCGCGCACGCGGCGCGTTCCTCCTCACTCTCGTCCTGCTGCTCGCAGTACTCGCCGGCGGCGTCGGCTGGTGGTTCGGCTCCGGGCCCGGCTCGCTCGTGGCTGTTCCCGGCGTCGCGGGAATGACCTACGACGAGGCGGCGGACGCACTCACCGCCGACGGCTTCTCCCCTCGACAGGAGGACCGCTTCTCGCTCGACGTCGAGCCGGGCACGGTGATCGAGACAGATCCCGGTGAGGGCAAGCGCCTCGACAAGGGAGCGGTCGTGTCGGTGATCGTGTCCGCCGGACCGACTCCGCACACGGTCGAGACTCTCAACGGGCGGGCGGAGGAGGATGCGCGCGATTATCTCGCGAGCATCAACGTGAACGTCGCGGAGACGACCGTCGTGCTCTTCTCCGACGCCGCCGAGGGCATCGTCATCAACGCTTTCGCCACCCCGCGTGCCGGCGGCGAGGCCTACGCCTGCGCCGAGGGCTGCGACCTCTTCGAGGCCGACACGATCGAGCTCTACATCTCGGCGGGCGCCTTCCCCGATGTCTCGGGGATGTCCGTCAGCGAAGCGAGTTCGACCCTGACCGAGCGTGGCCTGATCGTGGGCGAGTCGTCGTACGTCTTCAGCTCGGACGTCGACAAGGACATCGTGATCGGCGTCTCGGACCGCGCCGAAGAGGGCAACTGGCGCCCCGGCGACACCGTCCAGCTGATCGTCTCGAAGGGGCCGGAGCTGTTCCCGGTTCCCGATGTGACGGGGATGACCCGCGATGAGGCCGCGCAGACCCTTCGGAATGCTGGGTTCGAACCCACATGGAACGTCATCTGGAATGCGTTCCCGAATGACTTCACGGAGGTGTCGGGGACGGACCCCGCACCCGAGTCCGAACGCCGGAAGGGTGCTCAGGTCACTCTGCAGATCAAGAGCAGCGGTTTCTAGATCCCCGGCCTCGGCATCCGCCGTTCCCTGGACGAAGGCACACGACGACGAAGGCCGCACCACCGGAATCCGGGGTGCGGCCTTCGTCGGTCGAAGATGCGGTGTCAGCGCTTCTCGAGCTCCTCGGCGACGAGGAACGCCAGCTCGAGGGACTGCATGTGGTTCAGGCGCGGGTCGCAGAGGCTCTCGTACCGGGTCGCCAGTGCGGCCTCGTCGATGTGCTCGGATCCGCCGAGGCACTCGGTCACGTCGTCGCCCGTGAGCTCGACGTGGATGCCGCCCGGGAACGTGCCGACGGCGCGGTGCGCCTCGAAGAACCCGCGCACCTCGTCGACCACGTCGTCGAAACGACGCGTCTTGTATCCGGTCGGCGTCGTGATGCCGTTTCCGTGCATCGGGTCCGTGACCCACAGCGGGGTCGCGCCCGAGTCGCGCACGGCCTCGAGGAGAGGCGGAAGCGCGTCACGGATCTTTCCGGCACCCATGCGCGTGATGAAGGTGAGGCGTCCCGGCTCACGGTTCGGGTCGAGCTTGTCGATGAGCTCGAGAGCCGTCTCGGGCGTCGTCGTCGGCCCCAGCTTCACGCCGATGGGGTTGCGGATCTTCGAGAAGTAATCGACGTGCGCACCGTCGAGGTCACGCGTGCGCTCCCCGATCCAGAGGAAGTGCGCCGACGTGTTGTACGGCGTGTCGGTTCGCGAGTCGATGCGCGTCATCGGGCGCTCGTAGTCCATGAGCAGACCCTCGTGGCCCGTGAAGAACTCCACGCGCTTGAGCTCGTCGAAGTCGGCGCCGGCCGCCTCCATGAACTTGATCGCGCGATCGATCTCGGCCGCCATGCGCTCGTAACGCTGGTTCGCCGGGTTCTGCGCGAAGCCCTTGTTCCACGAGTGCACCTCACGCAGGTCGGCGAACCCGCCCTGCGTGAACGCGCGGATGAGGTTCAGCGTCGATGCCGCCGTGTGGTACCCCTGCAACAGGCGTCCAGGGTCGGCCTGGCGCGAGCCCTCGGTGAAGTCGTAGCCGTTGACGATGTCGCCCCGGTACGCCGGCAGCGTGACGTCGCCCCGGGTCTCGGAGTCGCTCGAGCGGGGCTTGGCGAACTGCCCGGCCATACGGCCCATCTTGACGATGGGCATCGAGGCGCCATACGTGAGCACGACGGCCATCTGCAGCACCGTCTTGATGCGGTTGCGGATCTGCTCGGCGGTCGCACCGGCGAACGTCTCGGCGCAGTCACCGCCCTGGAGCAGGAAGGCGCGGCCGGAAGCCGCGCGGGCGAGACGGTCGCGGAGGTTGTCGACCTCGCCGGCGAAAACCAGCGGCGGCAGGGCCGCGATCTGTCGAGAGACCTCGGCGACGCGCTCGGCGTCGGGCCACTGCGGCTGCTGCTTGATCGGGAGCGAGCGCCACGCGTCCAGGGCGTCGATATCGTGCGGGAGCATCCTCCCAGCCTAGTGGTCGTGCGGCGCGTCGTCGGCGTCAGGAACGTCGTGTGACGCGGACCGGAAGACGGTCCTTCACGGTCGATGCGTAGACGTCCTCGTACTTCTGCTCCCCGAGCCGCTGCAGCGCGACCATGATCTCGTCGGTGACGGAACGGAGGATGTACCGATCGTTCTCCATACCCGCGTAGCGCGAGAAATCGAGCGGCTCGCCGATCACGATTCCGACGCGCACGATCCGTGGCAGTCTCTGCCCGATCGGCATCGCCGTATCGGTGTCGACCATGATCACGGGCACGACGGGAACCTTCGCCTCCAGCGCCATCCGCGCGATGCCGGTGCGTCCGCGGTAGAGCGTTCCGTCGGGGCTGCGCGTGCCCTCGGGATAGATGCCGAGCAGGTCTCCCCCGCCGAGCACCTGGAGACCCGTGTTCAGCGACGCCTCGGACGCCTTGCCACCCGACCGGTCGATCGGGATCTGTCCGGTGGCGCTCATGAAGAACTTGGTCGCCCATCCCTTGAGACCGCGCCCGGTGAAGTAGTCGCTCTTCGCGAGGAACGACATCTTCCGGTCGATGACCAGGGGCAGGAAGATCGAGTCGGCGAAGGAGAGGTGGTTGCTGGCGAGGATCGCCGCACCGCTCGCGGGCACGTTCTTGCGGCCCACGATCCAGGGACGGAAGATCGCCTTGACCACGGGGCCGATCACGACGTACTTCATCAGCCAGTAGAACACCGTCGTGAGTCTAGCGCCGTGATCGCTCTCCGCCGGAAACTTCCCAGGAACAAGCCTCGGGAAGCGACCCAGTTCCACCAGGTGTGCGACCCGGTGTCATGCCCTAGACTCGGGAGGAACCCGTACCCGACCGGTACCGAAGGAGCTGCCGTGGTCCAGTTTGAAGTTCCCGCCGTCGTCCCCGCCGACCCCGACGCGAACGTCGCCGACCTCCTGGTCGAACGCGTCCGCGCCACTCCCGACCGCGCTCTGTTCGCCGTCCCCGACCGGGACGGATGGCGTGACATCTCGGCCGCCGACTTCCAGACCGCCGTGATCGCGCTGGCGAAGGGCTTCGCCGCCGCCGGCATCCAGCCCGGCGAGAAGGTCGGCTTCCTCGCCCGCACCACGTACGAGTGGACGCTCGTCGACTTCGCCCTCTTCTACGCCGGCGCCGTGATGGTGCCGATCTACGAGACGAGCTCGCCGTCGCAGATCCAGTGGATCCTCGAGGACTCCGGAGCGATCGCCCTGATCGTCGAGTCGCCCGAGCACTTCGCCCGCGTCGACGAGGTGCGCGGCGACCTCCCGCTCATCCGCGAGGTCTGGCAGCTGCACCTCGGCGCCATCGACACCCTCACCGCCCAGGGCGCGTCGGTCGAGGATGCCGAGATCGAACGTCGCCGATCGCTCGCCGTGGGTTCGGACATCGCGACCCTCATCTACACCTCGGGCTCGACGGGTCGCCCCAAGGGTTGCGTCCTCACCCACTCCAACTTCGTCGAGCTCTCACGCAACTCCGCCAAGGCGCTGGACGAGGTCGTGCAGGTGCCGGGCGCCTCGACGCTCCTCTTCATCACCACCGCTCACGTGTTCGCGCGATTCATCTCGATCCTCGACATCCACGCCGGCGTCCGCACGGGTCACCAGCCCGACACCCGCCAGCTCCTTCCGGCGCTCGGGTCGTTCAAGCCGACCTTCCTGCTCGCGGTCCCCCGCGTGTTCGAGAAGGTCTACAACTCCGCCGAGCAGAAGGCCGAGGCCGGTGGCAAGGGAAAGATCTTCCGCGCGGCCGCCGATGTGGCGATCGAGCACTCCAAGCTCGTCGAAGAGGGCAAGAAGATCCCCTTCGGCACGAAGCTCAAGTTCGCCCTGTTCAACAAGCTCGTCTACAGCAAGCTGCGCGAGGCGATGGGTGGCAACGTCGCCTACGCCGTCTCGGGCTCCGCCCCGCTCGGGCCGCGCCTCGGGCACTTCTTCCACAGCCTCGGCGTCGTCATCCTCGAGGGCTACGGCCTCACCGAGACGACCGCCCCCGCGACCGTGAACCTCGCGGACAAGTCGAAGATCGGCACGGTCGGCCCGGCGCTCCCCGGGGTGGGCGTCCGCCTGGCCGACGACGGCGAGATCGAGGTGCGTGGGATCAACGTGTTCAAGGAGTACTGGAACAACCCGGAGGCGACAGCCGAGGCGTTCAGCGAGGGCGGCTGGTTCCGTACCGGCGACATCGGCAGCTTCGACTCCGAGGGCTTCCTCACCATCACGGGTCGCAAGAAGGAGATCATCGTCACCGCCGGCGGCAAGAACGTCGCCCCGGCGGCCCTCGAGGACCCGATCCGCGCGAACCCGATCATCGGTCAGGTCGTCGTCGTCGGCGACCAGAAGCCGTTCATCTCGGCGCTCGTCACGCTCGACTCGGAGATGCTGCCGACGTGGCTCGCCAACAACGGCCTCGCCGCCGACATGACGCTCGCGGATGCCGCGAAGAACGATGCCGTGCGTGCCGAGATCCAGCGAGCGGTCGATGCCGCCAACGCCCGCGTCTCCCGCGCGGAGTCGATCCGCAAGTTCACCGTGCTGGAGTCGGAGTGGACCGAGGCATCCGGCCACCTCACCCCGAAGCTCTCGATCAAGCGGAACGTGATCATGAACGACTTCGCGGACGAGATCTCGGCGATCTACGACGAGCCGGTGTCGACGACGAACGTCGCGATCGGCGGCTGAGCTCTCCCGAGATCGCCCCTCCGGAACAGGAGAGCCCTCTGCGCACGTCGCGCAGAGGGCTTTCTCGTTCGGAGAAGGAGGTACCGGCGTCAGAACCAGTCGCTCTCGCGCACCTGGCGCATCGCCGTGCGCCGCGTCTCGGGATCGAGACGCGAGAGGTAGAGCTTGCCGTCGAGGTGGTCGGTCTCGTGCTGCAGAGCCTGCGCGAGCAGCCCCTCTCCTTCGAGCACGACCGGCGCGCCGTGGAGATCGATGCCCTCGACGCGAGCCCAGGGGTACCGCAGCGCGTCGTGCCAGAGGCCGGGCACCGACAGGCACCCCTCGCCCGTGGGCACGGGCTCCCCGCGCACCTCGGTGAGGACGGGGTTGATCACGTATCCGATGTCGCCGTCGATGTTGTAGCTGAACGCCCGCAACGCGACACCGATCTGCGGCGCCGCGACGCCGGCGCGCCCGGGCAGCTCCACGGTCTCGACGAGGTCGGTCACGAGAGCACGGACGCCGTCGTCGATCTCGTCGATCGGTGCGCACACGGTGCGCAGCACGGGATCGCCGAAGATCCGGATCTCACGGACGGTCATGCGGATGCCTCCGTCCGCAGTCCTTCTACCAGCAGCGCGGCGAGCTGACGCGCCGCGAGACGCGTCTCGGGCTGCAGGTTCGCGAACACGATCGCACCGCCGGCGGCGAGCTGCGCGTCGTAGGGCATCTGCACCACGCTGCGGACGCGGGAGGCGAAGTGCGCTTCCAGCTCGTTCACGCGCACGAGCGGTGTGCCGGGCGTGGAGTGGTTGAGCACGACGATTGCGTCGTGCGCGCGATCCTCGAACCCGTTCGTCTCCAACCAGGTCAGGGTCTCGGACGCCAAACGCGCCTCGTCGACGCTGAGACCCGAGACGATGACGATGCGGTCGGCGAGATCGAGCGTGGCCGCCATCACCGAGTGCACGATGCCCGTACCGGTATCGGTGAGAACCAACGAATAGTAGTGCGCGGCCAGATCCGCCACGTCGCGGTAGTCGGTGTCGCTGAACGCTTCGGCGATGCGCGGATCGGTGTCCGAGGCGAGCACGTCGAGCCGCGTCGCATCCCGCGCGACGACCGCCGAGATGTCGTGGTACCCCGTCACCTGATCGTGGCTGCGCACGAGATCGCGCACCGACTTCGTGTGCTGCGGACGCACGATCCGATCGGCGAGCGTTCCCCGGTCGGGATTCGCGTCGATCGCGATGACACGGTCGTCACGAGCATCCGCCAGCGCCATGCCCAGCAGAGCCGTGATCGCGGTCTTCCCCACCCCGCCCTTGCGGGAGAGCACCGGGACGAACCGGGCTCCGCCGGGCAGCGGAGCGGCGATCCGGGCGGAGAGCGCCTTGCGCTCGCGCGCGCGACGCCCGTCGCCGATGTTGATCCGTCGGCCGGAGATCGAGTACAGCAGGTGGCTCCAGGCGCCCTCGGGTTCGGGCTTCGTCACACGATGCGGATCGAGCAACCGGTCGGTCGTGAGCAGATCGGCGGATTCGCGATTCGCGCCGCTCAGATCGCCGAGACGCTTGGACGTCAGCGTCACCTCCGGCGGAGCGGTGCGTGGTGCGACGGACTTCTTCGGGCTCTCCACGGGAGCGGTCTCCTTCACGGAGGTGGGAGCAGGCACCACAACGGGCACGGGCTCGGGAGCGGGCTCGGGAACGCGGGCGGGCTCAGGAACGCGGGCGGGCTCGGCCTCGGCGACGACCTCCTCGACGGCGGCGGCGATCGGTGCGGAGGACACCGCGATGACGGCATCCTCCAGCACGATGTCGGCGATGACGGCCTCGTCGACCTCGCCGTCGATGATCTCTTCATCGGCGAGATCGTCATCGTGCTCCTGCGGTATGACGACGCTCACCTGGGCGGTTCCGCCGAGGATGCCGATGCCGGTCGTCGCGACGGACGCGGCGTCGTCGAGCACCCCCATCGTGTCGTCCTCGCGGGGATCAGGGGTGTTCTTCGGGGTCACTGTCTCGCTCCAAGCATGCGCAGGCGAGGGCGCGCCGCATCGTGCGCTGCCCCCCGCCCGGACAAGGTTAGTGCGCGGGACGGATGACGACCAAAAGATCGCCGGCGTCGACCTGCTGCGTCGACGAGATCGCGTGGCGCTCGACGACACCGTCGACGGGTGCCGTGATCGCGGCCTCCATCTTCATCGCCTCGATCGACGCGACGGGCTCACCGGCTCGGACCGTGGCCCCGATCTCGGCCTTCAGGGTGACGACTCCCGAGAACGGAGCGGCGACCTGACCGGGAACGGAGGTGTCGGCCTTCTCGACCTCGTGGGCGTCGACGGAGATCGCGCGATCTCGCACGAAGACCGGTCGGAGCTGGCCGTTGAGAGTCGTCATCACGGTGCGGATGCCGCGGTCATCGGCGTCGCCGATCGCCTCGAGCCCGACGTACAGTTGCACGCCACGGTCGATCTCGACCAGATGCTCCTGCCCCGCCACGAGGCCGTACAGGTAGTCGCTGGTGTCGAGCACCGACAGATCGCCGAAGAGCTCGCGCATCTGGCTGAACTCCTGCATCGGCGCCGGGAAGAGCAGGGTGTTCAGACGCGCCCGCCGCGTCGCGCTGTCGCCCGCGAGGGCCGACTCGTCGTCGGCCGTGAGGTCGGTCAACCCGACGCGGACCGTGCGTCCCGCGAGCACCTTCGATCGGAACGGCTCCGGCCATCCGCCCGGCAGGTCGCCGAGCTCCCCGGCCATGAAGCCGACGACCGAGTCCGGCACATCGTACTTCTCGGGGTTCGCCTCGAAATCGGCCGGGTCGGCCTTCACCGCGGCGAGGTGCAGGGCGAGATCGCCGACCACCTTCGACGAGGGCGTGACCTTCGGCACGCGACCGAGGATCCGGTCGGCGGCGGCGTACATGTCCTCGATCAGCTCGAAGTCGTCGGCGAGGCCGAGCGCCTTGGCCTGCTGACGCAGATTCGAGAGCTGGCCACCCGGGATCTCGTGGTGGTACACGCGCCCCGTGGGCCCCGGGAGACCCGACTCGAACGGCGCGTACTGATGCCGTACGGCTTCCCAGTACGGCTCGAGATCCGAGACGCCCGCGAGATCGATGCCGCTGTCGCGGTCGGTGTGCGCGAGCGCGGCGACCAGCGCCGACAGCGAGGGCTGGCTCGTCGTGCCCGACAACGGAGCGGATGCGGCATCCACCGCGTCGACACCGGCGGCGCTGGCGGCCAGGAGCGTGGCGAGTTGCCCGCCCGGGGTGTCGTGCGTGTGCAGGTGCACCGGGAGATCGAAGCGCTCGCGCAGCGCGGAGACGAGTTTCGCGGCGGCTGCCGGACGCAGCAGACCCGCCATGTCCTTGATGGCGATGATGTGCGCCCCGGCATCGACGATCTTCTCGGCGAGGCCGAGGTAGTAGTCGAGCGTGTAGAGGTCCTCGGCCGGATTCAACAGGTCGCCGGTGTAGCAGAGCGCGACCTCCGCGACCGCCGTCCCGGTACGCCGGACCGCCGCGATCGCCG
This sequence comes from Microbacterium galbinum, assembly GCF_023091225.1. NCBI lineage: Bacteria > Bacillati > Actinomycetota > Actinomycetes > Micrococcales > Microbacteriaceae > Microbacterium > Microbacterium galbinum. Next base: position 45,870 of record NZ_JAHWXM010000001.1, on the reverse strand, counting down.
GACGCATCTGCTCGACATCGTTGAGGGCGTCGAAGATGCGGAAGATGTCGACACCGCTCGCGGCGGCCTCGGCCACGAAGGCATCGGTGACGGCCGTCGGGTACGGCGTGTAGCCGACCGTGTTACGCCCGCGGAGAAGCATCTGGATCGCCACGTTCGGGAGCTCCGCCCGCAGCTTGTCGAGGCGCTCCCAGGGATCCTCGCCCAGGAACCGGAGCGCGACGTCGTAGGTCGCCCCGCCCCATGCCTCGACCGAGAGCAGCCCCGGCGTCAGTCGAGCGACGTAGGGAGCGGCCGCGACGAGGTCCTTCGTGCGCACTCGCGTGGCGAGCAGCGACTGATGCGCATCGCGGAAGGTGGTCTCGGTGATCGCCAGCGCGCTCTGCGCGCGCAGTTCGGTCGCGAACCCTTCCGGTCCGAGTTCGAGGAGGCGCTGACGCGAGCCGGGCACCGGCTCGGCGGCGAGGTCGATCGCCGGCAGCTTCGTGCGAGGATCGACGGCCCCCGGGTGCGCACCGTTCGGCTTGTTGACGGTGACGTCGACCAGCCAGTTGAGGATCTTGGTGCCGCGGTCCTTCGACACCCGTCCGCGCAGCAGTTCGGGACGCTCGTCGATGAACGAGGTGCTGAGGTCACCGGCAACGAAGGCGTCGTCGTCGAGCAGCGCCTGCAGGAACGGGATGTTCGTCGAGACGCCGCGGATGCGGAACTCCGCCAGCGCACGACGCGCACGGGCGACCGCCGCGGGGAAGTCGCGCCCGCGGCAGGTCAGCTTCGACAGCATCGAATCGAAGTGGGGGCTGATCTGCGCTCCCTGGTGCACGGTTCCGCCGTCGAGACGGATGCCGGCGCCGCCGGGCGATCGGTACGTCGTGATCTTCCCCGTGTCCGGGCGGAAGCCCTGCGTGGGATCCTCGGTCGTGATCCGGCACTGGAGGGCCGCTCCGCGCAGCTGCAGGTTCTGCTGCTGCAGGCCGAGCTCCGCCAGCGTCTGACCGGAGGCGATGCGCATCTGGCTCTGGACGAGGTCGACGTCGGTGACCTCTTCGGTGACCGTGTGCTCGACCTGGATCCGCGGGTTCATCTCGATGAAGACGACCTCACCTGCCCGCTCCCCCGCGGTCTCGAGCAGGAACTCGACCGTGCCGGCGTTCTCGTACCCGATCGACCGTGCGAAGGCGACGGCGTATCCGTGCAGGGCGGTGCGGATGCCGTCGTCGAGGTTCGGCGCCGGGGCGATCTCGACGACCTTCTGATGGCGGCGCTGCACCGAGCAGTCGCGCTCGAAGAGGTGCACCGTCTCACCGGTCTTGTCGGCGAGGATCTGCACCTCGATGTGACGGGGACGCACCACGGCCTGCTCGAGGAACATCCGCGGGTCGCCGAAGGCGCTGTCCGCTTCGCGCATCGCCTCGGCGAGTGCGGGGGCGAGTTCGGCGGCGCTCTCGACGCGACGCATTCCGCGCCCTCCACCGCCGGCCACGGCCTTCGCGAAGAGGGGGAAACCGATGTCGGCGGCCTGCGACACCAGCGCCTCGACGTCGGCGGATGCCTCGGTCGAGCGCAGCACGGGCACGCCGGCATCGACGGCGTGGCGCTTGGCCTCGACCTTGTTGCCGGCCATCTCGAGCACGGCGGCGGGCGGACCGATGAACACGATGCCGTTGGCGGCGGCCTTCTCGGCCAGCTCCGGGTTCTCGGACAGGAAGCCGTAGCCGGGGTAGATCGCGTCGGCGCCGGACTCGAGCGCGACGCGGATGATCTCGTCGACGTTCAGGTACGCGCGCACCGGATGCCCGCGCTCGCCGATCTCATAGGCCTCGTCCGCTTTGAGGCGGTGCACGGAGCCCCGATCCTCATGCGGGAAGACCGCGACGGTCCTGGCTCCGACTTCGTAGGCCGCGCGGAAGGCACGGATCGCGATCTCGCCGCGGTTGGCCACAAGGATCTTCTGGAACATGCACACCTCTGGAAGCTCGATGTGCGCGTGGATGCGCGCACATGGGGCGGGGCTGAGTGTCCCCCCAGACTAGGGCAAGGTAACGTGGAGTCCGTGCACGTACTCAGCGTCAGCTCTCTCAAGGGAGGCGTCGGCAAGACGACCGTGACCCTCGGCCTGGCCTCAGCGGCCTTCGCCCGGGGCGTCCGTACTCTCGTCGTCGACCTCGACCCGCAGTCCGATGTGTCCACCGGCATGGACATCCAGGTGGCAGGACGACTCAACATCGCCGATGTCCTGGCGAACCCGAAGGAGAAGGTCGTCCGCCAGGCGATCACCTCCAGCGGCTGGGCGAAGGTGCACCCCGGCACGATCGACGTGCTCATCGGCAGCCCGTCCGCGATCAACTTCGACGGCCCGCACCCCAGCGTGCGCGACGTGTGGAAGCTCGAAGAGGCCCTCGCGGCCGTCGAGGCCGACTACGACCTCGTTCTCATCGACTGCGCACCGTCGCTCAACGCCCTCACGCGTACGGCCTGGGCCGCGAGCGACCGCGTGATGGTCGTCACCGAGCCCGGCCTGTTCTCGGTGGCCGCGGCCGACCGCGCCCTGCGCGCGATCGAGGAGATCCGCCGCGGACTCTCCCCCCGTCTGCAGCCGTTGGGCATCGTCGTGAACCGCGTGCGCCCGCAGTCGATCGAGCACCAGTTCCGCATCAAGGAACTGCGCGACATGTTCGGACCGCTCGTCCTCTCCCCCCAGCTCCCCGAGCGCACGTCACTCCAGCAGGCGCAGGGCGCCGCCAAGCCGCTGCACATCTGGCCGGGCGACTCGGCGCAGGAACTCGCCGCCGACTTCGATCAGCTCCTCGATCGCATCATCCGAACGGGGCGCATCCCGGTCCCCGAGACCGGACAGCAGGCGTAACGCCTCGCAGACATGAGAAACGGCCATCCTCGACGAGGGTGGCCGTTCTTGTGTCCGGTCGGACGGTGGGTCAGGCGGAGCGCTTCGAGCGGCGGCTGGCCAGCTCGTCGACGGGGTCCGGAGCCGTGGGGTCGAACTCCACCAAAGTGGACTCGACCTCGCGGAGCACCTTGCCCACGGCGATGCCGAACACGCCCTGGCCGCGGCTGACGAGGTCGATGACCTCGTCGTTCGACGTGCAGAGGTACACCGAGGCACCGTCGCTCATGAGCGTGGTGCCGGCGAGATCGCGGATGCCGGCGCGACGCAGCTCTTCCACCGCGGTGCGGATCTGCTGCAGCGAGATACCGGTGTCGAGAAGGCTCTTCACGAGCTTGAGCACGAGGATGTCGCGGAAACCGTAGAGACGCTGCGAGCCCGACCCGCTGGCGCCGCGGACGGTCGGGACGACCAGTTCCGTGCGCGCCCAGTAGTCGAGCTGGCGGTAGGTGATGCCGGCGGCACGAGCGGCGACCGCTCCGCGGTATCCGACCTCGTCGTCCATCGCCGGGAGACCGTCGGTGAAGAGGAGTTCGGGCACGAACCGCGGGTCGCCTGTGAGCTCATCCGCATTCATTTCAAATCCTCCCTGGAACGGTTACCTCCACGCTAGAGCAGCACCCCCGGGGCGGCAACGACATCCGCGACACCGCGAAGGTGTGTCGCAATCAGTTCGTTACGAAAGGACGCGCGTGAGCGCTTCCTTGACGAAGAGCCCGCGGACCTCGTCGATCTTCGATGCCAGTTCCGGCGCCAATTCGCTCGCTTTCGCGCGCGACGCGGCGTCGGTCCGCCGCAGCAGCGCGGAGAGCGCGGACTCGATGAGAGCGACCTCGCGGTCCGCCCCCTGACGCAGTGCGCGCAAGTGCCGCGGCTCGATGCCGTGACGGTCGAGGGCGACCAATCCGCGCAGCAGAGCGACCGTGGCTTCGGGGTATGTCTCCTGCGCGGTGATGACGCCGGTGCTGATCGCGTCGTTCAGCAGCTGAGGGCCCGCACCCGCCGCGGAGAGCAGCTCGGTACGGCGGTAGCGGCGCGGCGTCGGGGTGATCGACGGCGGAGGCGTGAGGGCTGCGGACTCCGTGCTCGCCTCGTCCAGCTGCTCGCGGATCACGCTCAGCGGAAGGTAGTGATCGCGCTGGAGCGTGAGACCGAGACGCAGGCGCTCGATGTCGGCCTGCGAGAACTTGCGGTAGCCCGACTCCGTGCGCGAGGGGGTGACGATGCCCTGCACCTCGAGGAACCGCAGCTTGCTGGAGGTGAGATCGGGGAAATCGGGCGTCAGACGTGCGAGGACCTGACCGATGCTCAGAAGACCCGCGGACGCAGATCGTTCGCGGGCCGGGGAAGCCGCCATCAGGCGTTGGCCGCCGCGCGGTCGACCGGGGAGGCGAAGAAGTTCAGCCGGAACTTGCCGACGCGCACCTCTGCTCCGTCGACCAGGGGGCTGCGGTCGAACCGCTCGCCGTTGACGTACGTGCCGTTCAGCGACCGCTGATCGATGATCTCGAACGCCGCGCCGTTCCGAGTGACCTCGGCGTGCCGACGTGAGACCGTCACGTCGTCGAAGAAGATGTCGGCCTCGGGGTGACGCCCGATCGTGGTCACGTCGGTGTCGAGGAGGTAGCGTGCACCCGCCAGCGCGCCGGAGCGCACCAGCAGCAACGCGGATCCGGAGGGAAGCGCGGCGATCGCCGACTGCTCGACCTCGGTCAGTTCCACTCCGAAGGGAACGAACGACAGGTCGGAATCGTGCCCGAACGTCTGCGTCACGTCGTGCTTCTGCTCGCCGGATCGGTGAATCGCCGCTTCTGCGGCCGGTCGGCTCTCGCTGTCTGTCACTTTGCCCTCCTGATCGTCCAGACTATCGGATGCCGAGCCCCCCGCGGGAGCCGCATCCACAGTCGATTCCCACATTCAGGCATCGCACACCGGATATTCCTAGGGTGGTGGGGTGCAGACCACCATCCTCCGGCGCTCGACCGCGCCCTTCGCTCTCGCCGTGGCCCTTCTCGCCGCCTTCCTCGTGCTCTTCGCTCCCCTGTCGGCTTCGGCGCATGACGACCTGATCTCCTCGTCTCCAGCGGCGGACTCGACGATTGATGTGCTCCCTTCGGAGATCGTCCTGACGTTCAGCGCTGACCTGATCAGCGGCGGGAACGGAACTGATGTGCGGGTTCTCGACGCGAACGAGAATCTCGTGTCCGACGGAGACCCCATCGTCGAAGGTGCGACCGTAACCCAGCCGTTGCTCGCCGAGGCTGCCTCCGGCCTGTACCGCGTGCAGTGGCGGGTGGTCTCCAGCGACGGGCATCCAACGGCGAAGGAGTTCACCTTCACGGTCACGAACAGCACCCTGCCGACCACCGAACCGACGCCCGCCCCCACCGAGTCGGCCTCCTCCTCGTTCGCCCCCGCCCCGACAGCGACGCCCACCGCGACGCCGACCCTCACGGCCGACGACCCCGCGGACACCGCATCCTCGCCGGCCTGGATCTGGATCCTCGTCGTCCTCGGCATCCTGGTGATCGCCGCGGGGATCGCGCTCGCCGTCATCCTCTCCCGGCGTCGCCGGAGCGCCTCGCCGGCCGGTTCCGACGACTCCGCGGCGCGATAGGCTTAACGCATGCCTCATTACGACGTCGTCATCCTCGGTGCAGGTCCTGGTGGATACGTCGCTGCGGTTCGCAGCGCGCAGCTCGGCCTGTCCACCGCCATCATCGAGGAGAAGTACTGGGGTGGTGTCTGCCTCAACGTCGGCTGCATCCCCTCCAAGGCCCTCCTGAAGAACGCGGAGATCGCCCACACTCTGAAGCACAAGGCCGACTTCTTCGGCATCTCGGGCGAGTTCTCGCTCGACTACGGCAAGGCGTTCGACCGCAGCCGTGTCGTGGCCGATGGCCGCGTCAAGGGCATCCACTTCCTGATGAAGAAGAACAAGGTCACCGAGTACGACGGCCGCGGCACGTTCACCGGCCCGAAGGTTATCTCGGTCGCCAAGTCCGACGGCACGACCGAAGAGGTCACCTTCGACAACGTGATCATCGCGACCGGTTCGACGGTGCGCCTGCTCCCCGGCGTCACGCTCAGCGAGAACGTGGTCACCTACGAAGAGCAGATCATGAGCCGCGAGCTCCCCGAATCGATCGTCATCGTCGGTGCCGGCGCGATCGGCATGGAGTTCGCCTACGTCATGACGAACTACGGCGTGAAGGTCACGATCATCGAGTTCCTCGACCGTGCCCTCCCCAACGAGGATGCCGACGTCTCGAAGGAGATCGCCAAGCAGTACAAGAACTACGGCGTCGACATCCTCACCTCGACCAAGGTCGAGACGGTCGTCGACAACGGTTCGTCCGTCACGGTCACCTACACCGGCAAGGACGGCCAGTCCGGCTCGATCGAGGCCTCGAAGGTGCTCATGTCGATCGGGTTCGCCCCGCGCGTCGAAGGCTTCGGCCTCGAGAAGACCGGTGTCGAGCTCACCGAGCGCGGCGCGATCGCGATCGACGACCACATGCGCACCAACGTCGAGGGTATCTACGCCATCGGCGACGTGACCGCCAAGCTGCAGCTCGCCCACGTGGCCGAGGCCCAGGGTGTCGTCGCCGCCGAGACCATCGGCAACGCCGAGACCATGACCCTCGGCGACTACCGCATGATGCCGCGCGCGACGTTCTGCTCCCCGCAGGTGGCGTCGTTCGGCCTCACCGAGCAGCAGGCGAAGGACGAGGGGCGCGACATCAAGGTCGTCAGCTTCCCGTTCATGGCCAACGGCAAGGCGCACGGCCTCGGTGAGCCGGTCGGCTTCGTCAAGCTCATCGCCGACGCCGAGCACCTCGAGCTCATCGGCGCCCACATGATCGGCCCCGACGTCTCGGAGCTGCTGCCCGAGCTGACGCTGGCCCAGAAGTGGGACCTCACCGCGCTTGAGCTGGCGCGCAACGTGCACACGCACCCGACGCTGTCGGAGGCACTGCAGGAGGGCTTCCACGGCCTCGCAGGACACATGATCAACTTCTGATCGCCCGCGCGCCTCTCGAAGGCACCGCCACGAAGGCCCGGTCCGCGCTCGCGCGACCGGGCCTTCGTGCGTATGGCGGCCGTGCATGCTCAGCCGAGCGGATGCTCCCACCGCAGTTCGAGCCGAGCCGGCAGCGCCGATCTCACCCGCCATCCCGCCGGCGTCACCGCGTCGAGCTCGACCGCGGTGTAGGAGCGGCGGATGCTGCGCAGGCCGTCGATCCGGATGAACGAGTCCGCGAGGAGGTTCTTCGCGAACAGCGCCGTGCCCGCGGCGTAGAGCGCATAGGCGGCACGTCCCCGCGCGATGTCCTGATGTGCGACGACGCCACCCGGCTCCGCCAGCTTCTCGCTGTCGCGGAGGAGAGCCGTGAGTTCGGCGGAGTCGAGGTGGTGGAGCAGATGATTCGAGACGACGATATCGAACCGCTCTCCGGCATCCGCCAGCGTCGCGCTGTTTGCGCATCGGTACTCGACCCCGGCCGTGCCGTCATGGGCGCGTGCCCAGTCGATCGCCCGCTCGTCCGGGTCGAGCGCCGTGATCCGAGCCGACAGCCCGTCTCCTCGAAGGCGTCCCGCCAGATACCGGCAGAGGTCTCCCCCGCCCGCCCCGATGTCGAGGATGCGCACCTCGCCTCGTCGTGCGCGCGGTCGTACGTGCCGCCGATAGAGCAGCCCCGGTCGCGACACCAGCGCGTTGACGACCGCGAAGCGCCGATACGTGCGCTCGAGCATCCGCAGATCGGCTTCGGGGTCGTCCATGAGTTCTCGCAGGCCGACCGCCCGCTCCCGGAGGTCAGGCGCCATGACCGCGCGGCGTCTCGACCGTCATCAGCGCGCTCTCCGCGGTGAGCCCCGGGCCGAAGGCCATCGCCGCGACACGATCTCCGCGCTGCGCGCCCTCCTCCTCGAGGATGCGCTTGAGCACGAACAGGATGGTGGCGCTCGACATGTTGCCGTTCTCGCGCAGCACGGCGCGCGCCGGGTGCAGCTGTGCGTCGCTCAGATGGAGACGCTCCTGGATCCGGTCGAGGATGCTGCGTCCCCCGGGATGGATCGCCCAGTGCGCGACCCGCTCGCCGATCGCGCCCTCCTCGAACGCGATCGACATGTCGTGCTCCCCGACGTACAGCGGACGCAGCGCTCCGAGAATGGTCTCGCCGATGATCTGCGGCACAGCGGTCGAGAGGATCATCTCGAAGCCCTCGTCACCGATCGTCCAGGCCATGTCCTTCTCGCCCTCGGGCGCGATCGCCGTGTGGAAACGGTCGAGACTCAGCGCCGGCACCTCCGACGGCAGCTGGCGGGCCGTGACGATACCGGCCGCCCCTCCGTCGGCGAACAGCGAGGTCGCGACGATCGTGTCGGGGTCGTCGGAAGACCGCAGATGCAGGGTGCAGAGCTCGACACTCACGACGAGGACGACGGCATCCGGATCCGCCGCGCAGAACTGGCTCGCCGCGCGCAGGGCCGGCATGGCGGCGTAGCAGCCCATGAAACCGAAATGGAAGCGCTGCACGCTGTCGGCCAGTCCGAGGGCGCGCACGATCTCGTACTCGGGTCCCGGGGCATGGAAGCCCGTGCACGAGACGGTGATCACGTGCGTCACATCGGATGCCTGAAGGTCGGGATCCTCCTCGATCGCCCGCTGCGCGACCTCCACGAACAGCCTCGTCGACTCGCGCACGTAGATGTCGTTGCGCGCCCGGGTGCCCGGCGCGAGCAACTGGCGCGTCGCCGGGGCGAAGAACACGGGCTCGTCCGTCTCGTGCAGCGGCGAGAACTCCTCGATCACGGTGTGTCGGGTGTCGATGCCCGAGCCGTCGAAGGATGCCGTGACGATCCGCTGCGCGAGCCGCCCGAGACCGGGCTGCTGCGCGAAGACGTCTCTCACCGCGTCCTGCGCGATGACGGTGTCGGGAACGATCGTCTGCAGCGAGCGCAGGACGGCGGGACGACTCATGGTGTCACTCAAGCACGCGGCCTGTTCCCGGGGGAAGGGGGTTGTGCCGTGTCGCGACCTCTGCGAAGGCTCAGAAGCCGAGTGCGCGGGCGAGCTTCGATCCGGAAGAGGCGTCGCGCCCGCCGGCCGTGCGCACCGCGGCCTCGACCGCGGAGAAGAAAGCCTCGCGACCGTCGGCGTCCGCGGGCGCGGCCGGCCCCAGCTCCATCTCCCACTCGCGCCACGCGCGCTCGACCCCCTGGCGGAGGTCGGTGGCGCGGACCCGGTCGTCGACGAACTCGGCGATCACGCCGTCGGGTCCGGTGAACAGATACGCGGTCCGGTCATTGCGGATGCGCGCCAGGGGCGTCAACGGGTCGGTGGCCCAACGGGCGACCGTGGCGGCGACGGCATCCGGGATGCCCTCGCCGTCTCCGAGCGGCCATCCCAGCTCGAGCCGGCCGTCGCCCTCGCGCGGCCCCTTGACGTGCCAGCCCGCATCGGGACCGCCGGTGCGTCGACGCAGCGCCACTCCGGAGCGCGACAGCGCCCCGTCGGCCGTATCGAAGTACTGGGCGTCGAGGTCGCGGGACTCACCATCCGTGACGGTGTCGACTCCGGGGATCGCGTCCCAACGAGGGAGCGGCGTCGCATCGTCGACGTCGAACTTGCGCTCGACTTCGACGGTGCGAGACGGCTCAGTCATCGTTGGACGTGAGGTCCTCGAGGGACTCGTCGTACCAGTAGTCGATCTCGGTGGGGCCGTCGTCGGAGCCGGTGTTCTGCGGCTCGCCGCGACGGTTGTACACCACCTGCGTCTCGCTGTAGGGGACGATCAGCTTGTCGTCCGCGTCGCCGAGAGGAATGATCTGCCCGTCTAGCGGGCCGCCGTGAAGTCGTGCGAGTGCCATGCCCTCACCCTATCGCCGTGCTCCGACCTTCGGGCGGAGAACCGGCGGGTCCGGGTCAGACGGCGAGGACGCCGAGCACCGCACCCACGATCATCCAGGGACCGAAGGCGATGCGCGTGGTGCGATCGGCCCGCCGGAGCGCCATGAGCCCCAGGGAGTACAGCGCGCCGAGCACGAAAGCGGATGCCGCGCCCACCGCGAGGGCCGTCCATCCGTGCCAGGCCAGCACCAGGCCGATCACGGCCGCGAGCTTCACGTCGCCGCCTCCCATGCCCGAGCGACTCAGCAGACGCAGCAGGGCGTAGAAGCCGCCGAGCACGATCATGCCCAGGAGCGCGCGGATCGACGGCGCCCGGTCGCCGGTCGCGAGTGCATCGACGAGTGCGAGCAGCAGGAGTCCCGCGAGGGTCGGGAGCACGATGCGATCGGGCAGGCGGTGGGTGCGCGCGTCGATGACGAGCAGCCACCCGCCGATGCCGAGCAGCATGAGGTGGACGAGCCCGATGAGGGCGAAGCGCGTATCCATCCCGGAAGGCTAGGAGATTCCGGTTCCGTCCCGCGGGGCGCTGTGGATAACCTCGGCCTGCCGCCCGGACTCCCGTTCGCGCAATGTCCGATGTACGAATTAGCATCGACTCCATCACTTGATTAATTCGAATATTCGTTCGAGGATGGAAACCATGGGGATCGGGCTCGATGCGGTGACCGCGCTCTCTCCGAACAGCGATGCGCGTGCGGGAGAGGTGCTTCGTCTGCGCCGCGAGATCAGTCGGATGCAGCGTCGCCGCAGCGACCAGGCGGTGCTCCCGCTCGACCCCGCTCTCTCCTCCATCCTCCCCGACGAAGGTCTCCTCGCAGGCACCGCGTACACGCTCTCCCCCTCGCCGAGCCTCGTCCTCGCCCTGTTGAGCGCGGCATCGCAGAAGGGGCACTGGTGCGCCGTCGTCGGTATGCCGACGCTCGGCGTCGAGGCGGCCGCGGGCTTCGGAATCGATCTCGACCGGCTGATCCTGGTGCCCGATCCCGGCGATCGCTGGTTCGCCGCGACCTCCGCCCTCGCCGAAGTCGTGCCGCTGATCGCCGTGCACCCCGGAACACGATTGCGCGACGCCGACGTCTCCCGCCTGAGCGCCCGGCTGCGCGATCGTGGCTCCACGTTGCTCGTCACCGGCGTCTGGCCGCAGAGCGAGGGGTCCATCCGCGTGCACGACCCGCAGTGGAACGGCCTCGGCGCGGGCTGGGGGCTGCTGTCCGACCGCACGGTGACCGTGACCGCGCAGACCCGCCGACGTCCGCTCGCTTCCAGCGTTCGCGTGCGACTGCCCGGGCGTGACGGTGCGCTCGAGTCCGTGACGACCGAGCTCGCCGCGCTCCCCTCTCTGCCCGCGCGCACGCAGAGCCCTGCGCCGGCGCCCGAGCTCCTCCGTTGGGCGGAGGCCGGATGAGCGCCCCTCTCCGCGTCCTGGTGCTGTGGTTCCCCGACTGGCCGCTGCGCGCCGCACTGGGCGACGCGCTCCCGCACCCGCCGACGGCCCTGATGCAGGCGAACATCGTCGTCGCCTGCACCGCTTCCGCTCGCGAGCACGGAGTGCGGGTCGGGCAGCGCCGTCGCGAGGCGCAGGGGCGCCTCTCCTCCCTGCGCGTGCTCCCCCACGATCCCGACCGCGACGAGCGTGCTTTCCTCCCCGTACTGCAGCTCATCGAGGAGCACGCCCCCGGCGTCACACTGCTGCGACCGGGACTCGCGGTGCTCCGCGCTCGCGGGATCTCCCGCTATCACGGCGGAGAGGAGGCTGCCGCGGCCTGGCTCGTGACGCAGCTCACCGAGGCCGGGTTCCCCGAGGTGCGCATCGGCGTCGGCGACGGCCCCTTCACCGCCGAGACCGCCGCCCGCGGGCCGCAGCGCTGCACCGTCGTGCCGCCGGGTGAGGCACGGGAGTTCCTCGCACCGTTCCCCGTGCAGGTGCTGCGCGACGAGCAGATCACCGGCCTCCTCCTCCGCCTCGGCGTCCGCACGCTCGGAGAGTTCGCCGCCCTCGGCCCCGTCGACGTGCGCGATCGCTTCGGCGAGCGCGGCGCCCGTCTCCGGGCGCTGGCCGCGGGCGCGGACTCGCAGCGCCTCGTGCCCCGTCCTCCCGACCCCGAACTGATGCGGAGCGTGGAGTTCGAGACCCCATTGGGTGGCGCGGATCAGGTGGCCTTCGCCGTGCGGCAGACGGCCGATGCGGTGATGCTCGCGCTGGGCGAGGCATCCGTCGTCTGCACCGAGGTGCGCATCGACCTGACCGACGACAACGGGCAGGTGTTCTCCCGACCGTGGCTGCACCCCTCGTGCTTCGACGCCTCCGACCTGGTCGACCGGGTGCGCTGGCAGCTGGAGGCGCTGGCGGCGCAGACCGCGAAGGATCCCGTCGACGAGGCACGGGCGTTCGGCGGGATCTCGGCGGTGCGGATCGTGCCGGTCGCGGTCGATGACGCCGCTCACCACCAGCCGGGGCTCTTCGGCTCCGGCACGGACGAACGCCTGCACCACGCCGTGTCTCGCGTGCAGACCATGCTGGGGCACGAGGGCGTGGTCACCGCCGCGCTCGCCGGCGGACGGTGGCTCGCCGACCGCCAGGTGCTCACTCCCTGGGGTGAGCGCGCGGTCGCTCCGCGCGACCCCGCCTCCCCCTGGCCCGGGAGCCTGCCCGATCCGCTTCCCGCCGAGGTCTTCCGCCCGCCCCGTCCCCTCGGGGTCACCGGAGCCGACGGTGCCGCGATCCGCATCGACGAGCGCGGAGCCCTCTCCTCCGATCCCGCGTTCATCGACGGCACCGCCGTGCACGCGTGGGCAGGACCCTGGCCCGTTCACGAGCGTCGCTGGGCCTCGGGCGGAGGTAAGAAGGGGCATCGCTTCCAGGTCATCGATGACCGGGATCGCGCCTGGCTGGTGTTCTGCGCCGGTGGGCGCTGGTGGGCCGAGGGACGGTACCGCTGATGGGCTTCCACAACCCGCCTCTGAAGTGGGGCGAGCTGGCTCGCACTCTGAGCGGCGAGCCACCGCCCGCGAGCGCCGAGCCCTCCGGGGCGCGGGCCGATCCGGGCCCGGTGAGCAGGCGACGCAAGAGTATCCCGCCGTCGTCCGTGCCGCGCCCCGATGACGCCGTGCCCTACGCAGAGTTGCACGCCCACTCCTCGTATTCGTTCCTCGACGGCGCGTCCTCCCCCGAGGCGCTCCTGATCGAGGCCGAGCGCCTCGGACTCAGCGCCCTCGCACTCACCGACCACGACGGCTTCTACGGTGCCGCGCGCTTCGCCGAGGTCGCCGAGCTCATGGACGTCCAGCTGCAGACCGTCTTCGGAGCAGAACTGTCGCTCGATCTCCCGGCCCCGCAGCGCGGCACACCCGATCCGGCCGGCGAGCACCTGCTCGTCCTCGCCCGCGGGATGGAGGGCTACCACCGGCTCTCCGGAGTCATCACCGCCGCGCAGCTGCGGGGCGGTGAGAAGGGCCGCCCCGTCTACGATCTCGACGAGCTCGCGGCGAGCGCCGGAGGCCACTGGACCATCCTGACCGGATGCCGCAAAGGTGCGGTGCGTCAGGGGCTCGAACGCGGTGACGCCCGGGAGCCGTTGCAGCACCTCGTCGACCTCTTCGGCGCAGAGCACGTCGCCGTCGAGCTCTTCGACCACGGAGATCCGCTCGACACCCGTCGCAACGACGTGCTCGCGGAGTTGGCGGGACGGATGCACCTCCCCGTCGTCGCGACGAACAACGTGCACTACGCCGCTCCGCAGCAGGCGCCGCTCGCCGAGGCCGTCGCCGCGGTCCGGGCGGTGCGCAGCATGGATGAGCTCGATGGATGGCTCCCCGCGCACGGGGGCGCGCATCTGCGCAGCGGCGCCGAGATGTCGGCGCGCTTCCGGCGGTACCCCGGAGCCATCTCCTCGGGGCTCGAGCTGGCCGCGGCATCCGCCTTCCCCCTGCGTCTCGCCCGCCCCGCACTCCCCCGGCAGAGGGTCCCCGAGGGGCACACCCCGATGAGCTGGCTGCGCCGACTCGTCTGGGACGCCGTGCCCTCGAAGTACCCCCGTATCGACGACGCCGGCCGGAGCCGGATCGAACGCGAACTGAACGTGATCGAGGAGAAGGACTTCCCCGGCTACTTCCTCATCGTTCACGGCATCGTCGCCGAGGCCCGTCGCCGAGGCATCCTCTGCCAGGGGCGCGGGTCGGCCGCGGCGAGCGCGGTCTGCTACCTGTTGGGGATCACCGCCGTCGACCCCATCCTGTACGGGCTGCCCTTCGAGAGGTTCCTCGCGACGACCCGTCAGGAGGAGCCCGACATCGACGTCGACTTCGACTCGCGACGCCGGGAGGAGATCATCCAGTGGGTGTACGCCGAGTACGGCCGGGAACGCGCCGCGCAGGTGGCGAACGTGATCCAGTACCGGCCGAAGAACGCCGTGCGCGACATGGCCAGGGCGCTCGGGCACTCCCCGGGACAGCAGGACTCGTGGTCGCGGCAGGTCGACGGCTGGGGTGCCGGGCTGGAGCCCGCAGAAGGGCACGACATCCCCGAGAACGTTCTCGCCTACGCCGGTGAGCTGATGAAGGCGCCGCGCCACCTCGGCATCCATTCGGGCGGGATGGTGCTCACGGCACGTCCGGTCGGCGAGGTCGTTCCGGTCGAGCACGCACGCATGGAGAACAGGACCGTCATCCAATGGGACAAGGACGACGCGGCGTTCATGGGCCTGGTCAAGTTCGACCTGCTGGGTCTCGGGATGCTGGCGGCCCTGCAGCACTGCTTCGACCTGATCCACGAGGCGACGGGCGAGCTCTGGACGCTCGAGACCCTGCCCAAGGAGGAGCCCGGCGTCTACGACATGCTCTGCCGCGCCGACTCGATCGGCGTCTTCCAGGTGGAGTCCCGGGCGCAGATCGGGTTGCTGCCCCGTCTGCAACCGCGGAGCTTCTACGACCTCGCGATCCAGATCGCCCTCATCCGTCCGGGCCCCATCCAGGGCGGGGCGGTGCACCCGTTCGTGCAGCGCAAGATGGCGAAGGACAGGGTCGACGAGGAGAACAGGGAACGCGCGGCCCGAGGTGAGGCGCCCGTCGACTTCCCGATCCCCTATCCGCACGCGGATCTCGAGCCGATCCTGAAGCGCACCTTGGGCATCCCGATCTTCCAGGAACAGCTGATCCAGATGGCGACCGCGGTCGGCGACTGCACGGCCGACGAGGCCGACCTGCTCCGTCGGGCGATGGGATCCAAGCGCGGCCTGGAGAAGATCGAGAAGGTGCGCGAGAAGCTCTATGCGGGCATGGCACGACGCGGACTCGATGAGGCGGCATCCGATCGCATCTACGCGCAGATCCAGGCGTTCGCGAACTTCGGTTTCGCGGAGTCGCACTCCCTGTCGTTCGCCCTCCTGGTCTACGCCAGCTCCTGGCTGAAGCTGCACTACCCCGCTGCCTTCCTCGCCGGCCTCCTGCGTTCGCAGCCCATGGGGTTCTACTCCGCGGCGACGCTGACGGCGGATGCCCGTCGGCACGGCGTGGAGGTGCGGCGCCCCGATCTGCAGGTCTCCGGGGCCACCGAGACGCTCGAACCGCTCACCGGAGCAGAGGGCCGGATACCGACGGGCCGCGACTCCTGCCGCGTCATGCCCCAGCCGCCGACGCTGCGCTTCGACCGCGATGCCCCGGACGAATCCGAAGCCCACCGTCGCGATGGCGGCTACGCCGTGCGAATGGGGCTCAGCGGGGTGCGTGGGATCGGGGTTCCGATGGCCGAGCGGATCGTCGCGGAGCGCGAGGCGCACGGCCCGTATCGCGATCTGAACGATCTCGTGCGGCGCACGGATGCCACGGCCGCGCAGCTCGAGGCGCTCGCGACCGCCGGGGCATTCGCCTGCCTCGGGCTGGAACGCCGAGAGGCCATCTGGCTCGCGGGGGCGGCGGCCGATGACCGCTCCCGCTTCCTGCCGGGGACCAGCGTGTCGGTGCAGCCTCCCCTGTTCGCCGATCAGAGCAGCTACGAACGCCTCTCCGCCGATCTGTGGGCCACCGGGGTCTCGACCGACGACCACCCGATGCTGCACTTCCGCGCGGCGTTGGGCGAGCGCGGCGTGCTCACCTCCGCCGATCTGCGCACCCACGAGACGGGCCGCCGTGTCGAGGTCGCCGGCCTCGTCACCCACCGCCAGCGACCGGCGACTGCGGCGGGCGTGACCTTCGTGAATCTCGAAGACGAGACGGGACTCGTCAACATCATCTGCTCGGCGGGCGTCTGGAACCGCTACCGCCGGGTCGCTCGGGACTCCCCCGCACTGATCATCCGGGGAATCCTCGAGCGCTCCGAGGAAGGGGTCATCAATGTGCTCGCGGATGCCTTCGACGATCTGCGCACCGGCCTCTCCCACCGCTCGCGGGACTTCCGATGAGTACCCGTGTGCCGGAGGGTCGTCCACTCACCAGAAGCGCTCGGACTCCTCGACGGGCGGCGGGCGATCGGATCCGCCCCAGCGGTCGGCTTCGGCTTTGGCGGCATCGGCTGCGGCATCCGCCTCGCGCAGCGCGACCTTCGCGCCGACCGGGCCCGGCCCGCGGGCATCCAGACGCAGCTCCGTGCGCGAGCCGGTCGACGACACGCCGATCGTGCAGTCCAGCACCCTGCCCAGCCAACGCACCTCATCGACACCGGCAGCCTCTTCGACGAGCCGGTAGCGGATGTTCGTCTCGAGATCGCGGACGGCGATCGCGAGCGTCTCGCCACTGAGCGGATCGAGCTGCTCGGTCACCTCGACGCGGTGGCCCTGCGCGATGGCGATCTGCCCCGGAAACACGATCGATCTGTCCATGACTCCACCTTAGGAAGCATCCGCTCGGGGCGGTAGAGACCCCGGAAAATCACGACTTTCAAAAAAGTTTGTCCCCCAAATGGCGGACAAGACAATTTCGAGATATTCTGATATGCGTAGCGGGGGCTACAGGGGCTGAGGACTGGGGAATCAGCCCCAAGAGAGAGCAGCGAGTTTTCATCGCCGCCTCCCCACCGTCCGGGAGGACGGTGAAGCCCTCTCGAGAAGACCTGCGTGGGGCAGACGACTCGAGAGGGCTCATCCCCCGTCGCGCTAGATCTCCTCCTGGAGCATCCGCTGACGGACGTCCTTCCGGAGAACCTTCCCGATCAGCGACCGCGGCAGATCGTCCATCGGCACGATCCGTCGCGGAACCTTGTAGGCCGCGAGGCGGGTGCGGCAGTAGTCGCGGAGCGCCTCCATCTCGATCGCCGCCGAGCCGTGCAGCACGACCGCGGCCGCCACCATCTCGGCACCATCGCCGCGCGGGAGAGCCACGACCGCGGCATCCTCCACGTCCGGGTGCGACCGCAGCGCCTCCTCCACCTCGCTGGGCGAGACGTTGAATCCTCCGGTGATGATGAGCTCTTTACGGCGATCGACCACCGTCACGAAGCCGTCCTCCGACACGGTGACGATGTCTCCGGTGCGCACCCAACCTCCCGGCAAGAGGGTCTCGGCCGTCTCCTCCGGGCGCCCCCAATAGCCCGAGAACACCTGCGGCCCGTGGATGAGCAACTCGCCCGGATCACCGGCTGCCACGTCGATCTGCGGATCGTCGGGATCGACCACCCGGATGGTCGTGCTCGGGAACGGGACTCCGACGGTTCCGGGACGCCGCGTCGGGCCGACGGGGTTGCCGAGGGCGACGGGCGAGGTCTCGGTCATCCCGTAGCCCTCCACGAGGAGGCCGCCGGTGACCTCCTCCCAGCGTGCGACCGTCGACACGGGCAGGCTCATCGCCCCCGAGATCGCGAATCGCACGGTCGAGAGATCGAGGCCGTCGCGGGATGCCGCACGGGTCAGACGGTCGTAGATCGGCGGCACTGCGGGGAGGAACGTGGGCGGAGACTTGCGCACGGCCGTCGAGACGAGACCGACGTCGAACGTCGGGAACAGCACGAGCTTGGCTCCGATGCCCATCGCGAACGTCAGGCAGAGCGTCATCCCGTAGGCGTGGAACAGCGGCAGCACTCCGTAGACCGTCTCCTCCCCCTCGCGGAGGCCGGGCAGCCAGGCGCGACCCTGCATCGCGTTCGCGCGGAGGTTGCGATGGGTGAGCATCGCACCCTTGGGCTCGCCGGTGGTTCCGCTCGTGTACTGCAGCAGGGCGATGTCGTCGAGTTCGGGGCCGGGTGCGCGCCGCGGCAGTGGCCGGGAACGCTCGATGCTCTCCCACTCGCGGATGCCGCGACCCCGCGGCGCCTTGGCGGTCAGGGCCGCGCGTGCGTCGCGCGCTCGTCGGACCGGCAGACGCAGCGCCAGGCGCTGCGCGGCCGGCATCGCCCGCGTCAGATCGACGGTGAGGATGTGCGCCGGGCGCACGTCGGACGGGAACGCCGCAACGGTGTCGGCGACCTTGTTCCACACGATGGCGAACGTCGCACCGTGATCCTCGAACTGATGGCGCAGCTCGCGCGGCGTGTAGAGCGGGTTGTGCTCGACGACGATCGCGCCGAGTCGCAGCGCCGCGTAGAAGGCGACGACGTGCTGAGGGCAGTTCGGGAGGACGAGAGCGACCCGGTCTCCCTTTCGCACGCCGAGGCTCCGGAGACCGGCGGCCGCGCGCCTGACCCGCTCGTCGAGATCGGCGTAGCTGGTCCGTGCGCCGAAGAACTCGAGCGCCGTGCGCTTGGCGTGCTTCTTGGCGCTCTGCCGGAGCATCTCGGGGAGGGTCTGGGTGACCTCGTCGATCTCGTGCGGAACGCCGTCGGCGTAGGCATTCAGCCAGGGCTTGGCGTCGGAAAGTGATTCGTGGTCCATCGGATCCTCCTCGGCACGTGCGCCGTGCGGCCCAGTCTAGGAGCGGGAGGAATGCGGATGCTGAGTCCGTGAGCGCGGGAGCGCCCAGGTCACGATTGAGTGGTCAGTTCCGCCCAGATCGGGAGCATTGATATATCGGTGATAGACAGGCGGGAGGTGCCGACCTGTTGACCCCCGTCGATGACGAGCCCTCCTGAACGGAAGGAACGTCATGTTCCCCTCACGTAGACCCGCCATCATCCTCGCGGCGGCCGTCGCCGCCGTCCTTCTCGTCTCCTCCCCGAATGCGGCATCCGCCGACACGACGATCGACGGCCCGATCGACCTCGGTACCGCAACCCCGTTCGCCGTGCTGGCAGCCGCGGCGGTCACCAACACCGGGCCCTCGGTGCTCGACGGCGATCTCGGACTCAGCCCCGAGACCTCGATCACCGGCTTCCCTCCGGGAACCGTGAACGGCACTGTGCACCAGACCGACGCCGTCGCCGCCCAGGCGCAGGTCGATCTGACGACGGCATACGATGTCGCCGCCGGCCTGACGCCGACCGTGTCCGGGCTGGGCGATCTCACGGGGGCCTCGCTCACTCCTGGCGTCTACGCGGGTGGCGAGCTCTCGCTTTCGGGTGCACTCACGCTCGAGGGCACGGCAGAGTCCGTCTGGGTCTTCCAGGCCGCATCCACTCTCACGATCGGGACCGGCGCGACGATCATCCTGACCGGCGGTGCGAGCGCCTGCAACGTGTTCTGGCAGGTGGGGTCGTCCGCCACGATCGGCTCGGCAGCTCAGTTCATCGGCACCGTCATGGCAGACGTCTCCGTCACGGCGCAGACCGCCGCGACCGTCGAGGGCAGGTTGCTGGCCCGCACCGGCGCCGTGACACTCGATGACAACGTCATCGTCGCTCCGAGCGGCTGCTCTGCTCCCGGTACGGTGAGCACAAGCCCCGAGGTCACATCCGGCGCACCGGCGAACGGCGAGACCGGTGTGGACTACACGCATACGATCACCGCCACCGGTACCCCGGCTCCGACATACGCGATCGCCGAGGGCGCCCTGCCTCCCGGACTCGCGCTCGATGGGATCACCGGCGTCATCACCGGAACGCCGACCGCACCCGGAACCTTCCCCTTCACCGTCGTGGTGAGCAACGGGACCTCGCCCGATGTCGTGGTCGCGTATGAGATCACGATCGCGCCCGCGGTCGTCGCCGCACCGCCGGCAGGACCGGTCGTCGGAGCACCTCAGGCGCCGGTTGCACCGGAGCTCGCCGAGAGCGGACTCGATCTCGGCGCCTGGCCGTTGTCCGGCGTGCTGCTGGTTCTCGGAGCGACCGCGCTTCTGCTGCGAAGGCGTGCACGCATCGACGCCTGATCCGCACGACATCGGCGATGCGCGGTCGCTGCGTATGGTGACCGCGGTGCAGAACGTGCTTGCCGGATGCGGGCCGCAGACGGCCGTCGTTCCGGCGCTTCCGGACGACCGCCCTGCCACACCGGCATCGCCGACCGATTACTACATCACGAAGTACGACGGGACGATCTGGGCGGTCACGGGCACATCCATCAGCGCCCTCACCTTCAAGCAGTGGAAGGCGGCGGGCACTCCCACTCCTCGACCGGCACCGACCAGCTATGTCAAGTACGCATGGTCGCCCACCATCAGCGCCGTCACGATCTTCGGCACTGACAGGTCGCGCTGGATCTGGAAGCGCGTGAGCGCAGCCGAGTGGAAGAAGGCGGGCAACCCGAAGCCGCGCAACGCCGGGTGGATCGAAGGGTCGACCTACTATCAGTGGGCCGGATCCTCGCAGATCTTCGTCCAGGATGTGGGCGGAACCAAGCATGCGCTGACCGGCGCGGAATGGGCGGCAGCCGGGAAGCCGACGTTCGAGAAGCGCTCCAATCAGGGCTTCGTCAAGCTCTCCTGGAACTCCAGCATCGGCTTCCTGACCGATTACGCACAGGGGTTGGGCTCGCCCCGTGAGCGCTGCGCGCTGGAAGGTGGAGGGAAGCCCGACGCCGGTCGTGCGCACGCGCTTCCCGAACGACAAGGTCTGGCAGAACTACGGCAGCGGCACGATCTACTACTCCGGCCCGACGGTTTCGAAGGCGCTCACAGCCGCTGAGTACAAGGCGCTGGGTTCACCCCGCCCGGAGATGAGGGGAACGCCTCCGAAGCCGACCACTCCCCCCAAGCCGACCGCGCCGCCGAAGCCGAACTTCGATAGGAACTGCCCCGACTACCCGTCGCAGGCGGCCGCCCGAGCAGATTTCGACAAGTACTACCCGTGGTACGGGGACGTCTTCGGGCTCGACCGCGACAAGGATCGCATCGCCTGCGAGTCGAACTAGACGCGGGATGTTCGGCGGCTCGTCAGCAGGAGGCGGACGAGCCGCCGGGCACGAAAAAAGCCCCGGAGTGCCGCGTCGTTCAGCGGTTCTCCGGGGCTTCTATCTGGTCGGGCTGACAGGATTTGAACCTGCGACCCCTTGACCCCCAGTCAAGTGCGCTACCAAGCTGCGCCACAGCCCGTTGTTCTGCACTCTCGCGCAGGCAACTCATCCATCTTAGCCTGACGCCGGGGCCTCCGCGAACCACAGGCGTTGCGAGTGTCGGATGCCCGGCGTAGCGTGCCGCCCATGACCACGATCACGACCGAGTTGGCCACCAGCGCCCGGTGGGACGACGTGCAGCGCGCGCTGACCGGAGGCGGTGACGGCGCCAGCTGTCAGTGCATCTGGCCGATGCTGCGCAACAAGGACTGGAACGAGACGACCACGCCCGAGCGCACGACGATGCTCCGCGAAGAGATCGACGCGGGGCCGCCGCCGGGACTGATCGCCTACGTCGACGGCGAGGCCGCCGGATGGATCCGCATCGGCCCGCGAACCGTGCAGCGCCGCCTGGAGCACACCCGCGCGATCGCCGCCGCCACCGAAGAGCCGTTCGACGATGACTCGGTCTGGGCCGTGACCTGCTTCGTCGTGCGACGCGAGCACCGGGGACAGGGCCTCAACGGCGCCCTGCTGCGCGCGGCCGTCGACTATGGCCGCGAGGCGGGGGCCCGCGTGATCGAGGGGTACCCCGTCGACACCGACGGCACGAAGCAGCACGCGAACGAACTGTTCCACGGCATGCTCACGACGTTCCTCGCCGAGGGGTTCCGCCCGCGCGGCGAGCTGAAGACCGGGCGTCCACTCGTGACACTCGACCTCTCGAAATGAACCCCGACGTACCTGCGTCGACCGATAGCGTGGAGCCATGAGCGACGAGCATCCGATCATTGACGACGCCGAGCTCGGCACCTTCACCCGCGCGACGACCGAACTCACCGACGGCACGGTGCTCACGCACGACTGGTACGGCGGATCGATCGTCCGGGACGACTCCTCGATCGAGCTCATGCTCGAGGGGACGTCGGCGGAGGAATCCCGCGCACGACTCCCCCGCCTCCGCGCCGTCGTCGCCGACATCGACTCGATTCAGCGCCGCGCATCCGATGCGGTGGTCACGGCCTTCAGCCAGGGCGACCCCGAACCGTTCGAACTCGACGAAGCGGCATCCGACCTGGCGCTCGAAGCGATCGAGGCGTCGGCCGACGGCACGATCGTGCTCCACCTGACCGACACCTGCGGCACGCACTTCCCCGAGGGCTACTGGCCTGCCGCCCATCTCGGCGATGACGACACCATCACGCACGTCACAGTCGAGTCCTGACCTATCGAGTCCTGACCCGTCCGCCGGCCCGCCGCGACTCTACGATGGAGGGATGCACCGACGCGTCCTGTCCCCCGCGCTGGTCTGGGCCTTCACGCCCTACGCCATCGTCTCGGTCGTGCACGTCATCCTTCTGGCCATCGACAGCCCGGCGGCGGGGCCGACGAAGATCCTGCTGATGCCGGTACTGGCCGTCCCGCTGATCGTCTTCGCGCGGCGGATCGGATCCCCGCAGGCCACGTGGCTCCTGGCTGCGGCGCTCGTCCTCTCGTGGCTGGGCGACAGCGCGGGCGCCTTCTTCCCCGCGCTTCCTGAGCTGCCGCTGATGCTCGGCTTCTTCGGTCTTGCTCACCTGGCCTACATCGCGCTCTTCCTTCGGCTCCTTGCCCAGAGGCCGCTGCCGTGGTGGACGCTGCTCTACGCCGCCTGGTGGGTTGTGATGCTCGTGATCCTCGGACCGCACACCGACGGACTCCTCCTCGCTCTGGCGATCTACGGCCTCGTCCTCGCGGGGACCGCGGCCAGCTCGGCACGCAGCACCTCGACCATCGCGGTCGGCGGCGCCTTCTTCCTCGCGAGCGACACGGTCCTCGCCTTCCGCCTCTTCCTCCCCGAGGTCGTCTCCCCCTGGGGCAGTCCCGTCGTGATGCTGACCTACACGCTCGGGCAGGGCCTCCTCATCGCCGGCGCGATCGCCGCTCTCACCCGCAGGAGCACTCCATGAGCACCACCGCACGCGTCGACAGCTGGCTCTGGGCGGTGCGCGTCTACAAGACCCGCTCCGCTGCGACCACGGCCTGCCGCGCGGGACATGTGCGCGTCAACGGCGACAAGGTCAAGGCGGCGCAGGCTCTCAAGATCGGCGATGAGGTGCGCATCCGCATCGCCGGATTCGACCGCATCCTCTTCGTGCGGCAGCTGCTCGTCAAGCGCGTCGGCGCACCCCTCGCCGCCGTCGCCTACGACGACAGAACCCCCGAGCGCGAGCCGCAGGCGGCGCTCGGCCTCCGCGACCGCGGGGCCGGACGCCCGACCAAACGCGAACGCCGGGAGATCGATCGCCTGCACGCACGGTCCGAGCGCGGATCGGATGACTTCCTCCGCTGACGTTCACTCCGGGAACACCACAGGGGCGGACTCGTTCAGAGTCGCTCGAGCAGCCATCCCGCCGAGCGCACCTGCGCCGGCTCGGTCCGCCGGATGCGGTCGGCGAGCTCGCGGTCGCTCGTGACCCCGAAGACGTTCGCTCCGGAACCGACGCGCTTCTCGACCTCGGCGACGATGGCGTCGTCACCGGCGGCATCCGCGCGCACGATCGAGACTCCGTGCGGATGCGCGTCGAGCGCCCGCGCCTGGCCCTCGACCACGAGCGACACCTCCGGGAACCATTCGGTTCCGCCGATGCCCAGCTCGGGCGCTGCGATTGCGACGCCGTCCAGCCGCCCGGCCAGTCGCTCGGCGGCGCCGGCACGATCCTTCCACCAGCCGTCGGGAACCGACCCGACCACGTTGGCCGCATCGACGACGAGGGCCACGCGCTCTTCGAGAAGGCGGCGCAGCTCCGGCCAGGCGCGGGCGAAGCCGGGATGCAGCGGCCGCGACTCCACGTCGTCGATGGCCACCCACTCGAGCGCGACGCTCTCCGGGTCACTGATCACGGGCTCGAAGGGCGTCTGCACATCAGCGACGACGGTCGTGTACGACCAGATCTCGAGATCGAGCACGCTGGTGAATCGCGGGCGGACGGCGCCCTCGGGCACTCCCGCTTCCTCCCGTGCCTCGCGCAACGCGCCGACGATCGAACTCTCGCCCTCGTGCAGCGCGCCGCCCGGCAGACCCCAGGTGCCGCCGAAATGGCTCCAGGCGACGCGGTGCTGCAGCAGCACCCCGCGTTCGGCATCCACGGCCAGCAGCCCGGCAGCGCCGAAACGCCCCCAGTACCGCTCCCCCGAGTCGGCGACGACCCAGGCATCCCCGGGATCGCGCGGCCCCTCCGGGCGGCGCGGCTCATCGAAAGCGGGGGGAACGATCGTCACCCCTCCACCCTGTCACAGCCGCCGCGTCCGGGCATCGAATCGGTCACAGAGAGAAAACAGCGCTCACCCGATGGAGCCCACTGCAGAGGCCCCTGACATGCGACAGCGGGCGCAACCTCGGAGAGGATGCGCCCGCTTGACGAGTACGAGGATCAGCGCTGGCGCTTCTCTCGCACGCGCATGTTGATGACGATCGGCGTTCCCTCGAAGGAGTAGAGCTCGCGCAGACGACGCTGGATGAACCGGCGGTACCCCGGGTCGAGGAATCCCGTCGTGAACAGCACGAACGTCGGCGGACGCGTCGACGCCTGCGTCCCGAAGAGGATGCGCGGCTGCTTGCCACCGCGCAGCGGGTGCGGGTGCTCGGCCACGAGCTCGGCGAGGAAGGCGTTGAACTTACCGGTGGGGATTCGGCGATCCCAGTTCTCCAGCGACGTCTCGAGCGCGGGCACGAGCTTGTCGAGGTGACGGCCGGTCTTCGCCGAGATGTTCACGCGCGGAGCCCAGGCGACGTGCGCGAGGTCCTGCTCGATCTCGCGCTCGAGGTAACGACGACGATCGGCGTTCTCGAGGTCGTCGTCATTGAGACGATCCCACTTGTTGAACGCCAGCACGAGCGCGCGGCCCGACTCGAGCACGAGGTCGATGATGCGCACGTCCTGCTCGCTGATCGTCTCCGAGACGTCGAGCACGACCACGGCGACCTCGGCCTTCTCGAGAGCGGCCGAAGTACGCAGCGACGCGTAGAAGTCGGCACCCTGCGCCATGTGCACTCGACGACGGATGCCGGCTGTGTCGACCAGCGTCCACAGCTTTCCGCCCAGCTCGACGATCTCGTCGACCGGGTCGCGGGTGGTGCCGGCGAGGTCGTTGACCACGACGCGCTCTTCGCCCGCGGCCTTGTTGAGCAGCGACGACTTGCCGACGTTCGGGCGGCCGAGGATCGCGACGCGACGCGGTCCGCCGATCTCGGCCTTCGCGACCGCGGAGACCTCGGGCAGCTTCTTGAGCACCTCGTCGAGCAGATCCGCGACGCCACGTCCATGGATGGCCGAGACCGGGTGCGGCTCGCCGAGCCCGAGGTTCCAGAGGGCTGCGGCCTCGGGCTCCTGGCGCGCGTCGTCGATCTTGTTGGCGACGAGGAAGACCGGCTTGCCGCTCTTGCGCAGCAGCTTCACGACGTGCTCATCGGTCGACGTGGCACCGACCATCGCGTCGACGACGAACAGCACGACGTCGGACAGATCGATCGCGACCTCGGCCTGCGCGGCGACCGAGCGATCGATGCCGCGGGCATCCGGCTCCCACCCACCGGTGTCGACGAGGGTGAAGCGGCGGTCCGCCCACTCCGCCTTGTAGGTGACGCGGTCGCGGGTGACGCCGGGGGTGTCCTCGACGACGGCCTCGCGGCGGCCGAGGATGCGGTTCACGAGCTGCGACTTGCCGACGTTCGGGCGCCCGACGATCGCGACGACGGGCAGCGCGGGCAGGAACTGGATCCCGTCCTCGCCCAGCTCGACACCGGCGAGGAGCGCGGCATCCTCGTCGTCGAGCTCGTAGTCGGCGAGGCCGGCGCGCAGCGTCTCGGCGCGCTGTTCGGCGAGGTGCTCGTCGAGCTCCTCCATCTTCTCGGCGAGACGGTCAGGGCCGCCTTCGTATTCTTCGTCAGCCACGGTGTGCTCCTCGGAGTCGTTCGATCACCGTGAGGACGGCATCGATGGTCTGGGGGAAATCGAGCTCCGTCGAGTCGACGACCTCGACGCCGTCCGCGGCGTTGAGGAAGTCGACGACGGCGCTGTCGGAGGCGTCGCGCTTGTGCAAGGCAGCGGCGACGGCATCCGCGTTCTCGCCGGCGAGTTCACCGGCTCGGCGTGCGGCCCGCACTTCGGGGGCCGCGGTCAGCAGGATGCGGACGGGTGCGTCGGGGGCGACGACCGTCGTGATGTCGCGGCCCTCGACGACGACGGCCGGATACGGCGCCTCGGCGACGAGGGAGCGGAAGAGATCGTTGACCTGGGCCCGCACGGCGGGCACGCGGGCGACACCGCTCACGGCGCCCGACACCCGTGGTTCACGGATCGCATCGGTGATGTCGACGTCGCCGACGCGCACGGTGCGGTCGTCGGGGTCGAGCCCGAGACGCACGGGGAAATCGGATGCCGCGGCGAGCACCGCGTCGGCATCCGCCGTGTCAGCGCCCCGGTCGAGCACGTGCCACGCGAGCGCCCGGTAGGCGGATCCGGTGTCGAGGTAGCCGAAGCCAAGTCGCCGCGCGACCGCCTTCGACACGCTCGACTTGCCGGAACCTGCGGGACCGTCGATCGCGATGAAGTCCACGGCCGAGGTGTCGGCGGCGGACCGGTCGAGAGAGGTGTCAGTCATTGGTGTTCCCCGCAATCCGCCATCCACGTTCCTGAAGCCCCGAGATCGCGCCGTGCAGCGAGGCCGGTTCGACGCTGATCTCGGCGAGTCCGAACTGCGCGCCCGGCGAGTGCTCGAGGCGCAGGTCCTCGACGTTGACGCCGAGCTCGCCGAGCTCACCGAACAGACGGCCGAGCTGACCGGGGGTGTCATCGATCATCACGACGAGCGATTCGAAGCGCCGGTTCTGGCCGTGCTTGCCGGGAAGCCGGTCGACGCCGTCGTTGCCGTGACGGATCGTCTCCGCGACGACACGACGGGCACCCGCGGCGCCCGGGTCGCGCAGCGCGTCCGACACCTCACGCAGGTCGGCGGCCAGGGAATCGAGGATCTCGACGACGGGCCCGGCGTTCGCGCCGAGGATCTGCACCCACAGCTCCGGAGCGGATGCCGCGATGCGCGTCGTGTCGCGCACGCCCTGCCCGGACAGACGGAGGGAGCCCTCGTCGGCCTCGGCCAGGCGCCCGGCGAGCAGGCTCGCGACGACCTGCGGTACGTGCGAGGTGAGAGCGACCGACCGATCGTGCTCCTCGGGGGTCATCTCCAACGGCATGGCGCCGACGTCGAGGGCGAGCGCCTCCACGAGAGCGAGGTCGGCGGCGGCGGTGTCGCCGTCACGGCACACGACCCAGGGGCGCCCGATGAACAGGTCGGCGCGCGCGGAGATCGCTCCCCCGCGCTCGCGCCCGGCGAGCGGATGCGAACCGATGTAGCGAGCGAGATCGACACCGCGTTCCTGCAGCTCGCGGAACGGCTCGAGCTTCACGCTCGCGACGTCGGTGACGACGGCATCCGGGTACTGCGCGAGCTCGGCCTGGACGACGTCGGCCGTCACGTCCGGCGGCACGGCGACCACGATGAGGCGGGGACGATCGTCCTCTGCGGCGAGGCGGCCGGCGCCGTAGTCGACGGCGAGACGCAGCTGCGCGGGCGACGAGTCCGTCAGGACGACGTCGATGCCCTTCGCCCGAAGCGCGTGTCCGACGCTCGCGCCGAGGAGTCCGGCGCCCACGACACGGACGGTCCCCGACAGACGCGGGGCGACCGCCGATCGTTCGGATCCCGGACGACGAGCAGCGTCGACGGACGTCGATCGCACGCTGGACGCACTGGACGTGTCGGTCACTCGTTCTCCTGTTGCTCGCCTGGCGCCGAGGCGACACCGGAATCACGGCGCGACAGAGTGAGCAGCGCGCCGAGTTCGATTTTACCCAGTTCGCGGGACTTTCCTGCCGGGAGCGTTCCCAGGTGGAGCGGCCCGAACTGACGACGTACCAGTTCGGTGACCGGGTGGCCCACCGCGGCCATCATGCGACGCACGATGCGGTTGCGGCCGGAGTGCAGCGTGAGCTCGACGAGACTCGATCCGCGCGAGGTGTCGAGAAGGCGGGCCTTGTCGGCGCGGATGTGCCCGTCCTCGAGGTCGAACCCGGCCGTCAGCTTCGCGATGGTCTGCGCCGTGACGGTGCCCTCGACCTTGGCGATGTACACCTTGGTGACACCGAACGACGGGTGGGCGAGCACGTGCGCGAGCTCCCCGTCGTTCGTGAGGATCAGCAGACCGCTGGTCTCCGCGTCCAGGCGTCCGACGTTGTAGAGGCGCTCCTCGTACTGGTCGGTGAACCGACGCAGGTCGGGACGACCGCTCTCGTCGCGCATGCTGCTGACGACGCCGGTGGGCTTGTTGAGCATGACATAGCGCTTCGAGACGTCGAGCTGGATCGCCGTGCCGTCGACGTCGACCAGATCTGTCTCGGGGTCGATGCGGCGTCCGAGCTCGCTCACGACCTCGCCGTTCACGCGGATGCGACCCGCGACGATGTACTCCTCGACGACACGACGGGAGGCCACACCGGCCGCGGCCAGCACCTTCTGCAGGCGGACGCCCTGCGGAGCTTCGGAATCGGTCATCGGATGGTCCCTTCGTCGAACCCATCGGCACCGTCGTCGAGCAACGGAGAGATGGGAGGCAACTCGTCGAGCGAGTTGATTCCGAGATGCTGGAGCAGCGCCTCGGTCGTGCCGTAGTTGATGGCGCCGGTCTCGGAATCGGCGAACAGTTCGGTGATCAGGCCACGGGCGAGCAGCGTGCGCACGACCGAGTCGACGTTCACCGCGCGGATCGATGCCACTTGGCTGCGAGTGACGGGCTGCTTGTAGGCGATCACGGCGAGGGTCTCGAGCGCGGCCTGCGACAGTCGCGCCGGCGCCTGCCCGCCGACGAACTCGGCGATCAGATCGTCATGGTCCTCGCGCACGTAGAGGCGCCAGCCCCCACCGACCTCGCGCAACTCGAAGCCGCGCCGGGGCCCCTGTCTGCGGCCGTCGTAGTCGTCGACCAGTGTCTCGAGCGACTGCCGAACGGCCGGCACGGGCGACCCGACCGCGGCGGCGAGGGCCACGAGTCCGATCGGCTCGTCGATGATGAGCAGGATCGCCTCGATGCGCTCCGACAGGGGCGTCGACGGCGTCTGCTCGGTCTCGGTGCCGCTCGCGGTCTCGGGGCGGCTCACGGTCTCGGCGGCGGTCACGTCATCGGTCATAGTCGGCCCCCAGGCTCGCGAGTGTCTCGTCCGACCAGGAGTCGGCGGCCCAGCGCAGCGTCAGCTCGCCGAGCGGTTCCAGTTGTTCGAAGGAGAGTGCCGCGTGCCGATACAGCTCGAGCACCGAGATGAACCGGGCGACCACGATGCCGGGTTCGCTGACCCCCGCCACCAACTCGCGGAAGCTCAGCGACTCGGTGCCGCGAAGGAGCGTCACGACGATCGCCGCCTGCTCGCGAATGCTCACCAGCGGCGCATGCAGATGATCGAGGCCGACGTGCGGGATCTCCTTCGGCGCGAACGCGAGGAGCGCGAGCGCGGCGAAGTCGTCGGCGGTGAGCGACCAGACGAGCTCGGGCGTCTTGCGACGGTGCTTCTCATCGAGCCGCACCGCGCGCACGTGCCGACGGTCCTCCCGCTGGAGGCAGCGCGAGAACCAGGCCGACACCTCCTTGAACGCGCGGTACTGCAGCAGACGTGCGAAGAGCAGGTCGCGCGCCTCGAGCAACGCCACGGCCTCGGCATCCACCAGTTCGCCCTGCGGCAGCAACCCCGCCACCTTCATGTCGAGGAGCGTCGCCGCGACCACGAGGAACTCGGAGGCCTGGTCGAGCTCCTCATCGCCGTCGAGGTCGCGCAGGTAGGCGATGAACTCGTTGGTCACCGCGCTCAGCGAGACCTCCGTGATGTCCATCTCGTGCTTGGAGATGAGGTTCAGGAGCAGGTCGAACGGTCCATCGAAGTTCGACAGCGAGACGCGGAATCCGGGATCGGATGCCGACGGCTGCTCGATCAGAGCGGCGTCGGTTTCGGGCACGAGTGAAGCGCCTTCCGGCGCAGGGGCGATGCCGTCGGGCGCGAGGGTGGCGTCGTACTCGGAATCAGGCGACGGCGCCACGGGCGACCAGCTCCCGCGCCAGTCGCAGATACGCCTGTGCGGCGGCGTGCTCCGGCGCGAACTCGGTGATGGGGACACCCGACACCGATGCATCGGGGAACTTCACGGTGCGACCGATCACGGTCTCGAGCACGTCGTCGCCGAACGCCTCGACGACGCGTTCGAGCACCTCGCGCGAGTGCAGCGTGCGCGGGTCGTACATCGTCGCGAGCAGGCCGTCCATCGTGATCGAGGGGTTGAGCCGATCGCGCACCTTGTCGATCGTCTCGATCAGGAGCGCGACACCGCGCAGCGCGAAGAACTCGCACTCGAGCGGGATGATCACGCCGTGCGCCGCGGTGAGAGCGTTCACCGTCAGCAGGCCGAGCGACGGCTGGCAGTCGATGAGGATGACGTCGTACTCCCCCGCGACCTGGCGGAGCACCCGGGCGAGGATCGTCTCGCGGGCGACCTCGTTCACGAGGTGCACCTCGGCGGCGGACAGATCGATGTTCGCGGGCAGGACGTCGAGGTTCTCGACGCTGGAGTGGACGATCGCGTCGTTCGCGTCGCGCTTGGTGTCGAGAAGCAGGTCGTAGATCGTCGGCACGTCGTGCGTCTGGATGCCCAGGCCTGCGGAGAGGGCGCCCTGCGGGTCGAAGTCGACGGCGAGCACCTTACGCCCGTATTCGGCGAGTGCTGCGGCGAGGTTGATGGTCGTCGTCGTCTTACCGACGCCACCCTTCTGGTTGCACAGCGCGATGATCCTCGCCGGACCGTGGGAGCTCAACGGTTCGGGCGTGTCGAACCCGTGATAGGGCCGTCCGGTGGGTCCCATGGGTGTCTCGTCGACCTTCTTGGCCGTCGCCCTGGACTTCGCCGCTTTCTCCGCCACCGGTTCTCCTGCTCCTTCGTGCTTGCTCGATTCTAGCGGTCGCCCTCTCCCTCACACGCCGCGCAACGCGGCGACCGGCTCGATGCGTGCGGCGCGCCGTGCCGGATACCAGCCCGATCCCCATCCCACCAGCGCCCCCAGGAAGATCCCGGCGACGGCGATCAGCGGGTCGGTGACCGGCGACCATCCCTGGACGGCGGCGACCACGATCACCGCGACGACCCCGAGGGCGGAGCCGATGATCCCCCCGATGAAGCCGATCACGATCGACTCGACCATGAACTGCCCGCCGATCTGGCGGCGCGTCGCGCCCAGCGCCCGACGGAGACCGATCTCACCGATGCGCTCCATGACCGAGAGCAGGGTGACGTTCGCGATCCCGAGCCCACCGGCGAGGAGCGCGATGATCCCGAGGATGAGGAAGACGACGTTCACATCGGCCTGCACGTTCTGGCTGAGGTCGGAGGATGCCGCCGGCGCGCGTGCGTCCAGTGATTCCGGGTCGTCGGGCTGGAGCGCGAGCACCGACTGCTCGGCGACCTGAGGCCCGGCACCGACGACGATGTGGATCGCCAGTTCCGACGGCGCGGCCAATCCAAAGTCCGCGCGTGCCGCTCCCTGCGGGATGATCACCCCGTCGACGAACTCGGAGCGCCTCTCCATCCCGTCGATGATGCCGATGACGGAATACGACACGCCGGCGATGAAGATCGACGGCTGGGAATCGACACGATTGATCCCCATCCGCTCCGCGGCGCGCTGGCCGAGAACCGCCACGCGATCACCCCGCTCGTCGTGACCGTCGTCGAAGAAGCGTCCCGTCACGAGTTCCCCGTCGACGGCATCCGGCAGGTCCTGGGTCGTCGCGAACAGCTTCGGCGAGGCCGTGATCGGGGCCGAGGGATCGTTCACCGGCACGGCCGTGATCGTCTCGCCGTCGGCGAGTTCGACGTCGGCGATGAGAGCCGCGCTGTCGACACCGGCGAGGAGTTTCACGCGCTCCGGGGCGTCCCAGGGCAGTCGTCCGGCAGCGACGGTCGTGTTCTCCCGGCCGGACTGCGCCTTCGCCGGCGTGACGACGACCTGGGTCGCTGCGACTCCGTCGAACTGCGCGGCGATCTGCGCCGCCGCCGTCTGGGCGAACCCGAGCGTCGCGACCAGCGAAGCGATGCCGAGCACGGTTCCGAGGATCGTCATCACCAGACGGGCGGGCCTCGATCCGATATCGGCCGTCGCCTCGGCGACCAGGTCCTGGAACGTGAACCGATCGGCATGCTTCACCGACGGCAGGAGCGCCGTCGCCGCGTTCTCGGGCGCCGCGTTCTCGGGGGCTGCGCTCTCGGACGCGGAGTTCTCGGCTGTCGTGCCCTCGGCCGGAACGTTCGTCGACCCGGCATCTCTGCGTCGACGCCGGAGCAGGCGCATCACAGCTCGCTCAATCGGCCGTCGGAGATGCGGATGCTCCGCCCGGCGCGGCGCGCGACCGCATCGTCATGCGTGATGACGATGAGAGTGAGCCCGTCCGCGTTGAGCTCCTCGAAGAGTTCCATGACCTCGCCGGAGGTGCGCTGGTCGAGGTTGCCCGTCGGCTCATCGGCCAGCAGCAGCTGGGGTCCGCTGACGACCGCGCGCGCAACGGCGACGCGCTGCCGCTCGCCGCCGGACAGCGAGTTCGGGAAGAAGTCGATGCGGTGTCCGAGGCCCACCCGGGAGAGCGCCTCGCGCGCCCGCTCCTCGCGTTCGCGCCGAGGCACACCGCTGTAGAGCATGGGCATGAGCACGTTGTCGAGCACGCTGCGTCGGGGAAGCAGATGGAACGATTGGAAGACGAAGCCGATGAATCGGGCGCGCACCGCCGCACGCTCGTCGTCCGACAGGTCTCCCGTGAGCGATCCTGCCAGCCGATACTCCCCGACGCTGGGCCGGTCGAGCAGCCCGAGCAGGTTGAGCATGGTCGACTTGCCGGATCCGCTGGGTCCGACGATCGAGATGTAGTCGCCCGCCGCCACACTCAGCGTGGCCGCTTTCAACGCCTGGACCTCGGGCGGCCCGGGGAACGAACGCGTCACGTCACGGAGCTCGACCAGCGGCGGCGCGGCCGTCACCGGCCCACCACCACGAGATCGCCCTCGTCGAGTTCACCGTCGACCGGGGTCACCTCGACGGCCCCCTTGGCCGCCAGACCGGGCTCGACGACGACGAGGCGTGTCGTGGCGTCCTCGCCCTCTCGGGGATCGGACTCGACCACCTCGACGCGCGACTCACCCCCGGGGCCGGCGGTGAGTGCCGCGAGCGGCACCGAGAGAACGTCGCCGTCCGTAGCTCCGACCGCGATCTTGACCCGGACGTTGCTTCCCTGGAGCTGGCTGATCTGCTCGGGCGTGAGCGGGTCCGGTTCGAGGATCACCGACCACCGAGCACTGCTGTCCTTGCCCTCCTTGAGCGTCGCGATCACTGCACGGTGCTCGGTACCGTCCGGCAGCTCGAACGCCGCCTCGGCTCCCGCCTCCAGCAGACGGGCATCGGCCTCGGCTGCAGCCCCGGTGAGACGAACGGTCGCGCCCGACACGGTCATCGCTGCGCCCTCGACGATCGAGCCGCGCTGCACGTTCACCGCGTCCACACGACGCGGAAGTTCGGTGAGGTACAGCACCTCGCTGGCAGGCAGGAAGGGAAGCGCCTTCTGACGCGCCTCCTCGAGCGCCTCGTTGGCCGAGGTCACCGCGGCGCGCGCGCTCTCCAGAGCGGATGCTTCACTGCTCGTGTCCCGCGGCGCCCAGATCGCATCCCGTTCGAGGTTCGCCGTGTGCAGGGCGCGCTCCGCGGCAGGGACTCCTTCGCCGGCGGCACGCGCGGCGTCGAGCGCTTCCACGGCCGTCTGCACCGCGACGTCCGCCTGGAAGGCTTCGACCGGGGTCGGGCCCGCTCCCGCGGCGGTCAGCGCCTTCTCGGCGTCAGCGACTCCGGACTGCGCGGAACGGACGGCCTCTTCGGCGGACCGCACGCCATCAGCGGTCCCCTCCTCGGATTCCGGCACCGGGTACCCGGCCTGCGCGTAGAGCTGCGCGATCCCCTCGGCGGTGGCCTGGTCGAACATGTTGGAATTCACGTCGCCGGCGCCGATGCCGACGCTCGCGAGCGCCTGCTTCAGCTGCAGAACATCCGGACCCGAGACGCCGAAACGCAGGGTGCGATACGCCGGAAGTTCTCCGGGCAGGACGATCACCGGGCGTCCGACGATCTCGAGCGCGACCGACAGCGGTTCGAGCGTGGCACCCACCTCCGGCGTCTTCCCGGTGACGACGGCGCCGCCGGTGAGCGTCGAGGTATCGATCTTGACGTCGACGGCATCCGCGTATCCGACGTCCGCCCGCAGGGTGACGTCGTTGCTCAACGGACCGAACTCCACCGGAGCGGTCACGAGACCGGGCTCGGGCGCATCCGCACTCGACGCATCGGGCGAGAGCAGGAAACGCCCGACCAGCAGCCCGGCCACCAGGCAGACCACCGCGCCGAGCGCCACGATCCAGAGGGTGCGGTTGCCGCGGAGCACGCGGCCCCACCCGCTCACCCGCGAAGTGTCCGTCGTTCCCGCGGCGTCGTCGGCGGTGCCATCCGCGGAATCCGCGCTCGCACCGTCGGAGCCGTCGATCAGGTCGGTGAACGTCGTCGTCTCCGCCGTGGCAAAGTTCTCCCCCGCCCCGGCGTCGCTTCCCTCTGCGGGGATCTGGGTCGTCGGGGTCTCGTCGTCGCGCATCACTTGCTCTGCTCGGCGGCGGCCTTGAAGGCGTCGAGGTCGGCCTTGTTCGCGGCGATGAACTTCTCCTCCAGCGCGAACTGGATCTCCATCGACTTCTTCGTGAACGACGTCTTCTCGCGGCACTCGAGATCGACGAGGGCGAGGGCGATCTCCCGCTCGCCCAGTTCCTTCATCTCGGGGCTCTCGCTCGGGTCGACGAAATCGGGCGAGTCGAGGTCGACCTGCTCGGAGCCGTCACCGTAGGCCGCGTCGTACAGCGCATTCTGGTCGTCGATGATCGACTGACCGGCATCCATCTGCTTCTCGAATCCGGGCTCGCCCTTGTCGGCCATGCAAGAGGCCCACTCGGCGTTCAGATCGGCGAGCTCGGGTGCGTCCTGCGACGTCGTCCACAGCTCTTCCATGTTGGCGCGCAGCTCGGCGAACTCCTCGGCCTGCCACGGGTCATCGCCCTCGAGCTCGTGCTGCGCCCAGCCCTGGCAACCGGCCGTCTCCCAGTTGTACTCGTAGCTGCCGTCCTCCGACATCTCGGACTCCTCCTGCGGCGGGCCGTACAGCACCTCGTAGAACGCCGTCTGCTCGGACTCCGAGAGCGACGAGACGTAGTCCGCGTTCGGGTCGACGTACTCCTGGTCGGTGGGGCCCTCGTCCTGCTGCTCGGCGAACGGGTTGTTGACGTAGCCGTAGCCGTACTTCTCGACCCATTCCCGCTTGTCCGGCTCCCACTCGCCGCCGTCGCTGGTCATCACGCCGCCGCTGCTGGTGTTCGGGACGTACTCGAATCCCTCCTCCGACATGCACTCCGAGATCAGTTCCTCGACCTTGACCTGCTGCTCGTCGAACTTCTTCTGCTGCTCCTCGGGCGAGAGGTCGCTGCCCCAGGCCGCGGCGAGGTACTCGTTCAGGGGCGAGTCCTCGTAGGACAGCTCGTCGGAGGACGCGCCTCCGCAGCCCGAGAGGACGAGCACCATGGCGGTCGCCGCGAGCGCGGCGAGAGGAACGGTGGAACGCATGTCAAGACTCCTTTGTGCGACCGACGATGGCCGGAAGTATCCACAGTAGAGAGTGAGGCGAGATTCTCGCGTCCGCCGAAAGGATGACATGACGCTTTTCTGCTCTCCGTGCATCGCACGTTGGAGCGGCCTCGGGGCGCCGCTGCGAGGTGTGCTCCGCGTCAGCGGGCGCGCGGGTGCGAGGTCGCGTAGATGTCGCGGAGGGTGTCGACAGAGACGTGCGTGTAGATCTGGGTGGTCGCCACGGAGGCGTGCCCGAGGAGTTCCTGCACGACGCGCACATCCGCTCCGCCCTGGAGGAGATGCGTGGCGAACGAGTGGCGCAGCGTGTGCGGCGAGACCTCGGCGGTGATCTGCGCACGCTCGGCGGCCGAACGAATCACCAGCCAGGCGCTCTGCCGCGAGAGCGGCGCCCCCCGCGCTCCGAGGAAGAGGCGCGCCGATGCGCGCCCCTTCGTAGCGAGCCCCGGACGCACCCGAGTGAGATAGGCGTCAACGGCGTCGCGGGCGAACGACCCGATGGGAACGATGCGCTCCTTCGACCCCTTGCCGCGCAGACGCAGCACATCGCCGTGGGCCAGGTCGTCGACGTCGAGTCCGACCGCCTCCGACACGCGCGCACCGGTCGCGTAGAGCAGCTCGAGAAGCGCACGGTCGCGGATCCCGATCGGCTCCTCCGACGGGGGCGCCTGGAGCAACCTCTCGACCTGGTCGATCGTCAGCGCCTTCGGCAGTCTCCGGGGGGCTTTCGGCGGTCGCAGGCGCCCGCTCGGATCGTCCTGTTCGATACCCTCGCGGGCAAGGTACCGGTGCCATCCGCGCACGGACGACTGCAGTCGCGCGAGGCTGGTCGCGGCAGGCGGCGGCACCTCCGAGGAGCGCTCCTCGATGAACCGGCCGATCACTTGGGCCGTGACCTCGGAGGTGTCCGTGACACCTTGCTCCGACAACCAGGCGATGTATCCGTCAAGGTCACGCCGGTACGCGGAGACCGTGTGGTCGCTCAAGCCGCGCTCGATCGTGACGTGACGCAGATACGAGTCGAGGGCGCGCGCGAGCAGCATCCTCAGCCCCGGTTGCGCAGCCTCAGCGTCGCCGCCATCACGCCCAGGCTCAGGATGCCGTTGCGCATGCGCCCGGCGAGCACCGCGTCGACGGCATCCGCCAAAGGAACCCACTCGACGCGGATGTCGGCCTCTTCGTCTTCTCTCGCGTGCGGAGTCTCGGCATCCGAGAGTCCCGTCGCGAGGAAGATGTGGATGAGCTCGTCGTTTCCGCCTGGAGTCGTCCACGAGGCGACGAGCGGCACCCACTGGGAAGCGGTGAGGTCGGCCTCTTCGGCGAGCTCTCGGCGAGCCGCTTCCAGCGGCTCCTCCCCCGGCACGTCGAGGAGCCCAGCGGGCAGCTCCCAGTCGCGGTGACGGATCGGATGCCGGTACTGCTGGATGAGCAGCACGCGCTCGTCGTCGTCGAGCGCGAGGATCGCCACCGCACCGGTGTGAGCGACGTACTGGCGACGGATCTCACCGTCGCCGTAGCGCACCCGGTCGTCGCGGACGTCCCACACGGCGCCCTCGAACGCGAGGTCGCTCTGCAGGACCTCGGGTTCGAAGGGCTCGTCGTGGAGATCGCCCGCGTCGACCTGAGTCTCAGGCATCGGCGGCCGCGTCGACATCGAACAGCTCGCTCGCGCGGTGGCGATCGATGGCTGCGCCGACGAGACCGCGGAACAGCGGGTGCGGGTCGGTCGGGCGCGAACGCAGCTCGGGGTGAGCCTGGGTGGCGATGTAGTACGGGTGCACGTCGCGCGGCAGCTCGACGTACTCGACCAGGTCGAGTTCGGGGTTCAGGCCCGAGAAGACCAGGCCGGCGTCGGACAGACGACCGCGGTAGGCGTTGTTCACTTCGTAGCGGTGACGGTGACGCTCGGATGCCTGCGGCGCGCCGTACACCTCGCGTGCGAGCGACCCCTCGGCGAGAGCCGCCTGGTAGAGGCCCAGACGCATCGTGCCGCCCAGGTCGCCGCCGTCGAGGATCTCGACCTGCTCCGCCATCGTCGCGATGACCGGCTCGGAGGTCTCGGGGTCGAACTCGCTCGAGGACGCGCCCTCGATGCCGGCGACGTGGCGAGCGTACTCGATGACCATGCACTGCAGTCCGAGGCACAGGCCCAGGGTCGGGATGCCCTGCTCACGGGCGAAACGCAGGGCGCCGAGCTTGCCCTCGATGCCGCGGATGCCGAAGCCGCCGGGAACGCAGATACCGTCCAGTTGCGACAGCTGCTCCTGCGCACCCTCGGGCGTCTCGCAGAGATCGGAAGGGATCCAGCGGATGTTGACCTTCGTCTCCTGCGCGAAGCCGCCCGCCTTCAGCGCCTCGGTGACCGAGAGGTACGCGTCGGGCAGGTCGATGTACTTGCCCACGAGCCCGATCGTGACCTCGTGCTTGGGGTTGTGGACCGCGTGCAGCACCTTGTTCCAGCGCGTCCAGTCGACATCGGCCGCCTTGGCGTCGAGTCCGAGGCGACGCACGATGTAGGAGTCGAGGCCCTGGTCGTTGAGCGTGGACGGGATGTCGTAGATGCTCGGCAGGTCGACGGTGTTGATGACACCCTCGACGTCGACGTCGCACATGAGGGCGATCTTGTTGCGGTTGCTCTCGCTCACCGGGCGGTCGCTGCGGAGCACGAGCGCGTCGGGCTGGATGCCGACCTGGCGGAGGGCCGCGACCGAGTGCTGGGTCGGCTTGGTCTTCTGCTCACCCGAGGCTCCCATGAACGGGACCAGGGAGACGTGCACGAAGAAGACGCTGTCGCGACCGAGTTCGTGGCGAAGCTGGCGGGCCGCCTCGAGGAAGGGCTGCGACTCGATGTCACCCACGGTGCCGCCGACCTCGGTGATGATGACGTCGGGGCGCGGGTCCTCCGACGCCTGCAGGCGCATGCGGCGCTTGATCTCGTCGGTGATGTGCGGGATGACCTGGACGGTGTCGCCGAGGTACTCCCCCCGGCGCTCACGGGCGATGACCTGCGAGTAGATCTGGCCGGTCGTGACGTTCGCGGCCTGCGACAGGTTGATGTCGAGGAAACGCTCGTAGTGGCCGATGTCGAGGTCGGTCTCGGCGCCGTCGTCGGTGACGAAGACCTCGCCGTGCTGGAACGGGTTCATCGTTCCCGGATCGACATTGAGATACGGGTCGAGCTTCTGCATCACGACGCGCATTCCGCGAGCCGTGAGCAGGTTTCCCAGGCTCGCTGCGGTGAGCCCCTTACCCAAAGACGAAACGACACCGCCCGTCACAAAAATGTGCTTGGTGGTGTCGTTGTTGGGTCCCGCAGAAGAAGAGTTCATCACGGGCTTCTATCCTAACAGTTCGTTCAGCGACCGAGGCTGAGTAGTTCACGGGCGTGGGTCAGTGCGGCGTCGGAATCGGCGAGTCCGGAGAGCAGACGAGCCATCTCCGCCTCTCGATCCGCACCGTCGAGCCGCCTCACATTCGAGGCGGTGACTGCTCCGTCGTTGGACTTCACGACGGACAGGTGGTTCGTGGCGAATGCGGCGACCTGGGCAAGGTGCGTCACCGCGATCACCTGCGACTTCTCTGCAAGCCGGGCGAGTCGCCGCCCGACCTCGATCGCCGCTGCGCCGCCGATGCCGGCATCGACCTCGTCGAAGACGAAGGTCGGCACGGGATCGGTCGCGGCGATGACGACCTCGATCGCCAGCATCACGCGGGAGAGCTCTCCTCCCGAGGCACCCTTGGCGACGGAGCGCGGTTCGGCGCCGGGATGCGGGGCGAGCAGGATGGCGACGTCGTCACGACCATGGGTGCTCTCGGATCCCGTCGATACCGTGACGGAGAGACGCGCATCCGGCATCGCCAGCGCATGCAACTCTTCGGTCACTGCCGCGCCCAGACGTTCCGCCGCCTCGGTGCGCGCGGCGGTCAGACGATCCGCTGCGGCATCGAGCTCTTCGCGAGCGGCGTCGCGTTCGGCGAGCAGCCGCTCGAGGCGGTCGTCATCGTCGTCGAGCTCGGCGAGCCGGGCCGAGCCCGTCTGCCACACCTCGAGCGCCTCATCGAGGGAGCCGTGCGCACGGATCAGGGTGCCGAGGGCGGCACGCCGCTCTTCGACGGCCGCGAGCTCGTGCGGACCGGACTCGTCGAGGTCGGCCAGGTACGCGGAGAGGAGACCGGCGACATCGGTCAGGCGGTAACCGATGTCGGCGAGGCTCTCGGAGATCGCCGCCAGCTTGGCATCGGTCACCCGCTCGAGCACGCGTCGTGCCTCGGCCACCAGAGCAGAGGCGTCGGACTCCCCCTCTTCGTTCGAGAGCGCCCCATGGGCGACGGATGCCGCGAGCCGAAGCTCTTCGGAATTCGCGAGGCGCTCCGCCCGTTCGGCGAGTTCTTCGTCTTCCCCCGCCTCGGGCGCCGTCGCCTCGATCAGGGCGAGCGCCTCCCTCAACCGGGTCGCCTCGTCGGCGCGGCGGTCGCGATTCTCGCTGATGTCGGAGATCTCGGCATCCAACGCCCGCCAACGCTCGAACGCAATGACGTAGGTCTGGAGTGCGGATGTGATCGGCGCTCCACCGAAGCGGTCGAGGGCGTCGCGTTGAGCGGCCGCGGATCGCAGCCGCAGCTGCTCGGACTGGCCGTGGACCACGACGAGCTCGTCGGCGAGTGCCGAGAGCACGCCCGCCGGGGCCGCTCGTCCGCCGACGCTCGCGCGGCTGCGCCCTTCGGCGCTCAGCGTGCGCGACACGTAGAGCTCGGAGCGACCTGCGCCGGCCGGTTCGAGTTCGCCACCGGCATCCGACACGATCTCCGAGACCGGTCCGGTCTCGGGCACGATCCATACGCCGGCGACGGATGCCTGGGCGGCCCCGGCGCGCACCGCGCCGGAATCAGCGCGCTGACCGAGCAGCAGCCCGAGGCCGGTGACGACCATGGTCTTTCCCGCACCGGTCTCGCCGGTGATCGCCGTGAAGCCGGGACCCAGCGGCAGCACGGCATCATCGATGACGCCGAGTCCCTGCATCCGCATCTCTTCGATCACGACGGCACCTCCTGCCCTCTCCATCCTTCGACCGGGAGCTGGAACTTGCGCACCAGGCGGTCCGTGAACGCGGTCGGGTGCAGACGAGCGAGTCGCACGGGCCGCGACGAGCGGCGCGCGACCACGCGTGCCCCCGGGGGAAGCTCGTGGGATCGGCGTCCGTCGCACCAGAGGATGCCGGAGCCGTCCGTACGCTCGAGCATCTCGATCGCGACGGCGGCGTCGGGGCTGACGACGAGAGGCTTGGCGAACAGCGCGTGCGCCGAGAGCGGCACGACGGCGATCGCTTCCACACTCGGCCAGATCACGGGACCGCCGGCCGAGAAGTTGTACGCGGTCGAGCCCGTGGGCGTGGAGATCACCATGCCGTCGCAGCCGAAGCTCGACAGGGGGCGCCCGTCGATCTCGAGCACGACCTCGATCATGCGCTCCCGGCTCGCCTTCTCGACCGTCGCCTCATTCAGCGCCCAGGTCTCGTAGACGACCGCGCCATCCGCATCCTTGACGCGCACCGAGAGGGCCAGACGCTCTTCGACCTCGTAATCGCGAGCGATCACGCGCCGCACGGCGTCGTCCATATCGTCACGGTCGATCTCGGCGAGGAAGCCCACGTGGCCCATGTTGATACCGAGGACCGGCGCCCCGGTCTCTCGCACGAGCTCGGCCGCCCGCAGTATCGTGCCGTCCCCGCCGAGCACGATCGCGAGCTCGAGAGTTCCGGGATCGACGGTGGTGCCCAGCTCGGCGACGTCGGCGAAGAACGCGTCGACCGCGGCGAGCTCGGAGCGGTCGTCCGACGCCAGCACAGGTCGCGCGCCCGCACCGCGCAGGGATTCGATCACCCGCCGTGCAGCCGCGACCGTGTCGGCGCGACCGGCATGGGCGACGACCAGGATGCTGCGCTCGTTCATCGTCCTCCTGCCAAAGCGTTGATGCGATCCAACCATTCTGTCGGATTGCTACCGCGCCCCGGCGCGAGATGGACGAGGTATTCGGAGTTGCCGTGTGTTCCGAGAATCGGGGAGGGAAGGATGCCCAGCATCCCGAGCCCAGCGTCCCACGCGCTCCACACGGTTCGCGCCACGGCATCGGCGCGGGTCGCCGGATCGGTGACGAGTCCACCGCGCACCGCGGTGCGGCCCACTTCGAACTGCGGCTTCACCAGGAGGACGATGTCTGCCGTCGGGGCTGCGACTCCCGCGACGGCCGGGAGCACGAGCTCGAGGGAGATGAACGAGAGATCACCGACGATGACATCGGGCAGCGCCTGTTCCCCGGTCGCCTCCGCGAGATTCCCGGGGGTCATGTGGCGGACGTTGTACCCCTCGACCGGGACGACACCGGCGTCCGCCGCGATCGACGGCGCGAGCTGTCCGTGACCGACGTCGACCGCGAGGACTCGACGAGCACCGCGCTCACGGAGCACCTGGGTGAAGCCGCCGGTGGATGCCCCCATGTCAAGGGCGAGACGCCCATCGACGCCGACATCGAAGCCGTCGAGCGCGGCGATCAGCTTGTGCGCGGCCCGACCGACATAGTGATCGGCGCCTGCGATCGAGATCTCGGAGGAGTCCGTCACCGCGGTGGACGCTTTGACGACGGGCGTGCCGTCGACCGACACGAGTCCTTCGGCGATCAGAGTGGCGGCGTGCGTGCGCGAACGAGCGAGTCCCCGCGCGGCGAGGGCGGCATCGAGGCGCGTCATCGTGTCGGCGTCTCCCGGGGGTCGAGTTTCGCCCCGCTCTCGAGGCGTCGGGCGAGGTCGTCGTGCAGCGCCGAGTAGGCGTCGGCACGCGCAGGCAACGGCTGTCCTTCGATCAGACGCAGCCGGCTCCACAGACCGTCGGTCGGGGTGCTCGTCTTATCTTCGCTCACGGATTCCACTGTACGCGGCGCCTCGGACAGCGCCGGTCGCCACGGCGCAGGCGACGAACCGGGCTCCGGTTGCGATCAGGGACGGTGGAACGGATCGTCGTAGAGGTGCTCGGGCACCCTCAGGACGAACACCGGGGTTCCGGACGCCCAGATCGCTGCTGCTCCCGCCCGGAGCAGATCGATCTGCTCCCCCTCGTCGGCGACGATCTCGACATCGGCGCCGTGCACGCGCACCGCGGCCCCGTTCACGTGGAAGACGCCGTCGCGCTCGACGGTCGCAGGGTACGGCTGGTGCAGCTCCCGAAGGTCGCTCACGATGAACGTCGGGCGCGATCCCTCTGGGGCCGCCAGAACATGCTTCGGACGGTCGATGCCGGTCAACACGAGCACGGAGTCGATGCCGACGCGATTGGCTCCCATGATGTCGGTATCGAGCCGATCACCGATGAAGAGCGCCTTCTTCGCGTCGAAGCGCGCGATGGCCTCGTCGAAGATCGGCGTCTCGGGCTTTCCGGCCACGGTCGCGAGCCGACCGACCGCCGTGTGCACTGCCGAGACGAGCGTGCCGTTGCCCGGGGCGACGCCCCTCTCACGCGGGATCGTCCAGTCGGTGTTGGTGGCGATCCAGGGGATGCCGCCCTCGTCCTCCGGCAGCTGCAAGGCGAAGGATGCTTCGGCGAGATCCGTCCAGGCCACCTCGGGTGCGAAGCCCTGGACGACGGCCTGCGGAGAGTCCTGCGCGCTGCGTGTGACGGTGTATCCGGCTTTCTGCAGCTCGTCGACGAGGCCGTCTCCCCCGACGACCAGAATCGTGGCGGGAGCGGGGACGATATCGGCCAGAAGCCGCATCGCCGCCTGAGGGCTGGTGACCACGTCGTGCGGCGCGACCTCGAGACCGAGGCTGGTCAAGTGGGCAGCGACCGACGCATCCGTGCGGGACGCATTGTTGGTGATGTACCCGAGACGCACACGACGTGCCGCTTCGTTCAAACTGTCGACGGCGTACGGAAGGGCTCCGGGACCGGCGTAGACCACACCATCGAGGTCGGCCAGGACGGTGTCGACCCCGTCGAGCGGGGTCGCTGCCGCGCGCTTCTTGGAGAACAGCGCCACTCAGGCCCCCGGCGTCTCGGAGTCGTCGTCGGACTCGCCGAGGAGCTCGCGCACCTCGTCGTCGACGGACGGCTCGGCGTCCACGGCATCCGACTCGGGAACCGAGTCTTCTGACGCTTCGGACTCCGAAGTCGCTTCGGCGGCGGTCTCGTCCTCCGTGTCGGCGTCTTCGGCGTCGTCATCGAAGTCGCCCTCGATGAGGCCGTCCTCGATGAAGATCTCCTCGTCGCCTGCCTCGTCGATACCGAGTGCTTCGGCGGCGACCTCCGCGCGGTGCGCCCAGAACGCCGCCTCGTCGTCACGACCGAGATCCTCAAGCACAGCGGCGCGGGCGGCGAAGAGTGCCGGGCTCCACTCGAAGGCGCGATCGGGGTCGAGTTCGGGAATCTCGAGTTCACCGAGAGCGAGCTCGAGGTCGCCCTGGTCGAGACGAGCACCCGACATCGCGATCGCCAGCGCGACCCGCACGGGAGTCGCCAGCGTGGAACGGTCGACGGAGCGTCCTGTCTCGAGCGCACGGTCGGGACGACCGATGCCGCGCTCGCTGTCGACCATGAGCGCGATCTGGTCGTCCTTTCCGGAGATGCGACGGAAGGTG
Source organism: Microbacterium galbinum (assembly GCF_023091225.1). Lineage (NCBI taxonomy): Bacteria > Bacillati > Actinomycetota > Actinomycetes > Micrococcales > Microbacteriaceae > Microbacterium > Microbacterium galbinum. Next base: position 1,346 of record NZ_JAHWXM010000001.1, on the reverse strand, counting down.
CGAAGCTCGCGCAGTGCCAGGGCGAAGTCCGCGGTCGCGTAGGCCGTGATCCCAAGGGTTTCACGAACGATCGCGATACGTCCGGCGCTCCGCGACGCGGCAAGAGCGTGTTCGTGTGCCAGCGCGGGGTCTTCGTCGATGAGTCGCGACGCCATCGCGAGATGACGCGCGACGTGCTCGGCGTTCTCCTTGCTCAGCGTCTTGAGCTCATTGCGCGCGGCGCCGTTGAGATCGCGCGCGGTGACCTCTTCGGGAATCTGCGGCTCGTCGAAGCGAGGACGCTCGTTCGTCGCCTGCACAGGACGCTCACGCCCCGCTCCCCCGCGCTGCGGGTAAGAGCGGCCGGCACCGGTGCCTTCGCGGCGGGGCGCGCGGTCGCGGTCGTATCCGCCTTCGCGACGGGGGGCACCGCCCTCACGACGGGGAGCACCACCGTCACGGTTGTACCCGCCCTCACGACGCGGAGCACCACCGTCACGGTTGTACCCGCCCTCACGACGCGGAGCACCACCATCGCGGTTGTACCCGCCCTCACGACGCGGGCCACCACCGTCGCGGTTGTATCCGCCCTCACGACGCGGAGCACCACCATCACGGTTGTACCCGCCCTCACGACGCGGAGCACCACCATCACGGTTGTACCCGCCCTCACGACGCGGAGCACCACCATCACGGTTGTACCCGCCCTCACGACGGGGCGCGGAGCCACCGTCGCGGTTATAGCCGCCCTCGCGACGCGGGCCACCACCATCACGGTTGTAGCCACCCTCACGACGCGGAGCACCACCATCACGGTTGTAGCCACCCTCACGACGCGGAGCACCACCATCACGGTTGTACCCGCCCTCACGACGGGGCGCGGAGCCACCGTCGCGGTTATAGCCGCCCTCGCGACGCGGAGCAGAACCACCATCACGGTTGTACCCGCCCTCACGACGGGGCGCGGAGCCACCATCGCGGTTATAACCGCCCTCACGACGGGGCGCGGAGCCACCATCGCGGTTGTACCCGCCCTCGCGACGCGGAGCAGAACCACCGTCGCGGTTATAGCCGCCCTCGCGACGCTGCCCGCCTTCGCGATAGTTCGGTCGTCCGCCGGAAGGGCGCTCGTTGCGGGCTCCGCGGTCGTTGGCGCGACGCGGGCGGCGCTGGTCGTCTTCCGGCATGATGATTCCTATCCCTGTAAACGCAAAATGGCCACCCAGCATTGGGTGGCCATTTTACTTAAAAGAAGTCCGGCGGTGTCCTACTCTCCCACAGGGTCCCCCCTGCAGTACCATCGGCGCTGTGAGGCTTAGCTTCCGGGTTCGGAATGTAACCGGGCGTTTCCCTCACGCTATGGCCGC